>NZ_CP155079.2:4032808-4704943 GCF_039634365.2 Mucilaginibacter sp. PAMB04168
CTTACCGTATGTTTACTGCATCGCCCTGGCTGTATACGCACATCATGTACTTGTATAGCGTTTTAACCGGTGCCGAAATAACCAAACGAACTCAAAAACAACCCTCAACTATAGATGCCGCTACCGGAGCTCAATAATCGTATTAACTGGATAGACAACTTACGGGTTGTAGCTATAACCTTTGTTATAGGCATCCATGTTACGGCTTATGGGGTAGTTAATGAGTTTAATAAGGTGGGTGCTACCAACAATTGGTGGGCTTGCAATTTCTACGAGTCGGCTTTTAGGTGCTGTGTCCCTTTTTTCCTGATGTTAACCGGCGCGTTATTGCTGCCGCAAGAATTACCCTTAACGGCATTTTTAAAAAAGAGACTTAACCGCATATTGTGGCCGGCTTTTTTTTGGGGGTGTGTTTATGTGGCCTATAATTTCGGCATCAAATATAAAAACGAGGGGCAGGCGGCATTTGGCAATATTAGCCCATGGTTAAGCACTCAATTGCTGGATGGCCCCATATACTCCTACTGGTACATTTATGTGCTTATTGGCCTGTACCTTATTATACCCGTACTACAGCCCTGGATACAAAAAGCCAGCAACCGCGCCTTGCAATACTTTTTAATTATATGGGTTATTACACTGGCTTTAAATCAATTTAAGGCCGTGCCTGCTTCATCTCCTATAGAGCTGCGGTATTTTAGTGGTTATGTTGGATTTTTAATACTTGGCCATTACCTGGCTAACCGCGTTATCATTACTAAAGCACTTAAATACCTTGCGGTGGCGCTTATAGTAACTGGTTTTTTCATAACTTTTACAGGCACGTATTTACTATCGCATAAGGCCGGTACTTTCACAGCATCCTTGTATGAATATCTTACGCTTAACGTAGTTTTGCTATCAGCAGGTGGCTTTATTTTTATTAAAAGCGCCTTTACCGGTACGCCGCCTGATACTTTATTGAACGTAAGAAATTTTATGACCCGGTACGGGTTTAGTATCTACCTGATTCACCCGTTACCACTTATGTTTATGGTTCACTTTAATTTGAACTATAATTTGGTAACCCCGTTAATAGGGATACCTTTAACTACCATTATTTGCCTGTTAATTACCTGCTTTATAGCATGGGCTGTTAGTAAACTACCTTACGGGAGGTACATAACAGGATAAATTATTATAGCGTATATGTCCTTCTTTACTTTTATTTTTCAAGACTGGGATGCAAACAAAGGCAATATAAAAGGCCGTGTTATACTCCTGCTTTTCCGAATAGCTAATTTTTGCTCTACCCGTAAAATCTATTATTATATAGGTTTTGTGTACCTGTTATTTTACCGCATCTTGGTAGAGTGGTTCTTTAGTGTAGAAATACCATGGAACACTAAAATAGGCAAGAACCTGCGCCTGTATCATGGTCAGGCCTTAGTAATGACCAACCAGGTTGTGATTGGTGAAAACTGCACCTTAAGGCAAAGCACTACTATTGGCAATAAGCAATTAAAAGACGGTGGCTTTAGCGCTTCGCCAATTATTGGAAATAATGTAGACATAGGCAGCAACGTGTGCATAATAGGCAACATTGTAATTCAGGACCATGTTAAGATTGGTTGCGGAACTGTGGTGGTTAAAAACGTATCACCTTACAGCGTTGTAACCGGCAACCCCGGTGTTGAGAGAAGAATAACAAGTGCCCTAACAAATTCGACAACTGTATGAAACCGCGTATATTATTTAGTGTGCCCACCCGCCACCATGTTGAAATTGCGTTAGATGAGTTGGATGGCCTGCAGGAACTTGGATATACTTGCGGACAGTTCAGCTATGCAGCTAAAGAAGGTGTTACTTCTACGCCCGGCAGGTTGAAAGTAATTGTGCAAAATGCGCTTTCGCTCATTAAAACTGCCCGCCAGTTTAAACCCGATGTTATTTATTTAAACTCGAGGCTGGAAGCGCTTGCCGGCATACGCGATTTTATAACTATATCATTATTCAAAACTTTTTACCGGCAGCCTGTAAAGTTCCTGCTTAAATCGCATGGTTCAGACATGGCCGTACTGCAAAGCACCAAAGGTACTTTGCAAAAGCTGGTGCTCCCTTATTTACGAAAAAATGTAACGGGCTGGCTTTTTTTGTCGTCAGAAGAAAAGGCTAACATTGTGGATTCGGGCTTTTTGCCAGCTGATAGAGTGTTTGTAACTAAGAATATTGTACGCACTAATCATTTCAAAAAAGATCCGGCATTTAAAGCGAAACTTAATGTAACAGAAAGCACACAGGTTCTACTATTTGTTGGCCGACTAATACCCGAAAAAGGTATTAATGAAGTAATTGAAGGCTTTGCCAAACTACCGCACAATGCCGATGTGATATTGATAGTAGTGGGTTGGGGCACCGAAGAGGAAAACTTAAAAAAGCGATGCCAGGAGTTGGGCATTAATGAAAAAGTGATTTTTACCGGTTTCATACCCGAGCAGGATGTGGTTAGCTACTATGCCAACAGCGATATATTAGTTTTTCCTACTTATTTCCCTGAAGGGTTTCCAATGTCGCTGTTTAATTCGGTAGCTGCTGGTTTAGCCGTTATTACTACCCCTACCCGCGCCGCGGCAGACTACCTGACTGAGCCGGTTAATTGCCTGTGGGTTGAACCACAAAACAGCCAAAGCGTATACAACGCTGTACAAAAATTACTGAACAACCCCCAATTGGCACTAAGTATGCGGGATAATAATGTTGCCAAAGGTGAATCGTTCAGCAAAAAGCAGGTATCTTTGGAGCTCGCTCAAATAGTTAATCAGTCAATTAAATTGTAATGTGGTTAATAACTGCTTTAAAAAAACTCAGAAACGAGCTGTTGCGTAGAGTAATTTACCGCAGATACCAGATTGGTCCTGGCTTTCACAGCGGTATCAGGGTACGGATTTGGGCGCGGCAGAAAATAGTTATTGGCAAAAACTTTTACATTGGCCGCGACTCATTTATTGAAAGCGACGTGGTTATTGGCGATAACGTACTTTGGGCAAACCGTGTTGCACTGGTAGGAAGGTACGATCATAATTACCAGCAGGTAGGCGTACCGGTTAGACTGGCCTCGCAAATACGTGATAAAGACTATAACTGGCTCGGCTTGGACAATCTTACCGTTATAGGTGACGACGTTTGGGTGGGCTATGGATGTATTATTATGAGTGGCGTTAGAATCGGCACCGGTTCCATTATCGCAGCCGGCTCTGTAGTTACCAAAAATGTAGAACCCTACTCTATTTATGCAGGAGTGCCTGCTAAAAAGATCAAAGACCGATTCAATTCTCAACAAGAATTAGAGCAACATATAAAAAGTGCCTAATTTTCGCTACTGTAAACTTAACTGCAGTTTCCTAATATTTCCGGATGCGAAATACGCTTAATTTTTAACATATTAAATTTCGCTAAAATTTAGTAGATTTGTGCCTATATGCACGTTGTTCACTAAACTGAACAGTTAAAAAATTTTACAAACCTATACTATTGAAGTTTAAACACTTCTTGTCTAAAACTTATACGATATTGAACCAAATAAGTTACTGTAAAAAGTAATATATAATATTTTTTGAAAATATTATAGCGTATTAGTTAATTGGCATGCTTACTGCATAGTTTAACATGATTTTAGATATTAATAATACTTTATTAACAGTATAGAATTAATATTATTCATTAATTAACAATATTAACCATAGGTAAAAAATGTTACTTCAAAATCAATACAGCTTATCCGAGTATCCGATTTTCGATCATAATATTGATGATCTTTTGACCGACAATTTACCCCAAAAATCTGTGCTGATTAATACCATAAACCAGTACTCGTTTTGCATGGCCGCTGAAGACAAAGATTTCAAGGAATCATTGCAACACTCGGACATACTACTTCCGGATGGCGTTGGTGTGGTTGCCGCTACACGCTTTTTAACCGGCGAGAAACTACATAAGATAGCCGGCGCAGATGCACATGGTTTCCTGCTTAAAAAATTGAATAAGGATGGTGGAAAATGTTTTTACTTGGGTGCATCAGAAAGCACTTTAAAAAAAATCAAAGAAAAGCTATCTAAGGAATATCCGAACGTTAAAGTTGGTTCTTACTCTCCCCCATTCAAAAAAGAATTTAGCGATTTGGATAACGCTGATATGGTTAAAGCGGTTAACGCTTACAAACCAGATGTATTGTTTATAGGCATGACTGCTCCTAAACAAGAAAAATGGGCTTACCAGCACAAAGCACAACTCAATGCCAGGGTTATATGCACTATAGGCGCCGTGTTTGATTTTTACGCAGGTACGGTTGAACGCCCAAGTAAGGTATGGATAAATTTGGGTTTAGAGTGGTTGGGCCGTTTGGTGCATGAGCCAAAGCGCTTATGGAAAAGATACCTGTACTACGGACCTGTATTTGTTGGATTAATATTGAAAGAAAAGTTTAGACCTAGCGCTTATAAGTCTATTATGCATAAAGCGTCGTTAAACTAGCAAATACTTCACTATGCCACCGCAGGCTGCCTACCTTTGCAGCCTGCCCGAAGATGCAGAGCGAGAGGTATTAGCTGCCAAATAGCTTACTGCGTTACTACGTGGCACATCAACTGCAGCCACTCTCGAAACTTTTGCGGGCTGCCTGCTGCTTAAAAGCAACACCACCGATGAATAAGAACCAATGTTTATTTTACCTGAATAAACGTTGTTGTGCGCATCCACATAGCGATTTTTTAATACCACAGTTTTGCTGCTATTGCTGGCATTGTACTCAAACAACATCGACTCTGAGTTAGCTTCTGTAGAAGATATATCTTTACCTGAGGTTGATTTCCAATTAGCCAGGTTATAATTTTTAAAATCATTTTTTCCGTTCTTCACTGTCGCGGCCTCTATAGTTGCTGTTTTGCGGGCCGGCTGGTAATAGTAATTACTGTCAAGTTGGCCAAACTCGCTAAGATCATCCTGGTGGGTTGAAAACTTAGCGGTAGACTGAACCGGAGAAGCGGACATGAACGTGTTGTTACGAATTTTGTTATTGCGGATGTAGCTGCTGGTTGCCAGGTAATGGTCCTGCTCTAATCTTAGCTGTACACCATTATTCACTACATTGTTGTTGTGGATGGTTACATCTTTCGCATTATGAATTTTAATACCGTTATTATTGCACATTGCTACAGTGTTGCTGGCTATAGTTACACTTTGCGAGTTATCGTCAATGTATATACCTTCAGCCTGCAAAGAGGTAGACCGACCTGCACCCGAAGCATTGCCAACACCGTGTAGTATAATGTTACCAATTACTTTCTTGTTGATAGTCTTGGTCCAGTCGCCAATATAGATACCACCACCATCATCCTTAACAAGGCAAAAATAGGCTATATAATTATTCTTAACATAAGACGAGTTACCACCGAAGTATATGCCGTTATATCCAACACTATCAATTGTGTTTTTTACAATTTTGGTGTTATCGCCAAACGAAGTGATGGCTTCATAAGTACCCGAACCACTTTTACCAGCACCAGCTATTAGTCCGGTGTTTTGGATGTGATTATTTAGGATAGACGAATTGGCGCAACCGGCATCAAAAGAAATACCACTGCTTAATGAATGATTGATCTGACAGTTTTCAACCGACATAAAAGGCGTGTAGTTTGCATATACAGCTTCGGCGCCAGTCATGTCTATGCTACAGTTTTTAATGGTAATGTTTTTGGCCTGGATAATGTTGAAAGTGTTATTGCCAGCGCCTGTAAACGAAAGATTTTCGAAAGTGATGTAATTGAACCGGCGTATATCTACCAGGTTGTTTACAACCGATGTTTTAACAGCCAACGCATTTGGATTTTTTGATCCGAAATACACTTGCATATTTTTTCCGGCAGCGTCATAGTACCACTCGCCAAAAACATCAAGTGTTTTTGCGCTCTTTTGAATAAAATAACCATATCCGTTAGTCGGCATATCGCGAGTACCGGCGGCATAGGTTAAGGTACCACCAGCCTGTGACGTTACTTGGCTCTTGTCAATAATCCACCTGTTTTTACGGATCACCACTTCAGCGCCAGTCCAGTTTATATCGTCGGCGAGTTCCTTGTCAGTAATTGAACTGTTAGCCTGGTGTGACTCATATGAAAGGTAACCGGCATTAGGATATCTACCCATAGGCTTTTGCGCGCCGTTAACTAAGAGCAATGAACCGGTTGCCTCACATGCCGTTTGGAATACGCCTGTTTTAACCTGTTTCCAGTTGGTTAATGTGGCCAAGCCGTTAATTTCGGGTGTTTTACCACTGCCATAGGCGCCAAGATAAATAGGTGAAAATACCGCGCCTGATTTTGATGCGATGATAGAGCCATTAAATACATCACCTCTTTTAAAAAGAACAGAGTCACCCGAATTCAAGTTCCTGAAAAATGTGTTTAGCTTACTTAAGGATTTCCAGGGTGTGGCCGGATTGCGCGCCTGCAAACTATTGTAATCATCGTTACCAGTTGAGCTGGAGAAGTAATATACTGTAGCATATCCAGAGTTAGATAGTGCTGTTAGCAAGCATAAAGCTATCGTTTTACCGATAGCTTTATACAAGTTATCAAATATTTTCATGTATCGGCGCTTATATAAAAAAGTAACTAAATAGGCTATAAATAATTAACCATGAACAAAGGTTTCCCATAACTAAAGCGATAATAATAGCTAGCTTATTAGTGCTTATTATGTAGTTTTTTTGTGTCATATTAGTTATTACGATTAAGTTATAAAGAAGGTTACACAAAAGCAAAAAATTGTCGCAAAAAACAAACACAGCGACCTTAAAATACTACACCAAGGATAAAAATTTAAAAAACCAGGCAGATAACACGTATGCCAGCTTAGCCATTTATTAACAAGAAGAGCCGATAATTGACTAAAAAGGCTGTTTAGTGGATCAATGCAGAACCCAAAGATTTGGAGAAACGTATGTTCGAAAAGAAAAGCGGCCAGATAAATACCCCGTGCCAAAGGCACTGAATTTGTAATTTTATTTTAATTAAAATGAAGGGAGAGCGCTTTAAAGACAAATAATATCGTTATTATTTATTATTTTACTTTAAATGAAATAGGTAAATAAACCAAAGAAGGTATTTGCCAACAGTTGGCTTAAGATTGTAATTGGGAAGTTTCGACTTCGGGAGTTTTAAACGTTTTGCCACGCTTTAAAGCATTGAGTTGAGTCTCTAACGCCTTGATCATGAATTCGTCTTGCACATTTGAAACGTAATTCCCAACCTTGGGGCCATTTTCAACTTCAAAAGCAATAATTGCAAAACCACAACCCGGAATTTCAGATTTTACGTAATCAGCAAGGTCACGCATTTTCTGACCATTTAACTTTAAGCTATTATTTGCGGCACTCATATAACAGGTATTTACTAATATTAAGTTTTACGACAACCTGGGTCAAAAGGTTATATAAAACTTTTTAAATTTAAATTATTATTTTCAAATTTGAAATAATAAATACTTCACTTTGATGAGAAAAGCTTAATAATTCTGCAGATTTGTGTACCAGGTACAGCAACTAATAACCAACTGCGTTTACCTACGAAGGTTGAATTTCACCGGTGTGTTTTAAGCCCCTACATTATGCTGTCTTCCCAAGCCATTTAGTCCATAACAGTAATCTTTTCCAGCGAAACGAAATTTCCCTTACTACCATAATCAGATCTTTGCTTATCTGACCAGCTTCCATGTTCTCCCAATACCGAAACGGTTAATGTATACAGTCCTTTAGGTAAAACAGGACTCAAGAATCTAAGCCCTGTTACCGGATATTTGCTATACGTATCAATCATGGCATGCAGCATTGCTTTTCCTTTATTATCAAACAAACTTACCCTGGCATAACCGCCATCAGGTCCGGCCTGCCCATAGAATCCAATCTGTGTACCATTACATTGTACAGAAAAACTGTCGCCTTTCTTATCAGATCTGCTTATTAACACCGTATCAGACAATGTATGCTGCCAGTTTCCTTTATACTGTATACCCGTTTTACTAACTCGGTTAATACCCTTGTTCCTAGCATCAATTATTCGTACAACTGCAGCAGAGGTGTTAATTTGCCAGCCCTCCATATACTGTGAAATGGAAGCAGTACTTCCGTTTACACTAATTGGCTGCCAAACATAAGTGGCCGATGAAGCTTGATGCGGGTATGACCACCTATCGCCCATAAACATAATCGTGGTGTCATTTGCTCCTGTTATTGGCATTACAAACGTAGTTTGCGAGTTCCAGGTAAGGGTGCCTTTGGGTGCAAAATTACCGCGCGCAATCCAAGGCCCTTTGAGCGTTGTAGCTGTATAATAAAAATTATCATTACGCTCCCAACTCGTCAGATCTGAAGCCAGCCAGAAATAAATGCCACCTTTTTTAAATATCGCCGGAGATTCGTGTCCGCGCCACTTATTGTCTACCACCTTTTCAGTAATGCTTTTGTAATCATCGGCCAGTTTAAAAAGGAGGCCGCTGTGTATAATCAGGTAGCCAGTACCATCACTGTCCTGAAATGTGCCCATGTCCCATTTACGCACAGGCTCTCCGTTAAACAGTAGTGGCCCTTGAAACTTGTAAGGACCCGTAATACTTTTAGCCGTCGCATAACCAACGCAAGGATCTTTGTAAGCTAAGTTGTCCGTATGCATAAGCATTATATACTCTCCCGTTTTAGGGCACCTCAGCACTTTCGGACGTTCGCCAACACGGCCAGGCCCTAGTTTGCCACTGACCTGAACAGGTAAGGCAATACGTTCAAATTTCCAGTTATACAAATCGGCGGATGAATAACAATTAAAACCGGCAAACGCATTACTGGTATCAGAATGCGCTTCACCGAAGATATAAAATTTGCCATGGTCTTTCACCATGTTAGCTCCGTGTGCACTAACCACCTTTCCATTATTATCAAACCACGGAATGCCCGAATAGATAGCGTTGTATTTGCCCAGCTTTTGCGCAAATGAGTTGCAGGCAATTAGTAATAATGCAAACGCCAGTATTAGGTGTCTATTTATTTTCAAAGTCGAGTTTTTATTTGGGTAACCTTATAATGCTATCAATGCAAACCACCTGGCAACCAGTGATAAAGTTGCTTATATATTTGTCAATTTACAAACACAGCGTCAGAAGGACGATGATACGAGAAATTTTGGATTAACGATTACCGGCGGTTTAGTTAAAACACAAAAGCTGGTTCTATCGTTTATTGCTCTGCCAGCAAGGCATGAAAACTAATATTTATTTCAACCTATTTTATATATAGTGCTTAATTCAATTACTTACGCTGCTGAAACATCACCATTTCATTCGTTCTGGATGGCCGGTTACGAATGCTCTGACAAACTGAACTTACACCGTAAGCGTGTTGACTTACTTACCGAAACCGGACACCTGCAACATATCGATTCGGACTACCTTTTACTAAAGCCTTTCGGAATAAAGACTGTGCGTGAAGGAATCCGCTGGAGTGTTGTTGAAACTGAGCCGTACAAGTACGATTGGTTGGCAGTAGAACAAATGTTGCAAAGTGGTAAAAGGAATGGCATTCAACAGGTTTGGGATATTTGTCACTTCGGCTTTCCGGATGATCTGGATCCATTTCATCCTGATTTTTCAGACCGGTTTGTTGCCCTGTGTTGCGCATTCGTTAAATTTTACCGTTCACAACTACCAGATGACGCACTAATCGTAACGCCTATTAACGAGGTAAGCTACCTTTCGTGGCTGGGTGGTGAGTGCGGGGGTACAGCACCCTATTGTGCGGGAAAAGGCTGGGATGTTAAATACCAGCTCATGAGGGCTTATATTAAAGGAGTTGCTGCTATGAAAGAGTTAGACCCTACCATACGTATACTCACAACCGAGCCGCTGGTTAATATGGTTCCTCCTTTAAATGCAACTGACGAGGAGATTGAAGAGGCTTTAAAAGAGCACGAACTGCAATACCAGGCCGTAGATATGCTTTGCGGAAGAATTTGCCCTGAGTTGGGCGGTAAGCCGGAGTATGCTGACCTGTTAGGATTTAATTTCTACTACAACAATCAATGGATAATTGGGCAACAAGGCTTTTTGCCTTGGGCTAACTTGGAGCCTGATCCCAGGTGGCGTTCATTAAGCAGTTTGTTAAAAGAAGCTCATGAAAGATACAGCAGGCCGGTATTATTAACAGAAACCAGTCACTCGGGTACCGACAGGCCTAATTGGATCACTTTTATTGCAAAAGAGTGCCAGTTATTGCTTGAAGAAGACTTTCCGTTATGGGGAGTTTGCCTCTACCCTATTATAGACCGCCCAGATTGGGACAATCTAAGTTACTGGCACCATTCCGGCTTATGGGATCGGGTAGAGACGCCAGACCACATACAACAGCGAATGCTTCACCTGCCTTATGCCGAAGCACTGCAAGATGCTGTAGGCGCCACGAACGCCATTATTAATCGCAGTCAATCAAATACCTTGTTATAGCAAATAATTGTTATTAAGCGCTACGCCTATTATGCTTGTTAATTGCCGACACAGGAACTTGCCTGTGCCGGTGGTAACTGGTCCTTGCTAATTAATCACAGACCTTTTAAGCGAGCCGATAGATAGCTCATATCATTCTTTACCCCTCCTATTGTCTTTTAATAACAAATCCATCATCTTTTCTGCAGCAACTCTACCCTTGTTCTGCAACATCTGGCGCGAGGTATTATCGCCAACTTCATAGGTAATGGCATCCGTACCTAAAGCACGCATCATCCAGCTTTTAGATACATTCCCTCCGTTACCCGATGCCTGCACTCTTGCTTTAAAACCCGGAATGGCCTGTTGGAAGGCATTCAACCATTTATTAGTGAACCCGGGCACCGTAGTGTGAAGGGTATCAATATTAGTGTAAAACACATCATGATAAGTTGAATGGAAGTCGATTCCGAAATACACCTTGGCATCTTCATGAGCCACCATTTTCGTCAAGAACTGCTTAGCAGCCTGTGTTTCGGGCTGTTTAAAGGCATCCCAGTCACGATTTAAATCTACTCCTGCAGCACTATGACGCCAATTACCCTCATCAACACCGTCGGGATTAAGCAAAGGAATCAGCACTAAACGGTACTGTTTCCTAAAAGCTTGAGCCAGCGGAGTATTGCCTGTTACGCTATTTACAAATGCCTGCATGGCCATATAACCTGTCACCTCTGGTGGATGCTGCCTGCTTAATACCACAACCAGCTTTTTACCATCATCGTTCGTGGTTGTTAAGGCCACAATGGGATTACCCAGCAAGCTATTGCCAATAACATACTTCTTAATAAACGGACTGCGGGCCAGGCTATCCATCCAGGCATAAGAATTAGCGGACGATATAATCTCCTGTGCGGCGATTAATGCTGTATCACCGGTTAGATTTAGTTTAAAGGAGGCTTGGGTACTGTCACGACTTAAAGTAACCCGGCCAATATCAGTCCATACTTTAGCTTGGTAACTTATTTTAGGATTGTACCTGTGTTTTACATTTGCATAATTTAGTATGATCGTTATACGCTTACCTGCCTTGCCCCAAACTTTAAACGCGTACCATGGGCTTGGGTTAACAGGCGTATTTTCGGGTTTAATAAGTATTGCAAATGTACTGTCATCTTGCTGAAGAACATCATTGGCGCGGGCGGTCGCAAATTGGTTGCTGAAATGCACAGCATCAAAATCGAAGGTTTTTCGGGCTTGCATTTCAATCACCGCTTTGTTGATAACACGAGTGGCTTCCACCTTCTTCGTTATCGTACAAGCATATAAAACACAGAACCCCAGCACAGTAAAATAAATCCACTTTTTATCTGAAGTACTCATAATCACCGAATTAAATTCATGCCATAGTTCAGGCTTAGGTATTTGAGTGCCGCCCTTGCTATGGCTCCTGATGATTTTGCCCTTAAAGCCGGGGTATTCCTTACGTCAA
Organism: Mucilaginibacter sp. PAMB04168; assembly: GCF_039634365.2. Taxonomy (NCBI): domain Bacteria; kingdom Pseudomonadati; phylum Bacteroidota; class Sphingobacteriia; order Sphingobacteriales; family Sphingobacteriaceae; genus Mucilaginibacter; species Mucilaginibacter sp. PAMB04168. The sequence goes on from NZ_CP155079.2 coordinate 4,044,801, forward strand.
CACCGGGTGTTTCTAATTGTATAGCCGAAATATTGCCTCCGTTGCGCGATCCATATTCAGCTGTACAATATCCGCCATTAAAGTATTTGTCGGTGCCGGGAGTAGGTTCCTGCTTGCTCGGTACGGCACGATAACCTTCGTTTTGTAGCAGGGTACCCAAACTTATATCGCCCCTTATTAGTGCCGAAAAAGGCTTTTTTGTACTCAATGCCAAGGCCCTGATGCTGGATTGACTTGCCTTTTTATCAATAGCTGCATCATCCTCGTTCAGTTCGGCCGGGCGCAATAGGTAACCAACCTCAATACGATGTATAGGATGCGCATGCCCATGCATATCAAGATACAGGCCTTTACCAACATGCTGTTTTACTATTTTACGCGCTTTCATTATAAAGCCCTGGTAATCGTTCCAAGCGGCTATAGCATCAGCATTGGTTAAAAATGCATCATCTAAAGAGCGGTTAGGTTCCATTTTTATGCGGTGCAAATTATTAATGATAATGTGCGGGCGTAAGCCAGTAAGCTTTTGAATAGTATCGGCCATTTTTAGAACAAGGTCGGTCACAAAAACGTCCGACTTTAATACGCCTTCCGTACGGTCTGGAATTTCGTTGGGCCTCAACGTGCCTGCATGCGGAGAGGATAATATTATTGGAGAAGCAAGATCGCCCACCACAAACTGTGTGTACCGGTTAGAGCCATAAATAACGGAACCCGGCTTCAGAGTAGCAGTTGTATCAGCTATACAGTGTAAGGCAAGAGCCTTATTAGGGTATGCATATGCAGCAAGGCATGCGAAAAATGCAAGGGTATATTTTATAAAAATTTTCATAAACGGAATAAAGAGGGCATTTGCAGCCTAAGCCACAAATGCCCATATTAACTATTTAACTAACACAAAGTGCAGCATTATTGCATACACCATTAACTTTAAGGATTTTGTTCTATTGATGGATTGCTTTCAATTTCTCTGCGCGGAATAAGAAATTGCCAGCGTACATCGCCTGCAGGAATTGGCGTGGTAATACCTACGGTGGCTAACGCAACGGTAGCACCCGTGCCACTGCGATCGAGCGGGCTATTGGTACGTTTAAGGTCTAAAAACCTAAAGCCCTCACCCCAAAGTTCCACTCGCCTTTGTATCATGATTTCATCAATAAGCGCCTGGCCGGTTTTGGTCGACTTTTTATAACTTGGGTCACGCGCAACAGCTAATGGAAATAAGGCGGTTACCGCAGCATCGTTAAGGCCGGCACGAGCATTGGCCTCAGCCTCTATCAAATACATTTCGGCTGTTCGCATGTACGGTATATCGCCTACACTTACGGTTGGATCTTTTACCAGGTACTTACGGTGCTGGTAGCGGGCCTTCCTCTGCGAAGGTTCGGGCTGTCCGGTTGATGCATTGATAACTCCCGGAAAATTCACGGCATCGGCGGTGGTTCCGTCCCACCACAATTTTTTACGTATATCAGTAGCGGTAATTAAAGCATACAGTTTAGAATTGATAAGCTTTGGATTTGGACGAGTATGCGCCGAATTAAAATTGGCCGACATGTAGGCAAAGAACGAACCGTAAGTAGGTAGTTGATCGGCCAGTTGATTTGCTCCCCACATCCACTCTGCATTCGCCAGGTTATTGAAACCGGAAAAATAATCGGCAGCCGACATCAGGCTGCTGCCGGCACGTGCCTCTGCAGCATACTTAGCGGCGTTTGGCCAGTCTTGCATGGTTAAGGCAACACGGGCTCTTAAACCTTTGGCTACATTTAAATCAATATGTGTTTTGTAAGCACGCGCACCTGCAGAAGACAAACTCGTTATAGCGGCATTTAGATCGGTAGTTATCTGCTTATATACATCCTCAACAGAGCTTCGTGGCTGTGCATCCAACGAGTTGGTTAGTAAAATCGGGATGCCCGGCTGCGAATTAGGTACCGTAGTTGCATCGTAGCGTTTGCCAAAAAATTGTACCGATTGGTAATGTGCCCAGCCGCGTAAAGCCAATGCCTCACCTTTAATGGCTGCCTTTTCGGCTGCTACGCCATCCATATCGTCAATACGGCTCAATATCATATTAGCATTGGCAATAATCTTGTAAAAGAATCGGTACGAAAAGTAGTTCAGGTCGCTTGAAACACTTCGGTGATCGGTCCACCGTAAACCACCTCTGAAGTAAACCGTTCCGGCTGCAGAATGCACAATATCCTCACCCATAAAATCAGAAAATATCATCAGTGCCGGAAAACCATCCTGTTCCTGATCGGAATACTGCATATACATGGCCCGGTATATACCGTTTAAAGCCACACGAGCATTGGCAACGGTACTTAAAGCGTCGGCTTCTGATACCTGATCAGAAGGCTTGGTATCTAAATATGTTTTTTTACAAGATGCAAACGCAGTTAATATCAATAACAGTGCGTATTGGGTTAATCTTTTTAATTTCATTGCACTTTATATTTATAAGGTTACATTTAAACCAAGGCTAACCACACGAGCCGGGGCATACGTGTATGATGGCGCACCTGTAAAAGTTTGAGTTGGATCGAGGCCTTTGCGGGCTGTGGATATAAACAAGTTTTCGCCGCTTACGTACACCCGGGCATTTTGTATTCCGAGCCTGTTTGACAGGGTTTTGCTTATGTTGTAATTAAGGGTGGCAGTGCGCAGGTTTAGGTATGAGGAATTCACCAGCCAGCGGTCGCTATCGTACATGGTTGCACCTGTTATGCGGCGTGGCACGTCGGTTTCATCGCCAGGATTTTGCCAGCGTTTTAATGCATCTACATGCAGTGCCCGGCCGTAAGTACCCTGATACATTAACGATTGATAATCACTATCGAAAGTTTTACCACCCAACTGGTAAATCATTTGCACCTGTAACGAAAAGCTTTTATAAGTAAATGTATTGCTGATACTGCCATAAACCTTAGGTATAGCACTACCGGTGTAGTGATATTTGGCATTGGTTGCACTGGTGGTAAGGGTATCGGTGCCAATATAAACCAAACCCGTGGTGGCCTTAGTGTTTTCGGCAAAATACAGCTCACGACCATCGGCCGGGTTTACACCGTACCAATCGCGTAACCAAAACTCATACATAGAGCGGCCTTCTTCATACCTTTTAGTTCCGTTTATACGCCCTCTGTATTCGGCCGGTAGCGTAACTACCTTATTTTTAAATGTGGTAGCATTTACATTGATATTCCAATTGAAGTTCTTTTTCCTTACAGCATCTACCGCAACCTGCACCTCAATACCCTGGTTACGCATACCGCCCAGGTTTACGTTCCGGTTTAGCAAACCACTAGTAAGCGGCAAAGGCAGGCTGAACAGCAGGTTGCTCGATTCGCGGTGAAAGACTTCGATAGTTCCGCTTACCCGGCTTTTGAACATGGCAAATTCTATTGCCGCATCTGCACTGCTGTTAGTTTCCCATTGCAGATCATTACTGGCTACTGTGCTTTGCTGCACGCCAGGTTCTGAACCGTTGTTATAACCAATAGTGTATAAGGCTTGGTACAAGAAATAACCAGAAAGATTGTCGGCACCTACTTTACCGTATGAACTGCGTAACTTAAGATAATCTATCCACTTGGACTTGAAAAATGATTCACGATCTATATTCCAGGCAGCACCGACAGACCAAAAGTTACCCCATCTTTTATCAGGGCTGAACTTCGATGAGCCATCATGACGGAACGAGCCGTTTACTAAATACTTACCCTTATAATCGTAATCCAGTCTCGAAAAATAACCCTCGGTTTTGTACTCACGATCATACGACCCCACATCGGTAGTTGTTGTATAATTATCGAGCACGATGGAGCCCTGCACAATTTGCCCGCGACGGGCAGCATTGAAGTTATCATAGCCATTATAATAGTTTTCATGGCCTAATAACACCTTTACCCTATGATTATCAAACGTTTTGCTGTAATTAAGCAACTGGTTAAAGTTGCTGTATGTTGAAGTGGTATTGGTACGTGAGGTACGCCCCGCACCAATGGCATCACCTATAATAGGATTATCAAAAGCAATAGACCTGTAATTACCCAAGTTAACGCTGAAGTTGGTACTGAACTTGAAATTTTTTAAAAAGGTAATGTCAACGTTACCATTACCCAGTATAGCGCTACGATTAATTTCGTTTATGTTGTACATGGTTTCGGCAACAATATTACGTCCGGTCATTACCGAACGTGAATCGCCGTTATCAAATATTTTATTGCCATTGCTATCATACAAGTAATCGCCGGTTACCGGGTCATGCCGGTAAACGGAATATATGGGGCCTAAAATTAAATCTGCATAAAAAGGATTTTCATTTATACCACTGGCTTCATTAGCCTGGTTAGATATACTACGATTGGCTGAAATGTTTAAACCTGCGTTTAACCAGGTTTTTGGCTGCGCGTTTAATTTCACCCGCCCCGATATACGCCTAAAATCGGAACCAATGGCAAAACCCTTATCGTTGAGGTAATTTAACGACACAAAATAATCGCTCTTGGCAGCGCCACCACTCATACTTAGAGTGTAATCACTACGTACACCCGTACGCTTGATAGCATTCTTTATACTCAGATCATCCGGATAAAGCAACGAGGCCGAAGGGTTGATGATTCCGTTAGGCAGTACAATGTTATTATCGGCAACGTTAAACGGATTTACACCCAATGCGTCTTTAACACCATAGATAGCGCCACGGCCGGGATCAGGATCCAGACCGGATGCTATACGGTTCGCCTGCTCTGTAGTAACGGTAGCGCTTACTAATGTATTACGTAAGGCCTCCCACATTAAAGGGTAATATTGGTAGGCATTTACAGTTTCATAATTTGGCAATCCCCGTGAGATAATGCCCTGCATTGCCTTTACCGAAATGTTATTTTGGTTACGCTTGCCTCGTTTAGTGGTAATGAGTACAATGCCGTTTGCTCCCCTCGAACCATATAAGGACGTTGCAGAAGCGTCTTTTAATACCGATATGCTCTCTATATCATCGGGGTTGATATTACTGATCACACCCTCGTATGGTGCCCCGTCAACCACGTATAACGGCCCGTTACCATTGTTGATAGAACTGAATCCACGAATACGAATATCAGGACCATCGCCCGGTTGCCCGCTGCCAGCATTAGTTTGGACGCCAGGGAAAGCGCCAACCAAAGCGCTGTTTAAATTGGTAATCGCTCTCTTATCAAAATCTTTACTGGTAATTTGCGCTACTGAATTGGTAAGTTCACGCTTGGTTGATGTGCCGAAGGCGACCTGCACCTCGTTCAGCTGCGTTACCTGCGGCTCCAGCTTCACACTTATTTTGTTGCCCGGACCAATGGGAGCCTCTAAAGTTGCATATCCCAAAAAGCTGAAACGTAAAGTTTTGACATTATCAGGTACGTTAATGGAAAAACGGCCTTCTTTATTTGTAATTGCCACGGTTTGGCTGCCTTTGATACGCACCGTTACGCCCTGAAGCGGAAAGTCTGTATCGGCAGCAGTTACTATACCGGTAACCACTTTTATAGCATTTGAATTAACTACTGTAACCTGATCGGCTTTTTCTTTTACGATGATAATTTTTTCCTGCACCTCATAAGTAAAGGGCTGATCTTTAAACACAGCGCTGAGCACATCATTCAACTCAGTGTTTTTTACATTTAAAGTAATGCTGTTGGCGTTTGATAAGGAAACGTTGTTGTAAATAAAAAAGTAACCTGTTTGCTGGCGCAGCTTTTTAAATACTGACTTGATTGATGCATTTTTTACAGATACACTTACTTTTTGAGCATAGGTTGCTGCGCTTACCTGTAAAGCAAAAACCAACACTATAAGACTTGTAATTTTCATGATGAGGAAGGCCTTTCTTACTCCTTTTTTATACTTTGAATGCGTGTTTCGATGCGCCGATAAAGGCATGGCAAGGGCTTTACAATGTATAGGTTGTTTCATACATTTGTTGTGTTTGGGTTTGTCATTAAATCAATAGAGGGTTTTAATTAAGACCAGACATTTATGGCCCTTTCCGACTGCAACCGGGGAGGGTTTTTTATCTGGAATTGTAATTGCATACTCTTCTAAGTAGCTGGTTTCATCAATTAATCGGGGGAGTTTTAATGTTTACGAATAGTTTTTACAATTATCTTATTGCCTGAAATTTCAAACCTTACACCTCCTGTAAGCTCCAGAACATGTAGTACTTTAGACACATTGCTGTTACGTGGTATTACACCGGTAAAGCTCATTTGCGGCTTGGCACCTGCATATTCAATTTCCAAATCATACCATCGCTCAATCTGTTTCATAACGTCATCAATGGTATGGTTATCAAATAAGAACAGGCCGTTTTTCCATGCTATCACATCTTCTGCATCAATCTCTTTTATTTGAAGCTGGTCTACCCCTGCCTGAAACAATGCCTGCTGACCCGGTTTTAAAATTTGCTGATGCGATAAATGGGCAACTTGTACAGCGCCTTCGAGCAAGGTAGTTTCCTTAACCTTATCGTCTGGGTAAGCCATCACATTAAAGTGAGTTCCTAATACCTTTACCTCGGCATCGGCTGTTTGTACTATAAAGGGCTTTGTCTTATCCTTGGCAACTTCAAAATACGCTTCACCACTTAATGTAACCTTACGGGTTTTATCTGCAAATGCAACCGGGTAGGTAATAGATGAAGCAGCATTTAGCCACACATTAGAGCCGTCGGGTAACACCAGGTGGTACTGCCCGGCCCGAGGAGTAGCTAATGTATTATAGGGCACATCGCTGTTTTGTACAGCCGCCACCTGTTTATCATTTGCGGCTTCATAAACCAGCAGGCCGTCACCAGCCTTATCAATGGCAATTCCGTTCTCTTTCCTTATAATTCCCTTGCCTGCATTATCCAAAGTTATTTGCGAGCCATTAGCTAATGTTAGTACGGCTTTATTGCCACCTGCCTTAACATCTTTTTTAGCTGCAACCTGTTGATGCTGTTGTTGTGGCCGCTGCAGTGTCCATAAACCGTAACTGGTTATTAACAACAGCATAGCGGCAACCATATACTTTATCCATGTGTTAGTCTGTACAGGTTTCGCTGGCTTACCGCCGGTTATGTTAGTGTAAACATTATCCCAGTCCACCTGATGCACGTCTGCATTGATCTCGCTGGATTTATAAGTTTCATCCATAAAAGCCAACAAGTCGTCTTTGCTTTCACCTTGCTTGATAATGGCAAACAGCTCACGAAGTTCTTCCTGCGTACATGTTTTATCGGTGTACCTTTTCAAAAGGTAATTATGGCGTTCTTTATCCACAGACATATTTCTTAAGCAGACAGTACATAGCCTGGCTGTTTAATAGTATAGACTGTTAAAACTCAATATAGGACCGGAAATATTTTATAATTGTTAAGAAAAGTGAAAGAGGAGATGAACAAGACCTGATAAGTTTGCTATCAGCTACAAGTAAAAGCTGGAAAATTAGGGTCTGCTGCCGGTAATTACCATAAGCAACAGGCTTACTATTACCGAATTTTGAGTTAAATAACACCTAATATGTTTTAGCACCTCAACTATAATATTTTTTACCCTGCTTTTAGATAAGCCGGTTGCTGCGGCAATCTCTTCATGGCTCATATGATCCGATCGGCTCATATTAAAAACTGCCTGCTTTTGATCTGATAGCTGAGAAAGTGCAGAGTTGATCAATAGCCCACACTCTCTTGCTAATAAAGAATCTTCGGTTGTATTAGCCTCCTGTTGCATGTTGCTCCATGCCAGCGTAATTGATTGCTCGTTTCGGGCTATTCGGGAAAGATAATCGTAAGTTTTGTTGCGTGCTATAGTATATACATAGTTGCGCGGCTGTTCAATTAGCGTAAGACCCGCCCTATTCTTCCATAAAACCATGAATGTTTCCTGCACAATCTCTTCTGCATCTGCTGCTGAGTGCACAAACTTGCTTACAAAAGTGAAAATTTTGTTCTTGTATGCATCGTACAATAACTTAAAGGCTGCTTCATCGCCAGTTGATAAGCGATAAAGAAGCAACTTTTCATTTTGAACGTCATAAGCTGGCATAACTTTCACAGAATAACACTTAAACTCACATTTACGACCGTAATTTAAATAAAAACATGTTATTAAGAGTAATTCCCCAATAAATTGATGCATTATTATGAAATTTAAAACATTTTGATGCAATTCCTTTTACATAACGTCAACATAAATGCATTTTAAATAAAATTATCTTTAAAAATAATAAATCTTAAAATGCCAGGAAGCACCTGCTAACTCAAATAGTTTAACGGTCAGATAGCTGCCCATAACAGAGATTCTTAGTATGGCTATAGTAAATACAACTTAATGTAAAAGCTAAAGCCGTTACCTAAAAGGAACGGCTTTAGCTTTTAATGTAAATACTTTAATAAGTCCTGCCTCTGATTAAACGGATTTATTTCTATCCTTACAAACTTAGGTAATGATAAAATAACCGGGTAGAAGCTAACAGGCACTGCTATGCCTGAATGTGATTTCAGCGTTCGATTTACTGAAGCTCGAATTCGGCGTTTAGCTTAATATCATCAGATGCGCTACCAATCATAATTTTAAACCTTCCGGGTTCGGCCACCCACTGCAGCTTTCTGTTGTAGAAACAAAGCTTATCGTAAGTAATTTGAAACTTGATGATCTTGGATTCTCCGGGCTTTAATGATACTTTCTGAAAATCTTTAAGCTCTTTAACCGGGCGGGCCAAGGAAGCTACCGGGTCCTGAAGATATAATTGTACTACCTCCTCGCCGGCGTACTTACCTGTATTGGTCAGCTTAAAGCTAACACCTACCATTTCATTTCTTTTTACTGCTTTTTTGCCCAGCTTTAAATCGGTATATGCAAATGTAGTATAGCTCAATCCATGCCCAAAAGCGTACTGCGGCGTGTTGGGCACATCAATGTAAGCTGATTTATACTTAATGTCTTTAGGACTTTTGATGGGGCGGCCTGTGGTGTAACTGGCATAACTTAAAGGTATCTGCCCTACTGCCCGCGGAAAGGTTGCCGGTAGTTTGCCCGACGGATTATAATCGCCAAAAAGCACATTGGCTATAGCATTCCCACCTTCGGCACCTGGCCACCATGCATATAGTATAGCCTTGGCTTTTTCAGCAATCTGGTTAAAGATCATGGGGCGGCCAGCCATTAGTACAACTACAACCGGTTTACCTGTAGCGCTGATGGCGTTAAATAATGCTTCCTGCCGGCCAGGTAAGCGAATATCAGCCCTTGATTTAGACTCACCGCTCATATCCCAAGATTCGCCGAGCGCCATTACCACAATGTCAGCTTTTCGAGCGGTAGCTACAGCATCGTCAAAGTTGCCGCCTAGATTACCCATAACATCTGTACCCTCAGCACAAATTAAGTTTATACTATCGTTTACTTTATTTTTTAAACCTTCGTACAAACTAGTAACCAGTGTAGTGTCTGACTGCGGTATCCAGCTGCCCTCCAAATCGCGCTTTGATTTAACGAGCGGACCGATTAAGGCAATGGTTTTTATTGTTTTGGAAAGAGGTAATAAATGGTTTTCATTTTTAAGTAACACCATAGATTTTTGAGCTACATCACGCGCAATGAGCTTGTGCTGAGGATCATTCAACACCAGCTTTTCACGGGTTTCGCTACTGAAACGGTAAGGGTCCTCAAATAAGCCCAGCTCAAACTTTTTATACAAAATGCGTCGTACCGCATCGTCGATGAGTTTTATATCTACTTTCTTGTTTTTTACAAGCTGCACTAAGCTGGTAATGTAGGCATGGCTTTCCATATCCATATCACTGCCAGCGGTTATAGCTTTAAGTGCCGCATCGGTATTGTTACTTGCATAACCCCACGAAACCATTTCGCCTATAGACCCCCAGTCGCTTACCACAAAGCCTTTGTAGCCCCATTTGCCTTTTAAAATATCACGTTGCAGATAGGTGTTTCCTGTGGCTGGTATGCCATTAAGCGTATTGAACGAGTTCATGAAGGTAGCCACCCCTGCATCTGCTGCCGCTTTAAACGGTGGCAGATAAGTTTCCCAAAGCATATTATCGCTCATATCAACTGCGTTATAATCACGTCCGGCTAAGGCTGCACCGTAAGCCGCAAAGTGTTTGGCACAGGCCATTACCGCATCTATACCACCCAACTTTTCACCCTGGAAGCCTTTCACCCGCGCTTTTGCAATCATTGAGCCGAGGTAAGTATCCTCACCCGCACCTTCCATTACACGGCCCCAGCGCGGATCACGGCCTACATCAACCATAGGTGCAAACGTCCAGTGCTGACCAACTGCAGCTGCTTCCTTGGCAGCAATATGAGCCGATTGCCTGATGGCATCCATATCCCATGAAGCCGCTTCGGCCAACGGGATAGGAAATATGGTTTTATACCCATGTATAACATCAAGGCTAAACAACAACGGAATTTTAAGGCGCGACTGCATAGCTACCGCCTGTATTTCGCGCGTGTCCTTAGCACCTTTTACGTTAAGCATAGAACCTACCAGCCCACTTTTGATATCATTAAGCTGGTTGGTTTTACGCTCACTTACCGGACCGGTTACCTCTTTACCTGAGTACTGGTTTAGCTGGCCTACCTTTTCCTCCAGCGTCATTAACCGTAGTAAGGAATCCACACGCTGGTTAATCGTTTTCTTTTGTGCGCTTGCCGTTGCCGCCCATATGCCAAGTATGAGCAGCGTGCCAAGGAGTTTTCTGTAACTAAACATGTTGTAGGAATAATCATCGTCTTTGAGTTCTCGCCAGAGCCCATCAGGGCCGTATCTGCAAGCCATCAAAGAAGTAATAAAAGTTTGTTTTTCTTAAGTAATTTAAATCATACAAACAGGCTCTGGCATCATCACCCCAAGCCGAATCAGCATCACCTACATTCCACAGTGTAATACCCCATCGCTGGTTAACCGGTACTATACGGGTATATATCTCAACTACATCCTTGTAAAGCTGCTTTTGCTGCAACTCACGAGTGGTTATTGTTGAAGCTGATAATACGGTATTGGCATCTTGCTCGGCTGCCGAACGCAGGTTTACATCCAGCTCAGCTATGAATACTTTTAAGCCTGTTTGTTTCATTTTTAAAATGGCAGCCTCTACGTTTTCCTTAGGTGTATTGTAACGTATATGCATCTGCATGGCTACGCCATCAATAATGGGCAGGCCACCTTCGGTTATGGCTTTTAAGGCCATTACTTTGTTATAGATCGCGTTGCGTTTGCTCACACTATAATCATGACCATAGTCGTTATAAAAGAGCTTCAGATCGGGGTTGTTATTGGCGTTAGCTGCTTGCCTCGCGTACCTGAAAGCTGTTTCAATATATGATTCGCCCATGTAGTTCATCCAAATGCTGCCTTCGGCAGTGTTGCCGGTACGCAGTGCGCCTGCATCATCATAAGCCTCATTCACCACGTCCCATGATTTTACCAACGGCTGGCCATTCACATCTTTAAAGTTGTTGGTGTAGTAAGCTATGGTTTTGTCAATATGCCGCTTCATCATATTCCGTAGCGTATCTGCCTTTTGCGCGTTTGATGCACTGGCCGTACGAATATCCGTAACATGCTGCGGCAATGCCCGGTGCCATACCAAAACGTGCCCATGAATACGTGCAAAATGAAAATCCTTGGCAAACTGAGGAATAGTGCTTTTAGCGGTAAAGTTCCAGACATACTTTGATGTGTTTAAAGCATTCATCTTCATGTCGTTCTCAGCGGTAAGGCAGCTGTACTGCTTTTTAACCATTTCACGATAAGCAGAGCCCACCTCTGCCAGCAACGAAGAGTTAACTGCTGCACCAACCAGCACGTTGGGGTTAGCCTCTTTTAAAATCTTTTCAGAATCAGCGAAGGCATGGTAATTACCGGTTTCAATCAGGTCCTTCGAAAGCCCTGTGTTTGCCGCTTCTTTCTTGCAGGCGCCCATCGCCATGCAAGCAGCAATTAAGGTTAATGTTACATTTCTCATAATATAGATTTATTGGTTTCATATGGTTAGCAGCTGTTTATTTTACGCCATCTAAAATGCCTTGGTAGGCAGGTTTTCGGTTGTAATTGTTATCAAAAGGCAGTGGCCAGTCGGGTCGGTTATAGTTACCGGTTATCCAGGTGTCGGCGTCTGACACGTTCCAGGTAGTAATGCCAAATTGCTGTGTCTTAGGTATGGCATTGTATGCTTTTACAATGTATGCGTACTTTTGTGCCTGCGTTTGAGCCAAAGCCGGAGTTAAGGTGAGGCTCTGATTGTCATCCGGGTTCATGGCAATGTCCAATTCAGATATATGAACTTTTAAGCCGGTTTGCGCCGCAGTGGTTATGGCAGTTAGCCAGTTGCTTTCGGTCAGGTTATAACGCGTATGCATTTGCATACCTATACCATTGATAGGAATACCTCTTGTTTTTAAATTATTAACCAGGTTCAAGATAGCGGTACGCTTGGTTGGGCCATATTCATGACCGTAATCATTATAAAACAACAAGGCGTCAGGGTCGGCCTCGTGTGCGTATTGAAAGCTGCGGGCTATGTAATCAGGCCCCAGCTTTTGCAGCCAGATACTGTTGCGCAAAGTACCGTCATCTTCAAAAGCTTCATTAACTACATCCCACGAGGCTACTTTACCTTTAAAGTGCGTTACTATGGTTTGAATATGTGTTTTAAGCAAGTTCTCCCAAGCAGCGGCATCACCCTGAAAATTGGTGATCCATGCCGGCAAAGATTTGTACCACACCAGGGTATGACCGTGTATACGCTTGTTGTTCTGTTTGGCAAAGTCAACCAGGTAGTCGGCATCGGTCCAGTCATACGTGTTTTGCTGTGGGTGCAAACTGCCGGTTTTCATGGCATTTTCGGCCGTTAAGCTGCTGTATTCTTTTACAACAGTGGCCCTATACGCCGTATTGGTTTTTAGCAACCCGATGTTTACCGCCGCACCAAACGGAAACGGCAAGCTGTTTTGCAAGGTTGTATTATCCGGAACCACTGGTACGACAGGTGCCGCAGGATTTGGATCGGTGGTTACGCCGCGCTTTGAACAAGCCAGCACCATAGAACAGGATAGCATGGCTAACAGAAGAAGCTTTTTCATAAAGTTGATGTTATTTATACTTCAGTTGTACCTGATCATAAAAATTTTTGAGCACGTAGAAAGCAAGTTTCTTTTTGCCCGTTTCAGACACCAGTCCCTTACGGTTCCAAAAATTCTGATAAACCGGGTGCTGGCGGCGTGGTGAACGAAAATCGGCCAGTATCCAGGGCGTCATACCACGCAAGGCGGTAATTTTGCCCAGCATGGCTATCTGGTTCTTATATAATGCTTCCTGGTATTCCTCGCTCCAGCGGGTATTAGCATCAGCATGGTAACCGGCCAGGGCATCGCCGCCAAACTCGGTTATCACTACCGGCTTGTTGTATTTAATGTTGAAGTTGTACTTGGTAATGCCTGATGGATCTCCACCCCAGTACCAGCCTGCATACTCGTTAAAGCTTACCAGGTCCAGTTTTTCGCCAAGCGGATCATCAACAATAGCCTCATTTCCTTTGCGGTGCACTTCTAAGGCGGCAGCAACTAAACGGGTATTATCCAAGCTGCGGGCTTTACTGGCCAGGCTGCTCATAAATTTAAGCCGTGGTTCGCTTACGGGTGTTTCGTTACCTATTGACCATACAACAATGCTGGCCCTGTTGGCATCGCGGGTTATTAATCCGGTAAGCTGATTTTCTGCATTTTGGTAAGTAGCAGCGTTTTCCCATGAGATAGTCCAGTATACCGGCACTTCGGCCCAAACCATTAAGCCCATCTCGTCGGCCAGGCGCAGCATTTCTTCGTTGTGCTGGTAGTGCGCCAGGCGAACATAGTTACAGTTCATCTCTTTAGCCCAAGTAAGCAGCATTTTTAAATCACCGGTTGAACGGTTACGGCCCTTTAATAACGGGTTCTCATCGTGTATTGAAATACCTCTTAAAAAAACCGACTTACCATTCAACAATATATCTGTACCCTTTACCTGTATGGTGCGGAAACCTATACGGTCGGCCACGTTATCGCTTGCACTGCTTAAAGTAACATTGTAAAGCTTAGGGTTTTCGGGCGACCAGTAGCTTAATTTCTTAACCGGCAGATTAATTAAAGCACGCCCATTACCATCAGTTTTAAGCTTAATTTTTACGCCCGCTTCGGGTATGTTCAATGTCACTGTTTGCGAGAGGTCTTTACCATCTAACTGCACATAACCTTCCAAGTGCGCAGCATCGCCTTTGGCTAACTGCACTTTGTAGTCGGCTATGTAAGTATCAGGCACTTCGGCTATAAATACATCGCGGGTTATGCCGCCATAGTTCCACCAGTCGGTATTAATGGTGGGTATTTCGTCCTGCTTACGGCTGTTATCTGCTTTAACTACCACAAAGTTTTCACCATCCTTCAACTTACCTGTAACATCAAACTGAAACGAGTTAAAACCGCCTTTATGTGTGCCCAGCTTTTTACCGTTCAGGTAAACATGCGACTCGTAATTTACGGCGCCGAAGTACAAGATATAGCGTTTACCCGCTTTAACATCGGCCTTAAACTTACGGCGGTACCAAACCGTTCCCTCGTACATTTCGAGCTTTTCAACTTGTGAGTTCCAGTCACCCGGCACATTTAAGGTTGGCGAGTAGTCAAAATCATACTCAATCAATTCGCCTTTGTCCTTTGGCTTCTTATCATCATAAAAACCACCGGTACCTGATGCCGACTGATCGAAAGCCTCATGCCGGTAATCATAATAGCCGTTTTCGTAAGGGTCAACAATATAATTCCATCGGCCGTTAAGGCTCAATATCTTACGTGCCTGAATGTTTTGAATGAGTGCTGTTTGAGCAACAGCGCCTTTAATACTTAATAACAGAATGGTAAAAAGTATGTAGTGTAGTTTTCGCATACTGGTTTTGTGTTGCCAGCAACCATAATGTTGCCGGCGGGGTAGATGTTTGTTAATAGCCTAGGTTTTGCCCTAAAGCAGGCGCCCGGTTTAGTTCGTTCTGGGAAATGGGATATAGATAGTTTTGATCTCCGAATACACGGTTTTGTACTTGGAAGCGCTCATAATTAAAGGTACCGTTAGCATTTTTTGTAATGCGCATACCATTTACAGGCACGTTAAAGAAACGGGCACCTTCTTTCCAGCGCCGTACATCAAAAAAGCGATGGCCTTCAAAACAAAGTTCTACCTGGCGTTCATGATGTATACGCTCGCGCATGGCCTCTTTAGTAGGCTGTACGTAAGCATTCCCTGTCGGGTTGGTAGTTTGCAGGGCTGGCAAAGCTACGCCTGTACGCTGCCTAACTAAATTTACGTATCTTAACACCTCGGCGTTAGGACCTTGCACCTCATTAAGCGCCTCTGCATAATTGAGTAATATTTCGGCGTAACGGAAAATTACCCATGGCCGGCGCGAACTGGTATTGCTTTGCTGGTTCCAGGTAACCCCATCGTTAAAAAACTTACGCATGTAATAACCTGTTTTTGTAGCATTCACATTAGCCCCTAGTCCATCACGACCACCCACAAATGTTTCGATAGCGCGGCTTTTATAAGTTTTGCCATTGTAATGAATAACCAGATCGAAGCGGGGATCGCGGTTGGCGTAAGGGTTGGTAGCGCTATAACCCGAAAGCGGATCGGTAACAAGGCGACCGGTGGTACGCATTTCGAAAGCATCTACCATTTCCTGTGTAGGATTGGTTCTGCCCAGCGCACCATCATAACCAACGGGCGCATTGTTCTGCTCTATATCGTTACGGCTGCTGGGTTGCCCGGAAAAGATCACCTCCTTATTATATGGCGCTGTGCCGAACAGGAATATGTTGTTGTAAGGCGTAATTAAAGAGTGTAAATTACGGTCGATGATAGCCTTAGCAGCGTTGGCGGCGGTTTGCCACTTCGCAACATCGGCCGATGGATTATACTGAGGGCTGGCAGCGTATAACAGCAAACGCGATTTTAGCGCCATAGCTGCAGTCTGTGTGGCCCTGCCTTTGTAAGTATTACTGTAGGAATCGGTATAAGCAGGCAGGCGCTGAATTGCCGAGTCGCAATCGAGCGTTATCTGGCTTACACACTCAGCAAAGGTATTGCGGGGCAGGTTAAGCTCTTCGTTATTCTCAAAAACGCGGGTAGCCAACACAATACGGCCATAACGTTGCAACAGCTCAAAATGAAAGTAGGCACGCAGAAAAAATGCCTCGCCTTTCAATCTCGCTTTTTGGCCTGTTAAGGTCGAATCATAAGCGGCCTTTACCGGATCCGGGTCTTTCACCACTTCAGAAGGTACGCTAACAATGTTACTGGCATTTACATTAGCCAGGAATAGGTTGGCCCGTCTTAAGCCGGTATACAGGTTACTGTACAGATCATCAACCGTGCGAAACGGGCTCCAAGTGCCGTTGGTAAAGGTGTAGACACTTGAGTTCAGGTTGGAGTTAACTGCCTCATCGGTGGCCGATGCCTGCATAGCACCGTTATCGTCAATGTCATAACGATCGGGAACATTGGTGTAGGCGCTGTTTAACACACCGCGGGCATAATCATTATTTGCCCAAACCTGCTGGCCGGTTATAGGGCCTTCGGTAACACTACCATCGTCCAGATACTTTTTGCAACCTGTGCCCAACGCTGTAAGCAGCATGATAGCTATGTAAAAGGTGTATTTTTTACTTTTCATCTCATTCAACATCATAGGTTCACAATTAAAATTTCACGTTTATACCAACAGAGTAGGTCCTGAGGTTGGGATAGGCAAATGCATAGCCCGATTGTGGCATCTCCGGGTCTACACCCAAACCATCGAGCTTATCAAACGTAAGCAGGTTAAAGCCACTCAGGTAGACGCGCAATGATGAGAGCTTTATCTTATTAACCCAACGGGCGGGTAAGGTATAGCCGATTTCGGCATGCTTGAGGCGCAGGTAATCGCCATTGCGCAGCCAGAAGTCAGAGTTTTGCGTGTTGTTAGCGCGGTCGGCCACCAGCAGGCGCGGGTAAAGCGCAGCGTCAGCGTTGGCGGGTGTCCAGCGGTTAACGCTAAACTGGTTAAGGTAACCATTACTTGCAGTGCCGCTGTTTACCAGGTTATTAATAGAAATTGTTCGGCCTGCTGTTCCCTGAAACATCACAGCCACATCAACACCTGCATACTTCACCGAGCCACCAAAACCATAGTAAGCCTTGGGCACATAATTGTAATCGGTACGCACAAAGTCTAAATTATCAATAACGTTATCGCCGTTAATATCTTTGTACTTGATATCGCCAGCTTTAACTGTACCGGCAAAACGCTGTACGGGTGAAGCAGCAACCTCGGCATCGCTTTGGAAAACACCGTCGGCCTGTAAAAAGTTGCTAATGTAGGTAGGGCCGCTTGAACTTACCTGCATTACACTGCCAATAGTATGGCCTAACGGTTTCTGGTAAGCGGGTAAACCAGCCTCTTCATTAATAGCCAGAACTTTGCTTTTTTGATAAGTATAGTTACCAAATAGGTTCAGCTCAACTTTATTCAGTTTTTTATAAAAGCTCAGTTCTGTTTCAACACCGCGATAGCGTGCCTTGCCGGCATTAACCTGTATTAAGTTCTGGCCTATAATACTTGGTGTGAGCGAATTGGTCAACAAGTCCGAACGCAGTTCCTGAAAATAATCAGCGCTTAGGCTAAACATCTGGTTCAGGAATTTGGCATCAAAGCCTATGCTGGTTTTGCGGGCTCTTTCCCAGGTAAGATCAGGATTGGCCAATGCATTTTGGGTTGTTGCGTTTGGTGCAGAAAAGCCGGTACCAAATATAAAGCCGGTTTGCCCGCGGCTAAAGTAGTTGTTATAAGCGTACCGACGGCCCAGGCTATAGTCATCGTTACCTACTATGCCGTATGATGCGCGCAGTTTTAGGTAGTTTAAAAACTTCGCCGACTTTAAGAAGCTTTCCTCCGAGACAATCCATCCGGCAGACACGGCTGGAAAAAAGCCCCATTGCTTACCCGGCGCAAACACTTGCGAACCTGAATAGGTACCAATTACATCCACGAAGTAACGTTGGTTGTAGTTATAAGAAAGCCGGTTAGACCAACCCTCTGCCTTGTCATCAAGTGAACCAGGGGCCGATATAACAGTACGCATATAGCGTGTAGTAAAATTGATGCCGTGACTGCCAAACGTCTTATCATAATCAAAACCGCCCCAAAACTCGTTACTGCGCAGGTTGCTGTTAAAATCGGTATTGGCAAAAGTTAATGGGGTTGCTGTGCCATAAGCCGAGTAGCTACCCACGGTTGCACCCGGTTCATACACGGCAAAATCCTGCGCATAGCCCGAGGTATAATTGCTGCGTATGTCATATGAATACAATACATTTATAGAAAGGCCTGGTATAAAGTTTACCTTTTGGCGGGCGGTTAAGGTGGCCAACAGGCTTCGGGTTAAATCGGTGGCATTACCATCGGCTGTTAAAAGTGCCAGCGGGTTATTTCTGAACAATGAAGTACCACCAAATGAGCCATTTGGATTTAACAAAGGATAGGCATTTGCCGGTGTGGTATAAATAGCACCCAGTATAGTTGAGTTAGTAGCATCGGCATGGCGCAAGCTGTTAATACGGCCGCCTACGTCAACCTGCACATCCAGATTTTTGTTAACATGCAGATCCAGATTGGTACGAAAGTTATACCGTTGAAAATTGCTGTTAGCATTATACTCCGGGTTGTTGGCGCCTTTGTATAAGCCATCCTGGTTAAAATAGCTTATCATGGTAAAGTAACGTGCAAAGCTGTTACCACCGCTAACCGTGGCTACATAGCGCTGTACCGGTGCAGCTTTTTTAATAAACTGATCAACAAAGTTGTTGTTCGGATAGGCTATCGGATCTGTTCCATTACGGTAAGCATCTAATGCAGCCTGGTTATATACAGGAGCTGCTCCGCTGTTTGCCTGCGCCTCGTTGTATAAAGAAGCATAGGTATAAGCATCCAATGGCCTGGTAAGGCTTAACGGTGTTTGCATACCTCCCTGTGCATCAAACGTAATACGGGTGCGTGTAGCTGAACCACGTTTGGTACGTACCGATATAATGCCATTAGCACCATACATACCGTACCAGGAAAGCGATGCTGCGTCCTTGAACACACTGATGCTTTCAACTTCGTTCAAATCCATATCGGTAAAGTTGCGCTGCACACCATCAACCAATATAATTGGTTGCTGGTTGCTGTTATATGAGGAGCGCCCGCGTACCAGAAACGTTGCCTCATCAGCACCGGGCCCAACATCAGTTTGCTGTATATACAAGCCAGCAAGGCGGCCCACCAGTACGTTGTTTAAAGTTGATGAAGGCAACTGTGGTAACTGGCTTCCCTTAACAGCACTTACCGTACCTGTTAACTGCCGCTTTTTACGAATGCCGAATGGTATATATACATCGTCGGCATCGCCAGCATCTATCAATGCGGGCTGGAGCACCACGTTGGCGTTTGATAACTCCGGGGCTATTTTGGTTATAGTTATGTATCCTGCGTATTGAAACACAATAACGTCGGTAGCTGTACCTTGAAAGGAAAAGCCACCATCGGCACCGGTTTGAACCGATGCTCCCGATTCTTGCTTGTAAACGTTTACGCCGGCCAGTGGCTGCCTGTTAGCGCCCAGCACTTTACCCGAAATGGTAAGCTGCTCATCAGGCCTTTGGGCCAGTACCATACCTGCCCAAAGCAAACAGCACAGTACCGAAAGAATATATTTGTATTTGGTTAAGCTCATAATGAATTTAGGGTTAAGAGAAATATTTCCCGACTGTTAGTTACGCTACCACCCGGTATTTTGCACCAGTTTGCCCTTACTCTTGTATATCTCGGTGCGTGGTATGGGGTAGCGGTGCATATAATCCCTGAATACTTTTTGGTAGTTGGAACCTAAAAGCACCTTGCTGTAGGTAAAACTGCCGTTAGCATTTTTTATCACGTTCATTCCATAAACCGGCTGGGCCACAATCTCGGGGCCTTTTTTCCAGCGCATGATGTCATACCAGCGATGATCTTCAAAGGCTAGTTCAACGGCACGCTCATTACGGATACGTTCGCGCATTTGATCTTTAGTTAGGCCGAGGGGCAAGGGTGGCATGTTTACATCGCCTCGTGCCCTTATCTGGTTTATGGCATCATACACACTGGCATCCGGACCAACTGCTTCATTTTGTGCCTCGGCATAATTGAGCAATACCTCCGCATATCTAAAAAACAGAAAGTTCAGGTAAGTGGCACCTGCTACACGGTTAATGTAAACCTCGGGCCAGTATTTGCGGCAATAGTAGCGGGTAGCAGTATAAATTATGTTGTTGGCATTGTAATCTTTGCCGTAGGTTACGGTACCGTTAGCATTGTTTTGCGACCACATCTCTATTTTGCGAGACTGATAATTTTCATCGTTATAAATAACGTTCCAGGTTAAACGCGGATCGCGGTTAGCGTAAGGCCGCTGCTGGTCATATCCTGAGGTGGGATCTGCTATGGCCTTGCCATTGGTCATTTCATACAAATCCACATGGTTTTGGGTAGGGTTCATCTGCCCGTTGGCTCCGCCCGAACCTGGGGATTGTGCAAAGTCGATGATTTTACCGTCCGTATTAACACGGGTCGATCTAACCTTCATCATGATATACTCGGTTGATGAGGTTACATTTAAAATGTCTTTGTAGGTAGGTTGTAATGAGTAAGTGCCTAAATCCATAACCGCTTTAGCGGCTGCGGCAGCTTGTGCCCATTTAGATAAATCATTACTTTCATTATTCAAAGCGCTGGCCGCATACAACAGTACTCTTGCCTTCAGCGCTTTGGCAGCACCGATTGTAGCGCGGCCGTTCTCGGCAAGGGGCAAATCTTCTGCCCGAGGCAATTGTGTTTCGGCTTTCTCCAGATCGGCCATGATGAACTTTACACAATCATTGTAGCTTGCACGTGGCAGGTCAATATCTTCATTAACGCCATAAACGCGATCTATAATCGGCACACCGCCAAACCTTTTAATAAGTTCGAAATAAAAAAATGCCCGTAGAAAACGTGTTTCACCCTCTATACGTGCCGGGTTTTGAATGCTTGTCCAGGGCACGGTGGCCATTTTAGAAAGCATCATGTTGGTAATGGCAATCCCTTGGTACTCCCTGTCCCAAACGTTCACAATATCATTCAGCGAGGCTACCCTTTCTGAATGATCATGAAAAAGCCCTTGGTTCAGATAAAGCACTGAGCGGTCGAGGTTACCGGATACGGCCTCGTCTGAGGCCTGCGATGTGGTACCGCGGTGGTCGTCAAAGCGCACATAATCGTCCACCAGGTAAGCGTAGGCGCTAATGGCATATTGTGATGCCAGTACCGGATCTGTAAACACGGCATCTTCAGGTAGGGTTACACCCGGGGTGCGGTCTAAAAAGTCTTTACTGCATGAGGTGAGCAGTAAAGCGGTGCATATGATAGTGTATAATTTAAAAGCTTTCATAACAAGTTTAAAATTGGAGGTTAACACCAAAATTGTAGATGCGTGATGACGGGTAAAGCGATTGCTTAGAGAAGCTCGTGTTAGAAAGGTTCACATTCTCCGGATCTACATACATTTTAAATTTGGTCCAGGTGTGCAGGTTTTGACCGTTGGCAAATACCCTTATGGACGCTACTTTTAATGCCTTAACCCAGCGCGAAGGCAACATCCAGGCTAACTCAGCGTTACGAATTTTGAGGTAAGCCGCGTTTTGCAGCACAAAATCATTAAGCTGGTAGTTGGGGTACGTGCTCGAACGTGAGTGTATAGCAGGCCATGTTGCACTGGCCGCGGTTTGTGGCGTCCACCTGTCTAGCATGAATTCATACATCTGCTGGCCATTGTTTTGCTCAGACAAAAAAACATCCGAACTTACATTGGCTACCCCCTGAAACAGGATGGATAATGAGATATTATTCCATGATGCACGTGGTGTAAAACTGTAAGTATACTCGGGTATGCGCGAATAACCTATCGCTACGCGGTCATCCGTGTTAATTACATTGTCGCCATTAACGTCAACATATTTCAAATCGCCGGGGATGGATTTAGTTGTAAAACTTACTAAAGGCGAGTTGGCTATATCCTGTTCAGAGGTAAAGAATCCGTTGGTTTTATAACCAAAGAACTGGCCAACCCTTTTACCTTGCTGCTTTTGGTAGTCGGGCGCACCAATTGGCTCATCGGCATTGTCAATACGGTTGCGTGCAAATGATAGCTGGGTATTAATGCCCAATGTTAGCTTACCAATTTTGTGTTGATAGTCAACTTCGGCCTCGTAACCTTTATTGTATACTTCACCTACGTTAAGCGATGGGTATAAGTGCCCAAATGCTAATAAGCCCGAACGCCTGTCGGTTAAGATATCCGAACGCTTTTCGTCAAAGAAATCCACATTTACTTTCAAGCGATGATTAAAAAACTCACTCTCAAAACCGATGTTCCTTTTAATACCGGTCTCCCAGGTAATATCTGGGTTGCCTAACCCGTTAAGGGTTGAGGTATTTGGCAGATAAACTATTTGGTTGTTGGTTGGCGCAGTTACCTGGCCAAACTGTATACCGTTGGTGGTAATAGCGTAATTGGTAAGGAATAAGAAGCGCTGATCGAGTTGATCATTACCCACTTTACCGTAACTTCCTCTAATCTTCAAAAAGTCCAGCCATTCTACATTTTTCAGGAAGCTTTCTTTAGAGATAGTCCACCCGGCCGATATTGCCGGAAAGAAACCATACTGTTTTCCTTTGGCAAAGTTTTCAGAACCATTGTAACCAGCATCAGCTTCAAAGAAATATTTTTCGCGAAAGTTGTAGGTAATACGGCCTAATACGCCCTGAGCGGCACGTGGCGGTATGGTGTATTGTGTAGTGCCCTCACCTTTTATGAGCTGGCGGGTGCCTAACAATAACCCGCTTACGTTATGATCATTACCGAAACTGCGGTTGTAATTAAACCCTGTTTGGATATTGGTACGCAATGTACCGCCGCTTTCAGATATCAGTGTACTCAAAGGCTCATCGCGCGGCCTATCGCTCGATAGCGTTATTGCACCTGTTTGCCTATCGTAAGTATAGGCGGCCCAAACGGCATTACGGCGGGTGGCGCTGGTGTAATAGGAGTCGTAACCAAAATTGGTAGTAAAGGTTAGTCCTTTAGTTATGGCATCCAGTTTCCAGTTAAGGTTAAAGGTACTTTCAACCGTGTTATTATCATCGTTACGAGTACCCCAGCGGGTAATTACAGCCAGTGGATTCCAGATATTGGTACCCACTTCGGAGTTTTGCGCAATGCGACCATCGGGCAACATAACCGGATAGGCAAATGACGGCGTTTGTAAAATACGCGAAATCATACCTTCCAGGTTATCGTACGAGAAATTGCCCGATGAAGCGCGCAAACCCGCCGGCTGATAGCGGCGCTCCATACGTCCGCCAAGTTTAACGCTTACCGTTAAACTTTTGCTCAGGTTTATATCAACGTTGCTCCTGAAATTATAACGGTTATAATCGGGTTGTGAGTTGATGCCAAAAGGCGAATCGAACTTTTTGAAGATACCACCCTGATATAAATAGCCGGCAGAAACAGCGTATCTGATCACATTGGTACCGCCGCTAATGTTTACGTTATGCTGCGTTTGCGGGTAATATTTGCGCGTGAGGTAATCAAACCAGTTTACATCCGGATAACCTAAGGGATCTGAACCATCCTTAAACTTTTGCAGCTCAGTATCGGTCCAGCGTGGTGCAACGCCATCATTACGCATGCCCTCGTTCATGAGGTAAGCATTATCATAGGCGCTTAACGCCTTAGGAATACCGGTATAGCTTTGCAAACTGAAGTTACCGGTATAGCTTACTTTGGGTTTACCTATACGGCCCACCTTTGTGGTAACTACAATTACACCGTTGGCACCACGTATACCATAAATGGCCGTTGAAGCGGCATCTTTTAGTATACTGATGTTTTCAATCTCGTTAGGGTCAATGTCGCCAAAATTGGGGCGCTCAATACCATCAACCACCACAATAGCACCTGAGTTGTTGTAAGTGGACTGCCCGCGTACGTTAAGTACGGCACCATCTGCACCTGGCTGCCCGCTGCGCTGCACAGCGGTAACACCCGTTACCCGACCAACCAGGCTATTGGTAGTATTAGCTGTTGGCGACTGCAAAATTTCGCGCCCGCTAACGGTACTTACTGCCGCTGTTAATGATGATTTCTTTTGTTGCTGGTTAAAGCCCAACACTACCACCTCATTAAGACCGGTAGCATTATCGCCCATGGTAACATCAATTCGGGTTCTGCCTGCAATGGCAACTTCTTGTGTACCAAAGCCAATAAAACTGAATATCAGCGTAGCGTTGGCATTAGGCACCCTGATGCTATAGTTGCCGGTAGCCAGTGAAGTAGTACCCGATTGCGAATCTTTGATGCGCACGCTTACGCCGGGCAGCGCCTCGCCTTTTGAATCTTTTACGGTACCGGTTACCGTTATGGCCTGTTGAGCAAACGAGTTTAAACCTGAGCAAAGTACAATACCTGTTATTAGGATAGTTACTATTGCTTTGAGCTTGCTAAAAAAACTGTTCCCAACAGACGCTTTTACAGAGTAAAATTTGTCCATACAGTGGTTTTTGGTTAAGTGGTTTTTATGAATTTGCCAAAGGCTGATTGACCGGGCACACATGCCGGGTGCATAGGTAAGGCAGGCGTATACAACACGAAGTTGCCTTTGCCCTGGTGAAGGTAAAAGTCTCTCATCTCAAAAATTAGTTAAATTGGTTAGGCAAATATGTTGCGATTTTACATGGACAGGGGGCGTCAAATTTCCTTAAATAGGGGTAAAATCTTCGCCATAAAGCAAAAATCGGCTTATTTTAAACTTTACCGATACGGGTTTGCGAATTATAACGTGTTAGTTGGCAGCTTCGGGGGCATGCTTAGACAGGTACTCTGATGGCGACAAGTTGAATTGCTTTTTAAACTCTTTACTAAAGTACTTCCGGTCGTTAAAACCAACGGCAAAAGCTACCTCAGCAATTGAGAGTTTGTTTTCGTCAAAATACTGAGCGGCCTTCTTAAGGCGAATGAACTTTATAAAATCGGCCACAGAAAGATTGGTTAAAGCCTGTACTTTTTTGTAGAGTACATTTTTGCTCATGCCTATTTCATCAATCAGTTCCGCTACCCCAAAACCAGCATCATCCAAGTGCTTTTCAATAACACTCATGAGCCTGGCTAAAAACTTATCATCTGGGGATACGAGTGTTGTTTTTTGTGGCTGCAATAGCAACTCCCGGCTAAACCTTTGTCTTATAGCCTGCTTGGATGCCAAAATGTTGCTCACCTGTAACTGCAGCAGTTGCAAGCTGAAAGGTTTAGTAATATAGGCATCGGCGCCATGTTCAAAACCGCTTAACTGATGCACATAGTTTGCCCGGGCCGTAAGCATAATTACGGGAACATGATTCAACCGTTCATCGCTCTTTACCTGCCTGCAAAACTCTGTGCCATCCATTTCGGGCATCATCACATCAGTAATTATCAAATCGGGCAAATACTCAAGTGCAGTCGTCAACCCTTCAACTCCATGCATTGCTCCTATTACCCGGTATTGGCTTTCGAGCGATTCGGTTATAAACTTTCGTACTTCATCATTATCTTCTACCACTAAAATGGTATAAGCCCTTTCAACGGTTAAAGCATTACTGTGATTCTCGGTTATATTGTCAACTTCTGTATGTAAATAATATTGGGCTGCATCTTCACCGCTGGCATCATGTTCTATAATGGCACCAGCATTCAGGTGTTGCGTTCCTTTTTGAAGAGAAACAATAAACTCAGTTTCGCCCGCAGCAGTGGCAGTGGCCATTTTGCTGCGTACATCAATTTCTCCTTTATGTAACTCAACAATGTTTTTGGAAAGCGCCAAACCAATACCAGTTCCTATCGGATGATTTTGGCCATCCTCTACCTGGAAAAAGTTCTGAAAAAGGTTTTGCTGACCATTTTCTGGAATACCCCTGCCGTTATCTTTTACACTGATCTCAATCCAGCCCTCGTTTGCACTACTTTGCTGTATAGTTAAGGTAATACAGCCTCCGTTAGGTGTAAACTTAAAAGCGTTGGAAAGCAGGTTAAAGAATACCTTTTCTAACTGGTCTTTGTCGAAATAAATTTCTTGATGGTGATAGACCGAAGAAAATTTATAATTGATGTCTTTGCTAATGGCCAGGTTCTGAAACGAAAGGAAGATTTCTTCTACAAACTTTACAATATCGTTTTCGGCATAGTACATTTTTAGGTGGCCGGCTTCTGCCTTTCTAAAATCGAGTAACTCCGTAACTAAGCGCAGCAGGCGGTCAGCATTGTTTTTTACGGTACCAATCTGCCTGTAAAGGGTGAAGTTTTCCCGCGTGCTTTCCATTAGCTTTTCCAGCGGACCTAAAATGAGCGTTAGTGGTGTACGTATTTCGTGCGATATATTGGTAAAAAAGTTCAGTTTCAGTTGGTAAAGCTCCTGCTGCCGTTCGTTGTGCAGGTGTTCGTGATACAGATCCCGCTCCAGGCGAGCCTGTACTTTAAAAAACCTGATGATAACATACAGAACAAGGAAAAAGGTTATTGCATACAAAGCATAAGCCCACCAGGTGAGCCAAAACGGAGGCAATACTTTAATGTTAAGCACCGTTGGCTCATCGTTCCATAAACCATCGTTATTGGACGCTTTTACTTTAAACACATAATTGCCCGGATCTAAATTGGTGTAGCTGGCGCTATGCTGCGCACCCACGTAATGCCAATCATCGCTACTTTTTAATCCTTCAAGCTTATAGGCATACTGGTTATTTTCAGGATTATTAAAGTTTAATGCAGCAAAATCAAGCGTAATATAGCCCTGATTGTATTGAAGTGTAAGATTTCGCGTTTCCGTTATCGCTTCTTTTAAGGGTGAATCTTCGTCATTAATTGCCACCGGCTTATTTTTGATCGACAATCGGGTTAGCACCACCTGTGGTTTATGGCTATTTTTAAGCAAGCTTTGGGGATTGAAGATAGTTAGACCGTTAATGCCTCCAAAAAGCAGTTCGCCATTTTTAGTTTTGAGCCCCGAGTTGGTTAAAAACTGGTTGCTGGCAAGGCCATCATTGGCCGTGAACTGAGTGATGTGTGTATTACGGCTGGTAAAGGGAAATTGATGATTGCTGAAGCGTATTCTGAACAAGCCGTCGTCAGTACTTACCCATAGTTTACCTGTGTTATCTGCCACAATGGTGTGTATTACATCATCCGTAACACCCAACTTAGTGTTGACATTGTAAAACCGGCCCGATTTTTCATCAAAGCAATTGAGGCCTCCACCCTCCGTACCTACCCAAAGACGTTTTTTACTGTCATAAAACAGGCAGGTAACTGTATTATGGCTTATAGCGAAAGGTCCTTTTCTTTTATAGCAGGCTGTTATACGTTTTTGTGCCTTGTTATAATAGTTTAAACCACTTTGCGTCCCTATCCACAGGTTACCTTTTTCATCATACAGCAGTGCGGTAACAAAATTATCGCTTAGCGAGTGCTTGTCGCTTTCCTGGTGCGTAAGGGTTGTGTAAGAACCGTCGGGCTTTAAAAACTGCAAGCCTCCGCCGTTGGTGCCCGCCCAAACGCCATCTTTATCGGGCAAAACAGCATTAATCAGATTTTCACTTAATTTACCCTCATGAATGGCAAATTTAAAATAAGTAACGGCTTTAGTTTGCTTGTTAAATTTACAAAGACCATCCAGCGTACCAATCCACAAGTTGCCCTGCTTGTCTTGCGCCAAGCACTTTACACCGTTGCTAGAATTGCCCTGTCGTGTGTTTTTAACAGAGTAGTAAATGTGGCTGCCCGTTTCGCGGTTAACCAGGTTAAGGCCACCCCCATAAGTGCCAATCCACAACTTATGGCCAGTATCCTCTAATATGGCATTTACCACCGGGTGGTTTAGGCCGGCCTCGTTACCTACCCGTTCGCCGATGTTGGTAAAATTGTTATTTCCGGGATAGGATATGTTGATCCCACCAGCAAAAGTACCTATCCAGACTCCGCCCGCATTATCCTGCAAAAAACTCCAGATTGTGTGGTCGTTCAGGCTACTTGCATTGGCCGGGTCGTGTGTGTAATTATCAAATTTTTCACTTTCGGGGTGGAAAATGCTTAAGCCACGACGGGTACCCACCCAAATGGTATTATCATTACGTATCAATAAAGCTTTAATCCAGTCGGACTGCAGTGATCTAGCGTTTTGATCATCATGCTTGTATTGATGACAGTTGCCCGTAGCAGGATTGTAAACAAACAGGCCCGATGTTTCTGTACCAAACCAAATGTTGTTTTGCCTGTCCTGCCTGATCACCAGAACCTTGGATTGAGATAGCTCTGTGTTGTTAGCCAAACATGGTGGAAGGGGAACTATTGCTTTGATTTGGGGATTGAATCGCTTAACTCCCTGGCGTGTACCTATCCAGATGACGGATGACCTGTCCTGAAAAAGTGTAAAGGTAATGCCACTATTGATGTCTGAATGGCCATCACCTTTAAAAGCCGCAACGTCTTCGATTTTTAAAGTTGCGGTATCTACCTGTTTTACACCACCAAAAGTTGCTATCCAAATATTACGGTTATGATCCTGAATAACAGACGAGATATAATTGCGCCCGCCTTTGATGTTCAGGATACCTATATGCTTGAATTTTTCAGTCTTAGGATCATAAATATTCAGCCCGTTTGAGGTAGCAACCCAAAGCCGTTTTTTTTTATCCTGGCAAATAGCATTTACCCGGTTATTACTTAAACTTTCGGGGTTATTCTCCTGATGCTTAAAAGTGGTAAATTCATAGCCATTATAACGGGTTAAGCCTTTCCAGTTACCAATCCAAACAAAGTTTCTATCGTCCTGAAACAATGTTGCTACAGGACTTTGTATAAGCCCTTCCTTGAAAGACAAATGATTAAACCTCAGTGGCTGTTGAGCTAAGGTGGCAGCAAACTGAAATAAAAAGAAAATAACAAGTATATAGAAAGTATGCTTTCGCTGCATAAATCCGCTCATACTTTAGCTTTAACAATTGGTTCAGGTAAATATAATTAAATTTCTAAAATAACGGCTAATTTAGCGCTATCCTGCTCAATGGATAGCCATGTAGTAAAGATTAGATGCAGACCGGATTATTTTGAGAACAGGGAGATTGAAAGAGGAAGAGTACCCGCACTTATTCTTGTAACTGGCTATCATCCTGAATTAGTTGCAACACCACTTGATATGCATTTTTCTTCTTACACTGTGCTATTAACCAACTGATAAAGCTTAAAATAAAAATGTCGCTATTGCCGGTCTCGCCTTGAAGGTTCAATACCTTTTTTTGATAAGATGTTTCAAAAACAACGTCGGGATTTAACAGGTATCTCTCCACCAAACTTAAAAACATCAGCACACGCTCTTCAGATGTTTTAAGCAAGTACTTTCTGTATCTGCGGCGAAAGCTGGCTAAGCGGGACATAGCAAGCTCAATGTTAGAGAATTGTGCTTGTACCAAAATTTCCATCAGGTTCTTGCGGATGGCCCAAAGCATGCCCATCTTCTTCTCATACCAGGCGTCTGTACGTGTTAGCAGCATTAACTGCTTCAAGCTTTCGCGGTTGTTATAGAGGGCTAAAAACATAGCCAGGCATATTCGTATATCCTCAATGTCCTCGGGTTTAGACGAAGGTTTGGAAACCGATAATGATTCCCGCAATAAGACTACTGCCCGATCAGCAAAACCGGTAAAGAATAGGTTGAGGGCTGAGAGCAACTGATAACGCAAATAAAACACTGCATGATAACGAATATCCAAAGTCATCAAGTCCATCATTTCCTTTAGTATAGCCGTACTCTTTCCGAAATCCTTTTGTCGTAAATGGAAATTTGATAGAAAGTACAAAATGGAGATATGGTAAAAGAGATAGGCTTTCTTTTGGTTAGCCTGCCTTTGTATAAACTGATTAGTCCGGTCGATGTAGCGTTCTATTAACCCATAATTATGCTGTATAGCGGCGTATTCATTAGCAATAAAAAGGATTTGGTAAACGGACTTGTAAGTCATCAGATCCTGCACCGAAATTTTGTATTTCCGGATAGTAGTCAGCATTAAGGTATTCAGATTAACAACCTTCCCTCCCAAGTGTATCTGCTGCAATTCATGCCTTAAAAAGGCATAGGCCATGTTGAGTTTGGCCTCGCGTTGCATATCTGATTGATTGTGCAGGAAGCGTGCCGTTAAACCTTCAAAATCTTCGGCTTCCGGTAAGTGCGCATATTGCAGCTTTAATAGCAGAAGCTCATTCAACAAGTTAAACTGCTCTAAGTGCTCAGCCAGCCGTTCTGCCTTATCCAAACATTTGAAACCCACCTTCACCACATCGTTTTCTAACAGGAAACGCCCTACCACCACGAGTCGTAGCGCGTCATAAGTGTCCGATTGATTGCTTTCGAAGGCTTTTTGCGACAAGAACACGAGCAGGCTATCCTGCAGCCTTTTACGTAAAGCGTGGTAGGCGTCCTTGTTTTTTTCTGGATGATAGAGTTGGTCTAACCTGCTGATATCGTCAGTTTCTATCAAATCCAGTAGTTGCAAATTCTTTACATCGTTCCGTTTGTTTTTGCGCTTTAAAAACTGCCTGAAAAGCTTTTTATCGTTAGTATCGAGCAAACTGATTAACGCTGAAAGTGGATCCATGAGGATGCAATAATACTTATAAAGCTAATATTATCATAGAATATATCGTCAGTAAACAGCAAAATCTGAGTTTATAAGTGCTGTTTTATAGCGCACATTTGCTTCCATATTAATCATTAAAACAAAAACAACATGGAACCGCTACAACACAAAACAGACGAAAATTCAACTTTCACAAAACTTACTGAGAACGGTAGAAACCCGTTCAAACCAACTGCCGCGTTTATAGGTGCCTCCTGGTTTGCCTTGTTATCCGGAACAGTAGCCTATTGCATTGGCTTATGGAATGCCAGTATGCAGCTGAACGAAAAAGGCTATTACTTTACCATTTTATTGTTTGGCCTATTCGCCGTAATCTCCGTGCAAAAGAGTGTAAGGGACCGGGCCGAAGGACTTGCAGTGACCGACTTATACTACGGCCTGAGCTGGTTTGCCACCATAGCTTCAATGATTCTGTTAACGATTGGCTTATGGAATGCTGGCATCGCCAGAAGTGAGAAAGGCTTTTACGCAATGGCTTTCTGCCTCAGCATATTTTCGGCCATTGCTGTACAAAAGAATACCCGCGACGCAAAGTTTATTGGAGATAAAGAACTGTAACGTAGCGGTTACTTCCCCGCAGTGCCTTGCCTTGCAAGCCTGCGGGGTTTTTTGTGTACCCTAATTTCTTAAATTACTCAGCCGACTTCAACCCTTTATTTAAATATCTGAAAAGTTTATTGCTCCCAAACTCACGAGCACCAATAGTTAACGTTAAGTAAACATGATAAATGGAGTTACAATTAAGTTGGTAGCGCCAATGGGAATTGTATATTCATTTAAAAGACATTCGTTCTTAACCATCCGAATATGGATCTGAGCCATTTAGTACCTGCAAAAGTAAAACGCTTTGGCAGACATCCTTTAAGGTACTACAACTATAGAGAAGCTTTGATCAATTTCAAGCAAGTCTGAAACAAAGACCCTGTAAATCAGCTTTACAGGGTTTTAATCTTAGTTGATACTCGTTTTGGTGGCGATTTTACAAATCTCGAACCATTTTCTATTTGATTTGCAATTATTAGCGAATTTAGACTTTTTAAATTTTTTGTTAAGAAAGTGTCATGGTAATAACCAACACCCTTACTTGGTAATTCCAATAAATTCTTCGTTTTCCCACAAATTTTGAAGTTCCGGGTATCGTTTGGCATCCATTTTAATCTGCGGCTCTAACTCAAAGGCTTTGTTCAACAATTGCAAACATTCTGCAGTTCTATTCTCAAGGTTTGACATAATTGCCATTCGATAGTAGTTCCAAGAGAACGGCTGTATTTTATTTAAGTTTTCAAACACCTCAAACGCAGATTGACGGTCACCTATACCCTTTAAATAAAGTCCTTTGCAGTATCCTAACTGGTATTGCGCCTCGGGCTTTATTTGTTGTTTAAACAACTCAAACTCCTTTAAGGCATCTTGTTTAGTTAAATTGCTAAATGTATCAAGCAATAATTGAATTACAATTCCTTCAGAATAGTAGTTGGCGAATAATCTTTTTAGTGAATTTAACGCGTTTGTTAAATCGCCTTCCTTCAAATAAAATTGAATGATGTAAATAAGTGCGTTCGGACTATCAGGATCATAAATAAGTATGGTTTTGACAGTATCAATAAATTTCGCTTCACCCGACTGGCTGATATCTTCAAAAAGCAAATCCATTTTATTTTCCAGTACCTTTACGTTCCCAGGCTCTAAGACAAGAGCTTTATCATAAAATTCTATGGCTTTTTTATTATCGCCTTTCTTGGCATCAATGAGCCTTTGTTGGCATAGGCCAAAGTTGCCTTATCATCTAACTCAAGTGCCTTATCAAGCAATTCAAGTGCGTTGTCGAGATTTCCTTGCTCTAATTGATAAGCGCCGTAACCTATGTATCTGTCGACTTGGCCGGCATCTACCTTGCCTTTCACGTCCTCGTCGTCTGGGTCTATCTTAATGTCAATAATTTCACCCGAATCTACTTTCTCCTGGAAATCAGTGACCATTGTGGCATTAAAACTTTTAAGCTTCTCAATCAACTCAGCAATCTGTACGTTGCTCAGTCCTTGGTTGAAAAGTTCTATTGTTACTGCTTCATAGCTCTGTTTTTTTTGGAAATATACGGTTTGGGCATATGCTAACATTTCTGTTTGATACTGTTTACTGTAAAATAACTGATTGTCAACAGCCGGTTTTTTCTTCTTAAAAAGGTCGAAAATCCCCATAGTAAGTACTTTTAAGTTAGTGATAAGAAAGCTTTAAGATAAATAATATTTGCACTTGTATTACACAAAGTATCCGTGCTGTGCTATGGTTATTACAACAACCTGTAAACAAAAACCCTCTCAGATTTCTCTGAGAGGGTTTCTATTTTGTGGTATCAGCTGGAATCGAACCAGCGACACAAGGATTTTCAGTCCTTTGCTCTACCAACTGAGCTATGATACCGTCGTTTTGGGACTGCAAATGTAGCTTGTTTTTTGATTTATGAAAATTTATTTTGAAAATATTTTCACTTTTTCTCCTGCCAAATCTCAATCAGCGGCTTAATTAATTGACTTCAAGACGAATAAGGTAATTATTTTTTTTCGAGAGCCTGTAGTAAATATATCAGGAGATAGATACTTTTAAAAAAACAGCTCTATCCTACCTGCCCAAACTCAAATTATGCTTAAAGGCATGGTGCATTCGTTATCGGGTTATCGGCCTACTATGTTAGTGCTGCTTTATGTCACAAGCAATGACTATGCGCAAACCTCTCACCGGGGCCAGGTCTATAATCTTGTCAGTACCTTTGATAGCCATGCATCAGCAGGAAATTGAAAAATGTATTTACATATCGACAAGCGGGTTTATGTGATGGCGATACGCTTTGGTTTAAAGCTTCTATTTTGATGTAGCTTTCTTAAGCGCTTCTGCTAAAAGCGGCATTATATATATCGAGCTGGCTAATGATTGTAACGGTTCGGTGAAACGTATTATTCGCTCTACCGTGCATTGGAAGCTTGTACTAGCAACTCATCAAAGATGGCAAGGCTACGGTTTCAATCTTCACCGCCAATAATCCTGGCATGTAAACAGTTTCATGGAGGGATCGGATATGGACAAAAATTGGGCACTAAGAACGCTAAGCTAACCGTGGTTAAACAAGAACTACTTTGCGCCCGTTGGTATCTTCAAAAAATTCAACGCAGTGTACAAACTATCCAACCGTTCGGCTTCCATATTTTTGACAGGAATTATCAGCGTGGTGGTCATAGAGTCTACATTGCCTTTAGGGTCATTATAGGTTTGTACAATAATATCGTCGGTTTGGGTTTTTATGCGGAGTATGCCGCGGGTGGTGGTACCCAGGTAATCCATGTCTTTGAAGCGGCGCAAGCTAACGGAATAATATTCCTGCTTACCGTTTTGATAAACTTTCTTGAAGCGTAAAAAGTCATCATGCGTTAAATTAAGCTCCCACCTGCGCAGTTTTATCTCGTCAGATGGGTCATAAGCCTCGAACAGGCATTTATTGCCCCAGGTAAGGGTTTGAAACCTATCGAGCATTGTAGTGAAGCTAAGCGCCGCTCCTGCCAAGGCAATAAGCCCTCCTACGAATAGCCCCCTATATGTTCGAAAACCTGATTTCAGCATGACAACAATACCCTCATCCCGAAGTTACAAAAATGATAACTTTGTATATGCAATTTTCTCAAAATTCAAGAGTGTGGATCTACCAATCAAACAAAGAGTTGACGAATGATCAAACTCAGCAACTACAACAACAGCTTCAGGAATTTACCCAAGCCTGGACCGCTCATAACAACCAGCTTAAAGCAGGTGCGCAAGTTAAATACAACCGTTTCATTATATTAGTAGTTGATGAAAGCCAGGCTGGTGCCAGCGGCTGTTCTATTGATAAGTCGGTGCGTTTTTTGAAAGAGTTAGAAGAACAGTTTCAAATTAACCTGTTCGACCGCTTTAACCTGGCCTATCGTAATGGCGGGAACATCTTTTCGGTTCCGCGTAATGAGTTTGAGGAACTGATTAAAGCTGGCGAAATAACTGCAGATACCGTTGTATTCAACAACCTGGTACAAAACATAGCTGAGTTGCAAACCAAATGGGAAGTGCCGCTAAAGGATAGCTGGCATGTGCAGTTGTTTGGTCAGTTACTGGCATAGTAAGGAAGTTTTCAAATCTGTGATCTCGAACGATAGGGAGAAATCTTTTCATATTGACAAGGCTGTTGCATGAAAAGATTTCTCGCATACGCTCGAAATAAGAGTTCTGGTTGTATGATTAAGCTATATAGCTTTCTAATATTTTAAATCTGGTTGAGGTAGTTAGCTCAACCTCGTTCACACTGTTAGGCAACAAAATACTATCACCCATCTTTACTGAATAGGTCTCGCCGTTGTATTTAATCTCGTAGCTACCTTCCAGGCAAACATGTATAACAAAGGAATCTAATGAGGAATAATCCTTGCTCACCCCTTCGGTATAATCGAGCACATTAGTTGTAAAATACGGGCAGCTTACCAGGTGTACGGCCTCATTCTGTTTAGGCTGGTATTGGGTTTTATATTCAGGATACTTTTTGTAATCAATTGCCGCTAAAGCTTCTTCGGTATGCAACTCGCGTTTTTGGCCTTTATCATCTACACGGTCAAAATCATAGATGCGGTAGGTAATGTCTGATGTTTGCTGTATTTCGGCAATCAGTAGGCCTTTTCCGATGGTGTGTACCCGGCCTGCAGGTAAAAAGAATACATCGCCCGCCTGTACATCCTCGCGGTTAAGTATATCGGTAAGGTGACCGCTGTTCAACTTGTCTACATAAACCTGCTCATTCACTTCCTGGTTAAAGCCGGCAATGAGGCTCGAACCTGGATCGGCTTCAATCACATACCACATTTCGGTTTTACCAAATGAGTTATGGCGTTTTTTGGCTAATTCATCATCAGGGTGTACCTGTATAGAAAGATCATCATTGGCATCAATAAACTTTACCAGCAACGGAAAAATGTTACCAAAACGCGCGTAAACCGCCTTGCCTACCAATTCATCCTTATACTGCTCCAATAAATCGGCTAAAGATTGCCCTTCAAGCGCGCCACCGTTTACAACTGACACATCAGACTTTACGCCCGATATTTCCCAGGTTTCTCCGCAGTTAGGCAGGTCGCCAAAGTCTTTATGCAGGTAAGTTCTGATTTTTTGGCCGCCCCAAATTTTATCTTTATAAATGGTTTTGAATTTTAAAGGATAAAGTACCGACATGATAAGCTACTGATTAAATACTAAGTTGATAAATAAAAATTGTTCAAATTTAGTTTTTTAAACCTTATGTTATAAAACTACTTGCACTCAACTTGTTGTTGGTGTACAACACCTGTGTTTAAGATGCTCTCAACATGAACAATACATTCTATAAACAGCGATGCCCTACTTATGGGGAAGTAGAGCATCGCTTGTTTATGTAAAAACTAATTAGGCTTACTTACCCAACTTAGCTTTCAGGTTTTCGTTGATAGCCTCTAAAAACTCTTCGGTGTACAGGTAATCGGTACCATGCTCAACTTTAGGTTTTACTGTTATGGCCAAATCTTTAGTCATTTTGCCACTTTCAACAGTTTCAATACAAACCTGCTCTAAAATGTGGCAAAAATCAATCAGCTCCTGGTTGTTATCCAGTTTACCACGGAACTCCAAACCGCGGGTCCAGGCAAAGATAGAAGCAATAGGGTTGGTTGATGTAGGGCGGCCGGCTTGGTGCTCGCGGTAGTGACGGGTAACGGTACCGTGTGCAGCTTCAGCTTCCATTACAGTACCATCGGGTGTAACCAGTGTAGAGGTCATTAAACCTAATGAACCAAAACCTTGTGCTACGGTGTCAGACTGAACGTCGCCGTCGTAGTTCTTACAAGCCCAAACAAAGTTACCGTTCCATTTAAG
The DNA here is from genome assembly GCF_039634365.2 of Mucilaginibacter sp. PAMB04168. NCBI lineage: Bacteria > Pseudomonadati > Bacteroidota > Sphingobacteriia > Sphingobacteriales > Sphingobacteriaceae > Mucilaginibacter > Mucilaginibacter sp. PAMB04168. The sequence goes on from NZ_CP155079.2 coordinate 4,081,618, forward strand.
GGCAGATGCAACCATGTCATCAATTAAACGGTGCTCGTACACAATACCTGCTTCGTCAAATTTAGCTTTGTAATCGTTTTGATAGATCTCTTCAAAGATATCTTTGAAACGACCGTCGTATTTTTTAAGGATGGTGTTTTTGGTTGACAGGTATAAAGGCCAGCCTTTCATCAACGCCTGGTTAAAACAAGCATGTGCAAAACCACGGATAGACTCATCGGTATTATACATAGCCAGGGCAACGCCATCGCTCTTAAAGTTAAACACCTCGAACGATTGCTCTTCGCTACCATCCTCAGGAGTGAAAGTGATGGTTAATTTACCTTTACCTTTAGTAACAAAATCGGTAGCACGGTACTGATCGCCAAAAGCATGACGGCCAATGCAGATAGGCGCTGTCCAGTTTGGAACCAAACGCGGAACGTTGCTCATTACAATTGGCTCACGGAAAACTGTACCGTCCAAAATATTACGGATAGTACCGTTTGGTGATTTCCACATTTGTTTCAGGCCAAACTCTTTTACGCGGGCTTCGTCTGGCGTAATAGTAGCACATTTGATACCTACACCATATTGTCTGATAGCGTTAGCCGCATCAATGGTAACCTGGTCGTTAGTTTCATCGCGGTACTCAATACCTAAATCGTAATATTTAACATCCAGATCAAGGTAAGGGAATATCAATTTGTCCTTGATAAATTGCCAGATGATGCGGGTCATCTCATCGCCATCCAGTTCAACTACCGGATTTTCTACTTTAATTTTTGACATATCGGGTTTGTTGTAGTTGTATTTAATTTTAAAAACGCCCAAATATATACATTTTGCCTATAGCCGAATTTATTTTATAACTTAAACTTTTGTTTAATCGTAACAAGGAAAAATTGGTGGCCGATAAATAAAACACTAATTTTAAAGGCGAAAGACATGACGAAAAAGATTTACGGCGTTTTATTACTGGTAACTATACTATTTGCCAGTGGTTGCAAAACGGATCCGGCTGTTGTTCCGGATAGTTTGCAAAACCTTAAACTACTGGGCAAGTGGTTTTTAACTGATTTTGAGATCACCACCCAGGTTGATGCAGATGCTCCTACCACGGTTAACTTAACCGATTTTACTGATAAGGATTATTTTGAATTTAAAACCGACAACCAGGCTACCTACTCATCTACCTTATACGGAAGAGTGTTTGAAGGCTATTATTCTGCCAACTCCTCAACCACCCCGCAAACCCTAAGTTTTAAAAGCGCAAATTTGCTGTTGAAATACCAAGTGGAAAGTATAGACACGCTGCAGTTTGTTATTTATGAAACTACTACCAGCACTGTTGGGGGCGTAACCACAACCATAACTAATCGTTACACCTACAGCCGGATACCATAATAATGAAAAAGCTATTTTTAACAATAGGTATCTGCCTTTCCTTCCTTTTCGCAAAGGCGCAGTTAGGTTATAATTATGCCCAATATGATTTAGGGTTTGCTGCAGCGCTCAATTATGCATATACCGATGCCGAAACGGTTAAGGGAACACCTGCTGCACACATAAATTTCACCTACAACCATACTCCATTCTTAAATTACATTGCTGAGGTGCAAATTGGTAAACTGGCAGGCGGCGATTCGCTCAATACGCTATCGGGCCGGCAGTTTAAAAACAATTATACAGCGGTAACTTTTAGGGCGCAAATACAAGCTGGCGAGTTGATGGATTACAACAACAAGCCATTTTTTAACGCATTAAAAAACGTTTATGCGAGTGCCGGCTTGGGTGTTATTTATAACAACATAACTGAAATTAACCGCAGTTCGCTATACATACCCGATTTTACATCCACCGGCCGCAATACCAGCAGTGAACTCATGATACCGCTAAAACTAGGTTACGAGCTAAAAATATTTAATAGTTATAACGAGCCTACCATTAAAGTGGACTTTGGCTGGCAAGCTAATTACGTATTAGGCGACCAACTTGACGGCATAAAGGCGGGTACCCGTAAAGACCTGTACAGCCAGTTTGTACTGGGCTTTAAATTTGCAGTTGGCGGTTTCACCTCCTACCGCAAGCCGCTTACATTAAGGTAAATAGTTCCTCCTAAAAAATTAATCTTCTTAACACCTACCTGTCATCTCGACCAATAGTGGAGAGGTCTTTTCATACTGGTTTCGTTCATCGCTTTGAAAAGATTTTTTGCTTACGCTCGGGAATGACGGTGTGGTTGATGATGATGCGTCAAGAGCTTTCGTCTTAATATTTCAAACCGTTTAAAACTTTGACAGGATGTTTAATGTTCATCTATATACAAAGTTTAAACCTATGAAAAACGACGATACCTTCTATCCTGGTTTTAATGATGAGAACCTGGACAGAGATAAGAAAATGAAAGATGATCTGGATGGCGAAACATCATCACACGATTTGAAATACGACCCGGAAACTGACAGTTACGAAATTGCTGTGGAAAACGATGATCCGGATTATGATCCGCCTCAATTATTTGATACGGCAGCGCCCGGAGGCAGTGATTTCGACTCAAGTTATGACGAGGCTAATCCTTATGACACCAAAGGGGAATATGACAAGAACCGCTCACTCGAAACAGATGTTGATGGTTTAGGAATGCATATTGACAGCGGTGAGATTGTGGAGCTTGACCCAATTGACGAATCGCTTGCCCGCACACCTGAGGATGACCGCGATGACCTGGACGAAGAAGGTTATCCAAAAAACGATGCTGACTTAAGTGGAGGCGATTCAAAATCTGACTCCGACGTTAGTGCCGAGGATGAAGATAACGAATATTTGAAATAGTAATCTTATCCTGTCAGCCTGAACAAAGCAGTTCATACTGACAGGAATATATCAAAAAGCGGTTTTAATCTAACTCCAGATTAAACCGCTTTTTTAATTCCATCAACTGGGAGTTTTTGGCTGCCATGTGCTGAAACTTTTCCATTGCGGTATAAGGCTTCTTTACTACCGTTTGTTCATCTATACGCGTAGTTACTTCAATGTCAAAGTTACGCAACGTGGTGCGTAAGTGATTCATCAAGCCTGGTTTCTCATCCCTGAAAACGTTCTCCTGCGTACGGTTACTTACGGCAATTTCGAATTGATAAGGTTTGTGCATTACCGGTGCATTGGCGGTAAGTATGGTAACCAGCGTCGCTTTACCATCTGCTTTAACCTTGGCTGCGTAATCATGCCAGCACTTCAAGAAAGCATCTGTTGTAAAATCCTCTTTATCGGTACCGTACAGGTAAGGGTCTTCCTCTTCTTCAACCACAAGCGTACCGCCTCCTCCCCCTTTTAGCGACGGGCTTAGCGATGGTGTAGCTAATAAAGATGCAACAAGCGGCTTTACCATGCCCGGATTTTCGGCCACGGTTGGTGCTGGTTTCTTAACCTCCGGTTGTGGCGATGCAGACGGCAGCGCCTCGGTATGTTTTGCTATGGGCTGTGCCTGTAACGATGGTGTTGCCGAAAGTTGCGGTGTAGCCTGGAGCGATGGAGTTGCCTGCTGATAAGCCGGTTTAGGCTCATTTACCACCGGCACTGCAGGTGGTGCCACCACAACCTTATCAGCTTTTGGGACCTCTATCGAAATAGCATTTGCCGGCTTTGGCACCTCGGCTACGCCTGCATTAGAGTTTTTTTTTAAGACCTCACCCTGTGGTGAAGTTTGTGTAGATACACTTGCAGCGGCAAACACCGAGGGCAAATGACATATTTTTAACAAGGCCAGCTCCACTTGCAAGCGCTGGTTTTTACTCAGCCGATAGTTTAAATCGCACTGATTAGCAATATTCATGGCCGATAGCAGGAACGATGCAGATGCTCTTTGAGACTGCTGCAGGTATTTTTGGCGTATGCCTTCGCTTACCTCAAGCAGCTTAAGTGTGGGTGCATCCTTAGCCACAAGCAGGTTGCGTAAATGCCCTGATAAGCCAGTTATGAAATGACTGCCATCAAATCCGTTAGATAAGATCTCGTCAAACAGCAGCAAGGTATTGGTTGTATCTTCGCCCAACAAACTATCGGTTACATTAAAATAGTAATCGTAGTCGAGTATGTTAAGGTTATCTATTACCGAACGGTAAGTAACCTGACCGCCCGAGAAACTTACAATCTGATCGAACATGGACAAGGCATCGCGCAAGCCGCCATCGGCCTTTTGGGCAATGATGTGCAGCCCATCGGGCTCATAGCTTATGCTTTCCTTTTGGGCAATAGAGGCCAGGTGATTGGCCATGTCCTCTACCCGTATACGGTTAAAATCAAAAATCTGGCAACGCGAAAGTATGGTTGGCAGTATCTTATGCTTCTCAGTAGTAGCCAGGATGAAGATGGCATAATTGGGCGGCTCTTCCAGCGTTTTCAGGAACGCGTTGAACGCGGCCTGTGAAAGCATGTGCACCTCATCAATTATGTAAACCTTGTAACGGCCGGCTTGTGGTGGTATCCGTACCTGCTCAATCAGGCTGCGTATATCATCAACCGAGTTGTTAGATGCAGCATCCAGCTCGTGCACATTAAAAGAGTTTCCGTTCTGAAATGCGCGGCAGGAATCACATTGACTGCAGGCTTCGCCATTAGGCTGAAGGTTAGTGCAGTTAATGGTTTTAGCCAGTATACGCGCACATGTTGTTTTACCCACCCCACGTGGCCCGCAGAATAAAAATGCCTGCGCCAGCTGATTGTTTTTAATCGCATTTTTTAGCGTATTGGTCACATGTTGCTGACCTACAACGCTTTCAAAAGTAGCCGGGCGGTATTTACGAGCCGAAACAATAAAATTATCCACAGCCACTAAGTTAGGCAAATTTGCTGAAATGCTCAAGGCAGAAAATCATTCAACTGTCTTAAAACTTAACCTCAACTTTACATGCAATTGTTAAATTAGTGGCCTGCACTTTCAACCTTTATACAAGTACTTATCACAGTTTACCTGCATTATTGTAATGGTTATTTAAGGGCACAAGCAAGTTGCTGTGCCCTTAAATACAATGCCTTTACTCCTAAGCTTAGCTGTGATGTGCCGAATGGGTTGTTACAAAATATCGACTGCGGTGATTTCTTTTACCTTATAATAGCCTTTTGCCTGCGGCAGGTATACTTCAATCTCCTTCCAGTTAATTTTAACCTTTTTACCGGCGTATAAAGCTGGACGATTAGACAAATTTTCTGAACCGGCAAACTGCCGCAACCATAAAAACGTGCGCTCTTTGCTATCGGCATCCAGCAAAACTATATAATTGAACCCCTTGTTCTCCATACGCTTAAAGGTGCCGGTGGTGCTTCCTGAGGTATTATTGGCAGCACTTTCATCCTGCTTATTTGAAATTACAGAGAGCTTAATAAAATTGCTGCAATTCTGCTTTAGTAGATTTTTGCCAATATCGGTTCCAATCTGGCTCATAGCATCGTCATTGGTAAATTCAATTTTGCGCTCTTCGGCAATTTCCATAAGTATGGATGTATACTTGGTAAAACAATCCATAATAGCCGCGTTGGCAGCTTCAGTTGTTTTTATTGAACTAACATTTACTTGATTTACACAATTGCATATACTGTCGGTCAGTTTCTTTTCGGCCGGGCCGGGCTTGGTTTGTGCTTTAAGTGTAGTAATAGCAGTAAAAGCCATAATAAGCAACAAAGATATTTTTTGCATGACAAGTGTTAGTTTGCTGCAAATATAGAGTTATCGGTACATGTACATAGTCTTTAGCATATGCTATAGGTAGCAAAACTTTGTTTACAATTTTTAATACAGCTACTTAAAAATTTCTCACTGAATGTCAGCAGCCTGCACTTTGATAACTCCCGGATCAATTACTGAGCTACTACCGCCATATACCCATAGCTTATGGCCAACAATTCCCGAGCTGGCAAAACGCCTTCCGGCCATATTGCTTTTCAATTTAATGAACTGACCACTATCGGTATTGTAATACCCAATAAAATCGGGGTCGCCGTATGATCCAATAACATAAACGTTTTTGCCGGTTGACGCTATGCCCGTAGCCGACACCCGGTTGGGTAGCTTACCTGCACGCTTCCAAGTATCAGTCTTAATATCGTAAGCATAAACTTCATCAAAAATGAACTTATTGTAGGGATTATAACCACCAAAAGTATAAAGCACGCCGTCTATCACTGTACCGGCTGTTTGCGCAGTAAAAGGCATGTCCTTTAAACGTTTAAACTTCTCGGTAGCTACATCAAACTCATACAACCTGCTCGAACCATAGCCGTTATCACTACCACCAAACAAATAGATCTTGTTATCCCAAACGGCCAGCGCACAGTTTATTTGCGGGTTAGGATTTTCTGTTTTTAAAATACTTACCTCTCCAGTTTGTGTATCAAGAGTCTCAACATTGAAAAATAAGCCGTTCGAAAATACCTTCATACCCCCCATAATATATATTTTGTGTACTGATGGCACATAAACGGAGGCCGCATTAATTTTAGGTATTAACTTGTCAGTTATTTGCCGCCATTTTTTGGTGGCCGGGTCAAACCGCAGAGCTTTTGGCGATATACGCTTATTATACAACATACCGTTTAAACTGTACAAATACTGCCCATCATTAGCGTATGATGAGTATATAACCCGTTCGGGCATGTCTGCAAAATCTGTAAAGTTTAATGCCGCACCTCCCGGCGTACTTTGTGCATGCGCACCAAAGCGCACTAACATTAAAACCAGAACCATACAGGTAAGGCTGCGGTAAGCTCTTTTCATATAATATTTAGACTTTAAACCACTAAAAAAGTTTACTACCAAATTAGTAAAACACAGGCAACTTCATGCCAAGCATACACAAGCTCAATTAATTATCCGAATCAGGCTTGCATTTTACTATAAATATTTCTACATTTGCGTCCCCGTTTTGCACGGGTAATTAATTAACAAAACGTATAAAATGCAACAGTACGAAACCGTAATCATTCTAACCCCGTTGTTATCGGATGAGGCTGCTAAAGAGGTAATTGCCAAATTTAGCAAGCTTTTAACTGATAACGGAGCCGAAATTGTTCAAGAGGACAATTGGGGTTTGAGAAAACTAGCGTACCCGATTCAAAAAAAATCGACCGGGTACTACCACCTCACCGAATTCCGCGCTCCGGGTGAATTAATCAATAAACTGGAGGTTGAATTCCGTCGTGATGAGCGTGTAATGCGTTTCTTAACTATTGCTTTGGATAAAAATGCCATTGCTTACAATGAGAAAAAACGCAGCGGTGCTTTCAACAAAAAACCTAAAACAGAGGAGGCAGCAGCTTAATTATGGCAAACGATCAAATTCAATACGTTACCGCTCCTAAAGTGGACGATAACCGCAAAAAATACTGCCGTTTCAAAAAGAACGGTATCAAGTACATTGACTATAAAGACGCTAACTTTTTATTAAAGTTCATTAACGATCAGGGTAAAGTATTACCACGTCGCTTAACTGGTACTTCATTGAAATTTCAGCGTAAAGTGGCCCAGGCTGTTAAACGTGCCCGTCACATTGGTTTATTACCTTACGTTACTGACTCGTTAAAATAATATAGGAGGTTAACAAAATGGACATTATTTTAAAACAAGACGTTAAAAACCTCGGCGAGAAAGACGAAGTGGTTAAAGTTAAAGCCGGTTACGGTCGTAACTTTTTAATCCCAAAAGGTTTTGGTATCCTGGCTACCGAATCAGCACGCAAAGTTTTAGCTGAAAACTTGAAACAAGCTCAGTTTAAACAAGACAAAATCCGTAAGGATGCTGATGAAGTTGCTGCACGTTTAGAAGGCGTTAAATTAACTATCGGTGCTAAAGCCGGTGAAAGCGGTAAAATCTTTGGAGCTATCAACACTATCCAGGTTGCTGATGCCCTTAAAAAACAAGGTTTTGAGGTTGACCGTCGTCGCATTACTTTTAACGAGGATCCTAAATTTGTTGGTGAGTACACCGCAATCTTAAACCTGCACAAAGAGGTTAAAGTTCAGGTACCTTTCGAAGTAGTAGCTGAGTAATTTTGATTTCAGCATCCGGAATGTCAATTTCGGATTTGAGAACATTATAATATTGAAAAGGTGTTTAGTTTAGGCTAAACACCTTTTTTATTTACTTTTATGGCATGATTAAAAGAGGCATTGGCAAGCTGATCTGGCGCTTTGTTAGGCTGTTTGTTATCGCATTTATAGGCATTTCGTTTTTATGGGTACTGCTGTACCGCTTTGTCAATCCGCCGGTAACCTGGCTCATGATGAGCAGGGGCTTTGAACGCAAAGCTGCCGGAAAGACCTGGAAAATTGACAAAGAATGGAAAGACTTTGACGAAATTTCCATAAACATGAAGAAAGCTGCTATAGCCGGCGAGGATCAGTCTTTTCTGGAACATAATGGCTTTGATTTTAAAGCCATTGAACGAGCAATCGCCAAGAACCAAAAGAGTAAAAAGGTTATTGGTGGCAGTACTATTTCTCAGCAAACGGCCAAAAACGTCTTTTTATGGTCAGGCCGTTCTTACATCCGTAAGGCATTCGAAGCATATTTTACCATGCTTATGGAATTGTTGTGGAGCAAACAACGCATTATGGAGGTGTACTTGAATGTTATTGAAATGGGCGATGGCATTTATGGTGCTGAGGCCGCAGCACAAAACTATTTCCATAAACCTGCAGCTAATCTTACCCGGCGCGAAGCGGCGGCTATTGCGGCTATCTTTCCCAGTCCGTTAAAAAGATCGGCTACCAATCCTACCCGTTTTATCAGGCACCGTCGCTATCTCATCATGAAAAACATGCGCAGGTTAGGTCCGCTTGATTTTTAATGTTGTTGTCTTTTATTTTCGGAATTTAAAGAATTGCTATCATGAACAATTGTGAGAGCTCTTGCCTGATACATATCTTGCTCCGGTATAACGCCTCTCATAATTGTTTTAGAAGACCAAACATCCTTCTCTTCTGCTTAATTGATTACCAAACTTCATCAGGCATAAAAATCTACAACTTCTATCCCACCATTCGCCCCTTAAATTCTGCCATTCACCGAAAATAGTTTCCTATGCCACGTCTTGAACCTTACTTTTAGGGCATGGCAACACAACCTATCATTTCAGTTAACAATCTGGTAAAGCAGTACGCTGATTTTACAGCCGTTAAGGGCATTAGCTTTGAAGTATACGAAGGCGAGATCTTTGGTCTGCTGGGCCCCAATGGCGCAGGCAAAACCACTACGCTCGAAATTATTGAAACGCTTCGCTCCAAAACATCCGGCGAGGTAAGCGTTGATGGTTTTTCGATCGATAAGCAAGCCAACCAAATTAAACAGCGCATTGGCGTTCAGCTACAAGCGGCAGGATATTACCCAGGCCTCAATTTAACCGAACTGCTGGAGCTATTTGCAGGTCTGTATGGCAACCACATTAACCCCATGGATATGCTGGCTAAAGTTGCCCTGACTGATAAGGCGAAAGCCAAGTACAAAGACCTTTCGGGCGGACAAAAACAGCGTTTTTCTATTGCCACCACCCTAATTAACAACCCCCGCATTATTTTTTTGGATGAGCCTACAACCGGCCTCGATCCGCAGGCACGCCGCAATCTGTGGGAACTTATTCGTGAAATACGCAATGCCAGAACCACAGTAGTAATTACTACCCACTACATGGACGAAGCTGAGGAGCTTTGTGACCGGGTAGCCTTTATTGATGGTGGCCGTGTAATAGGCATTAACACCCCCGACAGCTTTATTGATGAATTGGTAGCCACCGGTTTTGAACGCAAGAAAACTGTTAAGCAAGCTAACCTGGAAGATGTGTTCATTAACCTTACGGGAAAGGAATGGAGGGAGTAATTGAATTGCTTGTCAGCTTACCGCTATCAGCTTTTCCCTACTCTTACAATCCATTAAAACAAATAAACCACCGAACAAATCAACCCTAATCACATGAACAATTATAGTAATACCCGTGCAACGTTAGCCATAACTAAAGCCAGTTTACGATCTATATTCCGCAGTCCATCGGCTGTAGTTTTCAGCCTGCTGTTTCCGCTTATTTTTATTGTCATCTTCGCTAATGTGGGTGGCGGGGCAGTAAGTGTGGATGTAGGCGTTGCAAAAGGCTGTGATACCACTAATTTCGTTTATCTCGCTTTAAAGCAAAGCAAAATCATTAACCTTATACATAACCAGGATGAGGCTAATATGCTTAAAAATCTAAAAAAAGGCAGTATAGATGCCGTAATTAACATCAAGGTAAATGGTTCCTTCACTATATACCCGCCGCTCTCTGCCTTGCCACAAGCACCAATAGCAGCAAACCGATCACCTTTTGAGGTTAGCACACAGTACAGTGCTGCATCGCCCGATAAAGTCAACATTCTTAAGTCGGTATTAAACAGTACTATTTATCAAATTAATACGTTTGCGCTTAGTGGCATGCCTAAAATAGTTAAACTGCAAGAAACTGTTGTAAAAGGCCGCGAGTACAAGTACATCGACTTTATTCTACCCGGTCAGCTTGGCTTCTCCTTGCTTAACATCGGTGTATTCGGCACCGCCTTTGTGTTCCTGAGCCTGCGCCAAACACTGGTTATAAAACGCTTTTTTGCTACACCTGTACAAAGGTATAGCATTGTGCTGGGTGAGATGCTTGCCCGGGTGGCTTTTGCTTTACTCGGCGCAATTGTAATTATTGGCATAGGCCATTACGCGTTTGGCTTTACGCTGGTACACGGTGCCGTCACTGTTTTAAATATGTTGTTGCTCGCTTTTATTGGACTGGTCATATTTATGGGTTTTGGCTTTATCATATCAGGCTTGGCCAAAAACGAAACAAGTGTGCCGCCGCTTTCAAACATTATTACACTACCGCAATTTCTATTATCAGGCACGTTCTTCTCCACTTCTGCATTTCCAACATGGCTGCAACCTGTTAGCAATGCATTGCCCCTAACCCACTTAAACAACGCAATGCGTAAAATAGCGTTTGAAGGCGCCGGTTTAGGAGACGTTACACACCAGTTGCTTATACTATTTATATGGGGAATAGTCATCTATGCAGTAGCTGTAAAATCTTTCAAATGGGAATAACAATAAATTAACATAAAGTTTAAACTACCCTTATATTTGTGTGCTTGTTAATATTAGCTTAACAAGCGCGCTTTATGTTAAGACAGATATTCATTACTTTAATAGTCATAATTACAGCGGTTAAAACCTATGGACAGGGAACTAATCATGGGTTAGGCAGTTGGAATATCATAACAATTAATCTTCCGGGTAATACCAAACACCGGATTGGCGGCTATTTTGAAGCTCAAAACCGTAACTACGGGGTTGTGAGCAACTTTTATTACCATGAGGAGAAACTGGGCGTAAGCTATAATTTAGACGATAACAGCTTTTTTTTAATAGGCGGAGGCCGCTATACCACCTATGGCTTTGATGCAGTAGATGAAGGTCCATCAGCCACCGAAAACCGCTTATGGGAGCAATTTACTTACAACCACTACATAAGCCGCATCAAAATGGAACATCGCTACCGTATTGAGCAGCGCTGGGTAAATTCCGCATATCGCAACCGATTCCGTTACCGGCTCAACGTTTTTATACCTATCAATAAACCGGCGCTTGATCCACATACATTCTTTGCAGCCGCTTTTGGCGAAGTTTTTTTTAACAACAACCAACCTAATTTAGAAAGGAACCGCTTTACTCCCTCGCTCGGATATAAATTTAGTAAAGAATTCTCGTTTCAGGCTGGCTACATCAATCAGCGTGATTATGATTTAGCTTCAAGCGCTGATAAGAATTACCTTATCTTAACTGCCACTTATAACATACTGCGCAAGTAGTCAGGAACAAGATGCCCCGTTAAAACGTTATTTTTATTTATTTGCAAGGCTACGCAGGTAGCATACTAAGTTATTGTAAACAAAACACTAAGTATTCAATTTTTACACTTTGAATATCATTTTTTGCCCTTATCTTAGCGCGCAAATAATTGTATACCCATACACTTACCAAAAAATTATAATAGCATTATGAGCTTAATTATTAATGTACATGCCCGCCAGATACTCGACTCGCGCGGTAACCCAACTGTTGAAGTTGAAGTTTTAACCGAGAACGGCGCTCTAGGTCGTGCTGCTGTACCATCGGGCGCGTCAACAGGTGCTCACGAAGCGGTTGAACTGCGTGATAACGACAAAAACAAATACATGGGCAAAGGCGTATTACAAGCTGTAGCTAATGTAAATGACAAACTGGCTAAAGAGTTACAAGGCATGGACGTTTTTGAGCAAAATGCCATTGATAAAGTAATGCTTGAAATAGACGGCACCGCTAATAAAGGCAACTTAGGCGCAAACGCCATCCTGGGTGTATCATTAGCCGTTGCTAAAGCTGCTGCACAAGAAAGCCGCCAGCCTTTATACCGTTACATTGGGGGCGTTAATGCTAACACGCTGCCTATCCCTATGATGAACATCGTTAACGGTGGTTCACACTCTGATGCACCTATCGCATTTCAGGAGTTTATGATTATGCCAGTGGGCGCTCCTTCTTTCTCTGAGGCCTTACGTTGGGGAACTGAGGTATTTCATAACCTGAAAAAGATTTTGCACGACCGCGGCCTGTCAACCGCTGTAGGTGATGAAGGCGGCTTTGCCCCGACCTTTGAAGGCACCGAGGATGGTGTTGAAACCATTTTAAAAGCTATAGAAAAAGCAGGCTACAAAGCTGGCGAAGAGATTTTTTTGGCGTTTGATTGTGCTGCATCTGAATTTTATGTAGACGGCAAATATGACTACACTAAGTTTGAAGGCGAAAAAGGTGCTATCCGTACCAGCGCTGAGCAGGTTGAATACCTGGCCCAGTTAGCCGAAAAATATCCGATCATTTCTATTGAAGACGGCATGGCCGAGGACGATTGGGATGGATGGAAATTGCTGACAGAAAGAATTGGTGATAAAGTTCAGTTGGTAGGTGATGATTTGTTTGTAACTAACGTAACCCGTTTACAACAAGGCATTGATACCAATGTGGGTAATTCTATTTTAGTTAAAGTAAACCAAATTGGTTCTTTAACCGAAACCATCAACGCGGTATCATTAGCACAAACTAATGGTTACACCTCGGTAATGAGTCACCGTTCGGGCGAGACTGAAGACAGCACGATTGCCGACCTGGCAGTTGCGCTTAACTGCGGTCAGATCAAAACCGGTTCAGCCTCACGTTCAGACCGGATCGCAAAATACAACCAACTGTTGCGCATTGAGGAAGAATTAGGTGCCAACGCTAAATTTATAGGCAAAGACTTCAAATTTTTGAAGAAGAGATAATTGATTGATTAATGAGTAGTTGATATGTTCAGCTGCCAGTAACGAATAAAAACAATAAAGCCGCTCAATGAGCGGCTTTATTGTTTAGTAATATCGGGTTTCAACAACAGGTGTCAATCTGTAAACTTGTGTACAATAGCAAAAAGGTCTGCTAACTCAAAAGGCTTTTTCAGATAACCATCGGCTAAGCCAGCTTCAGTAACTTCTTTAATATTGCTAACTGCCGATACCATTATTATAGGAATATGACTAGTAGCAGGATTGGTTTTTAACTCCTTACTTAGCTGCTGCCCATTGGCATCACTTTTCCAGTCGGTTAACCAATTATCCAACAGAATAAGACTTGGATTGATCTGCGCAATGTCCTTCAAAATTCTGGCATCTTCTGATGCTATTACTTCGTAGCCATGCTCCTTTAAGGCATAGGTGATGGTATCTCTTATGTCTTTATCATCTTCAATAAGCAGAACTTTCTTAGCCATAACTCGTAGCGGTAAGTAAAATAACGTGATCTATCTAAAAAAATGACTTCAGCTATTATTGAAGCCTCATTAATTCTTAAATAGTAAACAACAATACCCCTGCTTTTTGTTTTACTATGCTACTTAAATACTGCAAATTTTTAAAGGCCAGGGCTTATTACACAAGCCTGGTTAATGTCTTAATTTTGGCAGGTTTGGTTAGCAACACTGGCGATACTCTAACAAAATGTTTATAATGCACAGCTTCCTGGTGCTTCTTTAATGATTCTTCGTCTTCCCACTCTTCTATAATCACATACCGGCAGCGTTCATCATTGTACTGGTACAACTCGTAACTCATACAGCCTTCTTCGCTTAATGATGTTTCAACCAGTTTTTTTAACTCCTGCTCAAATGCTTCCTCCGCATCAGCATGGCAATGCAAAATAGCTATCAGTTTAACACTCATAATTGGTTGGTTATATTACTTAATAACCAATAGCGGCAACAATTTGTTCAGGAATCTTAAAGTAAGCGTAATAAAAAGCTTGTTTTATGCTTCCATATAGCAGGGGCGGCAGCGGGGTTCGTAGCTTTCTTTTTCGCCAAGCAATATCCGGTTACCATCAGCAACCAGCCGGTAAGAGTATAAAGCAGGATTGCCACATTTTACACAAACAGCATGTACTTTGGTAACCGATTCGGCCATGGCCATAATAGCAGGCATGGGGCCAAAAGGCTTGCCTTTATAGTCCATATCTAAACCGGCAACTATAACCCTAACGCCTCTGTTTGCCAGCGCATTACATACGTAGGGTAGCTCATCATCAAAAAACTGGGCTTCATCAATACCAACTACCTGTACATGGCTGCCTAAAAGTAAAATGGCCGATGAGCTTTCAACTGGGGTACAGGGAATGCTGTTCTGGTTGTGAGATACTACCGCGCTTTCATCATAACGGGTATCTGTATTGGGTTTAAAAATCTCCACCTGCAAACGCGCAATTTGTGCACGTCGAAGCCTGCGTATAAGTTCCTCGGTTTTGCCTGAGAACATAGATCCGCATACCACTTCAATACTACCGCCGTGTTCACTGCGCCTTTTAAAAACATCTTCACTAAACAGCATTCCAGAATTTTTTACAGCCGGCTAATATCAGAATTATATCTTACTTTTGAGTGGATACATTTTCAACACCCGGTACATGAAACAGCAGGAGATATTAAGAAAGATAGGCAATATACTGAAAGAGCTGAACGAGCAGTACGAGTATCTGCAAGCAGAAGAAATGCATCAGAACGACTTAGAACTTGAATTATTTGCAGCCAATGCCAAGTTTTTAACCGATCATACCGAAATACTCAGAAAGATTAACATACAGCTACATGATGCAAAATTAAGCCTGCCCGAACATACCGATGATCACGCCACGCTTTTGCTTGAACCAGTAACCACCGAGGACAATGAAATACCCCAGGCTAACGTATTCGAATTGCCTGAAAATACGCCACTACCGCCATTGTCGGAAACAGCGATAAACTATCATTTAAACTCCGAAGAGGATGAACAAGTAAGGCCTGAAGTGACTGAAACATTTACTGCAGCTAACACGGAATCAGCCTGGCAACAGTTGCCTGAAGAAGATAATAACCACCACCATGATGTAGTTATTGAGCATACGCAGGACACTTATGGCTTTTTTAGGCATGAACCAGAAGTAAGCAGCGAACAGCATAGCTTTAGCTTAAGCAGCAGCCATACCGAAGAAGAGCCAACACCAGTACATGTAGATATTACTGAACCAGCTGCCCCCCTGTTTGAAGCGCCTGCAGCAGAAACAGAACCTGCATACACTCCTGAAATACAACAACCCGACGAAGAGGAACCACAGCCCCCGGCCGAACCCGTTAAAGAACCCACTGCGCCTGCACCTGTTGAAGAACCTACGCCACAGCTTGCAACAATACAACAACATGCTTTTGAGCCTATAGCACAGGAGCCTGTAACAACTTATGCACCACCCGTTTTTGAACCAGCTAAGCCCGAGCCTGAGCAGCCTTTAACATTAAATGAGCGGCTATCGGCCCAGTTAAACGGCAGTAAACAAGCATCCACTGGCACATCACATGCTCAATCGGTTACTGATATTAAATCGGCAATTAACCTGAATGATAAGATGCTGTTTGTAAAGGACCTGTTTAATGGCTACAGCCTGGCTTATAGCGAAGCTATTGAATTGCTTAACCGGTGCAAGACGTTTGACGAAGCCGACCGCTTCCTGAAGTCGAACTATGTCGCCAAAAATAATTGGGCCGATAAGCCCGATACGGTAGACAAATTTTACGCAATTCTGCAACGGCGGTTTGCTTCTTAAATTACCGGCAAGCGAGCTTAGTGTTTAAGCCGCGGTGTTTTTTATATTTACATCACACATTTGAATCTGGTTAGAGGTTTATAGTAAAGCAAATGCAACAACTATAAATGATTGTAAATTATACCAACCAGGGATGGGAAGTAATAACACAACGTGCACACGGCTTACTGGCTGCCCAGTTGGCCATGCACTGGAATAAGAAGGAGCGCCCAACGCGCTGGACAGAAACGTTGCTGGCCATTGCCGAGCATGATGATGCCCGCACCGAGCTCGAATCAGACCAATTATTGACCGAACAAGGTGGCCCACTAAATTTTGACATGCAATTGTTCGACCCGGAACATTGCCGGTTAATGGCTAATATATCGCTATCTAAAAGCCGTTATATAGCGCTGCTTACTTCCATGCATATGGTTTTCCTTTTT
Organism: Mucilaginibacter sp. PAMB04168; assembly: GCF_039634365.2. NCBI lineage: Bacteria > Pseudomonadati > Bacteroidota > Sphingobacteriia > Sphingobacteriales > Sphingobacteriaceae > Mucilaginibacter > Mucilaginibacter sp. PAMB04168. The sequence goes on from NZ_CP155079.2 coordinate 4,098,217, forward strand.
GAAAAAGAGGCAGACAGTAATCCGTTAGTAAAGCCTTTTTTAAAAGAGCAAGCCCGTTTGCAAAAGCAATGGCGTACCAACTTAGCAATTGATGAACAGGAAACTAGCCGGATATACCGTTTGTTGGAATGGTGCGATGCTTGCTCACTATTGCTTTGCCGCAATGAGGTGCAGCCCGAGAAGCGCAATATTGAAATAAGCCAGGGCCCCTCAAACACCACCTACCACCTACGGCAAAAATCAAATGGGCAATTAACCGTCACCCCTTGGCCATTTGAAGAAGATGAATTTCAAGTAAGGTTGGAAAAAAGAATAATACCTCAATTACACTTTAAAGACAACGAAGATTTTAAGAAGCATTTTGTCTCTGCACCAGTAGAGGAAATAATCTGGGCTTTTAAAATGTAATTCTGTAAAATTTATTTGCAATTATCAAAACCTTAAGTAAATTTAAACATTTGATTATAAACCCATTATCTACAGTTATGAAAAATCAAATTCTAAAATCATGCTTAATTGGCGCCGGCACAATTGTATTGTTTATTATTGATGTTAAATTGTCCTTTGCACAGTCAGACTGTACAGCACGAGCCTTCGGCTTACCAACAGCATTAATGGCTCCCGCCGTAGTTTATGATCCTCAAAGAGAGATGGAAAACTTTTATTTAAATACCTCAGGTAGCAGATATTTGAATGACAATTGGGCAACTGGCAAAATTGTCACAACAGACGGTGATGAGTACAGTAATCTTAATGTGAAGTATGATCTATGGAATGACAAAGTTGAGGTATTAGCAAGCAACAGAAAGGTGGTTCCAAACAACATCGAAAAATTGGTGATTTACACTGATCTTAATAAACCATTAGTTTTCAAAAGTGGTTTTCCGTCAGTAGCTGAATATAATAATCAAACTTTATATCAGGTTTTAACTAATGGAAAAGCTTCTTTATTGAAAAAGCCGGCAAAAAAACTACAGATAGAGAACGCTTATAACAATACTAAGGCAACGCAGTTCAACTCTTTAAATGATTATTACGTTTATAAAGACAGTCAGATGATCAAGTTCTCCAGAAAAAAGAGTGCTATAGCCACAATATTAGCCGACAAACAAAACCAAGTGTTAGCCTATATAGAAAAAAATAGCATTAATTTAAAAGACGACACAGATTTAGAGAAGGTTATAGAGTTTTACAATAAACTGTAAGTTCTGACTGACAGGCATTTGAATAAATCATCTTAAGAGCAATACTTCTTTTAAATGCCCAATACCTGCTTTAACCTGGCATACCCGGCCTTGCTAACCGGAATACGGGTTCCAGATTTCAGGATGGCAACATGTGCATCTTTCTCAAACGGATCAATACGGGTAATTTGCGATAAGTTGATAATGTAAGAACGGTGCACACGGGCAAAATGGCGGGCATCAAGGGTTTGCTCAAAAAAGCTCATCGTCTTGTTCTTTAAAAATGAACCCTCGGGCGTACAAATGCTAACATAATCGTCATCAGCAGCAAGATACTCAATGTCATGCACCGGAATGATCTTTACCTTAGTACCGGTTTTGACCACAATGCGCTCATGCTGCGCTGGTGATTGCGAAGCAGTTTCTAATAAAGCTTCCGTCGGTTTAACAGCAGGCTTAACTGAATTTTGCGCCAGGTACTTCTCTATAGCCTTATTAAAGCGTTCACGACTGAAAGGTTTCAAGAGATAATCTACCGCATGAGTTTCAAAAGCTTTTATAGCGTATTCATCAAATGCAGTGGTAAAAATAACCTGCGGCGGCTGATCCACCAGTTCCAACATTTCAAAGCCGTTTATTTTAGGCATTTGTACATCCAGAAATATCAGGTCGGGCTGGTGTTGCATAATGGCTTTTATACCCTCAAAACCATCGCCGCATTCCTGCAATACCTGTACCTGTTGGTTAAAAGGCTGCAAATATTCCTGCACTACCATGCGGGCTAAAGGTTCGTCATCAATAATCAGTACGCGTGTCATACCTGTGGTATCTTAATCATGATGGTAAATATATCATCATTTTGGTAAGTTTCCACCAGATCATTACGGGCAAATAGTAAGTAAAGCCGGCGCTGAATGCCACGTATGCCAAAACCGGTACCATGCCGCGGCCGAGATGTTTGCGGATCGTAAGGGTTTTGCACCATCACTAACAGGTAGTTATCTTCAGTTTCGGCCCGTACACTGATGGTTACTTCGCCGGTCGTATCATACAAACCAAACTTTATGGCATTTTCAACAATTGGTTGTAAAAGCAGCGGTGGCAACATGGCCTGTCTGCATTTATCGTCACAGCTAATCTCAGTTTGCAAACGGTGGCCAAAACGTACTTTTTCGATATCCAAATACAGATTTAGGTGTTGCAGTTCCTCACTTAAACTTACCTGCTGCTGGTCGTCTTTTTTTAAAGTGCCACGTAAAAAGTCAGACAACTGGTGAATCATTCTCCGCGCCTCATCGGGCTTAAAGCCAATAAGGGCGTTTATAGAATTTAAGCTATTAAACAAGAAGTGGGGTTGTAGCTGCTGGCGCAAATTGTATAGCTCCGCATCACGGGCTAACTGCTCGGCTTCAGTCTTGCGCTTTTCGTTCTCCTTTTGGTCTTGCTGCACGTACCAAACCAAGCTAATCATGGCCATCCAGCCAATAGCCAAAAAGTTAGTGAACAGCCTGATGATCAACGATTGCTTTAAAAAGGCGATGTAAGTATCGCCCACACTTAAAAAGGGCAACGCCCATCTAACAGCCAACGTACAAGCGCCAGCCAGCACAACACACCATATAAACAAATTAATGTAACTGCCTTTGCCGGGCTGGTAATAACGCAGGTTGTTATCAATAAGCCAGCAAGCTGCAGCCAGTGGTACGGCACTTACCATACTATCCAAACCGGCTATATACCAATCGAAGCCGAAACTATGTATAATATAAGTTTGTAAAGCCGCCCAAACCAGGCCACCTATTATAAAGGCCAGGTTCAGTTTTCTAAACAGCGTGGATGATGAGGTCATGCGGGGTCAAAGATTTAAGCTCAACGCTGTTAATTGATAGGCGCGGCTAAAAAGCCAATTATCAATTTTAAAATGGTGTATACGCTAACGATGATTAAATACCAGTTCATGATTCCTGAATTTTAAAGTTTAAAAACTACGAACATCTACACCTGCAAAAATTGAGGTGCCTTTTAATACCAATATCTTGTCAGAACTTTGTGCGGTTGCATTGCCAAAGCGCTTGTCATCAACGCTGGCAAATATGGCTGCCACATCAGATCGTACTTGCCAGTGCGGGGGCACCAAAAGCTTAACACCTCCAAATATTTGCACAATCTCAATCTCTACTATACCGTTAATATCTGCCCGCGTAAAATCCAGCTCGGCACCGCCAAAAATGTTTATTATCTCCCCTCCTTTAAAATCTTTAGAGAGTATGGTCTTTTTTATACCGCCAAAAACAGAAACCGCTTCAATAACATCATCGCCTTTGCCCTGGGTAGTGTACTTTTCCTTAGCAGTAAAATCGCTACCGCCGGTGCCTGCATCAGTCATTTCGGTTGAACCATCCGGCCTTACCACGTAATCTGCCTCAACTGCATTATTAAATTGATCTGCTTTCCACTTCTTTTTGTACGCAGGTGTATGATTACGTTTAACAATAAGCCATAAACCCACGCCAATAATTGCTAATGGCCAGAAAAAAGCCCGTAAATTAAAATCCGGAAGAATACGGCCTGATAAAAAGAATACACCGATACCTACTAATATAAGCCAGGCAGAGCTTTTAAAATTATTCTTGAAGCCAACAAAAAGCCCTATTACTATCAGCAGCATGGGGAAGCTAAACAACCAGCTCGGAAAAAAGAAGTCGGCAAATTGATGGAGCAGTAACAAACTGCCTACAGCTAGTAAAATCAATCCGGCAAAAACTTTACCGTTATTTTGCGGAGAGTTAGGATATGATGGTTCGATACTCATGATTATGTATATGCTATGTATTTGATGATTCAAAACTACAGCAATACTTAAAAAATGCCTACTCAAAACTGGCAACCGGCTGTAGTATGTCGGTAAACGGCAAGATTTTGTCGGTAAAGAATTTGTTTGTAACTTATTGCCGGTAAGCAACGTCCTAATTATAACCTTATTACATTAAAAATATGCCTAAAAAAAAGAACAGGTTGGGTAAGATTGTCATTATTATCCTCCTTTTGCTCGCTGTAGTAATAGCTTCCGGTGTAAGCTACCTTAAACTGGCCAAACCGAATGTTGGTCCGCCTCCAGAAATTCATGTTAAAAACACTCAGGCATTAGTTGAACGTGGCCGCTATATGGCTATGCATGTAATGGCGTGTATGGACTGCCATAGCACGCGTAACTTTAGCCAATTTGCCGGCCCGATGGTTGAAGGCACATTGGGCAAAGGCGGCGACCGCTTTGGGCCGGAGATGGGCTTTCCGGGTACGTTTTATGCCCGTAACATTACACCGGCCGGTTTAAAAGACTGGACTGACGGGGAGATCTTCAGGGCCATTACTACAGGTGTTACCAAAGGAGGTGAGCCCATTTTCCCCGTTATGCCCTACCACGCTTATGGGCATGCCGATTCGATTGATGTAATTGCTGTGATTGCTTATCTACGCAGCATTCCTGCTATTGAGAATAAGGTACCTGCCTCAAAAGCCGATTTTCCGGTTAACCTCATTATGCGTACTATGCCCGTTAAAGCCAGTTTACAGGCAAAACCGGATACCACGAACCAGTTGGCTTACGGAAAGTATTTAGTTACCGTAGCAGCCTGCCAGGATTGCCATACCCGGGTAGATGATAAAGGAGCTGCTATAGCAGGAACCGAATTTGGTGGTGGCCGCAAATTTCCGATGCCCGGCGGCGATATAGCGTCGGCTAACATTACTTCGGATGTATCTACCGGACTTGGTGGTTGGACGGAAGCCAGCTTTTTAAGCCGCTTTGCGCAGTACCGAAATGCCAATGCGGCACATCGCGCGGTTAATCCGAACGAGTTTAATTCTATTATGCCGTGGACGATGTATGCCGGCATGAAAGACAGTGATTTGAAGGCGATTTTTGCTTACTTGAAAACTTTAAAACCTATTGCCAACCAAGTAATAAAGTTTACGCCCAAAAGCTAGGCCCCGGAAAGAGCTGCTTTGATATAACCTTAACTGGTTAAAAACAAAAAAGCCCGGCTCAGGTGAGCAGGGCTTTTTTGTTTTATTATATCTCCGGTTCTTGCTGACTGAGACAGTGTAAACTACCTAAACCCCAAATAATATCGGTAGAATCAATTCCTACCACTTTACGATCGGGGAAACATTGTGTTATAATATCTAATGCTTTGTCATCGCTGGCGCAGCGGTAGGTTGGCACAACCACGGCTGCATTGCTAATATAAAAGTTAGCGTATGAGGCCGGTAGCAATTGGTCTTCATGAATAACCGGCGTAGGCATAGGCAATTCAACTACGTTTAGCTGTTTGCCATTTAGCAGGCGCATACGCCTTAACGCTTGCAGGTTTTCTTGAAGAAGGTGATAATTTTCATCGCTCTTGTTTTCCTCAACAACAGTAACAACGGTATCCTCGTTTACAAAACGGGTTATGTCATCAATATGGCCATCCGTATCGTCCCCAATAATACCATCACCAAGCCAAAGTACCTGCTCCACACCATAGTAGTTTTGCAGGTATTCTTCTATCTGTTGCTGATTTAAATGTGGATTCCGGTTTTGGTTCAATAAACAGGCGGTGGTGGTAAGTACTGCACCTGCACCATTAAAATCAACCGAGCCACCTTCCATCACAATACCCGGATGGTAAACCGGCAGGCTAAAATGTTCGGCTATACGGGTCGGAATCACATCATCCAAATCATACGGCGGATATTTACCCCCCCAGGCGTTATAGCCCCAGTCAACCACCACTTTTTGTTTAGTATCGCGATTTATCAAAAACGCCGGACCATGGTCTCTGCACCAGGCATCATTCGTAGGAAAGTTATAGAACTCAATTTGGCTTAAGTCAACACCATTTTCTAAGAGGTGACGTTTTGCAAATTCTTCCATTTGCCGGTCGGCCACGTTAATGCGTACTAACTCGCCAGCAGTAACTTCTTTTATGAACTCACTGTAGCGGGCAAATATAGTTTCAATCTTTCCGGGCCATGAGGCTTCCTTATGCGGCCAGCTCAGCCAGGTAGCCGTATGCTTCGCCCATTCGGCCGGAAAAGCAAAGCCTTGCTTAGCAGGCGAGCTATCAAAATTACTCATCGTCTAACAGGCGTTTGGTAATGGGCTGATAGGTGTCTATGCGTCTGTCGCGTAGGAAAGGCCAGTGGGTGCGGTAGTAATCTGTTTTAGCTAAATCAAGCTCAACAGTGGTTACCTGCTCTTCCCGGTGATCCCCCTGGAAAATAACCTTACCAAATGGATTAGATACAAAAGATCCACCCCAGAATTTGAGGCCAACTTCCTCGCCTACCCTATTCACACTTACCACATGCACGCCATTGGCCACCGCGTGCGAACGCTGTATAGTTTGCCAGGCATCGTATTGCTCGGTGTTAGTGTCTACATCCTGGGTTGATGCCCAGCCAATAGCCGTTGGATAAAATAAGATTTCGGCGCCCATTAAAGCGGTAATGCGGGCTGCTTCAGGATACCATTGATCCCAGCAAATAAGCACGCCTATTTTTGCAAACTTGGTTTGAAATACTTTATAACCTAAATCGCCTGGCGTAAAATAAAATTTCTCATAAAAGCCCGGATCATCCGGAATATGCATTTTACGATATTTACCGAGGTAGGCGCCATCAGCGTCCAATATAGCTGTGGTGTTGTGATACAACCCTTGCGTACGTTTCTCAAACAGCGACGCAATGATAACTACCCCCAGCTCAGCCGCCACTTTAGACAGCTCATCTGTTGACGGGCCGGGTATTGCCTCAGCTAACTCAAAATTGTCGTAATTCTCCTCATCGCAAAAATACAACGAAGTAAAAAGCTCCTGCAAGCACACAATTTGGGCACCCTGTTGGGCTGCCTCGCGTACTTTTTCAATAGCTTTCTGTAAATTTTGCTGCTTATCAGCTGTACAGCTCATCTGTACCAAACCTACTTTTACTTTGCTCATGGGCTATAAAAAATTTGCGCAAAAATACAGATTGTGAACTGAATAATTGGTTGTAAACAATGAATAGTTAACTGGCATTCATAGTTATTACAAAAAGATGTTTTTTTAAGGGATACACTTTGTAAACTGATTGCTACTTAAGCCGCCAGTATTCACTTTTCAGCGATTTTTCATAGTTTTGCCGTTGAAATGACTGATAAAGAAACTGTCACGAAGCCGAAAACCTGGAAAGATACTTTATGGAGCATCACCAAACTGCTGCTTAAGCTTGCAGTTACATCGGCTTTACTTTACTACGTTTTTAGCAAAATTGAAATTGGCAAGGTCAAAAATTTGATCTTACAATCTAATCCCTGGTGGATGCTGGCCGCGCTGTTATGCTTTTTTACCTCTACCATTGTATCGGCATCCAGGCTGTTAAGCTTTTTTAAATCCATTCATCTCAGGTTGGGCACTGCCTTCAACTTGCGGCTTTATTTATTAGGTATGTTTTATAACCTGTGCCTGCCAGGCGGCATTGGTGGCGACGGCTATAAAATTTACCTGCTTAACCAACGGTACAACTTACCTGCTAAAAAAGTATTTTGGGCTATATTGTTTGACCGTTTAAGCGGCTTTTGGGCTATTGGGTTAATTACGGTAGCACTAATTCTATTCGTACCGCAGGTTGAAATTCATATTGCTATTCCACTCACTATTTTTTTAGCGGGCACAGCTGTTTACTACTTTGTGGCGCGGCGCTTTTTTAAGGAATATACCCATTATTTCTTTGAGGCACACATTAAAGCAGTAGGCGTACAATCGCTGCAGGTACTTACGGTTTTAATGGTACTGCTGGGCTTGCATTTTGATGGTAAGTTTGCTCCTTATTTGCTCAGCTTTCTAATGTCATCATTGGCTGCGGTATTTCCATTTACATTGGGTGGTTTGGGTGCGCGAGAGTATATCTTCACTTGGCTGTCTACCATATTTGATATGAATGCCAATCTTGCTGTGTTTGTAAGCCTGTCGTTCTATGTTATATCGGCAATTGTATCGTTAGTAGGTGTGTACTATGTTTTCCGGGAGGATAAGCTGGAAGAAGGCGTACCGCCGGTTGTGGACGAGGACGAGGAACTGGCCCAAAAACCAGTACAATAATTTACTGTTGATTGATAAGGCTTTTCTAAAAAGCATTTTAGCAAAAACGTTTATGAACATTGTTATTACAGGTGCCAGCAGCGGCGTGGGTTTTGAGGCAGTAATTGAACTTGCGCTAACCAACAACCATCAAATAATTGCATTGGCCCGCTCACAGGATAAGCTTACCCGTTTACTGGAAATTGCGAAAGGTTTAAACCCGGAGTGCACTTTGTTTCCTGTTGCGTTTGATATTGTACATGATGACTACGACGGCTTGCAGCAGTTTGTGAACAGCCGCTTTGAAGGTAAGATTGATGTACTTATTAATAACGCCGGCGCTTTAATTAACAAACCATTTAACCAAACCGACGAGACTGACTTTGTTGAAATGCTGCAAAGCAATTACTTGGGGCATGTGCGCATGATACAAAACCTGCTGCCGCAAATGGCTCAGGGCAGCCATATTGTAAACATTGGCAGCATGGGTGGCTTTCCCGGTAGTATTAAGTTTGGCGGATTATCGGCTTACTCTGCCAGTAAAGCGGCGCTACACACACTTACCGAGTGCCTGGCGCTCGAATTGCGCGATCAGCAGATCAGCGTAAACTGCCTGGCTTTGGGTTCGGCTCAAACCGAGATGCTGGAAAAAGCTTTTCCGGATTATCAATCGCCGGTGATGGCCTTTGAAATGGGTAAGTACATTGCCGATTTTGCTATTACCGGTCATAAGTTTTTTAATGGCAAGGTACTGCCGGTTGCCGTAACCACGCCTTAGTACGCCTTGTTAAAGCATAGCTTAAAAAGGTTAAATGGGGTGTTCCATCAGGCATGCGCCCCTTCCGACACACTTTGCCTATCAACATTCTAAAGGTTTAGTGACAAATTTGCGCCAGTGAGTAAACACTACTAAATTTTAGCACATAATGCATTAGGCTTTTAGGGGAGGTCCGTAAAAATGTTGTTGAAACACCTTGCCAATGAGTAGTTGAATACGCGTATTGCGTCATCAGCAAGCCCAGCTGCCCAGGCATGCTGTACCAATTTACGGCGTACAAAACTATTCAGCAACTGTTTCCTACCATTCGTCCGGAAAGGCATTAGCACCATTATTGTCCAGCCTAACTTTACGCTATGAAACCGCTTTTTGTACTTTTAGGTGTGTTTGGCTTAAGTTGTTTGCTTACCTGGTTTAGTGGCGGGCAAGTTGCCCTATTGCTAAGCGGACGTATAGCAATGGCCGCCATGCTGGCTTTTACTTCAGTTGCCCACTTTGTATTCTGGCGCGGTATGGCGCTCATGCTGCCCAAGGCACTACCAAACAAAAAAGCCATTGTTTACGGTACGGGTGTATTGGAAGTTATAGCAGGTATTGGCTTACTCATACCGGCTGCTACCAACATAACGGCCATCCTGCTTGTGGCTTTTTTTGTACTAATACTGCCCGGCAATATCAAAGCAGCCCGTGAGCATATTAATTTAGAAAGGGCAGACTACACCGGCAACGGTTTAAGTTATCTATGGTTCCGCGTACCTCTGCAGGTACTGTTTATAACGTGGACCTGGTACTTTGGCATTTACCTGGCATACTAAATAAGCGTTAACAAAAAGAACCGGTGTAACCACGTAAGTAGTAAACACCGGTTCTTTTAAATAACCAAGCCGTATTTAAAACCCGGCAATTACTTCTTCAGCGCTTGTCCAGTTAACGTCCACATAGCGGTCATTATCGAGCGGCCGGGCTTGTATGGTAAACATGCTCTGAATATACTGGCTGCTTTGCCAGCGTGGATAAATTTCATTTTCGCCTTCGGGATGGGCCGCCCTTTCGGCTTTGTTATAGGCGGCAAGGCTTTCCAAAGTACCCATATTTACCAGCTTAAATTCTTCCTGTTTTACTTTGCTGGCAACAGCAGCCATTTGGGTTTGTGTAAGCTGAAAGCTGGCAATGTGTAGTATTCTTGGCGTAGTATCGTCTAAAGCCGCAGCTGCTGTAAAATCGGCCGTATTATCCATGGTGGTATAATCAATCAGCCAGTCGGCATTCTCCCAATAGCCAGCGGTCTTTTTACGTACGTCCAGCACAGGCGTACCATAACCCAGTATTTCTGCAAAAGCACCGTTTAAAACAGAAGTTGCAGCTATGGGAGCTTGATTTATGCGTTCCATAAACTCTTTACGCAGGTCAAAATTGCGATTCTCGCCCATGGGCTGCTGTGTAAAGTCTGATGCAAAATCTGACGGAATAAAACGTGGCACACCTGCCGCTACAGCTGCATCTACCAACACCCCTTGCATATCAATCAGCACATCGCGCAAACCTTGCACAGCCGAAATTACGCAAGAGACGCCCATACATGCTTCCGTAATTTCCGCCTTATTAAGCAAATCTGCTTCCATCACCTCCACTCCTATTTCCTTAAGCTCATTTACTTTTACCGGGTCGGTTGTTGAACGTACTACTGCACGTACACGTGCACCGCGTTTAAGTAAGGCTTTTACAATGCGGCCACCCAGATTGCCGGTAGCACCTGCAACCAGAATTATTTTTTCCATAACTATTTAAGTAATCTTTGTTTATTGTAGCAGGTTGCCTTATTGAATTTAAATAGCAACCTTCCTATCGAACGCAAAATAGTAAACAATGTTTACTATTTTATTAATTAAGCATGATGGAATCCAAAAGCAAAAAAGATTTTCCGGAACATAACGATGATAAAAATTGGGCACGGCTGGTATATATTGCCAAAAAGCACCTCGATATATGGTCGCATCAAAGCATCAGGCCGGGGCAAGGGCAGTTAAAGCTTTCCTATATGCCGCTTATATTCAACATCAGTACCAAGGGCAGTACCAATACCGAGATTGCTAAGCGATCGCTTACGGCCAAGCAGGCCATGAGCCGCACGGTAAAAGAATTGGAAGACAAGGGTATGATTAGCACGCAGCCCTTATCAAACGATAAAAGAAGCTACCAAATTAATTTAACCGATGAAGGGTTACAATTTGTACAGGCCGCAAACCTGAGGCTATCTAACCTGGTAGCTAATTACAAGCTACTGGTTGGCGAAGATGAGTTCAACATCGCAACAGAAGTGCTGCACAAAATCATTCGCTATCATGAGCAAATGAATAGTGATGAGGCTACTGAAGAATGAAGATTTCAAAAGCTGTGCATAAAACCGCTTAACCAGGCTTAAACCTTTATAGCCTTCCGCCTTACAAGCAAACCGATCATCTACCGGCAATAATTGCTTATCTTAACGTAAGCTCCGTCCTTTCAGTAAAAAGGTGTATTTTTGCGTTGTTCTATCAGGTTATGCTACTCGCAGCAAAAAACCGTTATCAATTATATCGGTTATACTTTAGTCTATGATCACCAGCTACAATAAAAACATCGGTACCAAACATAAAGCCCTAACCATTAATCTGGACCCTGCAATTTATGGCACTTTTGCCGAAATTGGCGCAGGGCAAGATGTTGCGGCCCACTTTTTTAAGGCAGGCGCATCATCAGGCACAGTGGCTAAAACCATGTCGGCTTATGACATGATATTTTCTGACGCCATTTACGGCGTACAAAAAGTAAAACGCTATGTAAGCGAACAGCGGCTCATAGCCATGCTGGAGCGCGAATACGGGCTTATGATAGAACGGCTAGCCGAACAACGCGGAAGCACCTCAACATTTTTTGCCTTTTCGGGCACCTTCTCAACCCTCAATTACCATAAAACCAACGAGGGCCACGGTTGGATGGGTGTACGCTTTCAGTTAGAACCCAATGGCGAGTACCACGAAGTAGTTATACACGTAAAGCTAATTGATAACGATGCCAACCTGCAGCAGCAAGCTGTAGGTATATTAGGTGTAAACCTAATATACGCCTGCTTTTATTATAATGAAACACCATCGGTTTTCCTGATGTCGTTGATGGATGACTTATCTAAAGACCGCATTCAGATAGATATGGTGCGCTTTGAAGGGCTAAGGTTTGCCAAGGTAGACAACCGCCTGATGAGCTTACATTTGGTTAAGTACGGTTTTAGTGACGCTGCCCTGTTTGGTCCGGATGGCAAGAACATGCAACCATCAGAGGTATTATATAAAAAGCACATGGTGGTCATACGCGGCAGGTTCAGGCCGCTGATTAATGTGCATTTAGATATGCTCAACACCGGTGTAAAGCAATTTATGCAAGAACCCGATGTGGACGAAAGCAAGGTTGTAGTAGTTACCGAGCTTACGCTGCAAGCCCTGAAAGAACGTAATGCCGATGAAACGGCAGATATTGATGAAAAAGACTTTTTAGACCGGGTTGATATTTTATGTTCGTTAGGCCAAACGGTGCTAATCTCCAATTTTCATGAATATTATAAACTGGTGGCCTATCTTTCCAAAATTACCAAATTAAAGGTAGGTGTGGTTTTAGGCTATCCCAACCTGGAATATATCTTCTCGGAGGAGCATTATCAGAATTTGCCGGGCGGTATCCTCGAATCGTTTGCTACGCTGTTTAGCCGTAAGGTAAAACTGTTTGTTTACCCTACCCTGCGCGATGGCCTGATCTGGAACTGCCTTAAGTTTACACTTCCGCCACACCTTATTGATTTATACCGCTACCTGATTGCCAATGACAAGATTGAGGATATAAGGCATTATAACGAAACCAACCTGCATGTACAGACAGATAAAGTTTTGGAACTGATAAAACAGGGAGCAGATGGCTGGGAAGAATATGTACCGGCCGAAGTAGCCACCATGATTAAAGAACGCTGCTTGTTTGGCTACCCATGCGAAGTACCAGCCACCAATATAACCGATATGGGGGCAGAGAACGCCAGTCTCTCTTAGTTAAATATTTCTGCAGGCACGTTAACGGTTAGTATTGTCATCAGCTCGTTATGAACTGTTGCCGTCTAAAACATTTCTATGGTTTCTTCGTCTTTTCAAGAAACAAGTGAGGTTTTAGATAACACACAGTAATTCATCCGGATGAGGCAGCGCAATTACGTTTACATAACGTTTAAACTACAATTAAACTTCTTATTTGCATTTCTGCTTGCAGTAATGCCGTTTTGCAGTTATGCCCAGCTTACACCGGTCGATTCGCTAAAGGCCGATTCATTGCGCCGTGCACGTTTGGGCCAACTCAAAGTAGTGGATACGCTTTACAAGCAATATGACGTAGGCGACCTTTTCACGACCATCTTTCATCCGGGCAGAAAGCCCGACTCGTTGAAAAAGAAATCAGGCATTACCATTATTCCAAACATCGCTTCTAACCCCAGCATTGGTTCGCAAATTGGTATCAAAGCGGTAGCCGGCCGTAAGTTGGGTAATGATCCGCGCACCTTAATGTCGGTAGCGGCAACCTCTGCATCTATTACTACTAAAGGCATCATTTATTTTTACGTTAACCACAATGTGTTTACGCCACAAAATAAGTGGAACCTGCAGGGTAGCCTGGTTGTAGCCAAAACCGTTACACCCGATTTTGGATTGGGTATTGGCCAAAGTGCCGAAGGCAGCACGGCCGACCAAGTGCTGGCCAACCCTGCACGTAAAGGATACGTGCTACACTCCATTTACTTCAACATCCGCGAGAAGGTGTATAAGCAGGTTTATCCCAACCTGTTTGTGGGCGCAGGCGCATCGTTCGATATCAGACGAAGTATAGAAGACCGGATATCGACTACCAACCTAACACCTTATAATATTTATAGTGACCGCAACGGGTTCGACCTGAATAATTACACTTCCAACGGCTTACTTTTTAGTGCAGAATATACCACCCGCGACAATCAGAACCGGGCTTATAAAGGCATTTATGCTGATGCCGGCTTCAGGATTAACCAACGCTGGATGGCCAGCAGCAAAAATGCCGTACAATTTACCTACGATTTGCGGAAATATATCAGTTTATCGAAACGGAATCCCGAGCATGTGATTGCATTATGGAACTGGAGCTCGTACGTATTAAGCGGGGCACTACCTTACCTCGATTTACCTGGCACCGGCAAAGATCCCAGCCTGCGGAGCGGCCGTGGTTATACCATTGGTTATTTTAAAGGCACCCAGTATTTTTATACCGAAGCCGAATATCGCTTCCCTATAACCCGTAACAAGTTTCTGAGCGGCGTAGCCTTTTACCATCTGCAAACCGCTAATGATGATGCCGGTACGCAGCTCTTTGAAAAATGGCAGCCCGGCTATGGCGGTGGCCTGCGCGTACTTTTCAACAAAGCTACCCGTACTAATCTTTGTTTAGATTATGCTTTTGGAAAGTTTGGCGCCCGAGGTTTCTTTTTGGGATTGAACGAGGCATTTTAATGGGGCTGCCTGTCTGTCTTGCATCTTGTTACTTGCCCCTTGCGGCTAATTTGCTACCTTAGCCGCCGGCATGACGGTTCTGGTAGTAACTCTTATAATTTTAGCCGGCTCGTACCTGGCGGGCTTACTCGGCTCGTTAACGGGTTTGGGTGGCGGTGTGGTTATCATACCCCTGCTTACCCTGGTACTCAACGTTAACATTCATTACGCCATTGGTGCATCATTGGTATCGGTTATCGCTACATCCTCCGGTTCGGCAGCGGCCTATGTTAAGGAGGGCATCACCAATATACGGCTGGGCATGTTCCTGGAAATTGCAACTACTATCGGGGCCATGGTAGGCGCTATGCTTGCCCTGCACATTCAAACCAGTGTTATTGCTATAGTTTTCGGACTGATCTTGATCTTCTCGGCCCTGATGTCGCTTAGAGAGAAAAAAGAACACATAAACCAGCACAAAAGCCAATTGGCCGAAAAGTTGAAACTAAACAGCCACTACCCTACCCAGGATGGCTTGGTTGAGTACGGCGTGGTAAACGTAGGCGGCGGCTTTTTTATGATGCTGTTTGCCGGTATTATATCAGGCCTGCTGGGCATCGGGTCGGGCGCATTAAAGGTTGTGGCGATGGATGGCATTATGCGCATCCCTTTCAAGGTATCAACCACTACCAGTAATTTTATGATAGGCGTTACAGCCGCAGCCAGCGCCGTAGTGTATTTACAGCGCGGGTATATTGATCCCGGTCTTTCTATGCCGGTAGTAATTGGCGTATTGCTGGGCGCATTAACCGGTTCCAAAATACTGGTGCATACGCAATCCTCGCAATGGGTACGGTGGGTATTTGCTGTTATAGTAACTTTTTTGGCCGCGCAAATGATTTACAACGGTATAACTCACAAAATTTAATTCATTATGCCCAGCCCCAAACTAACAACCGATATAGATATACAGCACATTATTGGCTGGATACTGCGCCTGGGCGTGATCATATCCATGTTTGTTGTTTTTGCAGGTGGCTGCTTATATTTGTACAGGCACGGCACCGAGGTGTTGCAATACAGCCAGTTTAAAGGTGTTCCCGACTTTGTACATACGCCGTTAGGCATATGGCATGGCATATTAACGCTAAGGGGCAGGGCTATTATACAAGCTGGTATTATATTGCTGATTGCTACACCGGTGATCCGCATTATATTTTCGGCCATTGGTTTTGCGTTAGAGAAAGATTGGCTGTACACAGGCTTAACGCTCCTGGTGTTGGCCATTATAATAGGCAGCGCGTTAACTGGTCATGCCGGGTAACAAGGTGCATTTTTGATAGCATATTTTGATGATGAAAAAATTACTTCTGCTCAGCAGTCTCCTTTTAAGCTTACTACCCGCACTGGCACAAACTGAACCAGGCAACTACCGTGCGGCATTAAATAAGTTTATGCTATACTACAACCGCAACCAGGCAGATAGTATTTTCCTGATGTTTTCTCCTGAGGTAAAAAAGGAACTACCGTTAGAGAAGAACCGGCAAATGCTGGGACAGCTGCAAACACAGTTAGGTGGTATACAAAAGGCCACCTTTATGAGCATGAGCGATAACATAGCCACTTACAAAGCTGATTTCCAGAAATCGAGCCTGGCTATGAAAGTTAGCATGAACACCGCCCACCAGATTAGCGGGCTGTTATTCGACAACCTGAAACCAGAAACACAGGCTACTACTGCTACTAATACCAACGACCCTAATACGGCAGAAACACCTTTAGAACTAAAAACCCTATCGGGTACTATTCACGGAACGTTGGCTATGCCTAAACAAGTAACTGGCAAAGTGCCGGTTGTTTTGATTATAGCAGCCGCTGGCCCTACCGACCGCAACGGCAACAAACCTAAAGTAAACCAAACCACTAATAGTTACCGGCTACTGGCAATCGAACTGGCAAAAAACGGCATTGCTTCACTACGTTATGATAAACGTTTGGTTGGCGAAACCATTAGCTCCACCCGCGAAGCACAACTACGTTTTGATGATTACGTTGACGATGCGGTAGCGCTGATAACTCAATTGCATGATGATCCGCGTTTTTCGAAAGTGGTGATACTTGGGCACAGCGAAGGCTCTTTGGTAGGTATGCTTTCAACGGCAGGCCAGCCGGTAAGCGCCTTTATTTCGGTTGAAGGCGAAAGCATGACAGCCGACAAGATTATTACCGAGCAGCTAAAATCGCAACCCGATTATATAACTAAAGGCTTTAAGACAATCACCGATAGTTTGCGCAAAGGGAAAACCTACGATCAGGTTGATCCGGCTTTATACAGCATTGCCCGTGTAAGTGTGCAACCTTACCTCATGACCTGGATGAGATTTGATCCTACGAAAGAAATCAAAAAAGTAAAAGTACCGGTGCTGCTTGTACAAGGCGCTAATGATGTACAGGTGAGCGTTGCCGATGCCGAAAAGCTAAAGAAAGCCAAGTCGGATGCCAAATTGGTTATCATTCCGGGGATGAATTATGTACTTAAAGACGCACCATTAGCTGCGCCAGCCAACATAGCCACCTACAATCAGCCCAACCTGCCCATCAAAACCGAGTTGGTAGGCGCAGTGGTTGACTTTGTTAAGGCCCTTAAATAA
Organism: Mucilaginibacter sp. PAMB04168; assembly: GCF_039634365.2. Lineage (NCBI taxonomy): Bacteria > Pseudomonadati > Bacteroidota > Sphingobacteriia > Sphingobacteriales > Sphingobacteriaceae > Mucilaginibacter > Mucilaginibacter sp. PAMB04168. The sequence goes on from NZ_CP155079.2 coordinate 4,115,464, forward strand.
GCCTTACAATAATGCTATGTTTTGCGGGTATTAACCGGCCTGGATTAAGATTTCCAGCTGCCCAGCAAGCGCCTCAATACAATAATTTCGGCGGTATGGTAAGCAGTATGATCGGCAGCTTGTAATGCCTCACGCAACAAAGTTTGCCCGCTACCATGCGGAATAGGCTTGTACAGATCTTCCGTTCCAACAAGCTCCATCAATTCGTGCAAATCTGTTTTAATTTGCGTTACTGAGCGGTCCCAATCATCTTCGCTGGCCGGAACGGCTTCTTTAGGCCAGTATTCGTCTGGCCATTTAGGTGATTGATGGTTGCCGTCTTTACAAAATTCCAGCATATCCCATTGCGCAATGCGTATGTGTTCTACCAGTTGCCATATGCTATACGGCAACCCATAAGGCCTCTCGCCGCGCTGGCTCGCTGGCAAATCTTTCAGTGCGTCATCTAAACCGGCATGGGCTGTACCTCCATCCATCAGTTTATGCAACTCGGTTATCAGGTTTGAATTATTGTCGGCCATAAAATCTTTTTAGCGACAACAAACTGTAGCGCACTTGGTTGATGATAGAATAAATTATTAATTTGTATTGATATATCAACTCAATGATAAAATGGCTTAAACGTATAGGCTTTGCCGGTTTTATGTTCTTCCTGCTAAAAGGCTTGGTTTGGGTAGGCATATTCTTTTACGTTAAATCCTGTTCAGACCAGAAAAAAACAAAGGCCGGTAATGTTTCCCGGCCTTACAAAACTTTTACTTCCTGTATTTATCACGTATAGCTTTAAACTCCGAACCTGCTTTCCATTTAGGCCATAGCGTGGTGGAGTAAGCGAGCTTGTAACCCACGGCATAAAGCAATTGCAAATCCTGTATGGTTCCGCTTACATCCCAGGTGGTGGCATTGTATTCGTCTGATGGTTTGTGGTAGGTTTTGGCAGTAAAATCATCATGCAGCTGAGTGCCGGCTGCTTTGCCTTTACCCACTAGATCTATACCGCTTTCGGTGTACAGGGCAGGTATGCCAATCTTGGCAAAGTTAAAATGGTCAGACCTAAAGTACATGCCTTTAGACGGGTCAGATTCGGGTGCGATGTAACGGCCCTGCCCCTTGGCAGCTTCCTTCAAGTAATCTTCCAGTTCTGATTGGCCAAAGCCTACCAATCCAATATCTTTAGTTTTGCCATACGGGTAAAACATATCCATATTAATATCGGCCACAGTTTTCTCTTTGGCGAAAACCGGGTTCTCGGCATACCAGGCAGATCCCCACAACCCCTGCTCCTCAGCCGTTACCGACAGAAACACGATACTACGGGCGGGCTTAATCTTGCTCCTTTTAAATACGCGAGCCAGTTCGAGCAAGGCAGCCGTGCCGCTGGCATTATCAACGGCACCGTTGTAAATGGTATCTCCTTTTGCGTTGGGCTTACCTATGCCCAGGTGATCCCAGTGGGCCGAGTAAATAATGCACTCATCCGGCTTTTTACTGCCCGGTATAGTGGCTATTACATTGTGCGATTTTTTGTAGGTAGCTGTTACGGCTAATGATGTATTCAAGGTGAGCGAAAGCGGCTTAGCCTTAAAACCTGGTTGCAGTGCATTTTCGAGCATTGCTTTGTAACCCCTTTCTCCTCCAAATACTAACTTGGCAGCATCCATCGAGAGCCAGCCCTCAATAGCACACTTATATGTTTCATGGCCCCTGTTATCCAGATATAATTTGGTAGCCTTCCAGCTGTTTTGCACCACGCCAAAGCCATAAGCAGCTGGGCCAGTATCATGTATAATTAAGCAGCCTTTGGCGCCGTGCCGTGCAGCCTCGTCGTACTTGTAGGTCCAACGGCCGTAGTAAGTCATGGTTTTGCCTTTAAACTGTTTGGCATCATAGTAACCAGGGTCATTTACAAGCACTACCACAATTTTGTCTTTTACGTCAAGTCCGGCATAATCATCATGGTTAAACTCGGGAGCTGTTATGCCGAAGCCGGCAAAAATCAATTCCCCTTTAACGTCAATGTTACTTTCTGTCCGGCGCGTCCACAATACGTAATCCCTCAGGCCTTGCAATTGATAGTCAGCATTCGGCACTCTATCCTGCTGCCCAAGGGTCATTGAGGGGTTAGGATTGCAGCTGATAGCGACCATGGGTACTTCCTGCACATAGCTACCTTTGTTACCCGGCTGAAGACCCAATGCCTTAAACTGCTGCTCCAGGTAAGCTATAGTCTTGGTTTCGCCGGCACTGAAAGGCATGCGGCCCTGCAAATCATCCGCCGACAGCTCTTTTACATATTTGGTGTAAGTAGCAGCACTGAAAAGCTTGTTGCCGCTATTACTTTGCGCAACGGCAACTAATGAAGTGCCTAAAGCCAGCACACTGAAAACGGCCGATAATTTTTTGATAGACATAAAAAAACAGTGCACGAATAAATGCACTGCCCAATTTATCAAATTTAATTTAAGCTTACTGATTTAAATAGGCCTGTAAATCATTCAAGGCCTTTTCCCACCCTTCCTGGTGTGGGTTAATTGATTCTTCACTCTGAAAGTTTTCCTGCACCACTTTAATCCGGCTGCCTTCACCTTCCGATACGAACATAATGGAGAGCAAATGCTCGCTCGGTTTTAATTCGGCTGTTGGCACAGTCCAGTTCCAGCTGTATACTAGCTTTTCATTTTCTTTTACTTCTTTATAATCACCGGTTATGGTAAGCGAAGGTTGTTCATCTTTTCCCACAAACTCGTACTTAAACTGCCCACCTTCCTGAATATCGAGCTCCACATTTTGTAAATGATTTTCTGATGGATGCCACCACTGTTTCAAGTCTTCGGGAGTTACCCAAGCTTTATATAACACTTGCACAGGAACTTTGAAATCCATTTCTGCGCTTAATCTCAATGCCGTAGTTTCCATAAGGTTAATATTTTTTCTTTAACCACGTTTTAACATTCAAATAGTTTCATAAAAAGGTAAACCCTGTGGCTCTATAAACTTATTGAGCTGATATTTTAAGTAGTTTTGAACGTTTAAACTTCATCTGCAACATGGGATACCCAAGCTTACAAGCCTGCATAACCGACCTGGAAAAAAACGGCCATTTAATACGCATTAAAGAAGAGGTAGATCCTTATTTGCAAATGGCCGCTATTCACCTGCGGGTGTTTGAACACCAGGGACCAGCCATTTTATTCGAAAATGTAAAGGGTAGTAAGTTCCCAGCAGTATCTAACCTGTTTGGAACACTTGATCGCTCACGCTTCATCTTTAGGGATACGCTGGATAAAATTAAAACGCTGGTTGATTTAAAGACCGACCCGATAAAAGCAATTAAAAGGCCTTTCAGCTATGCCAATGTGGCACTCACTGCACTATCGGCCCTACCTATGAAAACTGGCAAAAGCGCTCCTATCAGTTTTGGTCGCACACTAATAAGCGCCTTGCCTCAGGTGGTAAATTGGCCCATGGATGGTGGTCCCTTTGTAACCATGCCACAGGTATATACAGAGGATGCCGACAAACCAGGCATCATGAATGCCAATTTAGGCATGTACCGCATACAGTTGGGCGGCAATGATTACATAACTGATAAAGAGATAGGCCTGCATTACCAATTGCATAGAGGCATTGGAGTGCATCAAACTAAGGCCAACGCTAAAGGGCAGCCGCTTAAGGTCAGCATATTTGTAGGTGGCCCGCCATCGCATCCGGTAGCGGCCGTTATGCCCTTACCCGAGGGGCTATCAGAAATGACATTTGCAGGTGCATTGGGAAACCGCAGGTTCAGGTACTTTTATGATGCTGAAGGCTTTTGTATATCGGCCGATGCTGACTTTGTAATTACAGGTACGGTGATGCCGCATGAAAATAAGGCCGAGGGCCCCTTTGGCGATCATTTGGGTTACTATAGCTTAACTCATCCTTTCCCGTTAATGAGGGTGCATAATGTGTACCATCGTAAGGATGCTGTATGGTCTTTTACAGTGGTAGGCCGCCCACCGCAGGAAGATACCAGCTTTGGTGCGCTAATACATGAAATAACCGGCTCAGCCCTGCCATCAGAAATACCCGGACTACATGCCGTAAATGCTGTAGATGCCGCCGGTGTGCACCCCTTATTGTTTGCTATTGGCAGTGAGCGTTACACGCCTTACCTGAAAGAGCGCCGCCCGCAGGAGATACTTACCATTGCCAATCACATTTTGGGTAAGAACCAGCTGAGCCTGGCTAAGTACTTGTTTATTGCAGCCAAGGAAGACAACCCGGATTTGAACATTAATGACATTACCGGCTTTTTGAAACATGTGCTTGAGCGTGTTGATTTAACCCGCGACCTTCACTTTTACACCCGGACCACCATTGATACGCTTGACTACAGCGGCAGCGGCCTCAACAGCGGCAGCAAGGTAGCCATAGCCGTAGCCGGCGAAAAGAAGCGCGAATTGTGGAGCGAGCTGCCTGCCGGCTTTAGCTTGCCACGACCATTTAATGTATTTAAAATGGCTATGCCTGGCGTATTGGCTATTGAAATTGACAAGCACTTGCACGAAGATGATGTAACAAATGCTTTAAGCATTTTAGATGATTATTTGAAAGATGAAAACCTTACAGGCCTGCCATTAATAGTGCTATGCGATAACGCTGGCTTTACCGCACAAAACATCAATAACCTGGTGTGGGTAACCTTTACCCGCAGTAACCCCTCACACGATATTTATGGTATTCGCAGTTTTACCGAGCATAAGCACTGGGGCTGCAACGGCCCGCTTGTCATTAACGCCCGCATTAAGCCTCACCACGCACCCGTGTTAGAAAAGGACCCGGCTGTAGAAAAGTTAGTAGATAAGATGGCTCAAAAGGGCGGCAGCTTATATGGTATAATATAAGTGGGGTATGATTAGTTAAAACAGCATTCTCTTTTAGGGACTAAGTTTTATCCCACATCATTCTAATGAAGCAATTTATACTATTACTTTACAGGGCTCAACGCTTATTATAATAACTACGCCCGCGAACTAATTAAAGCTGAGATATCGAACAATAAACCAAATATAGTCTTGCTCCTTAACGGTAAGCTACTACGCAAAACAAATCCATACCTATACTGCGGTAATGCAAGTTGTCTGTTCAGTTAGCCTGCCCCAAAATGTATTAAATCAAAAAAGGCACATCACTGTGCCTTTTTTGATTTTGTATAAAGTGAAAATATCAGTCTTCTTTCTTCTTCTCTTTTACAATCACAAAAACGTCTTCATTAGCGCGTTTCATCAAATACTTTTCACGGGCAAATTTCTCAAGCTTTTGCGGGTTAGAGCTTAATTCATCGAGCTCCTTGGATACCTGGGCGGTCTCCTTAGTGTAAAAGTCGCGTTCCTGTTCCAGCTTGCTCAACTGTTGCCGTTGCTCATACTGGCTGTACAGATCGTTCTTATCAAAAAACAGCATCCATACCACAAATACTACAGTTACCAGGAAAAACTTGTTCTTAAACAAATCAATTGCCCGTTTCATATCAAAAGGTGATTTCAAATTCATTATAAATGTAAATCGAAAAATTGAACCCTACAACTATCTGACTGTTAATTTTTTGATGACGCATTAGCCCTGCTTCCGCCGCTACGGCTGTTACCGTTGCTGTTACCAAAACGGCGCTTGCCATTACGGTGATTGTTGGATGAACGGCCGCCTTGTCCAGGCTTTTCATTGCTCATCTGCTCGCGAATACGATCTACCGTGTTCATCTGCTTCATAGGATAAGGGTGCGCATCATTCACAGGGATGGTTTTGGCAATCAGCTTGTGAATGTCTTTCAGAAAATCTTTTTCCTCGTGATCGCAAAAAGAAAATGCAATACCACTGGCACCTGCCCTACCAGTACGGCCAATGCGGTGTACGTAGGTTTCGGGCACGTTGGGCAGTTCAAAATTAATCACGTGCGTTAATTCCTCCACGTCAATACCACGTGCTGCAATATCGGTAGCTACTAATACCCTTGTAGTACGGGCTTTAAAGTTACTCAACGCACGCTGCCGCGCATTTTGCGATTTATTACCATGTATAGCCTCGGCTGTGATACCTACACGGCTCAGATCTTTTACAACTTTATCGGCACCGTGTTTGGTACGGGTAAATACCAGTACGCTTTGTATGCTTTTATCTTGCAGAATGTGATTAAGCAGGGCTTTTTTATCTCCTTTTTCTACAAAGAATACCTCCTGCTGTATGGTATCTGCAGTAGAAGATACCGGGGTAACCTCAACTTTTTCGGGCTTATTTAAAATCGTGTCGGCCAGTTGCTGTATCTCTTTAGGCATGGTAGCCGAAAAGAAAAGCGTTTGACGCTTGGCAGGCACCTTGGCAATGATTTTTTTAACATCGTGTACAAAGCCCATATCCAGCATACGGTCGGCTTCGTCCAATATCAAAAACTTGATATGATCAAGATGCACAAAGCGCTGGTTCATTAAGTCCAGTAAACGGCCGGGCGTAGCCACCAATATGTCAATACCACGCCTTAAAGCATCTGTTTGCGGGTTTTGTGACACGCCGCCAAAAATAACCATGTGTTTTAAGCCGGTATGGCGGCCATACGCTGCCAGGCTTTCATCAATCTGAATAGCAAGCTCGCGGGTTGGCGTTAATATTAAGGCTTTTATAGTTTTTTGTTCCTTATGCTGCGTACGTTCCTCGTGCAGTATTTGCAGCAAAGGGATGGAGAAAGCCGCTGTTTTACCGGTACCGGTTTGTGCACAGCCCAGCAAATCCTTTCGCTGTAATATAATAGGTATGGCTTGTTCCTGTATGGGGGTGGGTTGAGTATATCCTTCGGTTTTAAGCGCTTTCAGAATAGGCTCTATTAAATTTAAATCTTGAAATAACATGTAAAATGAATAACGTATGTAAAGCTGTACAGATAGTACAGTATCATGATGAGTTTTAGCAATCCGGGATTAATTATAGTGGACTGATAACACAAAGATACGATAAATACGCCAATAAAAAAAGCAGGCCAATAAGGCCCGCTCTTCATGATAGTTACTGACAGTTTTTAAACAAATTTGTAAACGTCACCCATTGCACTGCTGTCGCTCGCGCCCACTTTCAAGTCTTTTATCAAACCTGTATCCAAGGCATAAACCCAGCCGTGAACATGCAGTTCCTGGCCTTTTGCCCAAGCGCCCTGTACTATAGTAGTTTTACAAAGGTTATTTACTCCTTCAATCACGTTGTATTCAACCATTTTATCGAACTTCTCTTTCGGATCAGTAATCTGGCTCAAATCAGTCGAATACTTGTTATAAACGTCTTTAATTACGCGCAACCAGTTATCAATCAGGCCAAACTGCTGGTTACCCATTGCAGCCTGCACGCCTCCACAACCGTAATGACCAACTACAATAACATGCTTAACTTTCAACACATTTACGGCATAATCAAGCACCGATAATAAGTTTAAATCGGTATGCACTACTACGTTGGCAATGTTACGATGCACGAAAATTTCACCCGGATTAGTGCGGGTAATACGGTCGGCAGGCACCCTGCTATCGGCACAGCCAATCCATAGTACCGGTGGCTTTTGCCCGTTTGCCAACTTTTGGAAAAACTGCGGGTCTTCCTGTAACGCCTCTTCTACAAACTTCTGGTTACCTTCCAGCAAACTTTCGTAAGTGATGTGACTGGTGTCATGAATACTTAAATGAATTGGTTGATTGTCCATGATATAAATTCAATTTAGTTTGTTATTAATATGTTATTAAGCAAAATACATTTTACAGGCACAGCAATATTTCCAGCCACATTAACAACTAAAGCATCTGGCGCGTTCCTGCCTTATAGTAAAGCTCGGCCAAGGTTTTCTGATAACCCGAGATCATACTTTCCAGTTTGATCCGCATATCAATTAATTTAGTTTCACGGCTGTTAATTAAAAAAAGCGTGCTCTCGCCAAGTTCAAACTTTTGGTTTTCACCCTGCAACAGTAAACTCTGGTTTTTAACGCTCTGCAATTGTACCGCTAATTGTGATTCATAGGCCTGCAAATCGTTATACGCTGTGCGGATATTATTGTTGATCTCGCGCCCGGATTGCTGCAGGTCGAAATCTAATTCCTGTTGCTTAATTTTCACCTCCCGGAGCTTACCCCTTTCGGCCCGCAAAAATAACGGAAAAGAAAAATCAAGACCTATTTTATGGTTATTCCAATTAAAATCATAATAATCGGGTACATAACTATTCAGCGATCTGCGGCTGGATATCAGGGTTCCGCTAACATTAATCTTTGGTTTAAGCAACTCCTGCCGGTACGCCTGTTCAATGGCCAGCTGGCCTCGTTTTGAACGGAGCTTGACCAGCTCAGGGTGTTGTACGGCGGCCTGGGCCACCAGTGTATCCAAAACAACTTTATTTACATGCTGTACGTTCCCATCTAACACCTGCGGTACGGCATCTTGGGGCAGTTCCAGCGGATTACCTTGCTCATTCCACAAATGGTTAGAAAGTATCAAACGGGCGTTGGCCAATTCAATCTTATTCTTTTCAAACTGAATGAGCCGCTCTTGTACCGTAACATAAGCCTCTACCGAATCAATGGGAGCCTTATCGCCAATTTGGGTTTGAGCGCTTACCGCTTTAAACCGTCGTTGCGCTAGTTCAACCCCTTCTTGGGTCAGCATTAATTGCCGGTATGCATAGTACCAGCTCCAATAATCTTTAGCTATGGCATACCACGTACTGTTTATCTGCTTCACCCTTTCGGCTTCCGCGTACTGTACCATTATTTTTGCCTGCCTTAAGGTACTGCGCCTGGCATCGATCAGGAGACCCTGGCCGAGCGGAATTGACAAGCCAACACCTGTTAAGCCCGACAGGCTGGTACGGGTTTCGGGGTTGGTATAATAACCTACGTTACGGTCATACCCTACTTTCAGGTCGGCACCGGCCAGCCAAAGCGGCACTTTAAGCTCGCTGTTCCAGTGGTTATAATAATCGGTACCGCCAAAAAGCTTACGGCCAAAAGTAGCCTTTATGTTAGGATCAAAATATCCCAAAGATTGTAACACGTTTGCCCTTGCGGCATCTGTCAAAAGCGCAGCCTGTTTTATGATGGGATGGTACCTAAACGCCATCATTTGCAAATCATCAAGCGCAAATATTTTATTGGTATCAATAGTTTGCCTGTTTTGGGCACTAACTGCCATTGAATGTAGCAATAACAGCAGCGGCAGTAACAGAGCAATCATATGAGTTCTTACTTTCAGTATCTTCATATTCTCTTCTGTCAGATGCTACTAACTTTTCTTTTCTTTTTCTTTATCCTTGCTACCGGTATCAGGTTCCTTTTCCAGGCTGGGCGGGAAACCGTTAAGCTGCCGCCATATTTCATACCATACCGGTACCGAACGTAATATTACACGGCCGTACACGCCCGATCCCTGACGCAATTGCGGCGGCCAGGGCTCATCTTTGGTTGGAACCGGGTTAGCTTGCTTTATTAATAAGCGATACTTACCACCCGAGCTGCTTACCTTATCAATAGAAAAGACCTTGCCGGCAAACGTCCCTACCGCAACCGATGGCCAGCCCGAAAACTGGATTGATGGCCAGCCCTCAAACTGAAGCCTTACATCGCTGGTATCCAGTATAAGCGGAACATCCATTGCGCTTACATAAATTTCGGCAGCCACTTGTGGTGATTTAGGCTGCAGGGTGGCTATAGATTCGCCTTCCTTAATATTTTCGCCTAAACCTGCTTTTAAAGTTTTTACCACAAACCCGCTTTGCGGCGCCCGTACCACGTACAAGTTACGCCTGATAGATATGTTGGCAATATCATTACGCAGTTTGGCAATCTCACCCTGCACACTGGCACGGCCAGATATGGCCGAACCCAGGTCAGACTGGGCTTTAGCCAGCGTTTCCTGATATTTGGCGCGGATATTATCCAGATCAATACGTGCGTTGATTAAATTTTGCTTGGAATTATTGAGCTTATTTTGCTGACTGATCACTTTAGCTTTATCTTCCTGAAGTTTGAGCCTTCTCGACTCAATATCAGTAAGCGAAAACAAACCGGTTTTGTAACCCGCTTCATAACGCTTAAGCCGTACCTGGCTGATGTCGTAAAAATTTTGAACAGCCACTAAATCAGCGCTGTCAATGTCAACATAGTTTTTAGCCTGCCTTACTTTATTTTCGGCCGCACTTAACTGAAAGCGTAAGCCGTTGGTAAGGGCCGCAATCTGCGCATTGCCTGCCTCTATTTTCTGAACTGCGGCTACTTCGCTTCCACGTTTAGCAGTTAGCTGCTCATTTAACCTTTCGGGCAATTCCGGATCAAAATACGACTGACTGGTTTCTGATAACACAAGTATAGTGTCACCTTTCTTTACTTCCTGTCCTTCGCTAACCGCCCAGCGCTCAATACGGCCCCCAATTTGGTTTTGCACCGTCTGCGGCCGGTCTTGCGGCCGCAAGGCTGTTACAGTACCCCTGCCGGGTATGGTTTGCCGCCAGGGCAACATTAAAATAATGATAAAGAGGATTAGTACGGCAATAAGTATGCGGCCCAGCAAACGCGCGCCTTTGGCCGGCATTAACTTTTGAACCGATTTTTCGGATAGCTGCTCCCAGTTTTCCATTACCTCAGTAATATTCTGTTTTTTACTCATGGCTCAAGTCTCCTTCCTGTAACTCTAAATCAGTTACTATAGCCAGCTTTTCGCTACCGGTAACCATGTCAAATACAGTGTTCATATTGGTCATAAGCTTTTCTATCGCATAGCTAATCTGAACAACAATAACTTCTGCTGCCACGAACTGGCCAAATGACATTTCGCGCGTTACCACAAAGTAAGACCCCAGTAATAGCAGTCCACCCATGAGGATAGTGCGTATGGCAACCGCACTTACAAAAAAGCGTTTCAAGATAGCAAAGTGATCGTTACGGGCTTGCAGGTAGTTGGCGGTAATTTCGTCAGTCGTTTCAACAACTTCCCGCCGCTTCTCAGCGCTATGGCGGTAAGGGTCTAAATCGGCAGCTACTTCTTCAAGATAAGCAACAACCTCATATTTATATTCAGATTCTTCCATACTGGTTTCAACACCCGACTTGAAATACAACCATAGTATTAAGATCACAAACAGTATAACAACGATACCAAATGCGATAAAAAACGGGTGATAAAAAGACAGTAGTATAGCACTAAAAAAGATCTGAACTGCAGCTGCAACAATTTCAACCAGCAACTTGGTTAACCCCTTTTGAATGGTAAGTATATCAAAAAATCGGTTTACCAATTCGGACGGATTCTCATCAGCCAATGCTTGTTTTTTAATGCGTGGCAGCCTATAGGCAAACTCAAGTGCAGTTTTGGCAAATATCTTTTGCTCAATTACTTCAACCAGTGATAACTGGCCGATGAGGAGCAACCCGCCAATAATTATGCCCACCAGGATGACGGCTATGAGGAGGTAAGTAGAACTGTATAATGCGCCGTTTGATAACAAATTGAATACGGCAGTAGTACCTAAAGGCAATGTAAGGCCTATGAGGCCTATAAGCATTGCGTAAATAAATATGTAGTTAATGGTTGAACGCTCGTAGTGCAAAATACGCACAAGCCTTTGCCACGGTGTAAGTATTTCCTTGTGATGATGTTTCTTCATTATTAAAAATTGGAGAACAGTAATCCGGTTTTTTGATTCTTTAAGTTTGGCTTTACCCACTTAACCAACCGTGCTGTTTGGGAACAAAGCGCTGTAACGACGTTAACGGCAAATGGTAAATGTTACAACTACTAAATGAGCTTCAACTAACACCGTTGCATGTTGGTAGAGCCGTGTATCCGGATGTACTTATTATTTTATTATTTGGATATAAGCAATAGTTTATGCTTTGTCATTCAATATATTAGTTTCTGTGCTTGCTTTTCCAGGTAGATGAAAAGAGAGCTGACTTACCAAAGAGTTACAGTGATTATACTGGTTGTTTGTACTTTAATTCCTTAAATGCAGGTACATCATACCTGTCTTTTATCTCATAAAGTTCTACTATGATACCTTTGGTAAAGGCGTTGTGCTTATAATTATGAATGATCTCCAACACGTCAACATCAATATAACGTGAGTTGGAACCATCAATAACCACATGCGACTCGGCCGGCAGGCTGGTTAGCGTTACTTGTATAGCGGCCTTATTTAAAAAGGACACTTCTTCGGCCAGTTTGATACGAATTACCTCTTTGTCTTCCTTGCAATCAATTTGGTAAAAGTAAGGGTTACGCAAATTGGTACGCAGTATATAGAATATACCTACCAGCATGCCTATGCCTACACCAATCAGCAAATCGGTTAGCAGTACGGCCACAATGGTAACCACAAAGGGGATGAACTGGCTCCATCCTTTGTGCCACATATGCTTAAATAAAGCTATACGAGCCAACTTGTAACCTGTTACCAGCAGTATAGCCGCTAAACACGATAGTGGTATCAAATTAATAAGCGTAGGTATAAACAGGAATGACAACAGCAACCAAAAGCCGTGTAAAACAGCGCTGGTTTTGGTACGTGCACCGGCATTTACGTTAGCTGATGAACGCACGATAACGGCAGTCATGGGCAAACCGCCTAAAAGGCCACTCACAATGTTGCCCGCACCCTGTGCTATCAACTCGCGGTTAGTGGGAGATATACGCTTGATAGGGTCGATCTTATCCACAGCTTCTAAACTGAGCAGTGTTTCCAAACTGGCTATTACAGCAATGGTAAAGGCAGTAATCCAAACTTGCTTATTGGTTATCTCCGAAAAATTAGGCGACTTGAACAAGGAGAGGACAGATCCAACACCGTCCACAACGGGTATTTGTACAAACTGTTTATCGCGCAACGCAAAGCTGGTGCCGGCAAACAAAGTGCTTAGTAATACACCGGCCAGTACCACCAGCAGTGGCGCAGGTACAAGGGCTACCTTCTTAATTTTTGGCCAGTAAATCATCAACGCCAGCGATACCAGGCTAATGATCACAGCTCCATAATTAATTTTAGACACGGCACTCAATATACCCGAAAAGGTATTGTCCTTATCAACCTGCATAAAACCTTCATCACCTTCAAAATCTGCATCGTAACCTACTGCGTGCGGAAACTGTTTCAGTATCAGTATTAAACCGATAGCTGCCAGCATACCTTCAATTACTGCAGAGGGAAAGTAATTACCTATTGTGCCGGCTTTAATTACGCCCAGCAGTATTTGGAATACACCAGCTATCATTACACTTAGCAAAAAGGCCTCGTAAGAACCCAGTTTGCCAATTGCCGTTAACACAATAACCGTTAACCCTGCAGCCGGGCCTGCCACGCTCAGTTGTGAACCGCTGACCGTGCCAACTACTATGCCGCCAATAATACCGGTTAACAAACCGGCAAAAAGCGGTGCACCCGATGCCAGGGCAATACCCAAACATAGCGGTAAAGCCACCAGGAAAACGACAATACTTGCCGGAATATCCTTCTTTAAATTTTTAGACAAGAAATATTTTTGCAGATGCAAGCCATCTGCAGCCGACCCTTGTTGCGCCATGACAATTGTTGAAAAGCCTTATTAAATAAAGTACTATTACAAAGTAAACTAAGCCTGTAGGGCTTACGCTAATTTGCAGTCGGGAGGCGGTGTGGGTACCGAAGAGTGGTAAATTTGCTGATAAAGGCAGAGCTCGGGGTTGAGCGTTGTTAACGTGTTAATAATTAATGGCTCATGCACTATTTGAAAGGCGTACATGCAGTCTTCATCAAAAAACTTTTTTTCTTTGCTGCCTTCCTTATCAGGATCGTCTTTTTCGTTTTTACTTTCCTGTTCAAGCTGCATAATTACAGCACTAACAGTTTTGTTATTAAGCGATAAAAACGCAGGAGCTATAGATATGATCAACTTTGTAATAAAGATGGTCATAAATAGCAAGCAAACAAAAACTTTGTTAGTCCTGATTTTCATCAACTGCAATTATAGCTCTTTTTTGTCATAAAAATATCGCGATTTCCCTATAATTACAAAACCGTAACAATTGTTTAACCAAATTAAAATTGGATAATTTACTTATAGAACAAATAAGACCAGAATTAACCTGGAGGCTGCGTCGTGGTGCTTTATATCCTGAAGCGCCCCTGCATACCATGGAGATGGACGAAGATAATTACGGCTTGCACTTTGGCGCTTTTTACCCGGATAAGCTGGTTGGTGTGGTATCGCTTTTTCAAGATGGCACCGATTTCCAGTTCCGCAAGTTTGCGGTAGACCCACAACTACAGAATCAGGGCATTGGTTTGCAGCTGCTACAATACATCAGCCATTTTGCATTGGCCCAGGGTGGTGAACGCATTTGGTGCAATGCCCGTCTATCGGCTACAGGCTTTTATTCCAGAGCGGGCTTTGTTCAAACAGGCTATCCTTTTAATAAGAACGGCATCGAATATGTGGTAATGGAAAAACCGCTTATATAAAAAGAACCGGTTTGTCTCCACAAACCGGTTCCAGAAAACTATTAACTCCTGAAATTTTACTCATCACAAAACAACAGGTTACCTATTAAGTTTATATTAAACTACAAACAAATTTGAGCTTTCGTGGTACTACAAGTCCGGCAAACTCAATATCAGCAGCTTTATTATATTTGCTACCTGATAAACAAGTAAATACACATTATGTCTGAACAAGAAAACGATAATAAGCCTCAGCATGTAGCTGTCGTAAACGATACTTCCCTTTCATTTTTTGAGAAATATATAAACAACCCCTCGCCTACCGGCTTTGAGTGGAAAGGCCAGGTACTTTGGCTCGAATACCTGAAACCGTACATAGATACTTACTATGTAGACAACTACGGCACTGCTGTAGGTATCATTAACCCCGAAGCTGAATACAAAGTGGTAATTGAAGCACATGCCGATGAAATATCATGGTTTGTGAATTACATTACCAGCGATGGCTTGATTTACGTTATACGCAACGGCGGCTCCGACCACCAGATAGCGCCATCGAAACGGGTTAACATACATACTGACAAAGGCGTTGTAAAAGCTGTTTTTGGTTGGCCTGCTATACACACCCGCCAGGGCGGCGACAAAGAAGAAGCGCCCACGTTGAAAAACATATTCCTGGATTGCGGCTGCACTTCTATGGAAGAGGTTGAAGCTATGGGTATACATGTAGGTTGTGTTATAACTTATGAGGATGAGTTCTCGGTATTAAACAACCGCTACTACATGGGGCGTGCGCTGGATAACCGCGCTGGCGGCTTTATGATAGCTGAGGTAGCCCGCCTGTTGAAAGAAAATAACAAGACGCTACCCTTTGGTCTGTATATTGTAAATGCCGTGCAGGAAGAAATAGGCTTACGTGGCGCCGAAATGATTGCTCACAAAATTAAACCGCACGTAGCCATTGTAACCGATGTTACCCACGATACACAAACGCCAATGATTAACAAGATCACGCAGGGCGATCTGGCTTGTGGCCGTGGCCCGGTTATTTCTTATGCACCGGCTGTGCAAAACAACCTGAACAAGCTATTAATCGAGTCGGCTCAAAAAGCAGACATCCCGTTTCAGCGCCAGGCGTCATCACGTTCAACCGGTACAGATACGGATGCTTTTGCATACTCAAATGATGGTGTGCCTTCAGCGCTTATTTCGTTGCCTTTGCGTTACATGCATACAACAGTCGAAATGATACATAAAGAAGACGTAGACAACGTAATACGCCTCATTTATGAAACTTTATTAAATATTGAAGCCGGACAAGATTTCAGATATATTAAATAATTGTTATCCTTGTTCTAACTATAAACTTTAATTCACTTAAGTAAGCCTGTAAAGCTTATATTTATATTTTACAAACACTATGAAACCAACGTTATTAATATTGGCCGCAGGTATGGCCAGCCGTTATGGCAGCATGAAACAGGTTGATGGATTTGGCCCTAATGGCGAAACCATTATTGATTACTCCATTTATGACGCTATTAAAGCTGGCTTTGGTAAGGTGAGCTTTATCATCCGTGAGGAGTTTTTAGATTCATTCAAAGCCATATTTGAGCCAAAGCTTGCTGGCCGTATCGAGACTGATTATGTGTTTCAGAGTTATGATTTAACCCAGTTTGGCATCGATAAAACCATTGAGCGCGCCAAACCATGGGGTACTGCCCATGCTGTATTGGCTGCACGCAACCAGGTACACGAACCTTTTTGTGTTATTAACGCCGATGATTTTTATGGCTACGAGGCTTTTGAAAAAATGGCCCAGTTTTTAACCACTGAAGTTGCCGATGACAATTACTCGCTGATGGGTTACCAGATTGACAGAACTTTGTCTGACTATGGTTCAGTATCTCGCGGTGTTTGTAAAGTGGAAGACGGTTACATGGTTGAAATTAACGAACGTACCGAAGTTTACTTTAAAGACGGTGACGTATTTTACAAAGATGCAACGGGCGAGCATCCGCTACCTAATGATACCCGCGTATCGATGAACTTTTGGGGCTTTACGCCGGCTGTATTTAAACAAAGCGAAGAAATGTTTAAGCGCTTTGTTGACGCTAATGAAAACAACCCTAAAGCCGAATTTTTCATCCCGCTGGTGGCTGATGAATTGATTAAGTCGGGTACTGCACAGTTTAAAGTTATCCCTACCGGTAACAAATGGTTTGGCGTTACTTATAAAGAAGACAAGCCAATTGTACAGGAAAGCATTTCTGAACTGGTTAAAAACGGTACTTACCCGGAGCAACTTTGGTCGTAATTACCTTTTTGATATTAAACAAAAAAGTCCTGCCATTTGCGCAGGACTTTTTTGTTTAACCCAGGCGGGGTGTAACATTCTGGACCTGTTAACGTCTGATTAATTAACCAAAGGAAACTCAACCTTCTCCTTTGGTGCCTTACACAATTTTTCAGACCATGACCTTAAACTTTAAGTGCGTTATTGCGCTGTTGTTACTCATCACGTTATCTGACACTCAGGGCAGCGCACAAGGCTTATTCGGAAAACTAACTCAGAAAGCCAAACAAATAGGCGAAAGAGTATTAGACAAAGCAGTGGATGATGCTCTGAAAGGCAAGAAACAGCCAGAAACCAAATCGCCCACTACCAGTACCGGAGGAGAGAATGGTCCATCAGAGCCGGATAACACCGCCATTAGGGATACACCTGCGCCACTAGTTAATAATATGATTACAACCGACACGCTGATTACCAATACACATACGGTATACCATTTTAATACATCGACCTTAACACCTAAAGATTTTGTAGCCTATGCCTTAACGCTAAAAGGCACGCCCTATGTATATGGCTCCACCGATCCGGCTTACGGGTTGGATTGCTCGGGCTTTATTACCCATGTATTTAATCACTTCAATATACAGGTACCCCGGCGTACATTCGATTTTAAAAATGCAGAAAAGAAGGTATCTATCACTGAAGCCCGCCCGGGCGATATTTTACTGTTTACCGGTGCCGATGCCAGCAGCAGATTACCGGGCCACATGGGTATCATAACCACTAAGGGGAAAGATATACAGTTTGTGCATGCTTCATCCGGCCAGGCTAATGGCGTAACTACATCAATGCTGAGTTATAGCTATTTTAAATCGCGGTTGGTTGCCGTTGTTAGAGTTTTCTAAACAATCAACTTATTCAAAGCCATGCATCGACTCCTTCAAATCCTGGTAAACCTTGCGGAACTTGGAGAACGCCCGTAAATAGACGTCGTGGTTTTGCGGAATGCAGTCGGTGATAATGGTTTCATCAGTAGTTGGAATGGTTTTGCCCGGAAACAGTGCGTCCAGCGTAAGCAGTATGGCACCAATGGTAGAGGCATCCTCCTGTTGTATTACGCTTAACTTTTTACCGGTAATATCGGCAAGGGTTTGCACCCAGGTCTTTGAATTTACAAAGCCACCGCTAATGTTTAAGCGTTCAATAGTAATATTTGCCGTGCTTTCTAACGTCACAATAACATCGTTAAGCGCATAACAAATACCTTCCAGAGCCGCCCTTAAGAAGTGGTTTTGCGTATGCTGAGGCTTCACATTTAGGAATGCCCCGCTGCTCTGCGAATCCCAAATGGGTGCACGGTCGCCATACAGGTAAGGCAAAAACAGTAATCCATCGCTGCCGGCAGGTACCTCATCTATAGCTGCAAAAAGTAAATGATAACTATCTTCTTTAATGTCTTTCAGGTTCAAAAAATTACGAATCAGCCAGTCAACAGCTATACCCCCATTATTTACCGCTCCGCCACATACATAAGTATTCTCGTTAAGCAGGTAGTTAAACGTCATGGCCTTAAAATTATAGATGGGTGTTTTGCTGGTAATACGTACCGCACCACTGGTGCCAATAGTTAAGGCTGCAGTTATAGTATCGTTTATTTGGCTACCCAAATTAGCACAACAACCATCGCTTGCGCCTATTACGACAGGGGTTGATGCAGCTATGCTTAAAAGCGCTGCAGTTTGCTCATCTATATCTCTGCGGGTGTAGTTTGTATTAACCGGCTCAGATAATTGTGCCGGGGTTACACCTGCCAAGTTGCAGGCTTCTGTACTCCAGGTAAGACTTTTAATATCAAATAAACCGGTGGCAGAGGCAATAGAGTAATCTACCTCAAAGTGGTTAAATAGTTTATACCATATATATTCTTTAATGGAAATGAACTTAGCCGTTTTTTTAACCAATTCATTATCGTTTTCCCGCAGCCATATCAGCTTACACAACGGCGACATGGGATGAATAGGTGTACCGGTTTGCCGGTATAATTCTTCTGCCTGGGCAGACTCCCTGATGTTTTTAGCTATCGCCTCGCTCCGGGTATCGGCCCAGGTAATCATAGGGTGTAAGGCTTTGCCTCCTTTATCAACAGCTATAAGGCTGTGCATGGCACTGCTAAAGCCCATACCTTCCGGCTGATAGTTGAGCTGCTTTACCACATCGTTAACGCAGCTAACAAAAGCCTGCCATATCATTTCAGGATCCTGCTCACTATAGCCCTGCTGTGGGCTGCTTATATCATAATGATGCTGCGCAGAAGCCAGTACTGCACCATCAAAACTAAGGGCAACGGCTTTAGTACTGCCAGTACCTATATCAATCCCTAACAAATATGGTAACATGTGAAATTATTAACAGATCGAACTTTATTCTTTGAAACACTTACATCTCAATAATATTAAAAGTTCTTTTTATCACCTAAACGATGCCTAAAGATGACTTTTAAATGCCACAATTAGTAGAGATTGCTTTAAATAAATTTATTGCCAAACTACACAACTTTATTACTGTTGAATTTATGTCCAAATAGCAACACATCATCGCATACCGTATGAACTTTAAGATACTAGGCCCCGCTCAAAGCATTAACTCCAACAACAACCAGCTTGTCATTAAAACTGCAGAAGCTGAGGCACAGCTTACTATTTATAGCCCTTCTATCATCAGGGTGAAGGTTACACAGCAGCCCGATAATGCAGATGAATCCTTTGCTGTTATCCGGCAGCCTTTGTCTAACACGTTAACATACCAGGAGACAGAAGCAGAAATTACCCTGCAAACATCGGCGCTAACCGTTCGCATCAATAAGAGTTCGTTACGCTTTGCATTTTATACACCCGAAGGCCAATTGCTTAGTCGCGATGATGAGCGCTTTGGCATTGCATGGCAAAACAGCCAGGTAGTAAATTACCGGGAGCTTCAGCCTGATGAAAAGTTTATTGGCTTGGGCGAAAAAGTTGGCAACCTCAACCGCCGCGCCAGTTCGTATGTTAACTGGAATACCGATGCACCCGATTATGGTCCCAAAACAGATCCTATTTACGAAAGCTTCCCGTTTTTTATAGGCATACACAGCGGACGTACTTACGGGCTGTTTTTGGACAATACGCATAAGAGCTACTTTGATTTTGGCGCTTCTACCGATAATGAATTTATGTGGCTGGGGGCTGATGACGGCGACCTGAATTATTATTTTTTTGGGGCGCAAACCGTAGCCGGCATTATTGAAGATTACACCTGGTTAACCGGCCGCATGGAAATGCCACCGCTTTGGAGCCTGGGTTACCAGCAATGCCGCTGGAGTTACATGAGCGCTCAGGAAGTGCTGAATATAGCCGCCAAGTTCCGTGAGCGGAATATTCCTGCCGATGTAATGTATTGCGATATCGATTACATGGACGGCTACAAAATCTTTACCTGGAACCCTGACACATTTGCCGACCCCAAACAATTTTTGGAACAGTTAAAGGCAATGAACTTTAAACTGGTTACGATAGTAGACCCGGGTATTAAGGTTGAAAAAGGGTACCCACAATACGATGAAGGGGTTGATAAAGGGTACTTTGCCACCTACCCAAATGGCCAAAACTATGTTGGCGAAGTATGGCCGGGCCGTTGCCATTTTCCCGACTTTTTCAGGGAAGACGTGCGCGAGTGGTGGGGGGCCTCTTTCAATGCGCTTACCAAGCCCGGTGTTGACGGTTTTTGGAATGACATGAACGAGCCTGCCGTATGGAACCAAAATATGCCTTGGATTGTAAAATTTGGCGATAAGTTTATGCCCGAGGTACGTAACGTATATGGCATGCAAATGGCTCGTGCCACTTATGAGGGGACGCGTAAGCTGTTGAATAACAAACGCCCTTTTGTACTAACCCGTGCAGCCTATGCAGGCACACAACGATATTCTGCCGTGTGGACGGGTGACAACACGGCTAACGACGATCATATTCTGTTGGGCGTTCGGTTGGTAAACAGCCTGGGTGTAAGCGGTATGGCTAATGTAGGGGTTGATATTGGCGGCTTTAGCGGCAATCCAACGCCCGAAATGATGGTGCGCTGGAACAGCCTGGGCACTTATACGCCTATGTACCGCAACCACGCCATACAGGGGGCCGATTACCGCGAACCTTGGCAGTACGGATCTGAAAATGAAGCCTTAATTAAAAAGTCTATTGAAAGGCGCTATGAGTTACTACCCTACTTATATTCTGTTTTTTACACTGCTACGCAAACCGGCCTACCGGTTTGCCGCACGCTGGCAATTGATTATACGCACGACCAAGCTATATATTACGAAGATTACCAGAACCAGTTTATGTTTGGCGATAGCCTCCTGGTAGCGCCGGTTATAAGCACACAACTAACGGTAAAAGTATACCTCCCGCAGGGTAACTGGATAAGGCTTAGCACCGAAGAAAAACTTGAAGGCGGCCGCGAATATGTAGTAGATTCACCGCTTAATGACCTGCCCGTGTTTGTAAAAGCAGGCGCTATTATACCTATGCAGAGTGTAATCCAAAGCACGCAACACGCCGGCGATGGTATATTAAGAATACATGTTTACCAGGGAGATAAACCAACCAGCTTCGTTTATTATGAGGACGACGGCGATACTTATAATTATGAAAACGGTAGTCACCATAAACGCATTATTAACTTCGACCCGGCAGCAAAAACAATTACCTTATCAGCAGTAGAGGGTGGTTATACGTCAAAATTCCAACAGGTACAAGTGGTATTACACGGTTTTGATGGAAATGAAGTGAATAGCGTAGCCTGTACAAATGAGGAAATAGTAATACAATACTAGTTTAATATTCGTAGCTAAGACTGTCATTTCGAACGGATGCGAAAAATCCTTTCGGAATGATCAGATAAGCAAATCAGTTGCATGAGGTCTTACCCTGCTGTTTGAAATGACCTGTTTTTAAACGCCTGCCTGAAACAAAAAAGCCTCCCGACACTCGCTGTCAGGAGGCTTAGCTCAATTTACAATTTTTTTTATAATACTGCTGATTTAACAGTCTTGATGATACGTGCTGCTACTTTGTAAGGATCTGCCGCTGAGTTAGGACGACGATCTTCCAGGTAACCGCTCCAGCCTTTTTGTACAGTATACAAAGGGATACGGATAGAAGCGCCACGGTCAGATACACCATAGCTGTAATCATGTATTGATGCAGTTTCGTGTTTACCGGTTAAACGCAATTCGTTATCGGCACCGTAAACATCAATATGTTCTTTAACAACCGGACGGAAAGCTTCCAAAATCTTTTTGTAAGTTTCTTCGCTAGCGGCGGTACGTAAAGTAGTGTTTGAGAAGTTGGCATGCATACCTGAACCATTCCAATCTAAGGTACCCAATGGTTTACAATGCCAGTTGATTGACACTCCGTATTTCTCGCCAATTCTTTCTAATAAATAGCGGGCTACCCAAATCTGGTCACCTGCATCTTTTGCACCTTTAGAGAAAATCTGGAATTCCCATTGACCTGCAGCAACTTCAGCGTTGATACCTTCTACGTTCAAACCAGCCTCTAAACATACGTCTAAGTGCTCCTCAACAATATCGCGACCGAAAGCATTATTAGCGCCTACCGAACAGTAATAAGGGCCTTGCGGACCAGGATAACCACCTGCAGGGAAACCTAATGGTTTATTAGTTTGTGGATCCCATAAAAAGTACTCTTGCTCAAAGCCAAACCAAAAATCATTATCGTCATCCTCAATTAATGCACGGCCGTTTGATTCATGCGCGTTACCGTCTGAACTTAAAACTTCGCACATAACCAGGTAACCTTCTTTTCTTTGCGGATCAGGACAAATAAAAACAGGTTTCAAAATACAATCAGATGAACCACCTGGTGCCTGCTCGGTTGATGAACCGTCGAAGCTCCAGTTTGGGCAATCTTCTAATTTACCAGAAAAATCCTTTTCAATTTTTGTTTTGCTACGTAAACTTTGGGTTGGTTTGTAACCATCCAGCCAGATGTACTCTAATTTTGCTGCCATTTTTTGTAGGTTGTTTACTAATTAAGGGAAAGTCGCTTATTTTTTTACCTTGATTTATTAAATTGAAAGCTAATATAAAACTTTCCGTGCCAAATCTTTAAAAATTTTATCAATAAACAAACTTTATTTTAAAATATTTCTAAAAATCGGATTGAAAGTAAATTATTTAAAACACTTTGACCAAAAACTCAAATTTTCAAAAATTAATTATCTCTCAATTTAACATCGTATCTCTATAGGAAACATAGACTTTTACAGCCATCTGCATTGTTCAAAAAGTTGGCAAAATAAAAGCCCCCGACCTATTGGCCGGGGGCTTTACTATAATCACTAAAAAGTTTATTACTTCACTTCTTCAAAGTCAACATCAGTTACGGTGTCGCTGCTGTTTTGAGCATTACCCCCGGCATTACCAGCACCTGGCTGAGCTCCGGGCTGGCCACCTTCGGCTGAGGCTTTGTACATATCTTCAGAAGCAGCACCCCAGGCGGTGTTTAATTCTGTTTGTGCAGCTTCGATATCAGCTAGGTTTTTAGAAGCGTAAGCTGTTTTCAGTCTTTCTAAAGCCGATTCGATAGGTGCTTTTTTGTCAGCAGGTATCTTATCACCGTATTCTTTCAACTGTTTCTCAGTCGAGAAGATCAGCGCATCAGCAGCGTTCAGCTTTTCAATTTCCTCTTTTGCTTGTCTGTCAGCGTCAGCATTCGCTTCAGCTTCTTCCTTCATTCTCTTGATCTCTGCATCAGTTAAACCAGATGAAGCTTCGATACGGATTTTTTGCTCTTTACCGGTTGCTTTATCTTTTGCTGATACGTGCAAGATACCATTGGCGTCAATATCAAAAGTAACTTCGATTTGAGGCACACCACGAGGCGCTGGCGGGATACTATCCAAATGGAAGCGGCCTAACGTGCGGTTTTGTGCAGCCATTGGGCGCTCACCTTGCAAAATGTGAATCTCAACTGATGGCTGGTTATCAGATGCAGTAGAGAACACTTCTGATTTCTTGCTCGGGATAGTGGTGTTAGATTCGATCAGCTTGGTCATTACACCACCCATGGTTTCGATACCTAATGAAAGCGGGGTAACGTCTAACAATAACACGTCTTTAACCTCACCGGTTAATACACCACCTTGTATAGCAGCACCGATAGCAACTACTTCATCAGGGTTTACACCTTTTGAAGGCGATTTGCCAAAGAATTTCTCAACAGCTTCCTGAATGGCCGGGATACGGGTTGAACCACCTACTAAGATGATCTCATCGATATCTGTAGTGCTGTAACCTGCGTTTTTCAAAGCAGTGCGGCAAGGCTCAATAGTACGTTTAATTAAGCTATCGGCCAGTTGCTCAAATTTAGCACGGGTTAATTGCTTAACCAAGTGTTTAGGCATACCGTCAACAGCGGTGATATAAGGCAGGTTAATCTCAGTAGTGCTTGAGCTTGATAACTCAATTTTTGCTTTTTCAGCGGCTTCTTTCAAACGTTGAAGGGCCATTGGGTCGCGGCGCAGGTCAAAACCTTCGTCGCTTTTAAACTCGTCGGCCATCCAATCGATAATAACCTGGTCAAAATCGTCGCCGCCTAAGTGTGTATCACCATCGGTAGATTTCACTTCGAACACACCATCGCCCAGCTCAAGAACTGATACGTCATGTGTACCGCCACCGCAGTCAAACACCACAATTTTCATGTCTTTGTGGGCTTTGTCAAGGCCATAAGCCAAGGCAGCAGCAGTAGGTTCGTTAATGATACGGCGTACTTTTAAGCCTGCAATTTCGCCGGCTTCTTTAGTAGCCTGACGCTGTGCATCGTTAAAGTATGCAGGTACGGTAATAACCGCTTCAGTCACTTCAGTTCCTAAGAAATCTTCAGCAGTTTTCTTCATTTTTTGAAGAATCATAGCCGAAATTTCTTGCGGAGTATATTTTCTATCGTCTATTTCAACGCGTGGAGTATTGTTATCACCTTTAACAACTGAATAAGGTACACGCTCAGCTTCTTTAGTAACCTCGTTAAACTGGTTACCCATAAAGCGTTTTACCGAATAAACAGTTTTACGGGGGTTGGTGATAGATTGACGTTTAGCAGGATCACCTACTTTACGTTCGCCGTTATCAACAAAAGCTACTACTGATGGCGTAGTGCGCTTACCTTCGCTGTTGGCAATAACTACCGGCTCGTTACCTTCCATTACTGCTACGCAGGAGTTTGTTGTTCCTAAGTCGATTCCAATGATTTTAGACATATGATTGATTTTTCCTTTTTTGCTATTTAGTGTTACCTCTATTTATCAAGGGTTGTGCCAACGTTCTAATGGCAGTGTATAATGTGTAATATTGGTTATAAAGTTCTATCTGGTCAGGCATAATTATTTAACCAGTGACAGCTTGGCAGATTTGATGATAATTTAACACTGCATAATATTTTCTAATTGATGAAATGGCATTAGGGATATGGTTGCTGCTGGGCACATTGCTACAAACAAATAGTAAGCAAAGCAAACCGGATGATTTTCCTACTTATGACAATACTACTAGCTGCGTTATGACGGTTGTAACGCGTTTAGATACATAAAAGGAGTGTTTCACTAACAATGCATGCAGAAACTTTTAGCTAATCAACGTGTTACCCATTAGCGTAACCTTGTAAACATATGGCCATGAAAACATTCCTTTATTCAGCCTTTGGCTTGTTTCTAACAGCAAGCGCAATTTCCTGCTCGTCTGGTAACGGCACTGCTGGCAAGAATTCAGACTCGGGAGTGATTTCAGCAAGGCCTGCAGAACAAGCTCCTGTACGAACAGCCACGCCAAAAGCTGATAGTATGAAGACTACAGACACCGCCGGGCGGCAATAAATCCCTATCTGTAAAGCTTAAGTACGATGCTATTATTAATAAACCTTGGCTTGTATCTGAAAGTATAGCTGCTGTAAAGTTATGCGCTAATGCATTTGTGCAATATTACAACTTAAGGCAGCCATGCCATGGGTTAAATAGACATCGCCATAGGTGGTGCCACCAATCTAAAAAACGGTCATCCATAATCGTAACGTTGTTCTTAACTTTAGGCTATTACATGTATTATATCGAATCGGAACGGTTGAAATTGATACCGTTAAATTATGAGCACTTGCTGCTTTATAAAAACAACAGGCCGGCGTTGGAAAAGGCTTTAGGATTAAATCCATCCACCATGGTAATTGATGCTTTTTATAAAGCCGAAACCAAGGATGCGTTGCAAAACTTTTGGCTGCCCAATACTAAATTATATCCGGAGCTGTATTACTGGTATACCAGTTGGGAAATTGTACTTAAACAAACTAATACTTCCATTGGCGGCATAGGCTTTGGCGGATATCCCGACGATTATGGTGAAACGTCAATTGGCTATGTAGTAGACCAGCAGCACTGGGGTTTTGGTTATGCTACTGAGGCGTTGAATACAATTTCAAAATGGGGATTTGCCTTTACCTTACTTAAAGCCTTAAAGGCCGACACGCAATCACACAATCTCCTTTCGCAAAGGGTGCTTATTAAAGCCGGTTTTAAGCATACCGACAGTAAAAATGGCTTGCTGTATTACAGGCTTCCAAAAGGAAACACATTAGCCTCGTAAATTAAACTGGGCTTTTTTATGTGCAACTGACGCTAACTTTTTATAATTTGGTAACAACACTAAAACATGTTCGAACCGCTCATCACACACATACAAAAGTTTGTTGCACTGAATACAGAAGAACAAGCACTACTTACCGCCTACCTAAAGTACGAAGAGCTAAGCAAAACGAAATACTTACTTAGCGAAGGGGATATTTGTAATGCGCAGTACTTTGTAGTAGAGGGCTGTATCAGGATGTATTTCATTAAAGAGAACGGGGTAGAACAGATTGTACAATTCGGTATTGATAATTGGTGGATCAGCGATTACACCAGCTTTACTTTACACAATCCTTCACAGTTTTATTTGCAAACCGTACAGCGCAGCAAGGTAATTACGCTCACACAAGCCAAGCAAGACGAATTGCTGGATAAGCTACCCAAGCTAGAGCGCTATTTTAGAAGGATATACCAACGGGCCTACGCAGCGGCACAAACACGGCTGATATTTTTTACAGATCTATCCGGCGAAGAGAAATACCATCACTTTGCCAGTCGCTTTCCCGATTTTGTACAGCGCATTCCGCAGTATATGCTGGCTTCGTACCTGGGCTTCACCCCCGAATTTTTAAGCAAAGTAAGAGCAAAGCGTCATTAATTTTAATCCTACTTCATTTCTTAATCATGATTAAGATTCTGGCGGGTGGCCCTGTGCACCTTTGCTATGTCGACACACAACAACGACTAACAAAATAAAACACAAAAACACTAAAATCATGGAATCCAGAATCAACATCAACGAAGTAGAGCCAGACGCTTATAAAGCCATGTTCGCACTGGAAGGCTACATACAAAAAAGTGGTCTTAATAAGAGGCTTTACGAACTCATCAAAATTCGCGCATCACAAATAAATGGATGTGCTTTTTGTTTGGACATGCACACAAGGGATGCCCGAAAGTTAGGCGAAAGCGAACAACGCATCTACGTATTAAATGCTTGGCGCGAAACTAATTTCTTTACCGAAGAGGAACAAGCAGCTCTTGCCATAACAGAAGAAATAACCAATATCCAGGGCCACGTTTCAACCGAAACTTATAACAAAGCCGTAAGTATATTAGGCGATAAGAAAACAGCTCAGGTAATTATGGCTGCCATAACCATCAATGCTTGGAACCGCATAGCCATTACCACACATTTGATGCCGGCGCAGGCCTAATCAAATAAACAAATAGCCGGCTTATAAAAGCCGGCTATTTGTTTAAACGGTTGCTTTAGATACAGAGACGTTGGTTGTCTTCCTTATCCTGATAAGCAGGTTGGCAAACAGTTGGTTCCACCAGGGCCGCTTTGCTTCAAGGTAGGTACCAATCATACTAACGAGTATCACTACTATCAACATGCATACAACAAAATGCATAGTTGTACTTAGCTGCACTTTGAGCAAGCTTTTTACCACAACAAGTAGCGGAAAGTGCAAAATGTATAACGGAAAGGTAAGGTCAGCAACCTTTCTGAATATATTAAGGCTTTTAGGTTTTGGCTGTGATGTGCCTTTCATGCCGGTAATCACCCACAAAGCTCCAGCTACCATTACGCCGCAAGCCAGGTCTGTTAAAAATTGACTGGCGTAATACAAAGGGGCATATCCAAGACTACGCGGAATGCCGCCAAAATTATAAGCTAGCAATAAACCGCCCATAAGCAGCACTATGAATATGATGTAGGATAGCCAGGTAGGTAACACCGGCTTTTTTATTTTATAAGCAAAGCCGCCTAATATCCATATAGGCATCATCAACAATATGGAAGGTCCGGCTACAAGTGCCGCTATAAATATGAACAAACGCTTAGACGTGTTGCGGTAATAAAACCATAAACCAAATATTACGTAATACCAAAACTCATACCCTAAAGACCATAATGGCCCATTCAACGGCGGAGTAGCAGATTTAAACCAAACATCGGTTATGTAGAACGTAGCCAGCACATAACGCAGGCCAATCTGTGGCTTTAAAAATTCGATATTGGTTTGAGGATCGGTTTGCCACAACACCCATTGGCATACAGCCGTAATGATGATAGCCGGAAATAAGACAGAATACAGCCGGCTTAACCTTGCCTGTGCATACTGCATTATACCCCGATCGTTGTTAAAAGTAGTGTATGAAATTAAATAGCCTGACAAGGCAAAGAACACAATCACACTGAAATGGGCAATTATTTCTAAATCGAAACCCTGCAGATTAAAGGTGTGATACCATATTTTGTAGCCGTGCACTATAAACACAATTGATGCAGCGCAGAGCCTGAGCGAATCAAGGATATAACTTATACGCCAACTTAATTTTTCCCCAGTTTTAACACCCATTAAATATGAATAACAGTATGCGGTACCGGCCCAAGCAAGTACACAAAATATAATAGCTAATATTTAAACCTTAAATTTAGCAATTACCGCCGTTCTTTTGGCATAAAAAAAGCCTTGTTCGAATGAACAAGGCTTTTTTCTATAAATAGCTAAAAGATTATTCGCCTTTCTCAGCGTTCTCTTCGTTAGCAGCCGGAGCTTCAGGTGTTTCTTCAGCAGCAGGAGCAGCAGTAGCTTCTGGTTCGGCAACTACAGCTTCGTCAGCAGGAGTTACTTCGGCAGTTGCAGCTGCAGCTTTACCTTTACCAGCACCACCACGACGACGAGTAGCTTTCTTAGCAGGAGCAGCAGCTTCGCTACCACCGTATACAGTGTTGTAATCAACTAACTCGATAATTGCCATTTCGGCGTTGTCGCCCAAACGGTTCTCTAACTTAATGATACGTGTATAACCACCCGGACGGGTAGCTACTTTCTCGGCAATTTCGCGGAACAGGATAGTTACCGCATCTTTATTTTGCAGGTAACTAAATACAGTACGACGAGAGTGCGTAGTATCGCTTTTTGATTTGGTTACCAAAGGCTCAACATACACACGCAGTGCTTTTGCTTTTGCCAAAGTGGTAGTAATACGCTTGTGAAGGATAAGCGATGAAGCCATGTTACCCATCATTGCCACGCGGTGGCTTTTGGTACGGCCTAAGTGATTGTGTTTTTTTCCGTGTCTCATTTGTTTGTTTGTTTCGCACGTGCATACCGTTGGGCGGCTGTTTAAGTCAAGCCCGCGGAATTATGCCCTCGCCTATTGTATATTAAATGAAGGCCTGGAATGCAGTGCTAAAGTGGAAGCTTAGCACCTTATCCCAAACCTATTATCAAAGGATTACTCCTCGTCTAATTTGTATTTAGCCAGGTTCATACCAAAAGATAAGCCTTTTGATTTAACCAGGTCCTGAATCTCAGTTAAAGACTTTTTACCAAAGTTCCTGAACTTTAACATGTCAGCTACGTCATAAGATACCAGGTCAGCGAGGCTGCGGATATCAGCTGCTTTTAAGCAGTTTAATGCACGTACTGAAAGATCAAGATCAACCAATTCAGTTTTCAAGATCTTACGCATATGCAGAATCTCTTCGTCAACTTCTTTGGTTTCCTCTTTAGCCTGCGCCTCCAACATCATGTTCTCGTCAGAGAACAACATAAAGTGTTGTATAAGGATCTTAGCAGCTTCTTTAAGAGCGTCTTCAGGGTGAATAGAACCATCAGTAGTAATATCCAACACCAACTTTTCGTAGTCGGTCTTTTGTTCTACACGATAGTTTTCTATAGTATATTTTACGTTTTTAATTGGTGTGTAAATTGAGTCGATAGCAATTACACCAATAGCAGCATCAGGGTTTTTATTCTCTTCGCTTGGAATGTAACCACGGCCTTTGCCAACAGTTAACTCAACTTCCAAAGTAACTGAAGGGTCCATATTGCAGATAACCAGCTCAGGGTTCAGGATAGAGAAGTTGTTGGAGAACTGTGTGATATCACCAGCCTTGAAACTATCTTGTCCGCTTATGATGACAAAGATCTTTTCAGAATCGCCTGAATCACCTGTTCTGCTCAAACGTACTTGTTTCAGGTTCAATATAATTTCGGTAACGTCTTCAACAACACCTTTGATGGTTGAAAACTCATGCGTTACACCTGAAAAACGTACAGAGGTAATAGCATAACCTTCCAGTGAAGAAAGTAAGATACGACGTAAAGCATTACCAATGGTTACACCGAAGCCTGGTTCTAACGGACGAAATTCAAACGTGCCTTCAAAGTCGGTTGACTTCTGCATGATAACCTTGTCTGGTTTTTGAAATGCTAAAATTGCCATTTATATGCTTGGTTTATTGTTTACTGATTAATAGATATGAGACATGAGATATTGGATATGAGAACCACTATGGGCTATCTCATATCCAATATCTCACATCTCTGTACTACAAGTATTATTTAGAATATAACTCGACGATTAAGTTTTCCTTAATATTTTCAGGAATCTCATCGCGGTTAGGATAGTTTAACAGTTTACCGCTTAAAGCAGCAGCATCCCATTCAAACCAGCTATATTTGTTAATCTTACGGCCAGCTACAGAGTTAGTGATAGCTTCCAGTGATTTTGATTTTTCGCGTACAGCAATTACGTCACCAGCTCTTAATGTGTAAGATGGAATGTTTACCACCTCACCATTTACTGTGATGTGTTTGTGACCAACTAACTGACGGGCACCTGAACGTGTTGGCGCAATGCCTAAACGGTAAACTGCATTATCCAAACGTGCCTCTAACAATTGTAGCAAGTTAGTACCAGTTATACCTTCACGAGCTGATGCACGGTGAAATAAGTTTTCGAAATAACGCTCTAATACACCGTAAGTGTATTTAACTTTTTGTTTCTCCATCAGCTGTACAGCGTACTCTGATTGTTTACCTCTGCGTTTTGACACGCCATGCATGCCAGGAGGATAATTTTTTCTTTCTAACACTTTATCAGGGCCAAAGATAGGCTCTCTGAATTTACGTGCAATTTTGGACTTGGGTCCGGTATATCTAGCCATTTTGTTTTTGTTTTTAAAGTATCATGCAACCTGTAGCTGCAGAATCTTAGCTTTAAAAAATCGATTAATTAAACTCTTCTTCTTTTTGCAGGACGGCAACCATTGTGTGGAAGCGGAGTAATGTCCTTAATAGTGGTAACTTCAATACCTGAAGTTTGCAGGGTACGGATAGCTGACTCACGACCAGCACCAGGGCCCTTTACAAACACTTCAACTTTACGTAAGCCTAAATCATAAGCTACTTTACCGCAATCGGCAGCAGCTTGTGAGGCAGCGTAAGGAGTGTTCTTTTTAGAACCTTTGAAGCCCATTTTACCAGCTGAAGACCAAGATATAGCCTGGCCTGAACTGTTGGTAAGGGTAATAATAATGTTGTTGAAAGTAGCATTAACGTGAGCCTGACCTACCGGTTCAACTATTACGATGCGCTTTTTGGTTACTTTTTTAGCTTTAGCCATTTTTTGAATTATTGAGCTGATGGATTAGTGAGTTACCGAATAACCCGGACCCATTAACTGTTTGATAATTTTATGTATTCCTAATAAAGCAAGAAAATTAATCCTCCTACTTTATTAATCAATTACTACTTAGTAGCTTTTTTCTTGTTAGCAACTGTTTTACGTTTACCTTTACGGGTACGTGAGTTGTTCTTAGTACGCTGACCACGCAGAGGTAAACCTTTACGATGACGGGTACCACGGTAGCAACCAATATCCATTAAACGTTTAATGTTCAGTTGTACTTCTGAACGCAGAGCACCTTCAACTTTAATTTGATCGTTGATAATTCCACGGATTGCAGCTAATTGCTCATCGGTCCATTCTTGTACTTTTACATCATATGATATTCCAGCCTGATCCAAAATGCTTTGTGCAGTTGAACGACCAACACCGTAGATGTAAGTAAGTCCGATTTCTCCTCTTTTATTTCTTGGTAAATCAATACCTGATATCCTTGCCATATTTCTAAATTGTTCTTTAAGTGAATGACCGAACGGCGGGCCACCGTTGTACGATCATTCCAATGTTTTAATTATCCCTGACGTTGTTTGTACTTGGGGTTCTTTTTGTTAATTACAAAAAGCTTTCCTTTACGACGGATGATTTTGCAATCAGCGCTACGCTTTTTGATGGATGCTCTAACTTTCATATTAATTATTTATATCTGTAGGTTATTCTGCCTTTTGTTAAATCATACGGGCTCATCTCCAGCTTTACTCTGTCGCCAGGTAAGATTTTGATGTAGTGCATGCGCATTTTACCCGATATGTGTGCAATAATCTCATGACCATTTTCCAGCTCTACCCTAAACATTGCATTTGATAATGCCTCCCTGATAGTTCCGTCTTGCTCAATCGATGATTGTTTAGCCATATTTTACTGATTATTACTTGTTTATACCGATTTTATTCGGGACGCAAAAATATAAATTATTTTTCTAATTTTTAATTATTTTTTGCTAAAACTTCTTCAACGTATGAAAATGAAGAAAGAATATCGGCTTTACCTTTGCGTACAGCTACGGTATGCTCAAAATGGGCGGATGGCTTGCCATCAACTGTAGATACGGTCCAACCATCTTTCCAGAACTTAACACCGGCTTTGCCGGCATTAATCATGGGCTCAATAGCTATCACCATGCCTTCTTCCAGTTTAACGCCAGATCCGCGTTTACCATAGTTAGGAACCTCCGGCTTTTCATGCAGTTTTACGCCTACACCATGGCCAACCAGCTCTTTAACCACACCAAAGCCATGCTTCTCTGCATGGTTTTGCACAGCGTAACCAATATCGCCAACACGCATACCAGTAACCGCCTTCTCTATTCCTTTCTCAAGGCATTCCTTTGTTACCTTAAGCAGTAATTTAGCTTCCTCACTAACTTCACCAATAGCGAATGTGTAAGCAGAGTCGCCATAAAAACCATTTAGAATAACTCCGCAATCAACCGATATGATATCGCCATCAATGAGTACATGCTCACCCGGAAAACCATGAACGACTTGATCGTTTGGAGAAATGCAAAGGGAGCTTGGGAAACCATGGAAACCAAGGAAAGCTGGCACTCCCCCATTATCACGGATAAAGGTTTCTGCCAGCTTGTCCAATTCTATAGTTTTAGTACCGGGCTTTACAATCTTAGCTACTTCACCTAAGGTTTTAGCAACCAGTAAAGCACTTTGACGTATGAGCTCTATCTCTTCAGCTGTCTTGTAAATTATTTTCGACATGCGTTAAATTAGATAGCCGGTGGAACAGTACCTGCTGCGGTTGGTATAGCCGTACGTCCTTTTACTCTTCCGGTTTTCATTAAGCCATCATAATGACGCATCAACAAATGACTTTCTATTTGCTGCAAAGTATCCAGCACCACACCTACTAAAATGATCAGTGATGTACCACCGAAGAAGCGGGCAAATTGGCTGTTCACATGGAATATACTCGCCAAAGCAGGCATAATGGCAATGATTGCCAAAAAGATAGAGCCAGGCAATGTAATGCGTGAAATAACAGCATCAATAAAGTCGGAGGTTGCATTACCAGGTGCAACACCCGGAATGAATCCACCATTCTTTTTCATGTCGTCCGACATTTGCTTAGGGTTCACCGTAATAGCCGTATAGAAGTATGTGAATAAAATAATCAATACAGCAAATACGATATTGTGCAACCACGAGGTATAGCTTGATAAAGATATCAATATACCGTTTGAAGCAATGTTAGGGAAGAACGAAGATATAGTTGCCGGAATAAACATCAAAGCCTGAGCAAAAATGATTGGCATTACACCCGCTGCATTTACCTTTAGAGGAATATACTGACGTACGCCGCCGTATTGTTTGTTACCTACGATACGTTTAGCATACTGCACCGCAATTTTACGTGTACCTTGTACCACCAGTATAGTAAACATAATAACACCGATAAGGGCTAATATTTCTACAATAAACACCAATGGGCCGCCTGATGCGTTTGCACCGCTTACACGTGAACTGAATTCATCGATGATAGCTGATGGCAACTGCGCAATGATACCCACCATAATGATTAAAGAAATACCGTTGCCAATACCTTTGTCTGTAATTTTTTCACCTAACCACATCACAAACAAAGTACCTGCGGTTAAAACGCAAACAGTGCTGATGGTAAACATGGTCATCCCGATAACAGGGCTGATTGCGTTAGGTGTGATTTGCGAACGTACGTAAGGTACCGCCTGGGCCATGGTGATACCAATGGTCAGGTAACGGGTCCACTGGTTAATTTTGCTACGGCCGCTTTCACCTTCCTTTTGCAATTTAGCAAAGTAAGGTACCGCAATACCTAATAACTGCACCACAATAGATGCAGAAATGTAAGGCATTACACCTAATGCAAATATAGACGCACGAGAGAAAGAACCGCCGGCAAACATATTCAGTAAGCCAAGCAGACCTTCTTTAGCAGCCTGATTGTTTAAAACGTTAGCATCAACACCGGGTAAGGCCACGTATGAACCTACACGATATATTAAAAGAAATAAGAGTGTGTTTGTGATACGCACTCTTAAATCTTCAATTTTCCAAATATTGGATAATGTGGTGAAAAAATTTTTCATTGAAAATTACAACTTAACAATTGAACCGCCGGCTGCTTCAATGGCTTTTTGTGCAGTAGCAGAAAATGCATGTGCCTGAACATCAACTTTAGCTGTCAGTGTACCACGACCTAAGATTTTAACCAGATCGTTCCTTGACACTAAACCGTGCTCTTTTAATGTATCAAAGTTAATAGTTGACACCGAATAAGTATCAGCTAATTGTTGTAATGTATCCAAGTTGATACCGTTGTACTCAACACGGTTAGGGTTTTTAAAACCTACCTTAGGTACGCGGCGCTGTAAGGGCATCTGGCCACCTTCAAAACCAACCTTGGTTGATGTACCTGAACGTGAACCGGCGCCTTTATGACCACGGGTTGATGTACCGCCACGGCCTGAACCAGTACCACGGCCTATTCTTTTTCTATTTTTAGTAGAACCTTCTGCAGGTTTAAGATTACTTAAATTCATAACATTAAATGTTTTCTACTGCTACCAAATGATTAACTTTTCTAATCATGCCAATGATAGCAGGATTAGCTTCAACTTCAACGCTATGGTTAATTTTCTTTAAACCTAACGCCTCAACAGTTTTTTTCTGGCGCTCACTTCTATCGATCACGCTTTTAATCTGAGTTATTTTGATTTTTGCCATGACTGATTACCCGTTAAATACTTTACCTAAATTAATACCACGGTGCTGAGCTACTGTGTAAGCATCACGCAATTGCGCTAAGGCCGATACTGTTGCTTTAACCACGTTATGCGGATTTGATGATCCTTTAGATTTTGCCAATACGTTATGTACACCAGCACTCTCCAGAACGGCACGCATCGCACCACCTGCAATTACACCAGTACCATTTGCTGCTGGTTTGATAAACACAAAACCGCCAGAAAATTTACCTATTTGCTCGTGAGGTATAGTGCTGTTAATGATAGGCACTTTTACCAGGTTCTTTTTAGCATCATCTATACCTTTGGCAATTGCCTCAGTAACTTCTTTTGCTTTACCTAAACCGTAACCAACAACACCGTTCTCATCACCTACTACCACAATGGCAGAGAAGCTGAAAGTACGGCCGCCTTTAGTTACTTTGGCAACACGCTGTATGCTAACCAAGCGATCCTTTAATTCGATCTCGCTTGTTTTTACTCTTTTAATATTTATTGTTGACATTACTTGTTACGGTTAGAAGTTTAAACCAGCTTCACGTGCACCATCAGCCAGTTGTTTAACACGGCCATGATACAAGTATCCATTTCTATCAAATACTACGGCTTCGATACCAGCAGCTTTAGCTTTCTCGGCAATCAGTTTACCTACGGCTACTGATTGTTCGCCTTTGCTACCGGTAGCAGTAAAATCTTTTGATAAAGATGATGCTGAAACCAAAGTTTTTCCGGCTACATCGTCAATGATTTGTGCGTAGATGCCTTTGTTGCTTCTGTACACTGACAAGCGCGGACGTTCTGCAGAACCTGAAACACGTTTCCTGATTCCTTTTTTTATTCTGTCTCTTCTTGATAATTTACCTGTCATGACGCTTATTTTTTAGATGCTGATTTACCTGCTTTTCTTCTTAACACTTCGCCAACAAACTTGATACCTTTACCTTTGTAAGGCTCTGGTGTACGTAGTGAGCGGATTTTGGCTGCAACCTGACCAATTAACTGTTTGTCGATCGACTCGAGAATAATGGTTGGGTTTTTACCTTTTTCAGCAGTAGTGGATACTTTGATTTCTTGTGGTAACTCAAACACGTAATGGTGAGAATAACCTAACACTAAGTCTAATGTATTACCAGTGTTGGTAGCACGATAACCTACACCAACCAACTCTTGCTCCAGTTTGTAACCAGTTGTTACACCTGTAACCATGTTGTTGATTAACGCACGGTATAAACCATGTAATGCTTTATGACGTTTTTGATCTGTTGGACGTACTACCGTAAGTACGCCGTCTTCTTGTGATACAGTTATATCACTGTCTATCGCCTGTACAAGTTCACCTTTTGGGCCTTTTACAGTTACTAAGTTAGCATCGCTAACAGAAATAGTAACACCTTGCGGGATAGTAATGGGGGCTTTTCCTACTCTTGACATTTCTTAATTCCTCCTTGCAATTAATAAACGAAGCATAAAACTTCGCCACCGATGTTTTGCTGACGGGCCTCTTTATCAGTCATTACTCCTTTTGAAGTTGACAGGATAGCGATGCCTAAACCATTTAATACTCTTGGCATTTTGTCCATGCCTGCATATTTTCTCAAACCTGGTTTACTTACACGTGTAAGCGTGCGGATAGCAGGAACTTTAGTTACAGGGTGATACTTCAACGCAACTTTAATATTGCCTTGAGGACCATTGTCTTCAAATTTGAAGTTAGCAATGTAACCTTTGTCGAAAAGCACTTTAGTGATTTCCTTTTTCAGATTTGATGCAGGAATTTCAACAACCCTTTGGTTGGCTTTAATAGCATTCCTTACTCTGGTAAGATAATCTGCGATTGGATCTGTATTCATTATGTTAAATTATGATGGTGGTTTCCTTCGTTTTCCCAACGACGACCTTCCATCGGTTAAAAAATTCTTTTTGCTATTGCAGGTCTATATTTTGCAAATTGCCGGCCGCAAAGGTAAGAAATTAATTCTCAACCTGCAACCGGCAATTTTATACCTGTAATACTGATTGTTACCAGCTAGCTTTCTTTACTCCGGGGATCTTTCCGGCCAGAGCCATTTCACGGAACGTTACACGTGAAATACCAAACTGACGCATGTATCCGCGAGGGCGGCCAGTAAGCTTGCAACGGTTGTGCATTTTAACCGGTGATGATGCTTTAGGCAATTTGTCTAATGCTTCGAAATCACCAGCGGCTTTCAGGGCTGCTCTTTTATCAGCATATCTAGCTACTAATTTAGCACGTTTAACTTCACGCGCTTTTACACCTTCTTTAGCCATTGTTAGTAGGATTTTGATTTTTAAATGGTAAACCAAACTGTTTAAGCAACTCTAGTGCTTCAACATCATTTGTTGCCGAAGTTACAAAGGTAATATCCATACCCTGAATTTTGTTGATCTTGTCAATGTTAATTTCAGGGAAAATGATTTGCTCGGTGATACCTAATGTATAGTTACCTTTTCCGTCAAATCCTTTATCGTTGATACCTTTGAAATCACGAATACGTGGCAGGGCAACAGCAATCAAACGATCTAAGAACTCGTACATGTTGTTGTCACGTAAAGTAACACGTACACCTACAGGCATACCTTTACGTAATTTAAAGTTCGAGATATCTTTCTTAGATTTCGAAGCAACTGGTTTTTGACCGGTAATAGTTGCCAGTTCAGCAATTGTAGTATCAATCAGTTTCTTATCAGTTGTAGCAGCACCAACACCCTGGTTGATTGCAATTTTCTCCAACTTAGGAACCTGCATTACGCTTTTGTACTGAAATTTATCTTTCAGTGCGGTACGGATCTCCTCTTTGTATTTGGATTTTAATCTTGGAACGTAAGACATTATTTAATTTCCTCCCCTGATTTTTTTGATACTCTAACTAATTTACCAGCATCATTCTTTTTACGACCAACACGGGTAGTTTCTCCTGATTTAGGATCAACTAATGCCAGGTTAGAGATATGAATAGCGGCTTCCTTTTTTACAATACCACCGTTAGGGTTGGCTGCATTGGGCTTAGTGTGTTTAGATATCATGTTGACACCTTCAATCACCGCGCGGTTTTTATCGATTATGATTTCGGTAACCTTACCTTGCTGACCTTTTGAATCACCGGCAATAACCTTAACCAGGTCACCTTTACGGATCTTTAATTTTACTTTTTTGTTTTCCATGTTACAATACCTCCGGTGCTAATGATACAATTTTCATGAATTGTTTCTCGCGTAACTCTCTTGCTACCGGACCGAAGATACGTGTGCCACGAGGCTCATCCTGGTTGTTTAACAAAACAGCTGCGTTATCGTCGAAACGGATATAAGAACCGTCTTTACGGCGAACCTCTTTTTTGGTTCTTACAACTACGGCTTTTGATACAGTACCCTTTTTAACGTTACCTGATGGTATAGCGCTCTTTACAGTTACTACAATTTTATCGCCAACAGAGGCATAGCGCTTAGCTGTACCGCCTAATACGCGGATAACCAGCACTTCTTTAGCACCACTGTTATCAGCTACATTTAATCTCGATTCCTGTTGTACCATCTTATTTAGCCCTTTCTAAAATTTGAACTAATCTCCAGTTTTTATTTTTGCTCAGTGGGCGTGTTTCCATAATCAATACGGTATCACCAATACCACAGGTATTAGCTTCGTCATGAGCCATGAACTTGGCAGTTTTGTTTACGAACTTACCGTAGATAGGGTGTTTTACTTTCCTTTCTACTGCAACCACGATAGATTTATCCATCTTGTTGCTTACTACCAGTCCGGTACGTGTTTTTCTTAAATTTCTTTCCATTGTTTCGACGCTTAAATTATTGCTGTTCAGAAGCTGACGCCGCTTTACGCTTGGTTAATTCAGTATTTAAACGAGCAACTTCCTTACGTACATTTTTAATACGGATAGGATTCTCTATCGCCGAAACTGCATGTGCAAATTTCAGTTTGGTAAGATTAGTTTTTTCCTCGCCAATTTTAGCAACCAACTCTTCAGTTGACAGCGCTGATATTTCTGAGCTTTTCATTTTGTGTGAGTTTTGAACAGTGAGAGGTAAGTTGGATGCTTACGTCACGCTTCTTTCTTTTGTTATTATATTTCAGGTTACAGGTTGCAAGCTCTTTACGCAACTCACAACTTACAACCTGTAAACTTACTATGCTTCTACGTAATCCCTACGTACTACAAATTTTGTTTGAATTGGCAGTTTTTGTGCAGCCAAACGAAGTGCTTCTTTAGCAACTTCTAATGGCACACCTTCTGCTTCAAAGATGATCCTGCCGGGGCGTACAACCGCTACCCAGTATTCCGGAGCACCTTTACCTTTACCCATACGTACCTCTGCAGGTTTTTTAGTTACGGGTTTGTCAGGAAATATCCTGATCCACACCTGGCCTTCACGTTTCATAAAACGTGTTACAGCGATACGTGCAGCCTCGATCTGACGGCTGGTAATCCAGGCCGGCTCGAGTGATTTTATACCGAAAGATCCGAATGAAAGCTCAGCACCACGAGTGGCGGCACCTTTCATTCTGCCTTTTTGCATCTTTCTGAACTTCGTTCTTTTTGGCTGTAGCATTTTATTAGCTTATTATATCTAAACGATGTCTGTCTCGACTTTGATTAATTATCTGTTTCCGCCCGGACGGTTACCACCACCCTGACGATTTTGGCCACCTGGACGGTTGTTGTTACCACCACCACGCTGGTTGCTGTTGTTACCACCTCTGCGGTCACCACCACCACCTTGACGACGGTCACCACCACCACGGCGATCACCACCACGCTCGTTGCCAAATGCGGCTGCGCCTTCCGGACGACCACCACGGCCACTTGCGCTGCTGGTTGAACCTATGTTTGGAGAAAGATCACGTTTACCGTAAACCTCACCTTTACAGATCCATACTTTAACACCTATTTTACCATAAGTAGTTAAGGCTTCAGCCAGTGCATAATCAATGTCAGCACGGAAAGTATGCAGAGGAATTCTTCCTTCTTTATATTGCTCAGTACGTGCCATCTCAGCACCACCTAAACGGCCTGATGTCATCACTTTAATACCTTCAGCACCCATTCTCATGGTTGAAGCTATTGTAGTTTTCATTGCACGACGGAAAGAGATACGAGCCTCTAATTGCTTAGCAATACCTTCAGCTACTAATTGAGCGTCAAGTTCAGGACGTTTGATTTCAAAAATGTTGATTTGAACGTCTTTCTTGGTAAGTTTTTTAAGCTCTTCTTTGATCTTATCTACTTCCTGACCGCCTTTACCGATAACGATACCCGGACGGGCAGTGTGAATGGTTACAGTGATGCGTTTTAAGGTACGCTCAATAACTACTTTAGATACGCCGCCTTTTGCAATACGTACAGATAAGTATTTGCGGATTTTTTCGTCCTCAACTAATTTATCGGAGTAGTTGTTGCCACCGAACCAGTTAGAATCCCAACCACGGATGATTCCTAAACGGTTACCTATTGGATGTGCTTTTTGTCCCATTTCTAATTAGTTGATTTCGGTTTTACTATCCACAATTAAAGTAACGTGGTTTGAGCGCTTACGGATACGGTATCCGCGGCCCTGAGGAGCCGGACGCAGTCTTTTTAACTGACGACCACCACCCACTGAAACTTCTTTTACATATAAAGCACTGTCTTCAACACGCTTGCCTTCGTTTCTGGACTCCCAGTTTTTGATAGCTGAAAGAAGTAATTTCTCCACACGGATAGCTGCTTCTTTGTTAGTGTATTTTAAGATATATAATGCTTTTTCAACCTGCTCACCGCGGATCAGATCTACCACTAAGCGCATTTTACGCGGCGAAGTTGGGCAGTTCTGTAATTTGGCAACAGAAGCTCCTCCTTGCTGAGCTTTCTCTTGCTCTTTGCGTTGTCTGATTAATACAGACTTTTTAATTTTTGTTGTTGCTTCCATTGCCTATTATTTTTTCTTTTCTGCGTGACCACGGAATGTACGGGTTGGGGCAAACTCTCCCAGCTTGTGACCCACCATGTTTTCTGTTACGTACACAGGTATAAATTTATTACCGTTGTGTACAGCGAATGTATGACCAACGAAATCTGGAGAAATCATGGAACGACGTGACCATGTTTTTACAACAGATTTCTTACTTGAATCATTCAGCACCTGAACTTTTTTGTCCAGATTGTGATCAATATAAGGTCCTTTTTTAATCGAACGTGCCATTATTTCTTCCTTCTTTCTATGATATAACGATCAGATGTTTTCTTTTTGTCGCGGGTTTTGTAGCCTTTAGCTAACAAACCTTTACGTGAGCGTGGGTGACCACCTGATGAACGGCCTTCACCACCACCCATAGGGTGATCTACCGGG
The DNA here is from genome assembly GCF_039634365.2 of Mucilaginibacter sp. PAMB04168. Taxonomy (NCBI): domain Bacteria; kingdom Pseudomonadati; phylum Bacteroidota; class Sphingobacteriia; order Sphingobacteriales; family Sphingobacteriaceae; genus Mucilaginibacter; species Mucilaginibacter sp. PAMB04168. Next base: position 4,157,493 of record NZ_CP155079.2, read on the forward strand.
TTCATGGCAACACCACGAACTCTTGGACGACGACCAATCCAACGTTTACGACCAGCTTTACCCAGTACTTCATTTGCTTTCTCAGCATTTGATACCGTACCGATAGTAGCTAAACAAGTTGACAATATCATACGGGTTTCACCTGAAGGCAACTTTATGATGGCATATTTACCATCACGGGCAGACAGTTGTGCGTATGTTCCTGCAGAGCGGGCAATTGTGCCACCCTGACCAGGGTTCAGTTCAATATTGTGTATGATAGAACCTAAAGGAATGTTCTTTAACGGTAAGGTATTACCTACTTCAGGAGGTGAACCTGCACCTGAAAGAACTACCTGACCTACGGTCAAGCCTTCTGGAGCGATCATGTAGCGTTTTTCGCCATCTGCATAGTTAAGCAGAGCGATACGTGCTGAACGGTTTGGATCGTACTCGATAGTAGCAACAGTTGCGGGGATGTCAAACTTGTCACGTTTAAAGTCGATCAATCGGTATGATTTCTTATGTCCCCCACCGATGTAACGCATGGTCATTTTACCGGTATTGTTACGTCCGCCTGATTTCTTGTGAGAAACCACCAATGATTTTTCAGGAACGTTGGTAGTTACGTCAGAGTAATCAGCACCTACCCTGAAACGGGTACCCGGAGTAACCGGTTTAAATCTTTTAACTGCCATTTCTCTTTTTATATTGTGCTATAAAAATCTATTGTTTCACCATCCTTTAAAGTGATGATCGCTTTCTTAAAAGCAGCTGGCCTCCCGGTTACAGTTCCTGCTTTAGTTGAGCGGCTCTTCAGTTTGCCGGCATATTTCATTGTGTTTACTGCGGTAACAGTAACACCGTACATTGCTTCTACTGCTAATTTGATCTGAATTTTATTCGCTCTTGGATCAACTTTAAAAGCATAACGATTCAGTTTCTCTGTTAGCAGAGATACTTTCTCAGTAAGTAAAGGTTTTTTTAATATCTCCATAATTACTTAGCGAACGCTTCCTCCAGAGTTTTAACAGAACCTGTAGTCAGTAACAGCTTACCAGCGTTTAACACATCATAAGTGCTTAACTGATCGGCGGTGATAACCTTGGCTTTTTTCAGGTTTCTGCTTGATAAATAAATATTGTTGTTAGCAGCAGGCAACACCAGTAATGTTTTTTCATTGGTGAAGTTTAAATCAGCAACCAACTTAATGTAATTCTTGGTTTTAACACTGTCGAAGTTGAAGTCTTCTAAAACAACGATGCTGTTATCCTGAGCTTTGTAAGTAAGGGCTGATTTACGCGCTAATTGTTTAAGCTTTTTGTTCAGCTTGAAATTATAGTCGCGTGGTTGCGGACCGAATACACGGCCACCACCGTTAAACAAAGGTGATTTGATGCTACCCGCACGGGCGCCACCAGTACCTTTTTGCTTATGTAATTTGCGGGTTGAACCTGCAATTTCATTACGCTGTTTTGCTTTGTGTGTACCTTGACGTTGGTTAGCTAAATAAAGCTTAACATCCAGATAGATTGCGTGATCGTTAGGTTCTACCGCGAAAACCGAATCAGGAAGCTGCACCTTGGCACCTGTTTGCTGACCTGATACATTTAATACATTAACTTCCATCTTATTTATCCACGATTACGAATGAACCCTTAGCTCCTGGGATGGAACCTTTAACAACCAGCAAATTTTGCTCGGCAAACACCTTAACCACTTCAAGGTTTTGTACTTTAACACGTACATTACCAGTTTGACCCGCCATACGCATACCTTTAAATACGCGAGAAGGCCATGATGAAGCACCCAGTGAACCCGGAGCGCGTAAACGGTTATGCTGACCGTGAGTTTGCATACCCACACCGCTAAAGCCGTGACGCTTTACAACACCCTGAAAACCTTTACCTTTTGAAGTTCCAACCACATCCACAAAATCTCCGGCGGCAAAAATATCAACGGTAACAGTGTCACCTAATGATTTTTCGTCTTCGAAGGTTTTGAACTCAACCAGTTTACGCTTTGGCGTTGTACCGGCTTTTTGGAAATGACCTTTTAGAGGAGCAGGGGTGTTTTTTTCTTTTTGCTCATCATATGCTAGCTGAACAGCTGCATATCCGTCTGTATCAACAGACTTAACGTGAGTTACCACGCAAGGGCCAGCTTCGATTACTGTACAAGGAATATTTTTCCCTGCCTCATCGAAAATGCTGGTCATTCCTACTTTTTTACCAATAATTCCTGACATTTTCTTAATTAATTTGTTTTGCCCATCGAAGCAGTAGGGCTTCGTTCAAGGCATTTTCCCGGTTTAAGGGAGGGCAAAGATAGGAATTTTTAATTATGTGTCAAATAGTTACGGAATTATTTTTCAAAGAATTTGAGGTTGATTATCAACTATTTTGACTGACCTTTTTAGTTCACAAACTTTCCGTGGAATTTAGACGTCAAGAAACGCTCACCTTCCTCAAATACATTACTTACTTATGCAGCTTTTAGCAATATAATTCGTCGGTGAGTAATTCAACAAGAAATGCCTCCTGCTATGCTTGAAGCCATCACTTGAATAGTGTATAAGATATTAACGTGCCCATTTAAGTAAGGCAGCAGAGGCGATAATTGGCACCTTTTTTTAACGCTTGCGCCGGTTGGCCAAAGCAGCCTTTGCGTAGCTGAAATCGCACAGCACTACTATTGCCATTTGGTATAAAAAGCGCAAGTAATCTTTTCCGTGGAGAGAGAAGCCAGCTTTCTTTTGGTATATAATTGCGTAATTGTGTTTCTTTCGGTTAAATCTTTCAAGCCAGGGGTCCTTGTTTTTTCTTTGCTCATACTCCTTATAACTTTCAACTGGTAAATTAGCTCTGCGCTGTTTTATGGCATACCTTGCGTAGGCAGTATAATTTAAAACATACCACCTGTTTTTTACACTGTCGGAGTTTGGGTGAACCCGGTACTTCATTAGTATCTCCTGAATGATTACCAGGATGTACCCCTGTTCAATTATATTGTTAGATATCTCCAAATCATCACACGGCCAAAAAGTCTTTTTCATTCCGCCTATCTTAACGTAGGCTTCTCTGTAAATCATTAAACCGGTGATGGCAATCATAACTATCTTATTTTCGCTTATTGCAGCGCGGCACTCCGCTTCGGAGCGTAGACCGGGATATACGGCAACACCCCTGTCGTTCCCGTCGCTGTCAATGTACCTGCAGTTGCAACTGGTTGCTGAAACATTTGGGTGAGCGAGGTGGTATGCTACCTGCTTTTCCAACCGTTGAGGCAGCATAATATCATCGGCATCCAAAAAAGCACATAGTTCTCCGCGAGCCATTGATACTATTTTGTTGGCAGCCTCACTACGCCCAGCGTTATCATGAAAATATGCCCGTATTCTGTCGTCCTTTTTTACGTATTCTTTTATAACTTGTGCTGTGTTATCTGTCGAACCATCATCAAGTATAACAATCTCGAAATCCTGGAAGGTTTGCGCTAATACGCTGTTAATTGTTTGGGCTATATATTTTTCCTGGTTATAAACAGGCAATATAACAGATACCTTTGGCGGGAGCATAATGAACTTATAGTAGTGGCAAGATTTATATATTTAGCACGTGCTTTATATACACAGGCTAAGTTAGCATTAATTACAAGGAATTAATTTAAATGTTTATTTATAGCTTCGCTCCCACTACTGTCACTATACAAATTTGTACTACAACTTAAACGCTGATGCCTTCGTTAAATATTGCTTTCTGTATAAATCGCTTAGCACTTGTGGGCTTAGGTTCAACAGTATCATCACTGATTAGAAACTGCTCGGATCCGTCAAAAATCACATTCTGGTTTATGTGTGCAGAACTAACTGAGACAGACAAAAACAATATCAAGCTCCTGTTAAATGCCGAAAACTTTAAGGGTTCGTATCATTTGGTTGATTTTGATCCGGTAAGCCAGTTTAAAATGTTAACTCCTTTGCATGGCGACTGGACCCCTTATGGCAGATTACTGCTTGCCGATTTACTTATAGAAGTAGATGTAGTGATGTATTTAGATGCCGATTTACTTATAGAAGTAGATGTACTAGAGCTGCTTGATGCCGATTTGGGCAACTATGGTTTAGCTGCGGTGCCTGGCGCAAAATTAAAACACGCCTTAGACAATCCCTTTCTGAATGGAAAGCTAAACATATCGTTAGAGGCCGACTATTTTAATTCGGGCGTTTTACTGATGAACCTTGTTCACTGGCGCAGTGAAAACACCAAACAAAAGTTATTAAACATTGCAGAGAGGTATCCTAATGATTTAATTTCTCATGATCAAACACTGCTAAACGCTGTGTTCGCACAAAATTATTATCACCTTCCGGCAGCGTACAACTGTGCCTGGTACGCTTATAGGAACAGGCCCAAAATTGCCGACAGGATGATACTGCACTTTTTAGGCTCACCAAAGCCATGGGATATAGGTGGCCGGTTTTTACACAAAGCCTACTTGGCTTGGAAAAGCTATTTGAATAAAGATTGGGCTAAGTATTACTTTAAAACTTCTTTAAACGATGTAAAGCGCGCCTGGAATATTCGCAGATCTTATGGTAAAGTGGTTCGTAAAATGATGGGCAAATAACCGATGTATTCAGTTAGGGTTTCATTAAACGCCGTATCATATCGGCACTTTGCTTTTGTGCCTCGGCAAGCCTGTCACTAAAAAAGGATTGCACCTGATTGAAGTGTTTCTTGTATCCTTCCATATCCCCATAATTTATAATGGAGGCCCACTCTCGTACAGCCGAATGAAATTCTAAATCATCGCCTCTTATAGATTTGTCATACAATGCGGTTTGTATAGATTCTTCCAGCAAATCGTCGTTCTTGAATAAGTATTCTGCTATACCCAAGCGCAAACGGAACGGCGGTGTTTGTCCTATCAGATTGTCGTAAGGGTTTACGCCCAAATGGTACCAGGCATCAACCATACTTAATACACTTAAATGCGAATTAGGCTTACGCTCGCCCTGGTTGCCATGAAAAGCAAATTCATCCATCACCGCATCATTGAGCATGATAGGTTTACGGCTTTCATGAAATACAAAATCACGGGCTTTGTATAAACGCTCCCGCAAGGTCGCTTCATCTTCTTGTATCATTAGCTTAAACAGCTCCGATTCTGATTGCGCATATCGCCTTACTTGTTGGCGGGCATACGGATTCAAAATGGCTAGCCCGGCGTAAACGTGTGCTTTGTAACTAAATATACGTAAGGTTATTAAAATCTTCACATTGTCTATACCGCCCAAATAGGAAGCATTCTCCCACGGGAAAAAGCCCGATGCAGCCCACGCCGTACCCATACTCTCGAAACCCACATGGGTAACGGCCTGCGTGTCGGCTACAATCTGATCATGTTCATGATAATCGGCCAATTCAACCAGGTCAGAACCAATGGCAACAAACAAATCCAACATGCGCTGGTAAGCCTCATCTGTGGCTCGGTATCGTATGAGTATAAGCTTTTGGCCTGCCGGTTCAAATCCGCCGCCATGCATGGCATGGAAGGTTATAATCTGTACATCGGCCGGTAAATACTTATCAAACAGCGCAATCTCGGGATGCTTAACTGACGTTTGCCCTGCCACGATGGCGCCATACTTAATAGCATCACAACTTTGCGCTATTACCTGCTCCATCAGTTCGGCTTCTACCGAGTATATAAGCAGATCGCTTACACGGGCCACCTGCTTTCCATCATCCATAAGCTTAACACCTATCGGATTAAGATCCGCCTCCAACACCTCGCGGTTTTGAGGCAGGTCGCAGCCGCACACACTATAGCCTGCTTTAGCAAACGCCCTGGCATATACCTTGCCCATATCGCCCAAACCTATTATACCGATGTTCATTTTATACTTTTATAATATACTGCCGAAAGATAGTATTCTGTTTCGCAAGGCTAATATCTTTTTTCTATTTTTAACCGTCAGTAAAATGACGGTTGGAATTACCTAAGTATTCGCCCTGCTGGATTGTCTGCGAAAGCTGCAGGTATGCATTGTAAGGCTTCCACAAAATTGCTACATCAATAAGCTTTTTTTAACACTAAATAGTACATATTAAATACAGTTGCGTTTATTTGCAATTACTAACCATCATTTATATGAATACTTGCTTTGCTTTTAAGGCTTTATTATTGTCGATCTTTTTTTCGGGAAGTGTGCTGTTGGTTTCGGCACAAGATAGCACCCGTAAAGCCAAACCTGCGGTTAATAAACCCACTGCATACCGGGCACCGGCTGTTGCACGTAATCCATATCCTGCTCAACAACCTATTACTGCTCCGGTAAATACCGATAAAAGCTTAAACGGTCAGTATCAATATCTGTCTTCTAAATTTTATAATTACCAAAAGCCGCAACTGGCTGCATTTTATAAAAACGTGACCGATACTTTGCGCGCTCAAAAAAACAAAGTGAAAGAGTTGCAGAAATCACTAACTGCGCAGGGCAAAACAGTGCAAACTTTACAATCTGACGTTAATGCAAAAGAACAAAGCCTGAGCGAGTCAAATTCTAAAGTTGATGCAATTAGCTTGTTGGGCATACCCGTGTCTAAAGCCACTTACAATTCAATAATGTGGGGACTTGTTATTGTATTTGGTGCGGTAGCCACCATAGTGATCCTGCAATCGGGCAGTGCACGCAGGGAAGCCAAATACCGCATTAAGCTTTACGAAGAGCTGGACGAGGAGTATAAAGCCTACAAAGTAAAAGCCAACGAAAAAGAAAAGAAACTAGCCCGGGAGTTACAAACTGAGCGTAACAAGCTGGACGAACTCTTAGGCAGGAGCTAATCCCCCACACCCTAACCAGTGTTAGCATCCTAATCCAATGTCCATAACATGAACCGCAGAAGCTTTGTTAAATCGGCTACGGTTGGTACAGCAGGGTTAGTTATAGCTACACATGCTGCTGATGCTGCGTCGCTCTTTACAGCGCCTTATTCTGAGCTATATACACTGAGCCGTTCGCTTTTGACCACCTGGGTCAATGCCTTGCTCAAATTACAGATTAAGGACAAGCGTAATGCTGCCGACTACGGCGGAATCTTGAGCCCCGCCAATGGCAAGGTGCATGGCCGTGTGGCCGATACCATTTACCCACTGCTCTATCTGGCTAATGAAACGCAAGAGAGCAGGTATGTGGACGCCGCTTCACTATTGTATGAGTGGATGGAGCGTAACGTCACTCAGCCCGACGGTTCATGGCTTAACGAACCGGTAAAAGGCTCATGGAAGGGAACAACGGTATTTACAATTATTGCGCTTTGCGAAGCCATAAGCAAGCATAGCAATACACTTGATTCCGTATGGAAAGCACGGATGCTCGACAGGCTCAAAAAGGCCGGTGAGTATGTGTACAACACTTTCACAATTGAGTACGGCAACATTAATTACCCTATCAATGCAGCCTATGCGCTGACGTTACTAGGTGAAATACTCGATCACAGGCCATACACCGAAAAAGGGCGTTTATTTGCGCATCAATCACTCGCATGTTTTACGAAGAATAATCATTTTTTATACGGCGAAGGCAGCCTGAAATACAGCGCCAAAGGTTGCCTGCCCATCGATTTAGGCTATAATGTAGAAGAATCGTTGCCGGCACTAACAATGTATGCCTTGCATACTAAAGATGAAGAAGTGCTGGATATGGTAATTAAATCATTACGAACACATTTAGAGTTTATGCTGCCCGATGGTGGCTGGGACAACAGCTGGGGCACGCGCAACTATAAATGGACCTACTGGGGCAGCCGTACTACCGATGGCTGCCTGCCCGCATACGCTTTATTAGCAAGTAGGGATGCACGATTTTATAAAGGTGCACTTCAAAATACGAAGCTACTACAGGCCTGTACACATGATGGCTTATTAACCGGCGGACCGCATTACAGTTCACATGGCGTTAAAACCAGCGTTCATCACACTTTTTGTCATGCCAAGGCACTTACTACTATATTAGATCATGGTAATAGCGCCACCTTGTATCCGGGTAATCTGAAGCTACCCCGCGAGGAGGTGTATGACTATAAATTTTATCCCGAAATACAAACCTACCTGGTGGCTCAAGGTGATTTCAGGGCCACCATTACCGGGTACGATTGTGAATACAAGAATTATAAAGCCGGGCATCCTACCGGGGGCGCTTTAACCATGCTGTGGCATCCGCTAACCGGGCCTATACTGGCCGGCAGCATGAATGAATACCAGTTACTCGAGGCCGATAACATGCAGTTGGATACTGATCCATCATCAATGTCGCTTACACCACGTTTGGAATTAAAAACAGATGATAAAACGTATACTAACATTAACGATCTATCGGCACGTATTGAAGTGTTAGAAGATGCAAATAGTATAGTGTTGAAAACTTCTTCTAAGCTCGTCGACCGCGATCAGCACGAGCATCCTACGGAAAAAATATCATGCGCTATAACCTATGTGTTTACCAAAGATAAAGTTAGGATTAAGTATGAAGCTTTTGGAGCCGATCATAGTACGCCGGTTGACGTTATATTCCCTATCATAGCATCAAAGCAGGAGACGTTACATTTGAATAATAACAAGCACTTAGTAATCAGTAAAAAGGCAGCAACGGTAAGCGTTAAATCCAGCATGCCATTTAAGTTTTTACCAAACAATAATAACCGGATATTTAATTTTGTGCCTGGCTTAGAGGCTATTCCCATCCTCTTAAAAGATGGAGTTACTATTGACATTAAAGTTATAAAAACGAGCTGATACCTTTATAATTGGCTTTCGATAAATGAGCAGACTACTCCCTCAAAATTGCTTAAATAATCAGAATGTGGTTGAATTCTGCCGAGCACAAATACCATAACAATAAAGGTCACCTTCGCAAGGCGGCCTTTATTTATATTTAGAGTAATTCATTCCGTGCGAAGGCTTTTGACAGGGTTGGCAAGCGCTGCTTTAATGGCCTGAAAGCTTACCGTAAGCAAGGTGATGACTAAAGCGCCAGTCGCCGAAAGGGCGAATACCCACCAGGATATCACCGTGCGATACTCATAGACCTGCAGCCACTGGTTAAGAAAATACCAAGCTATCGGTATAGCAATAGCACACGATATGATAACCAGTGTGATAAACTCTTTCGACAGCATATTCCATAGGTTATATACCGATGCACCAAGCACTTTACGTACGCCAATCTCTTTGGTACGCTGCTCGGCCACGAAGGATGCCAAGCCAAATAAGCCTAACGATGATATAACGATAGCCAGTATGGCAAAAAAGGTGGCCAGGTTACCAATACGCTGCTCGGCCGTAAATTTGCGCCCATAGGTTTCATCAGTAAACTGGTAAGCAAACGGGCTGCCGGGGTTAATGCGCTTAAATACGGCTTCTACCTTGCCAAGAGCTTCGCTTGCAGGCATGTTAGGCTTAAGCCGGATGGTAATGGTTGAGATCCACCCATAATTGATCATAAACACCGTAGGCTGTACCGCCGTGTATGGCGATTCCATAATCATGTTTTTAATTACACCGGTAACCGTAAGCGCTTTGCCATTGTAATTTATTGTTTGTCCAATGGGTTCTTTAAAGCCCATCATTTTGGCGGCCGCCTCGTTCAATATAATACCTGATGAGTCGGCTGCATACGCTCTCGAAAAATCTCGCCCCTTTATTATTTGCCAGCCTATCGTTTTCCCAAAATCATGCGTAACGGCAATGGTACCCAGTAGTGGATTTGAACCCGGATCCATGCCTTCCCAATCATAGCCGATTTGGTTGCTGCTCACTTCGGTGGAGCGGCTCGATGATTCGGCCATGTTTTCTACCGCACCGGTAGCAAGCAATTGCTCTCTCAAAGCATCATAATGCCCCTCTAACTCAGGCGTGTTAATCTCAACGGCAATCAACCCATCACGACTGTAGCCTACCGGACGGTTCTTGGCATGCTGTATTTGCCTGTATACTACAATAGTGCCTATAATGAGCATCACCGACACAGTAAACTGAATAACCACCAGTACTTTGCGAGGTAATGCCGCATACCGGCCGGCTTTAAACGTTCCTTTAAGCACTTTTACGGGGTTAAAACTGGATAAATATAATGCAGGATAGCTGCCCGACACCAAACCTGTGATAAGTGTAAACGTTAGTGCCAGCAGCCAGAATACCGGGTTTAGCCAAGGTAAGCTCATCTCTTTGCTCGACAGGTTGTTGAACAGCGGCAGGGCCAGCATTACCAACGCAATAGACAATGCAAATGCAAGTAACGACATTAGTATAGACTCGCTTAAAAACTGCGAAATGATTTGCTGACGCATGGAACCTATGGCTTTACGTACGCCTACTTCTTTAGCACGTTTTTCAGACCGGGCGGTGTTCAGATTCATAAAATTGATGCAGGCCAGCAGCAGCACAAATATGCCAATAATACCAAACAGCCAAACAAACCTAACTAATCCGCCGGTAACCTTACCGTTTGTGAACTCACTGTATAAATGCCATTTACGCATAGGATGTAATTGCAGTTCATCGTTCCCTTCTTTAAAATGTGCTTTGGCTATATTTTTAATTTTGGCGTTTATTTTATCAATGTCTGCATCATTATTAACCTGGGCAAATAAAGCGAAGGAGTGATTGCCCCATTGTTCTGCCGAGCTTTTAACCCAGTTTTCTGTAGCCTCGAACTTTTTCCAGGGCAAAAGTATCCTCACTTCTCTAAAGGCAGTATTACGTGGCAAATCCTCGTAAAGGCCTGCTATCTTAACTTCTGTTTTGTTGTTGATGCGTACAGTTTGATTAATAGGGTCTGCCTCTCCAAAAAGCGACTTTGCAAGCGATACTGTAATAAGTGCTGATGAAGGGTCTTTCAGCGCATTTATATCACCTTTTAACATCTTAATACTAAACATTTCAGGTAAATCCTCTTCAGCCCACAACCCTTTACCTGTTATCTTTTTGTCGCCCGCTTTGAGCACAAACTCCTGCTGCCACGATGTTAAGGCCACATGTTTAAAATCGGCCGGAAACTTAGTACGCAATTCGTTGGCCAGGGGCATGGCTACAGCTTCACTTGTGCCTATGTGGCCGTTGAAAGTTTGGGTATTCATTACCCGCGTAACAGTTTTATAATCCTTATGGTAAGTATCAAATGATACCTCATCCCATATCCATAAACCAATGAGCATAGCTACAGCCATACCTAACGCCAGGCCCATTATATTGATGAAGGAGTAAACCTTGTTTTTGAGCAGATTACGCCAGGCAATTTTAAAGTAGTTCTTTAACATAAGCGTGATGTTTTGAGTACTTGAAGTATAGCACCTATATTGCCAAGACAGTGCCACCCGAACATCTTTTTGATAATCAACATATTATCTTCAAACTACCTAAATAAGCGTTCGTTTCTGATACAAGTTTACGTACGGTAGTGAAACACGTTGTAAAATACAAAAGGCCACCTTTTGCAAGGCAGCCTTTTGTATTTGTATCTTCCGGTACTATCACACTTTGATTTCAACTTCAACACCGCTAGGTAGTTCAAGTTTCATCAACGCATCAACAGTTTTAGAGTTAGAGCTGTAAATGTCCAATAAGCGTTTGTAGCTGCATAATTGAAATTGCTCACGTGCTTTTTTGTTTACGTGCGGTGAACGCAATACTGTAAAGATTTTCTTTTCAGTTGGTAAAGGAAGCGGTCCGCTTACTACAGCGCCGGTTGGCTTTACAGTCTTAACGATCTTCTCAGCTGATTTGTCAACCAGATTGTAGTCGTAAGATTTCAGTTTAATTCTGATTCTTTGGCTCATTTTGTTTTGTTTGTTTAACTACCTGTAAGAGCTATTTATTACAGGGAGTGATTTATTGATTTCAGACGTGCAAATGTGCAGATTTAGCATCCGCACATTTACTCATCCGCATATTTGCAATTTAAGCTGAAACGCCTTTTTTACCTTTTGCTTTGGCAACCACTTCGTCTTGTACGTTACGTGGTGCTTCAGCATAGTGATCAAACTCCATAGTTGAAGTAGCGCGACCTGAAGTGATGGTACGTAATTGCGTTACGTAACCAAACATTTCTGAAAGTGGCACAGTAGCTTTAATTACTTGAGCACCGGCACGGCTATCCATACCTAACAACTGACCACGACGACGGTTCATGTCACCGATCACATCACCCATGTTTTCTTCAGGGGTTAAGATCTCGATTTTCATGATAGGCTCCAGTAATACTGGTTTACATTTTGGCAATGCCTCGCGATAAGCCGAACGAGCTGCGATCTCGAAAGATAACGCATCCGAATCGACTGCGTGGAACGAACCATCGATCAAACGTACTTTTAAGCTGGTTAAAGGATAACCTGCTAACACACCATTAGCCATGGCAGCAGCAAATCCTTTTTCAACAGACGGAATAAACTCACGAGGAATAGAACCACCGCTAATTTCGTTCACAAACTGTAAGCCCTCTTTACCTTCATCGTTTGGAGAAATGACAACCTGAATGTCGGCAAATTTACCACGACCACCGGTTTGTTTCTTGTAGGTTTCGCGGTGTTGAACAGTACCTGTGATAGACTCTTTGTAAGCCACTTGTGGCGCACCTTGGTTAACCTCAACTTTAAACTCACGTTTTAAGCGGTCCATGATGATATCTAAGTGTAACTCGCCCATACCCGAAATAACGGTTTGGCCGGTTTCTTCATCGGAGTTTACGCGGAAGGTTGGATCCTCTTCGGCAAGTTTACCTAAAGCCATACCCAATTTATCTACGTCGGCCTGTGTTTTAGGCTCAATAGCTAAACCAATAACCGGCTCAGGGAAATTCATCGACTCCAGAATGATCGGGTGCTTCTCATCACACAGGGTATCACCTGTTTTAATATCTTTAAAGCCTACTACCGCAGCAATATCACCAGCACCTACATTAGGGATAGGGTTTTGCTTGTTAGCGTGCATTTGGAAAATACGAGAGATACGCTCTTTGTTGTCTGAACGCATGTTGTGCACATATGAACCAGCATCCAGATTACCTGAATACACGCGGATAAAGCACAAACGGCCTACGAAAGGATCGGTTGCAATTTTAAACGCTAATGCAGCAAATGGTTCTTTAACATCTGGTTTACGTAGTATTTCTTCGCCGGTTTCTGGGTTGGTACCAATAATACCTTCCACATCCATCGGTGAAGGCAATAATTCCATCACGTAATCGAGCATGGTTTGTACACCTTTGTTTTTGAAAGATGAACCACAAACCATAGGAACTATTTTAGCATCTAACACTGCTTTACGTAAAGCATCAAGTACTTCACGCTCAGTAATGGTTTCAGGTGCGTCGAAGAATTTCTCCATCAGGCTTTCGTCATACTCAGCAACTGATTCCAGTAATTTTTCTCTCCACTCGTTAGCCTCATCAATCATATCAGCAGGGATAGGCACTTCAGTAAAGGTCATCCCTTTATCATGCTCATTCCAAACAATACCACGGAAGTTGATCAGGTCAATTACGCCTTTAAAGCTATCTTCGGCGCCAATAGGTAATTGCAACGGAACAGCGTTACTGCCCAACATTGTTTTCACCTGCTTAACAACCTTTAAGAAATCTGCACCTGAACGGTCCATTTTATTTACGAAACCTATACGGGCAACGTTATAATTGTTGGCAAGTCTCCAGTTGGTTTCTGATTGAGGCTCAACACCGTCAACAGCAGAAAACAAGAAAACCAAGCCATCCAGTACACGTAATGAACGGTTTACCTCAACGGTAAAATCCACGTGGCCCGGGGTATCAATAATATTGATGTGGTAAGTTTGGTCTCTGTATTTCCAGTTTACAGTAGTAGCAGCCGAAGTGATGGTAATACCACGCTCCTGCTCCTGCGCCATCCAGTCCATGGTAGCAGCACCTTCGTGTACTTCACCTATTTTGTGGCTTACACCAGCATAGTAAAGGATACGCTCGGTAGTAGTGGTTTTACCGGCATCAATGTGAGCGGCAATACCAATGTTTCTAGTATATTTAAGATCTCTTGACATGTCTTTTATTTGTTAAGTATAAAGTAAAAGGTACAAAGTACGGAGTATAACCTCGCTCCTCGTACCTTTCACTTCGTACCGTTTTTTCTTAGAAACGGAAGTGTGAGAACGCTTTGTTGGCTTCAGCCATTTTATGCGTATCTTCTTTTTTCTTCACGGCAGCACCTTCACCTTTAGCAGCTGAGATAATTTCACCGGCCAGTTTCTCCATCATGGTTTTTTCACCACGACGACGAGCATAGCTGATTAACCATTTCATACCTAAAGCGATTTTACGCTCCGGACGAACTTCGGTTGGTACCTGGAAGTTAGCACCACCCACACGACGAGATTTAACCTCAACGGCAGGCATAACGTTGTTTAGTGCTTTTTTCCAAGTTTCTAAACCGTTTTCGTTTGTTTTTTTCTCAACAATATCAACGGCGTTATAGAAAATGCCGTATGCGGTAGATTTTTTACCGTCATACATCATGTTATTTACGAACCTGGTTACCATCACGTCATTAAAACGCGGGTCAGGAAGAAGGATTCTCTTTTTTGGTTTCGACTTTCTCATTATTACTATCCTCCTTTAATTATTTCTTTTTGCCTTTAGCTGGTGCACCTTTGCCTGCTGCCGCCGGTTGACCTGGTTTAGGGCGTTTAGTACCATATTTAGAACGACGTTGGTTACGACCGTTTACACCTGAAGTATCCAATGCACCACGAATGATGTGGTAACGAACACCTGGTAAGTCTTTAACACGGCCGCCACGTATCAACACAATAGAGTGCTCCTGTAAGTTGTGACCTTCACCAGGTATGTAGGCATTCACCTCTTTACCGTTAGTAAGGCGCACACGGGCCACTTTACGCATTGCTGAGTTTGGTTTCTTAGGGGTAGTGGTGTATACACGGGTACACACGCCTCTTCGCTGTGGACAGCTGTCCAACGCTGGGGATTTACTCTTATCCTCCAGAGCTACTCTACCTTTTCTAACTAATTGTTGAATAGTAGGCATTTCTTCCTTTTAATGTTACAGTTTTATCCTTATTTTAAGGACTGCAAAAGTACGCACTTGTTTTTTGATTATCAAGTGGTTGACGAAAAGATTTTTAAGAGTATAACCCGGCAGTACTAACAGATGTTAAATTAAGAGCTTCAGTAAGTTAAATAAAAATCAAATGGTTTTTATTTAACGCATATCACCCATGGTGAAATTACTAACACAAGTGCCAAAGCCAATAATGAGAACTAAAGCACCAGCTAGCAGCCATATCCAGCGCTGTGCAACTAAAGCCGCTATTATGGCCACTACAAAATGGGCAATGGATATAAAAAATGCCACAAAAGCACCCTCTTTAGGGTTAGCCAAAATTGCCAACACGGTATAGCCTGCAAACACCAGCAGGTTATAGCCGAGTATTTTACCGTCGGAGGTTCTCTTTGGAGGTGCAGGTGGTGCTATCATACGGGTATTTCATTTCTGAGGGTTTCCAAATAAGCAGCTTTATCGTCCCGATAAAACAGGTTCATGGTTTCGAATGGGATAATCTGCATATCTTTATTTACAATATGCACGCATGATTTTTTAATGGCACGCACATCAAAATTCTGCGCGTCAATAAAGTTCATGATGATGACACGGAACAAATTATCATAACTTAATCCAGGTGCATCAATGTTTGGCAGGCAGCACATAATGGATGCCAGGTGCTCCTGCGCCTTATCAACCGAGTTACCAGTGCTGAACATGTGCAACAGGTGCTGCTTTAACAATTCATCCTGCTCGTATACAATCGTATTTTTTGAGTTATCCAGCAAGTCATCCGGGTTTATCATCCGCGTAAGTGGGAACACACAGCCGCCAACTTTTAACGCATATCCCATTACCAAAGCATCGGGATTACAGGGTACTGGTAACAGATCTTGCGCCGTAAATGTATTGGTTTGCTCCAATATGGCCGAGCGTACTTCAGTAAGTGTATACCGGTCTGTAGCCGGATTAAAGTTTTCCAGCCGACCGGCCTGTTGCGTAGGCTGAAAGGTAACGCCGCGTACGCAACGCTGCTGTAGCGCGTATTCTATAATTGTTCCTATCTCGTCGGTATTCAAATTCTTTTGCAGGGTAACCACCAGCGTGGTAGACAGGTTGTATTTGTTCAGGTTGGCCATAGCCTTAGCCCTTACCTCGCGCAGATCTTCGCCACGCAACTGCTCAAGCGCTTCTTTCTTGAACGAATCAAACTGCAAGTATATTTCAAAATCGGGCGTGTAAGTAGCCAGCCGCTTTACGAACTCTTCATCCTTTGCTATGCGTATACCATTGGTGTTGAGCATGAGATGTTTAATAGGCTTGCGCTTGGCGATATCCAGTATTTCGAAAAACTGCGGATGCACGGTGGGTTCGCCGCCACTTATTTGCACTACATCGGGTTCGCCCTCGTTAGCTACAATTACATCCAGCATCTGTTCTATTTCGGCCAGGGAACGGTGCCTGCCATAATGTGGCGATGACATGGCATAGCAGGTAGGACAGGCTAAATTACAACGGTCGGTTACTTCGATTACGGTAAGGCAGGAGTGCTGCTCGTGGTCGCGGCACAGGCCGCAGTCGTACGGGCAGCCGTAGTGGGTGGCCGAATTAAATTTAAGCGGCATTTCACTGCGCTTGGCGTAATTGCGGCAGTTTTTATAATACTCAATATCGGTGGCTATCAGCACTTTCTCGGGTCCGTGCAGACGGCAATTCTTAAGCATGTACACCTTTTCATCCTCAAATACAATTTTAGCATCCACGCGCCGCAGGCAGGTTGAGCATATACTGATCGTAAAATCATAATAAACGTACGGGCGCTCAGGCATAGGTTTTCGTTATTTTTGAAGGATATACAAACACTTTATAGTAATAGGCCAAACCAGCAAGGCAGGCCAATTGCAGAACCGATAGTCCGAAGTTAAAGAAATAAGCCGGCTTTATAAATTCTATACAAAAGCGGAAGCCCAAATAGGCAACCATCAATAATTTAAAACGATAGCCATCTGCAAATTGATATTTACGTTCAATGGCACTTAAACTCAATCCTAGTATGAGCCAAAACAGTATTTCGTACAAATTGGTAGGATGACGGTAAATGCCATCACCAAAGTTGATAGCCCAGGGCAAACTGCTTGCAATGCCATAGGTACCATCTTCAAGCCCGGCTAAAAAGCATCCGGTACGACCAATCATCATGCTCAGCACAATGGGATAAACCATTAAATCTCCGGATGAAACTTTAACGCCGATTTGCTTTTTAATAAGCTCCACTCCTATTAGTCCGCCTAACAAGCCTCCGATAATAGTAGTGTTTCCCATAAAGTAAATCAGATTGGTACGGAGCAACTTAGCGGGATTCTCTAACACCCCCAAAATATGCGAACCTAAAAAAGCGCCTGCGGCGGCGCCTATAAAAATAATAAGCCGGTTATGATCGCTAATGGTATCGGGCTGATGTTTCCTTAAGTACACATAATAACGGTAACCAACGGCATAAGCCAGTGTTTCTAACAAAAAGTGAATGGGTATAACCGAATCACCAAGCGGTATGTTGAACGGAAAATGCAAATGTGACCTTTTTGGAAACTAACTGGCTTACAATATCTACTTAATTAGTTAAAAGCACAAGTTTAGATCAATCTGGCTTAAAATAAAAACAACCTATAGCTAATCACTATAGGTTGGTATAAAACACATTAAACTTTTTAAAACTTACGCTTTTTGCGCTTTGTGATGACGGAAACCACCATGCCCTTTTCGGTCTTTGAAAATTTCCTTCATTTGGGCTTTTTGCGCTTCGGTAAGGGTGGCTAAAAATGCTTTTCTGCTTTCTTTACGTGCTGCTTTATTGGCCGCTATGGTTTTTTTCTGCTCGGCAGTAAAGGTTTCGGCAAGCTTGCTTTTACGTTCTTTATGCGACAGTGCCTTATCCTTCATTATCGCTTTCTGATCAGCAGTTAAACTAGCTCTAAAACCGGCCATGGCTGCCTTCTGCTTGTCGTGATTTTCTTTTAAAGCGGCCTGTTGCTGCGGTGTAAGTAA
This sequence comes from Mucilaginibacter sp. PAMB04168, assembly GCF_039634365.2. NCBI lineage: Bacteria > Pseudomonadati > Bacteroidota > Sphingobacteriia > Sphingobacteriales > Sphingobacteriaceae > Mucilaginibacter > Mucilaginibacter sp. PAMB04168. The sequence continues at coordinate 4,175,603 of NZ_CP155079.2, forward strand.
CGCTTTAAGCTTTTGGTGAGCCTCTTTGCGAACAATTCTATTGCTATCGGCGTGGGCTTTGGTTTGCGCCTTTGCACCTAATGATAACGCTGAAACCACCAGGGTAACCAACGCTATAGATTTTACAAACTTTATCATATTAATAATTATTTAATGAGATAGATTGATTTATAAAGCCAAGGTTTAAGTAACAAATTTGTGAAGATAGCGTAACGGCCTTATTGTAATATGCAAACAAATAGGCACAAGTTTTACTTACTATATTGAAAACATGAAAATTAAAGTTACAATGAAATCAACAATAAAAACAGGATTATTTGTACTGGCGCTTACAAGCATGCTGGCAGCGTGCAAAGGTGGTTTCTCAGGTGATAAACAAGACTCAACCATGCTAGACAGAGAACGGAACGATTCTATTGCCAGATTAAACAGCGAAACAGGCAAAATGGCTGCCGACTCAAACTCGGCTGCTAAACAGGATACCAATGGGTTAGATAGTTCAGCTTACCATAAAAACAAATAACTCCCGGTAATAGCATAACCGGGAGTTAGAGCAAAACAATGGTTCAGCCGCATACTGCAACTGAACCATTGTTCACTTACTTTCTTTTTTCTCTTCCTTATTTTTGAGCCTGCCGGCTTCGGTAAGGGCTTTGTGTAAAATCCATTCTATTTGCCCGTTCACACTCCTAAACTCATCTGTGGCCCACCTTTCAATGGCCTTCATGGTTTCTGCATCAATACGTAAGGCAAATGATTTTTTTTCGGCCATAATTACTGATATAATGTTCCGGTGTTCACCACCGGCTGTGTTTCCCTGTCGCCGCAAAGTACAACCATTAGGTTGCTTACCATAGCAGCTTTTCGTTCTTCATCAAGGTTAATAATATCTTTTTCAGATAAGAGTTTTAGTGCACTTTCAACCATACCTACGGCGCCCTCTACTATCTTATGCCTGGCCGCCACAATGGCCGATGCCTGTTGCCTGCGCAGCATAGAATGTGCAATCTCGGGTGCATAAGCCAGGTGGCCAATACGTGCTTCGACCACCTCAATGCCTGCCATCTCCATACGCTCGGCTATCTCATGTTCCAGCGCATTATTAATATCCTCAAAGTTAGTACTCAGGGTAATTTGTGCGCGCTCGTCCTCAAAATGATCATACGGAAAACTGCCGGCAAGCTTACGTACGGCCGAATCGGTTTGTATACGTACAAACTGCACATAATTATCAACCGAGAACGAAGCTTTATAGGTATCCTTTACCCGCCACACCAATATCACACTGATCAGAACCGGGTTACCCATCTTATCGTTCACCTTAATCAGTTCGCTTTCAAAGTTGCGGGCTTTTAATGAAACATCGATGCGCCAGTAAAGCGGATTTACCCAAAACAAACCATTATCAACAACACTGCCGGTATACTTACCAAACAGCAAAAGCACTTTTGAACTGTTGGGACCAATAATGACCAGACCCTTTACAATAACGATGAATATGAACACACCAGCAATAACGCCCAACGGAGTCTGATTAACCAGGCTGAGCATAAATAGCACTACGCAACCGAGTGCTAAAAAAATGGCTAAGTAACCACTAAAAGGCTTAAGTATCTTTTCAGTTTTCATAATGATTCAATTTGATATTAAAATGATATCACAATAGTAAACGTAATTTCCCAGACCATCAAGCAATTTTTAAAATTACAGTTGATCTGCCCCCCACCATCAAACATCGAAAAATGCAAACTTTATTTTCGGACAATAGTTAGTTTAAATACCAAATTGTAAAACGCCATGTCTGCTTTGTTTTTTACTGTAGAAGAAATGCCCTTAATGATTGTACCAGACACAAGGGCACAGGCCAACGGGCATGCTGTAATCACTTATACTTATAGTGTATTTAGAGATACAAGCCATGGCAACCCCGCGCTGGAACAAACCAAGAGCAATGAACTGCACCTGGAAAAGCATACTGACCCAAACTATATGGGCTTCATTACTTTCGAAGATCCGGGCAAGTTATTTACCTACACGGCAGATGGAAAGGAAGAGCTCAGCTCAGATCAGGTTGAAGAGATTATAGAACACATAAGCCACTACAGAGACAACCCGGGCATGTGGCGGCACCTGCAACAATAGATACTTACTTAAAAATTATATTAAAATGGAATTTCAACCAGGCGATGCCGTGAACACACCAAAGGGACATGGCTATATAAACGAAGTGATAGATGACGAAATATTTGTTGATTTGACAGATGGCGATCACAAACGTGAAATTTTCAGCAAAGAAGAAATTAGCTTACTGCCCGAGTAGTAAGTGAAGTCATATCGCGGCAAATAGCCGCGATATGACTAAAAGTAAAGCTGCTGTTAAGCCAGTTCCAAAAAACGTTTAAGGCTGGCACCAATAATATGTTCCCATCCCGCTGCGAAGTTCGATGCAGCAAAATCAGGGTTATTGGCAGGAAAGGTTTCCAGTCCTTTATGCGTTAATTTTAGCCGGGTACCATCGCCCTCCGGGAAGAGCTCAAAGCTTACTTCTGATTCTCCTGGATAACCTTCATAGCGCCAGGTATAGCTTAGCTTTTTATTTTCCTCAACATTGGTTATTTGGCAAACATGTTTATACTGTATGCCATTTTCGTGGCCACCTAAAAAGGTAAAAGTATAACCCACCTCGGCTTTAAAGCCGGGTAAATCAAAATACCATTGTTTCATCTGATCGTAAGTGGTGAGGGCTACCCACACTTCGTTGACAGGAGCGCGGTACACCCGCTCAATCTCATAAGGTTGTGTCATGGTTTATCGGTTTTATGTTGTTGGTTAAGAAAATTTTCCAGGTTGTTTAGTTTCTCGTTCCAGAACTTATCAAAATAAGCGAACCAATTGGTTACCTCTTTAAAACCCAGTTGATTGAGCGTACAATACCGCTCACGGCCGGAATCGGTAATTTTAACCAGCCCCGACTCATGTAACACTTTAATATGTTTTGATACCGCTGGTCGGCTCATTTCAAAATTTTCGGCCAGGGCGTTTACAGGCAGAGCTTGCGTGGCAAGCATTACCAGTATAGCACGCCGGGTGGGGTCGGCAATGGCCTGGAATACGTCAGGTTTATTTTTAAACATTGCTATAGTCTTTAAGTATTTGCTGAAACCTGCGTAGCACTTTCCCCCAGCCTTTTTCCATCATGAAGCTCGATAGATAGTTTTTGATTCCCTTAAACCCTTTGTGTTCAAGCCGCAATAGGGTGCCCCCGTTTTGAGGAGTGAGCGTCCAGGTAAGTACGGTGTCCAAATTGATTACCCCAGGCTTGGGTCCACCTTTCCAGGTGTACACCAGTTTGTGCTCAGGTGTACTTTCCAACACCTCGCAGTAAACAATACCGTCCCAATTTACCGCACGTATAGGTTTACTGATAAAGGTAAACTGATGTCCTACCTCAGCCTTAAAGTCATTCTTCATAAACCACTGACTTAGCAGCTCCGGCTGGGTTAGGCACTGCCACACTTGCGCAGGCGATTGCTCAAAATACCAGGTAACAATAATATCTCGCTTCATAATAGGTAACCATTTGGTTACACAATAATACGTAACTTATGGGTTACGAAAAGAAATTATTTCATCTTTATTTAAAACCAAAACGGCCCGGCAAATTGCCAGGCCGCTCCAAGTAGTCGTTATTTAATCTATACCTCTATATTCTCCAGGTACTTATAGCCACTGCCGGTATTTAATAGCACTACCTGCTCATTGTTTTTTATCCAGTTGTTGGCTTTTAGCTGTTTAAATGCTTGCCAAAGGGCAGCACCTTCGGGAGCAATAAGCATTCCTTCATGGCGGGCAATTTCCTTTAAGGCAGCACTCATGAGCACATCAGGTACGCTAACGGCTGTACCGTTACTATCACGCAATACCTTTAGTATTAATTTATCGGCATAGGGTTTGGGTACACGTAGTCCGTTGGCTATGGTAAAGCCGCCATCTACAAAAGTGGCCGTCACTTGTCCGCTATGAAATGCCTGTACAATACCATCACAACTGGTGGATTGTACAGCTACCATCCTCGGGCGGTGGCTTCCTATCCAGCCTAACTGCTCCATCTCATCAAATGCTTTCCATAAACCAATTAAACCGGTGCCGCCGCCTGTTGGGTACAAGATCACATCGGGTAGTTGCCAGTTCAATTGTTCAGCAATTTCATAACCCATCGTCTTTTTACCTTCAAGCCGGTAGGGTTCTTTAAGGGTAGATACCTGGAACCAACTGTTAATCACAGCCTGCTCATTAGCCAGCTTGCCACAATCACTAATGCTACCTTCTACTTCAATCAGTTCTGCACCGTACAAACGGCATTCATCTTTAAAAACCTGCGGTGTTAGTTTAGGCATGTACACTACAGCTTGCATACCCGCCCTTGCAGCATAAGCAGCCAATGCACCGCCCGCATTGCCAGCGGTAGGCGTTACAATGGTGTTAATACCTAACTCTTTAGCTTTTGATACCGCCGCTCCTATTCCGCGCGCTTTAAATGAACCAGTTGGATTACCAGACTCATCCTTCCATAACACCTCAATTTTACCGGCCAGGTGCTGTAAATTTTTCAAACGTAGTATAGGCGTAAAACCTTCGCCCAAGGTTACAATGTTTTCTTCGTTTACAATGGGCAACACCTCTTTGTAGCGCCACATGTTAGCCACCCTACCAATGAGTATGTCCTTATGTAGCCCGCCAGTTAAATCATATCGGGCCAGCAGTGATGATAAACAGGCTTCATTTTCACAAACTGTTCTTACTACATCTGTACTATAAATTTTCCCACAGTTGGGGCATTCCAAGTGACTAATGAGGGTTCCGGTTGAGGCATTTATGAGAGATGGCGCAGCACTATTCGGTAACATGATGATGATAATTAAAACCTAAGCGGCATCAGCTAAACTGTTGCACAATGACAAACCTACTTAATAATTCACATAGGGCACTGCAACAATTATGTGCAACTCCACGCACTATTATACGCAATATGTAAAAAATCGAAAACAAAATCTACTACTTCTATATACTTTATATATATTTGGAAAGTAATGACAAAACAAATAGCCCATAGCATGCGCATTAACTGCATCTGTTGCTGTATATTCAGCACCTATTGAGGCTTATTTTAAATTTTAAGTGATTAATTATATAAGCCTCTTTCAGTAACCTGTAAGAGGCTTTCTTGAATATAAACACATGCAGAGTTTTAGAACCGAACTGGAAAACCCTATAGTTGAAAAAGACATCATCGATCTGGACAGAAAGATAAGGGCTTTCCGCGAAGGCAAAATACACGAGGAAAAGTTCAGGAGCCTGCGACTGGCACGTGGAGTTTACGGCCAACGCCAGCCCGGTGTCCAAATGGTACGCATTAAGCTGCCGTTTGGCAAGGTAACTTTTAAACAAATACTGCGCATTGCCGATATAGCCGACGAGTACGGAAGCGGCAATCTTCACTTAACCACCCGGCAGGATATACAGATACACTATGTTAGCCTTGACCGTACACCGGAATTATGGGCCAAGTTAGAGCAAGATGACATAACCCTGCGCGAGGCTTGCGGTAACACCGTACGCAATGTAACGTCCTCGCCCACTTCAGGCATTGACCCGAAGGAACCGTTTGACGTATCACCATACGCTCATGCTACGTTCGAATACTTATTGCGCAACCCTATTTGCCAGGAAATGGGCCGTAAATTCAAGATCTCTTTTTCATCAAGCGAAGAAGATACAGCATTTTCTTACATCCATGATCTGGGTTTCATTCCAAAACAGCGTGGCGAGGAACGCGGCTTTAAAGTACTATTGGGCGGCGGTTTGGGTGCGCAACCTGCTTTAGCCAGTGTAGTGAAAGAATTTTTACCTGAAGATGAGGTGATACCTTATATCGAGTCTATTATTCGTGTGTTTGACCGCTACGGCGAACGTAATAACCGTAACAAAGCGCGCTTAAAATTCCTGGTTCAGAAGATTGGCCTTGATGAAGTTTTACGCCTGGCCGAGACTGAAAAAATTGCCAATAAAGTAAAGACCTATAAAATTAACCTCGATGCCGTACCACAACCAGTGGCCCCGGAAGCGGTTACCTTTGCCGAAGTTGCTTTACAGAACCCGTTAAAGTATGAACAATGGCTGCTTACCAACGTTTTTGAACAAAAGCAGCCCGGTTTTTATGGCGTATTTGTAAAAGTGCCCGTTGGCGACATACACACACCAGAAGCCCGCAGGCTGGTTGAAGGCTTACGTGGTTTAGTAGCTGATGAAGTACGCATTACACAGAACCAGGGATTGCTGTTAAAATATGCCCGCAAGGAAGCTCTGCCCGCCCTGTTTAACGTCTTAAACGAACTTCACCTGGCCGAACCCGGCTTTGATAGCGTGGCCGATGTTACCACTTGTCCCGGTACCGACACCTGTAACCTGGGCATATCTAACAGCATGACTCTTTCCCGTGTGTTGGAAGATGTGATCTATAATGAATACGAGGATTTAATATATAACCGCGATATTAAAATTAAGATTAGCGGTTGCATGAACAGCTGTGGTCAGCATGGTTTAGCTCATATAGGATTTCATGGCAGCTCATTAAAGGCTGATAAACGCGTATTGCCGTCTGTGCAAGTGCTATTAGGGGGAGGTACGGTTGGCGATGGCATTGGCCGTGCTGCCGATAAAGTAATTAAGGTACCAGCCAAGCGTGCTACACATGTGTTGCGCTATGTTTTGAATGACTATCAGGCTAACTCCATAGCTGAAGAAACCTTTCATGCCTATTACGATCGCCAGGGTAAGGATTATTTTTACCAACTGTTAAAGCCGCTGGCCGACCTGACTACCCTAACCGAAGAAGAATTTGTAGATTGGGGCCATGAGGAAACGTTTGCCACTGCCATTGGTGTGGGCGAGTGCGCCGGCGTAATGATTGACCTGGTGGCTACGCTCCTTTTTGAGGCGGACGAAAAACTGGGCTGGGCCAAAGAGGCTTTTGCGGGAAGCCGTTGGGCCGATGCCATTTATCATAGCTACAATACTATGGTGAGTACTGCAAAGGCATTGTTGTTGGATAAGGCGGTTAACAGCAGCACCCAGGCAGGAGTAATAAAAGAGTTTGACAACCACTATGTAAATACCGGACTGGTAACTTTACCAGTATCCTTTAATGATCTGGTATTGCAGATCAATCAAAACGAACCATCAGAGGCATTTGCCGGTGCATACCTGCAAAGTGCCCAAGAATTTATAACCGAAATGACAGCGGCAAGGGAGGCGCTAAAAGCATGATTATATCAACAGAAACAAAGCAATCCGTAAAGGAACCCAAAATAACCTTAGTTGGCGCAGGCCCAGGTGATGCTGAGCTGATTACCATAAAAGGCATGAAAGCTTTACAAACTGCCGACGTGGTTTTATATGATGCACTGGTGAATGAAGATCTGTTGAGTTTTGCCCCCGCCCATGCGCACAAAGTGTACGTTGGCAAACGTTCGGGCGAACACTCTTACTCGCAGGAAGCTGTGAATAAGTTAATGATTGACTACGCCATAAATTATGGCCATGTGGTACGGCTGAAAGGCGGAGACCCGTTTGTTTTTGGTCGCGGTTATGAAGAACTGGATTTTGCAGCGTCGTACAGCATCCCTGCCGAGGTTATTCCCGGTATATCCAGTTCAATTGGTGTACCGGGCTTACAGCAAATACCCGTAACGCACCGCGGTTTAAGCGAAAGTTTTTGGGTGGTAACAGGCACCACCGCCAGCGGAGAAATATCTGGCGATTTGCAACAAGCCGCCCGCAGCAAAGCTACTGTAGTAGTTTTAATGGGATTACACAAATTAGCCGAAATTGCTGAGATCTTTAAAGCTGAAGGCAAACATCGCCTACCTGTTGCACTAATTCAAAGCGGCTCAACCGCAAATGAAAAGGTGGTGGTAGGCATTGTAGATACCATTGTTGAACTGGCTGAAGAAAATAAAATAAAGGCTCCGGCTATGATGGTATTTGGCGAGGTGGTTTCACTACATCCAAAGTTTCAACCCATTCGCGAATTTTATGACATCCTTGCCCAGGAATAATCATATAACCCCTTTGGCAGTTTCGGAAGCTCTGGAAGGCAATCAGCTTTTCCCTGTATTCTTAAAACTCAACCAGCTGCACACGGTGCTTATTGGCGGTGGTAATGTAGGTTTAGAAAAATTGACCGCATTGCTGAACAATAGCCAGCAAGCACAGGTAACGGTAGTGGCTGAGCAGTTATTGCCTGAGGTGTATGATTTGGCGGCCGGGTACCCTAGGGTAAAGTTGATAAAAAAAAGCTTTACAGAGGAAGATCTGGATGATGCCGACTTGGTAGTGGCTGCCACAGCCAATAATATTTTGAATGAGCGCATAAGGCAGGCAGCACATCAGCGTAAACTATTGATTAATGTAGCTGATAAACCAGAACTTTGTGATTTTTATCTGGGCTCAATTGTTAAAAAAGGCGACCTTAAACTGGCTATATCTACCAATGGCAAATCGCCTACAGTAGCCAAGCGCCTAAAGCAGGTTTTAAATGAGGCTTTGCCTGCCGAATTGGACACTACTTTACAACAACTAAGTGCCTTACGCGAAACTCTAACCGGCGACTTTGCCGGAAAGGTAAAAGCGCTCAATAAAGCAACAGCCATCCTGGTTGACCCTAAACCGGTTAAAAAGAAAAACTTTAAATGGCTGATCTGGCTGTCCATTATTGCATCAATAGCTATTGCTGTAACAGCATTGTGGTTTAACGAGCCGGGATTTAAGTTGTATGTACAAGACATCAGCCCCGTATTTTACTACTTCCTGGCTGCGGGTTTTGTATTTGCCATGATAGATGGGGCCATTGGCATGTCGTATGGCGTTACTTCAACAGCTTTTTCTTTGTCCATGGGCATCTCCCCCGCTTCAGCAAGCATGGCGGTGCACCTGTCTGAGATCATGAGTAACGGCATTGCCGGCTGGATGCACTACCGCATGGGTAATGTAAACTGGAAAATGTTTAAGCTGCTCATCATACCCGGCATAATAGGTGCAGCAACCGGGGCTTGCTTAATATCGTCATTAGAGCATTATGCAATGTATACCAAGCCCTTGGTATCCGTTTATACACTTATATTAGGTTCAGTAATCCTTTCTAAAGCATTTAAGACGGGTAAAAAGAAATCAGCCGATAAAATTAAGCGGATATCGTTACTGGGCTTAGGCGGGGGTTTTATTGACGCTGTAGGCGGAGGTGGTTGGGGCTCAATTGTATTATCGTCGTTAATAGCAGGTGGCCGGCACCCCCGTTTTTCATTAGGTACGGTAAAATTAACCAGATTTTTTATAGCCATGATTGGCTCGCTGATATTCTTAACCATGCTTAACGGCGCCCCTTGGAGCGCTATAGCAGGGTTAATCATCGGCAGTGCCCTGGCAGCGCCTATTGCGGCCCGTATCTCAAACCGTATATCGGTTAAGGTTATTATGGTTGCTGTGGGCATAATTGTGATATTAGTAAGTTTAAAAAGCATCACCAGCTTTTTAATGAAGTTTATTTAAGATGAACAGTAAGATTGTAGAAGATATAAAGCAACAAACCACCGGCATGGCACCCAGCAGTGCTTTGGCCTGGCTGGCAGATGCTTTTCCAGGTGAGATCGTGTTCTCTACCAGCTTTGGGTGGGAAGATCAGGTGATTACGCATATGATTTTCTCTAACAACCTGCCTATTAAAGTATTTACGTTAGAAACCGGCCGCCTCTTCCCCGAAACCTATTATGTGTGGAACCGCAGCATGGAAATATACGGGCAACCTATATATGCCTACTACCCGCAAAACGAAGCGCTTGAAGCCATGGTGAACGCTAAAGGCCCGAGCAGTTTTTATGAGTCGGTAGAGAACCGTAAAGAATGCTGCGGCATACGCAAAATTGAACCGTTGAAACGGGCGCTCAAAGGTAATAAGATATGGATCACTGGCATACGTGCCGAGCAATCGCCCAACCGCCAGGATATGGTAAATATGGAGTGGGACGAAGGCAATCAGCTGGTTAAATATCACCCTGTATTTGAGTGGAGCCTGGATGAGGTAAAGACCTATATTAAAAACAACAACATACCCTACAATACCCTGCACGACCGCGGCTTTCCGAGCATTGGCTGCCAGCCTTGTACCCGTGCGGTACAACCCGGCGAAGACTTTAGGGCAGGCCGCTGGTGGTGGGAAGATCAATCGAAAAAAGAATGTGGTTTGCATTCAGTTAAAGAAATTATAACAGAAAAATGAGTAAACATCACTTAGATTATCTGGATGAACTGGAGGCGGAAGCCATACACATATTGCGTGAGGTGGCGGGTCAGTTTGAGAAGCCTGCCCTACTGTTTTCGGGAGGAAAGGACTCTATCACACTGGTGCGTCTGGCCGAAAAAGCTTTCCGACCAGGTAAGTTTCCCTTTCCGTTAGTTCATATCGATACCGGTCATAACTTTCCGGAAACCATACAATACCGCGATGAGATGATTGCCCGCCTGGGCGAAAAACTGATTGTAGGCCATGTACAGGATTCAATAAACCAGGGCAAAGTAGTAGAGCAAAAAGGCAAGAACGCGAGCCGCAATGCGTTACAAACCGTTACTTTGTTGGATACCATTGCGCAGCACCAGTTTGATGCCTGTATTGGCGGCGCACGCCGCGATGAGGAAAAAGCCCGTGCCAAGGAGCGTATCTTCTCGGTACGTGACGAGTTTGGCCAGTGGGATCCTAAACGCCAGCGCCCGGAGTTATGGAACATCTACAACGGTAAAATTCATAAGGGTGAGAATGTACGCGTGTTCCCTATCAGTAACTGGACCGAACTGGATGTATGGAACTACATCCGCCGAGAAAATATTGCCCTGCCATCCATCTATTTTGCACATGAGCGCGAGTGTATTACCCGCAATGGTCAGCTTATGGCTGCTGCCGAGTTTTTAAATATGGACGAAGAGGACGTGATAACCCGCCGTAACGTACGTTTCCGTACCGTAGGCGACATGACCTGTACAGCCGCGGTAGAATCAGAGGCGTATTTAATTGACGACATTATAAACGAAATAAGCGCTTCTAAAATAAGCGAACGTGGTGCCCGTATGGATGACAAAGTATCGGAAGCAGCCATGGAAGAACGCAAGAAAGGAGGCTACTTTTAATATGGAGATACTTAAATTTATAACTGCCGGCAGTGTTGATGATGGTAAGAGCACCCTTATTGGGCGCCTGCTGTATGATACCGACGCCATACTGGCCGATCAATTGGAAGCACTGCACCGTTCAAACCGTAAAAACGATGACGGCAGCATTGATTTGGCTATTTTAACGGATGGACTAAAAGCCGAACGCGAGCAAGGCATCACCATTGATGTGGCCTACAAATACTTTCAGACCGAGAAACGTAAATTCATTATAGCTGATGCCCCGGGCCATATTCAGTACACCCGCAACATGGTTACCGGTGCGTCAAACTCCAACCTGGCCATCATCTTAATTGATGCCCGTAAAGGGGTGGTTGAACAAACCAACCGTCATTCGTTCCTGGTATCGCTGCTTGCGCTGCCACAGGTTGTAGTTTGCATCAACAAAATGGATATGGTAGATTATGATGAGGCTACCTTTAACCAGATAGTTGAGCAATACCGGCAATTGGCTACCAAGCTCAATCTGCAAAACGTAACCTACATACCAGTAAGCGCTTTGAAGGGAGATAACATTGTACATGAATCATACAATATGACCTGGTATACCGGCAAAAGCCTGTTAGAGCACCTGGAAACGGTTGAGATTCCGGTTGATGACAGCTCGGCCCATGCCCGATTACCGGTACAATGGGTGGTACGCCCCCAAACAGAAGAATTGCATGATTACCGGGGATACGCCGGCCGTATTAGCAGTGGTAGTTTCAAAGTTAATGACAAGGTCACTGTACTTCCCTCGGGCTTTAGCTCAACCATCACAAAAATAGAGCTACTCGACCGGGAGTTCGAGGAAGCGTTTTCCGGTCAATCAGTAACTGTGCACCTGCAGGATGATATTGACATAAGCCGTGGCGATATATTGGTTAACAGCAGTGCACAACCTGTAGTAGCACAATTAATTGAGGCCGATTTATGCTGGATGGATACCCGTGCACTCGATACATCACTCACATACCTTATACAGCATAACAGTAAGGTTACCCGTTGCCGTATACAAGAGGTTTTATACAAATTTAACATCAATACCCTGGACAAGGTGTACGAAGAAGAATTTAAGCTGAACGATATTGGACGCATCATTATTAAAACTGCAGAACCGCTGGCTTTTGATGCTTACCAAAATAACAAAGCCAATGGCGGCGCTATTATTATTGATAGTCGCACCAACGTAACGGTCGGCGCACTCATGCTTCGCGCAGCTGTAGAATAAGTTTTGTTTATATATGTTTAAGTAGGTAAAAGCAGGTTCTTAAATGGCCTGCTTTTTAAATTTTCACGGTTTGTTTACCAGGCGTTGTCCGGTAGGGCACCTATCGAGTAGCACACAGTCTTTACAATTTGGCTTATAGTGAAAGCACACCTTCTGCCCGTGCCGCATCATCACCTGGTGGTTATCGTACATTTCCTGGGCTGTAAAATCGGGTGGTAAAAGGTTTTCCAACACCCGGTTTGCTTTGCCCTCTCCTATCTTTTCTTCAATGATACCTAAACGTACCGCTACCCTGAAATGATGAGAATCAACTGGCAACGCCTTTGCACGCAAGGTGCTAAACGACATAACCGCCGCACTGCTTTTAGGCCCAACACCCGGCAGTTCCTCTAACCATTGCCGCGCAGCATGCACTTCCATATCGGCCAAAAAGTTTAAAGTGAGCGAACCATGCTTCTCAAGTATCAGTGTTAATACTTGTTGTATGCGAGGTGCTTTCTGTTCGGGCCAGGTGCACGGTTTAATGGCCTGTTGCACAGCCTCCGTAGGTGCAATACGTACGGCTTCCCATGAACCGAACGTATCCATCAAATTAGCAAATGCCTCACCTGAGTCGCGATTTTTAGTACGATGGGATAGCAACGCCGACATGAGTTCACTCAAAGGGTCGAGATCATGAAAGTACTTAATTTGAGTACCATATACTGCTGACAGACGGTGGTGCACTTCCAGTACAAAAGCCTCTTTATCGGTAGTTTCTAACATATGTTGTTAACTATAAGCTAATAGCCACTATGTTGTTTTTAAAGACTCCTGTAGGTTGTGAGGTTATGGAATAAAGATTTAATTGTAATAAGCACATAAAACAAAAAGGGCATCTCACGATGCCCTTATATAATGTTCATATTGGTGTTTTTTAAAAAGCGTAACGCAGCGTTACACCAAATGTGCGTTGATCGCCAAGCACTGCAGCATATTGACCGGCGTTGCCACCTGCAGGCAGTAACTGTTCAAAGTAATTTTTATTAAGCAGGTTGCGGCTCCAAATATAGGCCGAAACACCATGTGCTGCTCTGAAGCCTGCGCGGGCATTAATAATGGTGTACCCATCAATATTCAGGTAGGCGGAAGGCGAAGGGCTAGATGAGAAAGACGAGCGGAAGAACCCGTCTGCTGCTATAAAAAAACGTGTTTCATTGCCTATAAACTTTGCAGCTGTGTTGTATTCTCCACCAAGTGAACCGGCCCATTTCGATATACCAGGTAATGCACTGCCCGATATATCTTTAAACGCCACCTGCTGGGCGTTAACCGTTAAACCAGTTTCTTCGAGCGGCAGCGGCGCATTAGTAAATTTAACATATTTGGCATTAGTATAAGCCGCTGCGCCATAAAATGAAAAGTTTTCACCAGCTCTGAAATTGCCATCAAATTCAACGCCTTTTACATTAACCTTATCAGCATTAGCAATGTAACCGCGGTTTACGCCCAGCTCGGGCGATTGAACGTTGGTTTGGTAGTCTTTAATATCTGAATTGTGAAAATTCAGATTCAAGATCAGGTTATCAAGCGGTGTAGTTTTTACGCCTATTTCGTAATGCTTGGTTCTTTCTGGCTTTATAACGGCCAAGCTCAAATCGGCCAACGTACTACCCACAACACTGGGTAAGCCAGCTACGTTTACACCTACCGGCTTAAAGCTTGTTGAATAAGTAGCAAAAGCATTAATACGCTTACCAGGCCTGTAAGCAGCGGTTACCGAGTAAGTAAAGTTTTTTTCATCAGCATTGGCATCATATTGCTGGCTGCTGTATACGCCGTTTTTTATTTTCTGCAATTCACTTTTTACCGAGGCACTGTAGCTGCTGCCGGCAATATCCAGACCGCCTCTGGCTACGCGGTTATAGTACACATCTTTGTTATCGTAGTTTACGCGTACGCCGGGTAAAATATGAAAGCTTTTTACAACCTCCCAATCCACGCTGGCAAATGCTGCGGCACTCTGTGATTTGATTGAAGCGTCGGTGTAAATGCCATAGCCTTCCAGCAGGCCGGGAGTGGCCCATAACTGATCGTTAGTTATACCAGGTGTATTTGCGTTATTACCGGTTGAACTTTTGGCAAACCTGGCCTGAGCTGATCCTGACTCCTCGGTACCCGCAATCTTAACGTCCTGGTTAATATAGAATAAACCAACAACGCCACTTAACTTTTCAAAGAACTGGCCGGCATAACGTACTTCTTGCGACCAGTTTTTGTGCTTAGCCGGATTTTGCGATTTAGCCAACACAGGCAGTCCGGTAAAATCACGGTCGTTGGATGGATCCCAGTTCCAGTAGCGCCAGGCCGTTGTGGATGTAAGCGTGCCTGCACCAATTTTGAAGTCGCCGTTTAACGACACGCCTCCTAATTGGTTACCAGATCGCCATGGTGTGTCATGATCAATAACACGGTCATAAGCGTTTAAGCTGGGCAACTGGTAACCCAGGTCGGCAATAATGTTATTAAACTGCCGGTATGCCGGGCGTTTGGTGGTCACTACCCCGGCAATTACCTGTGCATATCCGTCGGGTTTTTGATCGGTTATATCACCGGCAAGTGTAAGCGATATATTATCAGAAGGCTTAAAGAGCAACTGTGCCCGTCCGCCGAGGTTATTCAAATCGTTAGTGGCTTTCCCGGTACGTATATTATCAACCAGTCCGTTACGCTGGGTACCTGAAAACGACAAACGCCCGGCAAACTTTTTACTCAAAGGCCCTGATACTGATGCTTTAGCTTGTATGTAGCCATAATTTCCAAAACTGGTTTCAAACGTAGCCTCAGGCGTAAAGCTGGCTTTGCGTGTAGTGATGTTAATGGCTCCGGCACTGGCATTCTTGCCGAATAAAGTACCCTGTGGGCCACGCAATACCTCAACTCGTTCAATATCTAAAAAGTCGAGAGTTGCTGCCGCAGGCCTGGCGTAGTAAACACCGTCAACATAAAAGCCCACGCCAGGATCGAGGCCATCATTAGTTAAGCCGAAAGGTGATCCAATTCCTCTGATGTTGATACCTGTATTACGGGGGTTTGAACTGTATAACTGCACGGACGGGATTAGCTCCTTTACCCGGTTTACGTTAAAGGCACCTGCGTTTTCAATCTGCGCGCCACCTACCACTGTAATAGGGATAGGAACCTCCTGTACCCTTTCAATGCGCCTGCGTGAAGTTATTACAACCTCGCCTAATGCATTGGCTGTTGTTAATGTAATTGCCAGTGGCTGGGCGGATAAGTCTGTTATCCTAGCTTCATAAGGCTGGTAACCAACCAACGTTACACGAAGTGTAAAGGGGAGCCTTTGTGCGGCATCAACACTGAAATGACCTGCAGTATCGACCTGGGTATATGTTTTAGTGCCTTTTATTACAATGGTTGCATTAACGGCCGGCTGGCCATCTTTATTTTTTACCGTACCCGTCAATACGTTTTGTGCGTAGGCACTCAAGGTAGCAACAAAGGTTAAAAAAGTAATGAGTAAACGTTTGGTGATCATGATAAAGTGATTGAGAAACTTGAGCATCAATTACGCGACACATAGTTAGGCCCATAAATGACATGAAATGATGATAAACTTTTATAAGGGATCTGTTAGGAAGACTACGGGATCAACAGCAACGGTAGCAACAGCAATCAACAGCAAGTTGATTTATATTGCCTGCATTTGATACTGCGATTAATTTACCATACATAGTCTATAGATTTAGTAGGCAAATATATTTTTAATTTATTGATCGCAAAAAATAAATTAAAAATTGTGTTGTTAACGCCCAAGAATATATGCACTGCTGCATGAAAGGGCTATATTAGCTGAAACTTAACGATTAATTCAACTTAAACCCATGTCACTCCAATTACGCTTATTGTTTGCTGCCTTCATCAGCATCACACTAACCTGCTGTAAAAAAGAAGAATCATCATCAACCCGCCAATTATTGCTGGGAAAATGGCAAATTACAAAGATCATTACAGACCACACGGTAAATAACCAGGTAAGCAGTACCGAAACGCAAAGCCAGTTTACAGCAAATGACTATTTGCTATTTAATGATAACGGCACAGGTTACATGGCCATTAAGAACACTTATGATAACAAGCCGTACGGCAATATCACTTTTACAGCTAATACTTTAAATGAAAATGATGTAAACGGACACTGGTCAAACGGTAGCTTTTCCTTCTTTATCAATAACATCACCAAAACTTTCCTCCAAATCTCTTATGGTTACACCACTCCAGGATCTAATCCTCAGGAGAACTACGTTGATAAAATTAAGCTAACGGCTACCCGGCTTTAAGCATTGCGGGATGAATACTTATATAAAAAAAAGCCGATGTATAAATGTACATCGGCTTTTTTTAACATAAAGTTTCGACAATTACTCGCCGGCAGTTTCGCTGTCGTATTTAATCTTATTAACGTGTTTGTCAATTTCCCAACGACCGGTTCCTTCTTCGCCAATAACTTCGAACAGTTCCAGCGCGCGGCGGGCTTTGTATTCCTCTTCACGTTGTTCTTTCATAAACCAATTCAGGAATTCGAAAGTAACAAAGTCTTGCTCTTTCATGCAGTTGGCTGCAATGTTTTTGAAAGATTGGGTGATGGCTACCTCGGCTTCCAGAGCATCTTCAAATACCTCACGAAAACTAGTGTAATCCTGCTTAATATTATTTACATCAGGTGATACAGCTCGGCCACCCATGTCTAACACATATTTAAACAATTTAAGCTGGTGCATACGTTCTTCTTCAGCCTGTTTAAAAAAGTAGTCAGAAGAATAGTCGAAACCATTTTGGTTACACCATGAAGCCATAGCCAGGTACATAGCCGATGAATGAGCTTCTTTCTTTATTTGTTGATTTAAAAGCGTTTCGATATCTTCAGATAGCAAACACTTTACACGCATAATATCTTTCATAATATTTTACAGTTATGTGCTGTATACATATGGAGTACATACAATTATAGTGCTATAAAATTGCACAACTGTAAATTAATAGCAATATGAAATAAGTCTAAATAGTTGTAAGGGCTTGAAACGAGAGCTGGGAACCCGGAACAAGGGCCTATTGTCTCTAACGACAGTAAAAGATCCTTTCAAGTACAGGCGTATCACTCAGAAAAGATTTCTCGTTAGTACTCGAGATGATACATACGATTTGTTATTGTTTATTAATTATACCACTACTCTGAACAAACGATCGTGGATAATTTGGTTGAGTTCGAACATAGCGAAGGTGCCCTCAAGTAGTTCTTTGAGAGATATGATCTGCAGCAGGTTGAGGAAATAACAGTGATTGCAAGCACAAATAAACACCATTTCAATCTCGGGTTTCTTACTGCTATCTAACAACAAAGCTTCGATATCAACGCGGTAGATCGATTTTTTAAGTTTTAACAAACCACGGTAATCGAAACGGACCAGTTTACCGGCAAAATCAATATACCAGCAATTTTCCCGGTCGTTTTGGTAAACAGTGCCTTTATTGGTGCTAAACACCTCGGTGTAATATGTTGTTGTTGCAGTTTTAGCCCCGGTCATCACATTACAAATATAACACTATTTAGAAGCAGTCCAAATACTATTAAAGAAAGTTTTTTGAGGAATAGGATTTATAGAAATTGAAAATCAATGAGTATTATCTACCTTGCCCAGTTCCCACTTGGATATTATTCCTATTCCTAAATACGATTGGTGTAAGTGTAGGCGCTTACCAATTGTTGAATGAAGCGTGCGGGGGCTTTTTAAATTAATGATTCCATTTTAGCCCTGCAGTGTTAAACTCCATAATTTCTGTTTTATGTTCAGCTCTTGTTATTACTAATGATGATTTCCTTGACCTTCTATCTTTCAGAATCGGATTACTAACGAGAGTTGCCTCGATTAATAATTTTTTAGCTTTTTTTAATTTTGCTATAACTTTTTTTGCTCTATCAATAAAAATAACATTTGTTGTTCCATCAGCTGGTCTTGAACATTGAAATTTAATTGGCCTTTCTTTATCAAACCGCATACGTATAAATATACCATTCTCACCACTATAGAAAGCCGCCGAATTTGCCTCACTAAAAGTACCTGTTGAAAGCGTAACGTTGTTACCATTTTCAGTTTTTTGGATAGCTAACACAGGCCAACTGTGATCAGTTCCTGAATATATCCAGTCTTTACAAGTATTTTCTGCAAGGAAGTTTTTTTTTGATGTCATCCTATCTTCGCTTTCACTGTAAAGCCACTTAGTATCATCAGATTTTTTTGTTGCTGGTGAGGAACTAGTATCTACATCACACGATGCCAAACAAGCAGTTAACAACAAGACAAACAAGTATACACTTCTCATGATACTGCAAAACTACTTTATTTTAAATTAAAATAAAAAAAGGGAGCCACGCATCAAACGCAGCTCCCTTTTCTTTGTATAAAGATTCCTCTTTTGGAACAACGAGCCTTTACTCGTTCAGAAAAACAAATTGATGATCGAACATGTCCAGCTTAATCTTGCTGTCTTTGTCTACCTTACCGGCCAGTATCTGCTTTGAGAGCTCGTTCAGGATTTTCTTTTGGATAACCCTTTTAAGCGGACGGGCACCGTATTGCGGGTCGTAACCCAATTGTGCAAGCCAATCCAGCGCCTCATCGGTTGCTTCCATATGAATACCCATTTCGTTTAGCGTATGTTGCAAGCCTCTGAACTGTAGTTTCACAATGGCTCCAATTTCATCCCTGCCAAGCGGCGTAAACATAATGATCTCATCAATACGGTTCAAAAACTCTGGGCGGATGGTTTTCTGTAACAGCTCAAACAACTGGTTCTTGGTTTTAGCCATCACTTCTTCCTTATCGCCGTCCTCATAATTCTGGAAGTTTTCCTGAATGATGTGCGAACCTATGTTAGAGGTCATGATGATGATGGTATTCTTAAAGTTAACCACCCGGCCTTTGTTATCGGTTAGGCGGCCATCATCTAACACCTGCAGCAAAATATTAAACACATCAGGGTGGGCTTTCTCAATTTCATCCAGCAGGATAACACTGTATGGTTTACGACGCACAGCTTCGGTTAATTGTCCGCCTTCATCATAGCCTACATAGCCCGGAGGCGCACCAATAAGGCGGCTCACCGCATGACGTTCCTGGTACTCAGACATATCAATCCGCACCATGCTTTGCTCATCATTAAACAAGAACTCAGCCAGGGCTTTAGCCAGCTCGGTTTTACCTACCCCGGTTGTTCCTAAAAAGATAAATGAACCAATGGGCTTGCGCTTATCCTGCAATCCGGCACGACTACGGCGTATAGCATCACTAATGGCCTCAATAGCTTCCTCCTGACCGGCTACACGCTTGTGTAACTCTTCTTCTAAATTCAAAAGTTTCTCTCGCTCGCTTTGGATCATCTTAGATACTGGTACACCTGTCCAGCGGGAAACCACGCCGGCAATATCGTCGGCTGTAACCTCCTCTTTCAGCATGCGGTGATCCGACTGATTTTCTAGCAGTGCGGCTTTTAATTGCTCTACCTCAGCCTCTGTTTCACGGATACGACCGTAGCGCAGTTCGGCCACCTTACCATAATCGCCCGCACGTTCGGCCTGCTCGGCTTCCAACTTGTAGGCTTCAATGGCTTCAATCTTTAAGTTGATGCCATCAACCAGGTCTTTCTCGCTTTGCCATTTGGCACGCAGTGAATCACGCTCGGCCGATAGGTTGGCTATCTCTTCACTCAGCTCTTTAACCTTACGGTCATCACTTTCACGCTTGATGGCCTCACGCTCAATTTCCAACTGCATAATGCGACGCTCTAACTCATCCACCGCTTCTGGAACTGAATTCATTTCCAGGCGAAGCTTTGAAGCAGCTTCGTCCATTAAGTCTATCGCTTTATCAGGCAAAAAGCGGTCAGCAATGTAACGTTGCGACATTTCAACCGAAGCAATAATAGCCTCGTCTTTAATGCGCACTTTATGATGCGCTTCGTACCGTTCTTTTAAACCACGCAAAATAGATATGGCATCGGCAGCATCCGGCTCATCAACCATTACCCGTTGGAAACGGCGTTCGAGCGCTTTATCTTTTTCAATATATTTTTGGTACTCGTTCAGCGTAGTTGCACCTATAGCACGCAGCTCGCCACGCGCAAGTGCCGGTTTCAAAATATTAGCGGCATCCATGGCGCCCTCACCTCCCCCGGCACCTACCAGCGTGTGTATCTCATCAATAAACAGAATGATCTCGCCATCGCTTTTAATCACCTCGTTTACTACAGCCTTCAGGCGTTCCTCAAACTCCCCTTTGTATTTGGCGCCTGCTACCAGCGCACCCATATCCAGCGAGTATACCGTTTTGGTTTTGAGATTTTCAGGCGCATCACCTTTTATAATACGGTGTGCAATACCTTCGGCAATGGCTGTTTTACCCACACCTGGTTCACCTACCAGTACCGGGTTATTTTTGGTACGGCGAGACAGGATTTGTATAACCCGACGGATCTCCTCATCGCGACCAATAACCGGATCAAGCTTGCCTGATTCGGCATAATCGTTCAAATTACGGGCATATTTGTTCAGGGCATTATAGGTTGCCTCAGCATTTTGACCGGTAACCTTGCTGTCGCCACGTAGTGCGGTTATTACAGTTTTAAGGTCTTTTTCGGTAACACCGTAATCTTTAAGAGCACTGCTGGCCTTATCATTAACTGCTAGAATACCTAACAGTATGTGCTCAACAGATACAAACTCGTCTTTAAACTCTTTTAAATATCCCTGCGCTTTTTGTAGCGCAGTGTTAGTGTTAGATGACAAATAAATATTATCGCCGCTTACTTTTGGATACGATTCGATTTGCTTATCCAACGTATCATTTAAGCGGCCTATATTAACGTTCAGCTTTTTAAGCAAATAGCTGATTACGTTTTCATCAACCAGTAACAATCCTTTCAGCAGGTGAGCATTCTCTATAGCCTGTTGCTGATTACCGGTTGCTATTTCCGAAGCCTTTTGTACTGCTTCCTGGGCTTTGATGGTAAAGTTGTTAAAATTCATGGTATTATATACTATTCAAACCACCTGCCAGCAACGCATAAATGTAAAAAAGTCAGCAAAATTAATCATCGGCCGACATTTTGTCTCTTTATGAAAGCACTTCATTCTCTACGGCCAAACCTGTTGTTCAGCTTAATACCATGAGTAACAGAATAAGAAACGATCTCCTGGCACTTAAAATAGTATTAATTAAATCAAATTGTTTGTGTAGTTAAATTGTTCAATAATAAGCCTTTGCATTATACAATTCACGTCTAAAACCTATAGTTTTGAAGCTTTAGAAAATTTAATTGGCAGTGGACACCTATTACTTCAAAAGCATTCCATCAAAATACCGCTCGGCATACCAGCGGTATTATATGCTTCAAAACTTAAACACTATACAGGTAGCGTGTATGGTGTTCTTTTGCTTAAACCTTGCTATACGCATTTTCACTTACCTGGTTCCGCCCAGCATTACGCATATACATAATTACCCTGAGTTTAGCCTGGCAAATTGGACGTGCCTTGTTATTACGCCTATATTTTACCTGGCAGGATACCAATTGATAAAGCAATTCAAAAAACCAAGTAACCTTGCCATATCACTAGGCTATGTGCTTACTTTTTGTATTTACCTGCTGGCGTGTGGTATGCTATTTAATTTTATTGCCACATCCGACCCAAGCAACAGCATCATTATTTACCTGGTGGCCTTAATTGCGGTTGCCAGCGTTTACACCCTCGAGTATCAGGAAACGCTGCTGCTTACTGTAGTGAATGCGCTCCTGTTTACGCTGCTGCTCATGTATGTGCGGGCAGACCCAACCGAAATAATTTACAATGAGTTGCTGCTTGTGGTTCTATCGGGAATTTTCTTTTTTGTTTCACGCCATGTTTATACTTATCGCGCAGGAGAATATTTACAGTTCCGAATCATTAAAGAAAAGAATATTGAGATTGAAAAGGCCGGCGCATTTAAAAACGATGTGCTGGGGATGGTGGCACATGACCTGCGTAACCCAATAGGCGCCATTGAGTCGATTGCGCTACTGATGGAAATGGATGAACTGGATGATGACACGCGTGAAAATACAGCGATGATCAGAACATCATGCCGCAAAGCAATAACTATTATAAATGACCTGCTGGAAGTTGCCCGCAATGACAACAGTGATGTGCTAAACTATACGTTGGTTAACATGAACGACTTTTTGCGGGACCTCGTACAAGTATGGAAGCACATGAGTGATTTCACTAACCAACTGAAGTTAACTGTACCCGACAGGCCGGTACATGCCAGTATCAACCCCGAAAAATTTCACAGGGTTATTGATAACCTCATCAGCAATGCCGCCAAGTTTTCAAAAGAAAAAGACACCATTGAGTTAAAATTATACGAGCACAAAAACCTGGTGCATATAGAAGTGAAAGATAACGGCATGGGCATACCTGCCAATTTAATACCTAATATATTTGATCGTTTTTCTAAAGCGGGCCGTAACGGTTTAAAAGGAGAACAGTCTACTGGTTTGGGTTTAAGTATCTCTAAACAGATTGTTGAGATGCATAACGGCCGTATTGATGTACAAAGCGAGGAAGGAAAAGGTTCGACCTTTATTATACGCCTGCCCGAGATAGAAGCAGAGATCTAAGTTAATTCATCATAACTCACTCTATAACAAGGCCGAAGAGCTTTTAAACAGCAGATAAAAGTATTTTGCCCAAAATTAACCACAGTTGTGTACTTTATTTCACAGTATTAAAAACGCTGTTGTTACTCGTTTTATAATTTAAAGTTTTGTTCGTTAAACTTTCTGCAATCAATTGACGCATACCTTGTTATTCTACTAAAAGTTAATTTCTGGTGAAATTTTTGTAAAGTATAGTATTAATAAATTGTACCATTGTTAACCATTATACCTAACAAATATGAAAAAGGCGTTTACCTCAATTGCAGCATTTTTTGCGCTGATGTACTTACTGGTGGTGATTTTTTTCAATATAAAAGACCCTCACTATTAAGGAGTGTTTTTAAACTCAAAACGCATTTATACATTTACGTATAGATGCGTTTTTTGTGCCTACCGGTCTCATTTAATGGCCGCCTCAGTCGGCTGGTGCCAAATAAAACTTCTCGTTAAAATTTACTAAAAACAATTCCGTAGTTGCACGGGTGCATGCTGTGTAAAACCAACGCAAAAAATCAGTATTCATCATTTCGTCGGTAAGATAACCCTGGTCAACAAATACGGCTTCCCATTGGCCACCCTGTGCTTTATGACAGGTTACTGCATAGGCAAACTTAATCTGTAAAGCGTTATAATACGGGTTAAGTTTAAGTTCCTTCAGCTTATCACGCCGGTTAGGGATATGATCATAATCCTTCATTACTTCTAAAAAGAACCGTTTTTGATCAGCAGGCTGCAGTGAAGGAGAGTCTGAATACAAAGCATCCAGCAACACCTTGCAATCAATTACCGGATCTTCTGCATAATCTATAAACTCGAGCTGCACATCAGCAAACCTAAATCCATAAATCTCTTCAAACCGGCGTACCTTTTTTATACGGGCAATATCGCCGTTGGCAATAAAGCCGGTACTATCTTCCTCATGCTCCTGCAACCAAAAGTAATTGTTACGCACAATCATAATCTGGTCGCCCCCGGTAAGTTCCTCTTCGCGCATGAGTATGCGGTTGCGTATTTGCCGGTTGTACAGATTGGCATTTTTATTTGAGCGGCAAATAACCAACGTACCATCAAATCCATATTTCTGATAAGCGTAGTTAAGCCCTTCTTCAAGCCGGTCGCCCGTCATTCGGTATACATCCTTGTAGCCTTTGGTAATGATCTGCGGAAATGCTTCTTCTTCGCAACGAATAATATCACGAACGGAAGTTACATTGTGCAGGATACCTGAATTCTTTTGCTGGCGCAGTACATCAGTTAATTCGTAGGTATGAACATCTAAACCAAACTGGTCCTTAAGTACCCCAATATCCAACGCAGGGCTGTAGGCCGAACCTACAGGCGGCAACTGGGCGGTATCTCCCACAAGCATTAATTTGCAATTCTTAAAATTGTATACATAATCAATGAGATCTTTAAGGAGCGTTTCGCGATTGTTACCGCTAATCTCGTCTGATATCATGGAGGCCTCATCTACAATAAAAAGCGTATTCTCGGCAGTGTTAGCAGCCAGCGCAAATGTATCGTCCATATTCATAGCAGATTTGCGACGATAAATACGCTTGTGTATGGTAAAAGCCTTGCGGCCCGAGTAACCGGTTATCACCTTAGCTGCCCGACCAGTTGGCGCCAGTAAGACGGATTTAAGCGCATACAACTTCAGTGCTTTAACCAATGCACTTACTATCGTTGTTTTACCGGTACCGGCATAGCCTTTCAATAAAAAGCATTCGTAGCCGTTATTGCTTTGCAAAAAGGTATGCAGACGGTTAAACAAGTCGAGCTGCTGGGCACCCGGCTGGTGTGGAAATGATTTACTAATTTGTTCCTGAACAGGCATGTTGTGGTTTATTGGCTATAAGCCGTTAACAAAACAATGAAAAAATAGTTATTTTTGCGCATTACTGATGAACGATACCCTATATCATTACATTGACCCTGGCTTTAGCCACACGCAAGTGGGTAATTACACGCTGCTTTTACTGCTAAACGCACAAAGTTTTGAGCTGGCTGTTATGCACGGGCAAAAATTAATGGTTTGGCGTAAGGCAGCCCCCTTAGCTGAAATAACCCAGCCGGGCGAGGTACAGGAGGTTTTAAGCTTCAGTTTTCATGATATTATAACGGGAATTAGCACACCGTATTTTACGTTGGTGCCGCAAACCCTGTTTGAAAAAGACCAGGTAACAGAAGTAGCCCGCTACCTCGATGTGCAACCTACCGATACTGTTTTTGCGCAAGTGTTAGATGCTAATAATCAGGTAGTGTTTAAAACACAGGAGGCATTAACCCTGGCTGCCGGAAAGTTTGATTTGCAGAAAGTGACGTTCGGATCAGCGGGTTGGATATTGGCTATTGAGGCTAACATGCCTTCAAACTACAGCCTTTATGTTAACCTCCATGCTACTACCTTTGATATTGCATATTTTAGGCATGGCAAGTTACACTTGTATAACACCTTCGAATTTACACACGAAGACGAACTGGCTTATTATAATGCATTTGTTTGCCAGCAATTGAAACTGGATATGAGCCTAACCACCGTTATACTGAGCGGTGAAATTTTGGCCGGCGATAACCGTTATCACAACATACTATCTAACTTCTTTAAAACGGTAGAATTAAATACCATCAGCGTTGCTGAGCTACCGGCATCTTTACCTAACCATCAGCTTTTGGCGCTTACAAGCCTTTCATTATGCGCATCATTGGCGGACGCTTAAAAGGATTACGTTTAAATCCACCTAAAAACCTACCCGTACGCCCCACTACTGATTTGGCTAAGGAGGCTTTATTTAATATTCTGCAAAACCAAATAGACTTAGAAGGCATCAAAGTGCTTGATTTATTTAGCGGTACGGGCAACCTGGCATTGGAATTTGCTTCGCGCTATGCCCAAAGCGTAACAGCTATTGATCGTAGCATACATTGTATCAACTATCTCAAAGATGCGGCCCGGCAGCATGGCCTTACCCAAATATCAACCTTTAAGGCCGATGTATTTAAGTACCTGGAACTGGAGACTGAAAGGTATGACCTCATTTTTGCCGATCCACCATACGATTTGAGCCGTATTCCGGAAATAGCTAAGATTGTTTTCGAAAAAGACCTGTTATTACCGGGTGGTATGCTTATCGTTGAGCATCAATCCATGCAAAACCTGGGTAATCATCCTAATTTTATTGAGCAACGGCGCTATGGACATTCTTCTTTTTCTTTTTTTGCACTGCCAGCTAAAGATGAATAGAACAACTATACAATAGCTTAGCGCTAACTATTAAGAACCATTTAAAAGCAGGCATGTTGTTGAAGTATGCTTAGGATATATTTTGTAACCATTATTGTGGTTATTGTCTTAGTGGTGGCTTACGTATATGCGCTGGTTTATTTTTCGAGCAAGCCCGCCGACTTAGCGGGGGTGGATATGCGAAATGTATTTCACGAACGTAAAACCATACCAGTAGTAGTTCAAAAAGAAATACTTACGGCTTTAAGCCATTACCCGGAACTGAAAGACACACCCATCGATTTTGTCTTTGATCCTAACACCAGCAAATCTATTATGCTCTCGCAGCCCGTTTTGTCCAGCTTTTTCAGAGGACGGCTAAAGCGCTCGTACGTTATCAAAATCAATCCTCGCTTTAAGCTGGTACACAGGGTAATTCCTATACAGGATGTGCCCAAGAATGTACTTGTTGGCTGGTTTGGACATGAACTTGGCCATGTGATGGATTACCGTTCACACAGTAATTTAGAGATGATTGGTTTTGGTATACGTTATATTAGTTCAGATAAATACATCATGCGGGCCGAGCAACATGCCGATGCCTATGCTATTGACCATGGCTTAGGCGATTACATTGTGAGCACCAAGAATTTCATCTTAACTAATTCAGAAATACCACCAGAATACAGGGCAAGAATACAAAGGTTATACCCATCCCCTCAGCAAGTTATTGATTTAGTAAAGAAGCTTAAAAAGCACGAAGTTAACTAGGCACGGTGCTTTTTAACAAACTCTTCCCACTCTAAAAATTGCTCCTCTTTCATTACTCGAGGTATTTTAACCTGACCACCCAGCTTTTTATTTTCTTCGCTCCATTTATGAAAAAACTCAACAGGCACCGTTTCTACTTCCACGTCTTTTAAAGCACGAGTACGGGCAACTGCGTAATTTTTGTTATTATCTTTTAAGTTTTGGTCGAGTGCTTTCGCTACTGCTGCCTTGTCTAAGTCTTTATCTGTACTGATGTACCAGCGGTCAATCAGTTCATCACCACGATGTATGGTTGCGACCACAAATTCCTGTATCGCGGTATCATAAGCATCCTCCATATCTTGTATGGCTTTGTTCATTTGCAAAACAGAAAGCTGCGAACCAGCTACGTTCAAAAACTGCTTGGTACGACCGGTTATCTTAATCTCGTAGCGGCTTTTGTCGGTAAAAATAATGGTATCCCCTATCATGTAACGCCAGGCGCCCGATACGGTAGAGATAAGCAAAACATATTCTTGCTCTTCTTCTACATCGGCAAGGGTAAGTACCTCGGCTCCCTCCACAATAGCGCCTTCGCTGGTGATGTTCTTATCCTCGAAAGGCACAAATTCAAAGTAGATTCCGTTATCAACTACGAGTGACATGGCTGATGTATGCGGCCGTTTTTGCATAGCCAAAAAACCTTCGGAAGCCAGGTAAGTGTCGATGTAAACCAGCGGGTGTGCAAGTAGTTTTTCAAAACTCTTTTTGTAGGGATCAAATGCTACGCCGCCTGTAGTATATACGGCCAGGTTGGGCCAAAGCTCGTGAATGTTTTCTAAGTTGTGTTGCTTAATAATTTCTTTCAGCATCAGCTCAATCCATGCCGGGATGCCCGACAGGCTGCCTATATCCCAGTTGGGCGCCTGCTTGGCAATTTCTTTAATACGCTCGTCAAAATCGCTAATGTTGGCAATTTCCTTACCAGGCTTATAATAACCCCGAAACCAGAACGGAATATTGCTGGCGCTTATACCACTTATTTCGCCAGCTAAATGACCTTTAATATCTTTTAAATCTGTACTGCTACCGAGCATGAGAATTTGTTTTTCAAAAAACTCTGCAGGCAAATCGAAATTAGCTAAAGCAGCCACCTGCTGCATGCCCGACCGGCGGATGGCAGCCAGCATTTCATCAGTTACAGGTATGGTTTTGCTATGACTGGTAGTACCGCTGCTGAGCGCCAGGTAGTGGGTGCTACCAGGCCAGGTCACATTGTCTTCGCCGTCAACCACGCGGTGCCACCATTCTTTAAAAAGGCGGTCATAGTCAAAAACCGGTATACCTTCAGCAAAAGCTTTAGCAACATCAGCACTGTTTAAGATGCTTTCGAAATTATAGTGCTTGCCAAAATCAGTATTGGCGGCTTCGGTCAGTAAACTAACTAAAACTTCTTTTTGCGCCTCAACCGGGTCTGGTTGTTTAACAAGTTTATCAGTAAAATCAATCGCCTTTTTTATCAGTTCCCCTATTATTGCCATAGCATTTCTTATTCTGTTACACATAACAGGAATAACACCGAATTGATTTAAGAAATGTACGTCATGATAAACACACTTGTTTACCCACCGACTAAAATGGCAGTTGTATTAAGGTGTTTTATCAGCTTAAAATTACTTCTTCTGTTCTGCCGGGCGCCAGCAAGGCTGCCCCCTATCATATAGAGAATATTAGGCAGCAAAAGGTCTTAAACTGCCGTAAAATACATTATTTCTTTCCAGACTTTAGCCAGTAACTTATACCAACTTGGAACGGACTGTACGATTGGGTATAGCCACCCATACTGTTGCGCACTTTGTAAGCAGGCAGGGCTAGGTAACGTGCATCAATGTTAAACTGCTTAATAGTGATACTCATGCCTGCTGTAAAACCTAAATTAACTTTACTGCTAACAACCGTACTTTTAAATACCGAATCAATGGTCTTGCTCCGCCGAAGCGTATCCCTGAAACCAGCAACCGTGCCTAACCTGGTTGATACACTGCTTTGCTTACCGGCAAAACTAACTACCGCGCCGGCTTTAAGGCTAATAAAGTTGTTTACTCTATACCCAAGCGTAAGCGGCAAATCAATTACCTGTAATTTTCGAGAATCGTTTATGGAGAAGGCTGATGAAGAGTCGGGCTGAAAAAAGCTGGGATGCGTGTAGCTGCCCGACAATGTTCGCGGACTGTTGTAACGCAATGCAACGCCAATAACCCAACGATTGGTTAATGCATAATTACCGGCTACACCAACATAAAAGCCACTAATTTTACCGGCTACGTTAATCCCGGTTTCAAACCCGTAGTTAGCGGTCGGAGTAAGTATTGGTTGAATTGTTTTTTCCTTTTGAGGTTTTAACCTTTTGGATTTGGTTTTAGCTGCGGTACTTTTGTCGTTTATGGCGGTTGTTTTTAATTCCGGCTTTCCGTCAGCTATCAGCAAAGATCTATTTCCGGTAATTTTACTGTGCAGGGCTTCGTCACTAACTATTAAAAAGTCCTGACCTGCACTTTGCGAACTGCTTGAGCCGCTTCCTTTAAGGGGGTAGGACTTAAGCTCTTCATGATTTTCTTTCACACCCGTCCCAATCCTCTCAGCCCTAAATACACTTTCCTTATCTTTATAAACGCCTGTTTTTAAGACGGCTGCATTGATGCTGTTCTGCTTGTTATTAACACGCGATGAATACGGACTGCCAGATAAACGTCTTTGAGTTGCCCCTCCTGCCTGTACCGCTCTCCCAGAATTGCCCGGTTTACTATTTGGATCATAAGTGCCTTTTGATACCGGAGCCTTTGTTTTATTAAACAAACTAACCTTGTCATGCGCTTCCTTTAGGCTAACCGGTGTATGCAAGCTATTTGCTGAATTGTTCTTTGAGGTAGTTATACTTTCGTCGGCAGAATCTTGCCTGCTTTTCAAATTGTTGTAACTTGCTGGAATACTATCAATAGATTGGATATTACCGATACTACTATCGGTTTGCAATGCTCCGTTAAGAGTACTACTGTCGGTTAATAAAAGCTTGCTCTGTGCTGAATCACCCTTTGAACGGTACTCGTATTTCTTTTGCACTTTAACTACGGCCTTTTGCTTAGCCGGCGGTTTTACGGCAAACCAAGTTGCCGTGCCTATCATGGCGGCAGCAGGCAATACATAACCGGCCATTGTGATAATTTTGGCAATAAGGGATTTTGCAGCCGGGGCAGCTGTAGTTATTGGATTTACAGGCAAATGTGCATCCAACCGTTGTTGCATAACAGTCCAGGCTGCGCCCGCATCGCTTTTAACAGGCAACTTATCCAGCTTGCTACGCCAAAGTTTACTATACCATGCTGAATTTTTCATGTTGCCTTATTTTGTTTTTCAGTTGGTTGGTTAACTTCACTCATTATGGGCTCCAGCAATACTCTAAGTTGCTTTTTTGCTTCAGATAAATGCCACCTGGAGGTACTTTCACTTATATGTAGATGTTCGCTTATTTCATGGTGGGAGTATCCTTCAATCACGTAAAGGTTAAAAACAATTTGCGTGGCAGCGGGCAAAGCTCTTATTACCCGCAGCAAATCTTCAACATATAGCTTTTCTAAAACGGATGGCGCTATAAAAGCCTCTTCGCTCACATCTTCTATACTTTCAACTTCAATGAAACGTGCTTCTTTACGACCGAGATCGATACACGTGCGCACAATAATGGTACGGATCCAGGCGCCGGGATCGCCTTTACGCTCATCAAAATCATTTATGTTTTGAAACACCTTCAGGAAACCACTATTCAATGCCTCTTGCGCCAACTCGTCTGACTTGAGGTAACGATAGCACAGCCTAAGCATGTCTGTGTAAAACAGCTTATACAAAGCCTCCTGGGCAGAGCGCTTGTTGGCCTTGCACCCCTTCATTAGCCTGGGCAATTGCTTAGTAAAAATGTTCATTCAGAGAGTTCAGACAATAAGGAATAGCAATAGCTATTTTACTTTACGTAAGCCGGCAGTGAAATGCTGGGTAATTTATAAAATTTTTCTTACTGCATTTTTACCCAGCACTTAGGGAGTTAACAACGTAATATTATTATAACGCTCAGCACCTAAAGTTATGGCAAATCGTAGCAATCTGTTCACCAACAAAAGCACCCAGCTTCAAAAGCTTAAGTTTAAAAGCAAGAACGTAGGCTTTCTGAAGTTATTAACTCTGCTTAAAATAAGGCGCAAACCGCTGCATAATGGTTTCAATAGCCGCTACGCTGAGAAATTTCCAAATGCCGACCATTGCCAATGGAACGGAGGCCGGCTTTTAACACGCCATGAACTCGAACGGCTGCTGAATAAAAGCTAAATCATCAAAGGAGCTTTGCTTCGCCTCAAGGAACACTGTGTTAAATAAAAACTATTCGGCAAGAAGTGTTAATTTTGCAAATTAAACTTTGTAATAAGCACTTGGGCAACAACACTCATAACAGGATTTCCTACTTCTCCGATAAGTTAATCAATGATATAGCGTTACCCGAGCGGTTTACCTTTCCCTTTTTTTACGAACCGCATCGTTTAACCAAAATTGCTGCTGCCAAATTACAGCATTATCTGGAAACGCAGACTGAGCTGGACCACAACTTTGGGTTAAACGGCAATCAGGATGGATTGGCCATTGGGAAAATGTTTGGTGTTTTGGTGGTGCAGGACACGGAAGGAAAAATAGGTTACCTGTCAGCTTTCTCCGGCAAGCTGGCCGGCTCCAATGATCATGTTAAATTTGTGCCGCCGGTTTTTGACATGCTGGTCGAAAATAGTTTTTTTCTGAAAGAGCAGGAGATCATCAACACCATAAATACACAGGTTTCTAAAATATGGTCAGACGGAGAATACGAGCACCTGAGGCATGACCTTAAGCAGCTTTCTGCGCAATCCGAACAGGAATTAGCTGAGTTTAAGAAACAGTTAAAAAACAATAAAGAAATCCGCAAGAAGCTACGTGAGCAACATAAGCACACCCTGAACCAAGATGATTACGCTCAGTTTGAAGCTAACCTGATAAGGCACAGTTTGCACGATAAGCATCAGCTTAATGTTCTTACCCAAAAATGGAAGCAGCATCTGGGAGAAGTGCAGGGTAAAATAGCTCAATTTGAAGCCGGTATTGAAACTTTAAAGAATGAACGCAGGGAGCGGTCTGCTGCTTTACAGCAACAACTTTTTGAGCAATACGTATTTCTAAACAAAGACGGCGAAAGTAAAAGTTTACAAGAAATTTTTAGCACAACCATCTATGGCAAACCTCCTTCGGCAGCGGGCGAATGTGCTACGCCCAAATTATTGCAATTTGCATTTGCCAATGGATACAAACCGCTTGCCATGGCGGAGTTTTGGTGGGGAGCCGCACCAAAATCAGAGATTAAAAAGCACAAACAGTTTTACCCGGCCTGTACCGGTAAATGTAAGCCCATATTAGGACACATGCTAAAAGGAATGCAGATTGACGAAGATCCTTTTTTGCAAAACCCTGGAGAAAGCAGCAAGCTGGAAATAATTTTCGAAGACCAATACTTTGTAGTAGTTAATAAACCGGCTGGATTACTCTCTGTTCCGGGCGTTAATATCCAGGATTCAGTTTACAGCAGACTGAAACTTACCTGGCAAACCATTGAACCGCTTATTGTTCACCGGTTGGATATGGGCACTTCGGGGCTGTTAGTGGTCGCTAAAACGCCGGAGGCGCACAAGCATATCCAAAAGCAATTTCTTAAACGTACCGTTAGCAAACGCTATACGGCCATACTGTCTAAAGCAATCGATCAGGCCGAAGGCGAGATAGACCTACCATTACGTGGGGACTTTTATAACCGGCCCAGGCAACTGGTTTGTTTCGAATCAGGAAAAAGAAGCGTTACCAGATGGAAATTAGTTGAAAGACAAGAAGCCACAACCAAGGTACATTTTTGGCCGCTCACCGGCAGAACGCACCAATTGCGTATGCATTCGGCCCATGAGTTGGGGCTTAATGCACCTATTGTTGGAGATGACCTTTACGGTACAAGTGCGGAGCGCTTGTACTTGCACGCCGCCTATCTTGAATTTGTACATCCCAGCACGAATGAAAAAATCAGCTTTGATGTAGCAG
Source organism: Mucilaginibacter sp. PAMB04168 (assembly GCF_039634365.2). Classification (NCBI taxonomy): domain Bacteria; kingdom Pseudomonadati; phylum Bacteroidota; class Sphingobacteriia; order Sphingobacteriales; family Sphingobacteriaceae; genus Mucilaginibacter; species Mucilaginibacter sp. PAMB04168. The sequence goes on from NZ_CP155079.2 coordinate 4,208,974, forward strand.
AAGACTTTTAATGTGGTTATTAAACGCTTTACTAACCCGCTCTAATCATCTCCTTGCCGAAAGATTTCTTTGATAAATCTCGATAAAGCGCCTTTTTAAGACGTTAAATTTTTATTTAGACAATAATTGTTTAATAAAAGAATGTATTTTTATAAAAAACTCACACTTTTTGCTTGTTAATGTAAATATCAATGACGACTTGAAACTTTTTGCTTTGTTAAAGCAAGGAGACGATCAAGCGTTTGAAGATATTTACAATAAATACTGGTACGATCTGTATAAAACTGCCTTTAAGCGACTTAATGATAAAGAAAAGTGCCGGGATATAGTTCAAAACGTATTCACTGATCTTTGGAACAGGAGAAACGAATTAGAAATACTGAATTTACAAGCATACCTCCATACGGCAGCACGCTTTCAGGCACTAAAAACAATTAGTAAACTGTCAAACAAAACTATTTTTATTGAGGCTTTTAATAGCAACATCACTTCAGGATTGCAAAGCGATGAAAACCTGCTTAAAAAAGAAGCGCAAAAATTGGTTGAGCAATTCATAAAAGCTCTTCCTGCAAAACGACGAAAAATTTTCGTAATGCACTATATGGATGATCTGAGCACAGCGCATATTGCACAGGAATTAAGCTTGTCTCAGAAAACCGTTCAAAACCAGCTTACTACCGCATCACACGCACTTCGGCTAAAACTTACCCACCTATTTAGCTATGTAATTATCCTGGCTGTTTTGCAATACAGATAGTATTATCTTTTCGTTAAGATTTTTTTGGGACAATTCTAACTTCAGGGTACATAGTAATAAATACAATTGCTATGTCCGGCTACAATTCTTATAAGGATATTCAAAAAATGATTGAAAGGTATGTGGCAGGAACAGCCACTGCTGAGGAGGCTGCATTTGTTGAATCATACTATGCCTACCAGGATCGTAATGAAGTACCCGACATTTCGGCAGACGAAAAAGAAGCACTTCGCAAAGAAACTTTTGAAAACATATCTAATCAACTGAACGCTACACCACAAACTAAAAAACGTATCATTAACATCTATAGGTACGCAACGGTTGCTGCAGTGTTATTGGTAGCCACCACTACTGCTTATTTGTTTTTACATCGAGCATCTCCAAGTAACAAGCTTGAGAATGTAAGTGTTAAAAAACCGCTTGACGTAATGCCGGGCTCTAACAAAGCCATACTTACCCTTGCCGATGGCTCAACCATGATACTCGACGATAAGGCAGATGGCAACTTGAAAGAGCTGCCTGGCCTCATCATTACTAAAACACGTAAAGGCGAGCTGGTATATAAGGTCTTAAGTAAACAAAGCAGTGAGCAAATTACCGCAATCAATACCGTAACTACACCTAAAGGCGGGCAATATCAGGTGGTGTTACCCGATGGTACGCGCGTTTGGCTGAATGCCGCATCCAGGCTAACCTACCCGCAATTTTTTGCTGGCAAAACACGCGAAGTTAAACTGGAAGGCGAGGGCTACTTTGAAGTATCAAAAAATAAGGCCATGCCTTTTCATGTTTTTACTGGCAACCAGGATGTAGAAGTTACCGGTACACATTTTAACATTAACGGTTATATGGATGATGGATCGATTAATACCACCCTGCTCGAAGGCGGCATAACGCTACACCACCATGGTCGCTCACAGAAAATTATACCCGGCGAGCAAGCAAACGTTTTAACTAAGCCATTTGCCATAAAAGTACAGAGGGTAGATACTGAAGAAGTTGTGGCCTGGAAAAATGGATTGTTTGAGTTCAATAATGCAAGCTTGAGGCAAATCATGAGTCAGTTGGAGCGCTGGTACGATATTAAAGTAGATTATAGCAGTCTCCCTGCAAAACGCTACAATGGGATGGTACCCCGCAGTGCAAACTTATCAAGAGTACTCAAAATGCTTGAAGTTACCGGCAACATCAAATTTGAAATTCAGAACAACCGGCAGCTAAGCGTGATGGCCGAATAATCATTAACGCCCTATCTCAAAATCAATCACACAATAAAAATCTACCCTACTCCATTAATTATCAAACCCTCTAACCCCAACGGAATGTATGAAATTCTACTATGATCCATTTAAGCCCAAGGACACAAACTCCACTACTATTACCTTAAACGCTAATCACCCAAAAATTTTTAGGATGATGAAAATTACAGCGCTGCTCATGACTTTATTTTGCCTGCAGATCAGTGCAAAAACGTTTTCTCAACGCGTTAGTTTAAACGAGCGTAATATGCCATTGGAACAGGTGTTGAAGGAAATTAAACGCCAAACAGGTATCTACTTTTTATATGACGCCGATTTGCTTCAGCAAAGATCTAAGCCGGTAAGCATTAATGTAAAAAACACGGCTATTGAAGAAGTGATGAACATTGCTTTAAAATCGCAGCCGTTTAACTGGGAAATTTCTGAAAACACCATTCTTATTAAACCGGTTTCAGTTAAACCGGTTAACAAAGCGCAAACACAAAACATAGATGTACGCGGAAAGATAATTGATGAAAACGGACAACCGCTAATGGGTGTTACGGTAACTGCAAAAGGCACCTCTTTAGGTGCGGTTACTGATATAAATGGTAATTTTACCCTTCCAAACGTTAAGGAAGATGCTATACTGTTAATTTCTTACATAGGTTACACCTCCAAAGAAGTGAAAGCCACGGCACAGTTAGGGACGGTGAGCCTCTTGCCTTCTGTAGGCACGCTGAATGATGTGGTGGTAACCGGTTATACTAATTATTCACGTAACCAATCGGCCAATGCCGCAACGCTGGTAACGGCAGAAAAAATCAACCAGGTACCAGGTCTAACGCTCGATCAGATTTTGCAGGGACGTGTACCCGGCATGAGTGTAATTTCGTCATCAGGTCAGCCAGGTCAGAGTGCGTCTGTCGTTATTAGGGGTATTGGAAGTGTAAACGGCTCCTCAACTCCCCTATACGTGTTAGATGGTATTCCTATAGAAGGAACGTATTTTCAAACAATCAATCCTGAGGATATCGAATCGACAACGGTGCTTAAAGATGCCTCAGCCAAAGCATTGTACGGTTCGAGGGGATCTAATGGTGTAATTGTATTAACCACAAAAAAAGGCAAACTGGGTAAAGTTGCTGTTCAGTACAATTCACAATATGGTATCTCGAAACTAAGCCGCCCTAACTTTATTATGATGAACACGGCAGAACGCCTGCAATTTGAAGAAGAAATTGGCGCTGCTTACAACCGCACCTTAGGCCCGGGCTGGACTTATTCGCCCAAGAATCCGGCCTATGCGGCGGGTACACCTGCCTTCAGATCACGGGCCGATGCCATATTGGACAGTTTAAGAGGAATTAATACCGATTGGAGAGACGAGTTTTTCCAAACCGGTAAGTTTCAGGAACAACAGGTGAGCATTAGCGGGGGGAACGAAGGTTTGAGGTTTTATAACTCCTTAAATTATTACAAGCAGGAAGGCGTGGCCAAACGTACAGGACTCGATCGCTATGCTTTAAGAAGTAACCTGGACTTTAAATCAGGTAAGTTTTCGGGTAGTACCAACGTTTCTATAGGCTACTCCAACTCAAGCTTTACAGAGGGCGAAGGCGGTACAGGTGTAGGCACCTCAATGGCGTCGGTATACTATGCCCTACCTTATGAGTACCCTTATGCCCCCGATGGAACACTGATTCATCAGGGTAATAAAAGTCAATACAATATCCTAGATCTGCGTGAGGGTAGCCAGGGTTTAGAGCGCTTGCTTAACTCGTCTAACAAAACCGATCAGTTAAAGAGTATCATAGGCATGTCGTTTGCCTACCAGATTTTACCTGAGCTTAAGGTTACCACCAGGGCTGGTATAGATTACCGTAACTCTACCGATCAGCTTTATATCAACCCCGATTCGTACTATGGATCGCGTAGCGTTGCTAACACACTAGGCGGCAAAGGCCGCTTTGATGAAGCAACCCGACGTAATTTTAATATCATATCCACTTCAGGTTTAACTTATTCAAAGGTCTTTAATGATGTACATAACCTCGAAGTGTCTGGCTTTTATGAGTACATCTATAATAATTACAACAGTTTTGGTTTCACCGGCTTTGGTATAGATGGGCGCTTGCCCGAAACCCCCGCTGGTATAACTAATGGCAGTGCAACATTTTTACCGAGTGTAAGCGGAAGCAAAACCAAAAGTGCTTTAGCCTCATTTATGGGAATTGCCCGTTACACTTACAATGATAAATATACCCTTACCGGAAGCTACCGCTATGACGGATCTACCAAGGTTGCCCCTGTTAATAAATGGCATGGGTTTTATTCTGTAGGTGGTAATTGGGTGGCTAAAAAGGAAAATTTCCTGAAAGATGTTGATTTAGTGAATGACCTGCGCTTTCGTGCAAGCTACGGCACTACGGCGAGCCCTTTAAATTCCGATTTTGGATACCTGGCTTCGTTCAGTGCCAATACCTCCTATGGCGGGGTGGCAGGTACGCGTCCAACATCGCCAGGAAATGCCGATTATGATTGGGAGTACGTAAATGAATTAAACGTAGGCTTTGATTTGCATTTGTTTAAATCTGACCGGGTACGTATTTCGGCCGATTATTACAATCGCATCACCTCCAACATGTTCTTCGATCAGCCACTGTCGGCCACCTCGGGCTTTAATACATTGCCTTTAAGCTCTGGTAAAATGCGTAATCGTGGGATTGAATTTGACGTAAGCGGCGATATCATTAAAAACCGCAGCATCACCTGGACAATTGGAGCTAATGCCGGTTACAATAAAAACACCATATTAGAACTTACACCACTTGCCGATATGCTACTGGACGGCGACACCCGCATATTTAAAGTTGGCCTGCCTTACGGAACTTATTACGCACCAGACTGGGCCGGCGTTGACCCGCAAACCGGTAATGCACAATATTACAACCTCGATGGTAGTGTTACCACCACCTATAATGCAGCTGCGCAAAACGCAACAAACTCAGGTAGCTTATATCCTGCCTTTACAGGTGGCTTTAATACTAATGTTACCTGGAAAAACTTTACTTTGAGCGCCTTGTTCTCTTTTGTATCGGGTGTAAAACGCTGGAACAATGAAGATTTTTACAACGAAAATCAACGTTATGCAACCAGTAACCAATCTATCCGAATGCTCAATGATATCTGGAAAAAGCCTGGAGACATGGCAACATTGCAACGCTTTGATGTTCCGCGTAACTTTACTTCTAAAGACATCCAGGACGCTTCCTTTTTACGATTCAGAAACTTAAATATTGGCTACAATATCCCTCAGGCTCTTCTACAAAAAACCAAGGTTTTTAAATCGGCAAGAGTTTTTATACAAGGCGAAAACTTGTATACATGGACAAAATGGAGAGGTTTAGACCCTGAGAACAATAGCGTTTATGGCAGATTTCAATATCCTAATACACGCACTTTTACAGCCGGTTTAAATGTTAATTTTTAATACTACAACGATGATAAAGAAACTATATAAAACATATACGCTTATATTATCAATCCTGATACTATCGGCTTCATGCACCAAATTGGATTTGCAACCCACCGATATTATCGATCCTACTAAAGCCTATCGCAATATCAATGACATTAATATGGGCATATTAGGTGTTTATGCACTATTGGATTATACGCAAATAAGCTTAAACGCAACCGTAACCGACGAGGCTACTTACCCAACAGAAAACAATGTTGGCAACAGTGATGCGTATCGCTGGCTGTATAATCCTAGCAGTGGATCGGTAACATCTCTTTATATTACTTATTACCAGGCCATTGATCGTGCCAACCGTACTATTGAAGGTTTAGAAGCCTTAACTTTTACCGGTGCTGACGCAGCAACAGCAAACCGCTATAAAGGCGAATTGCTGGCTTTGCGTGCTTATCTGCACTTTGAATTACTTAGAGCTTATGCAGCATCTTACCAGGCTGGCGCATTAGGCGTGCCTTACATGAAGGTTTCAGGCATCGGCTATCCTGCACGTGATAATTTTGAGGTGGTTGTTAATAATGCGAAAGCAGATTTGGCCGAAGCTAAAACACTAATGCCTTCAACCTCTACCGATAAAACCCGTATCAGCAATCGCACAATCGTTGCTGCCATTCAGGCCCGGGTAGCCCTTTACGAAAAAAACTGGACTGACGCCGTCACCTATTCATCTGAGGTTATTACAGCCATACCACTGGCCACCAAGGCGCAGTTCCCGGGCATATGGACCGATGCTAACGATAATGAAGTGGTTTGGAAATTGAAAAGGGTTGGAACAAACGATTCACGAGTGGGCGACTTTTTCTTTCGCCAAACAGGCGGTATTGTGCTTTATGCACCTGCTTTAAAACTCATCAACACTTTTGACCAGGTGAATGATTTGCGTTACCCTGCCTACATTAAGTTTGATGCCACCCGTACAGGTACTAAATCACAATATCTGGTTAATAAGTATATTGGTGGTACATCAACGGCGCCCGGCTTAACCGATGTTAAATTGTTCCGTACAGGCGAAATGTATCTCATCAGGGCCGAAGCCCGGGCCGAAAGCACCGGTGACGCAGCTGCAGACCTGAATGCTTTGCGCACAGCCCGTATAAATGGTTATACCAATTCAACCTTTGGTGATAAACAAGCTTTGATTGATGCAATTTATACCGAGCGTTACAAGGAACTGGCGTTTGAAGGGCATCGTTTTTACGATCTTCGCCGCCGTAACCTGTCGGTACAACGCCTTGCGGCCGATGCTACGAATGCTTCGGGAGCAGTTACTTTGCTGCCAACTCAGGCCCAGTATGCCTTTCCCATTCCAGCACAGGAAGTACTAATCAATAAGAACACCATTCAAAATCCAAAATATTAATGAGCCTACCCGGATGTATTGAGCATCCAGGTGTTATTTATCCGTTTATGAAACAGCTTACTTTATTTTTATCGTTAGGCACTTGGTTTTGTTTGGTTGCCTGCAGTAAATCAGGAACTGCTGAAGCAGCCCCTGCTAATGGCAAAGGCACAACCGGCCCGGGCGTAGTAGTTAAACGTCGCCCCGCATCTTTAGGGATTGTTGGCGACAGCGCTAATGTTGATAAAACAGTTACAGGCGGAATGGTTTTAATGGGTGGAGGCAAAGATGTTGATGCCGCTTTTAGATGGATGATTGATCGCAGTGGTGGTGGCGATGTCGTTATAATTCGTGCTACAGGTACAGATGCCTACAACCCTTACATCAATAGCTTAGGGACAGTAAACTCTGTTGAAACGCTTAAAATTGACAGTAAGGACCTGGCCAATAATGATACCGTTGCTCATATTATCCGAAATGCTGAAATGCTATTTATTGCAGGCGGAGACCAATCGGATTATATGAAATACTGGAAGGGAACTAAAACCGAAAAGGCGATAAATTATTTACTGACCGAAAAAAGGGCACCTGTTGGCGGAACCAGCGCAGGCTGTGCAATTTTGGGCGGCCTATATTACAGCGGCGAAAACTGTAGCGTAACTTCGGCCGAAGCTTTGCAAAACCCTTACACGATTACCATAAACGTATATAACAATGATTTTTTAAAGGCACCTTACCTGCAACAGGTAATCACCGACCAGCACTATCTTACCCGCCAACGTGAAGGGCGGTCGCTGGTATTTGCCGGCCGTATTTTAAAGGATTGGAATATTGCGGCTAAAGTAATTGCCTCTGACGAACGAACGGCTGTATGTATCGATAAAGATGGAAAAGCAAAAGTTTATGGAGATTATAATGAAAATCGTCCTTATAGCTACGCCTATTTCATTATAACCGACCAAGCTAAACTGCCTGAACAAATAACTGCCGGCAAGCCGCTGAACTGGAACCGGGGCGGCAAAGCCGTTGCTGTTTACGAAATTGCAGCTTCGGCTAACGGAGGTGGAGGTTTTAACGTAAGTAATTTTAATTTGGCAGAGGCAACAGGCGGTAAGTGGTACTGGTGGTGGGCAGATAACGGTATTTTGAACAAAAAAGAACAATAACTTTCACAGATGAAAAAATTAAGATATTTGGCTTTAGGCCTGCTTATGGCAATGAGTGCAAGTGTTAATGCACAACAAAAGAAATATGTATTAATTGTACATGGCGGCGCAGGCACTATCCTCAAAAAAAACATGACACCTGAAAAGGAAGCTGCCTATAAGGCCGCTTTAACCCTGGCTCTTGAAACAGGTTACAAAACACTGAAGCAAGGCAAAACCAGTTTAGACGCTGTTGAAGCTACTATACATGTATTGGAAGATTCTCCGTTGTTTAATGCTGGTAAAGGAGCCGTATTTACGCACGACGGGCGCAATGAACTGGATGCCGCTATAATGAACGGCAAAACACTTGAAGCCGGCGCTATTGCTGGCGTCACCACCATTCGTAACCCTATTAGCGGCGCACGGGCGGTGATGGAAAAATCTGAACATGTGATGATGGTAGGAGATGGCGCCGATAAGTTTGCGAAAGAAGTGGGCCTCACCATTGTTGACCCTAAGTACTACTGGACCAAAGAACGCTGGGACGGTTTACAACAGGCCATCAAAGAAGATTCGACCAAAGCGGTGTTAGATCATGGCAGTAAAAAATCAATGCTGCTGGGTACTAAAAATCATGACTATAAATTTGGCACGGTAGGTTGTGTTGCGCTTGACAACGCCGGCAATCTGGCTGCCGGTACCTCAACCGGTGGCATGACCAATAAGAAGTACGGCCGGGTTGGCGATGCGCCTATTATAGGTGCCGGTACTTATTGTAACAATGAAACAGCCGGTATTTCCTGCACTGGCTGGGGCGAATTTTACATCCGTAATGTGGTGGCTAAAACCATTTCCGATTTGATGGAATACAAAGGTTTAGGTGTGGCCGAAGCATCTAAAATTGTGTTGAACAAAGTTGGTAAAATGGGTGGCGACGGCGGCCTCATTGCTTTAGATAAAAAAGGAAACATTGCAATGCCATTCAATACCGAAGGTATGTACCGCGGCACTGTAACAGCAGATGGTAAAGTTGAAGTTCAGATCTATAAATAATGAAACGCCTATCTACCTGCCTGTTTCTTTTATTACTGTTTGCAGCAAGCTTGCGCCTGAACGCTCAAACACGGGTTATACCTAAAGGCTCGTTATTTATTATTGGCGGAGGAACCCGCTCTGATGCGTTGATCAGGCAACTGGTATCGACCGCTAAATTAGGAGCAAAAGATTATATTATCATACTGCCCATGGCCAGCGAAATTCCTGACACTGGCTTTAAATATATTAGCCAGCAACTCCGGGTTCAAACCAGCTTGCCTATCCGCAACTTTGATTTCAGCAAGCATGATTCAAAAGATCCGAAATGGGTCGACTCTGTTGCCAAAGCTAAATTGATCTATATTTTAGGCGGCGACCAAAACCGCTTTATGAAAGCCGTTTTAAATACCCCGGTTTATGACGCTATTCACAAGGCCTATCAAAGCGGCTCAACAATAGCCGGTACCAGTGCCGGCGCTGCAGTAATGAGTAAATATATGATTACCGGAGTACAGCTTAAAGACAGCAAATACAAAGACACGTTTGATAAACTTTGGGATCAAAACATAGAATTTAGTGAAGGCTTGGGCTTGCTGGAACATACCATTATAGACCAGCACTTTTTAAAACGTAACCGCTACAATCGAATCATATCGGCCCTGGCTAGTAAACCTGGTTATATGGGTGTAGGGATTGACGAAAGTACAGCCATTATTGTGAACGGCAATAAAGCAACCGTCGCCGGTGACAGCCAGGTACTGAGGTTTGTGAACTCCGAAAATAGCGCAACAACAGCAGGCGGCTTGCTTAAATTTAAAAACATTAATTTAAGTATCTACACCAGCGGAGATGTTTTTGAGATCAAACCTTAATTATAACAAGTCATAAACTTTATCTTATCACACAGCCGAGCCGTTAACTCTTAGGGTTAACGGCTTTTTAAGATGTGCTTATCGGATAACAATCGCTCTAAACACCGTCAGAGATCATATCCTTTATTGCGTGGCTCTTACCGCCACGAAAACATAATTTTTGACGGTTAAGAATATTGAACTATCGCATCGAATAAAGCAGCCCGCACTTTTTATGGCAAAAAAAAGGCAAATCAAAATAAATCTTAATGCCTTCTATGGTTACACAGAGCAGTCTTTTCTAGAACTGTTTTGTAAGTTTTCGAAACGATCGACTTAAGGGGCGAATAGGTGACAAGAAGTGTTTTAGTACTTAATCTTTCTACCGGGCGTAACCAAAAGTTTCAAAAATCTCCTAAACTTTAAATTGTTAGCGGGGCGTTTACATTTTAACCTGATTTTGCTGAATGTATGACGTGATGTAATTTTTCACTTCAGCCTTTTTAGCAGGATTAGCAATCATATCTTGTAACGGAGTTAAGGCTACAACGTCTATAAACAAAGCTTTCTCTTCAGTGCAGGTTGCAATCCAATCGTAATACCAGATAAGTGTTCCTTTATTAGTTACCTTTTGGGTAATTTTTGATGGATCGCCACCTATGGCTTCGTAAACCAACTTGGGTTCAGAAATGGCATTTATGTCGTTTGGTTTAAGTGGATCTGCATAGCCAGTACTAATGCCAAAAACCTTATTTAATGCGTAGGTAAAGCCAACTTTCGATGAATGCAGCTTGTTGTTAGCAGATGAGTTTGCCTGAAAATAAACATTGAACTTTTCTCCTAAAGCAACACCGGATAAGATGTGAGTACCATATCTTTTTACCAAGTTTTCGGAGGTTAAGTTTTGAACGTCATGTTTAAATTCAGATGTTAGATAGTCTTGGGGTTCAGCCCTATCCCAGTTGTTAGTAATAGTTTTCCACGTCATTGCGTGTACAAATTGTGCATAAACGTTTTTATTCAAAATAGCGTCCTGACCCGGAAAAGCAGAAGTAATTGTACCCTTGAAAAAATTCACATCCGTACTTCGATTTGAAGTTATTTTACTTAAATAATCTTCAGCATTTTCTGCATAAAGTGGTGTGGAGGCTTGGGAAGTAGTGCGGCTGGTATTGATGTTTCGGGGGAAAGCTGCGGCATAAGCTTCGATGTTAATAACCTGTGCCTTAACTGAGCTGGTATCGGCGTATTTACCCACTACATTATATCCATATCCTAAAAAGTTGAAGTTGCCTGTTCCTTGCCGAACTGGTCCTAAAGACACAGGCTTAGGCCCCGTAACGGCAAAATTCATTTCTTTAATAGTTTCTGGAACAGGTGTTTCAATGAAAGAATCACCGGATTTTTTGCAAGACATAAATAGCCCTAACGCGGCCAGTAAGAGTATTATTTTACTCATGGTTTAAGTGTAATAAGACACTAAATTACAAAAATTTATATTGATAAATTAACTTGTGGTTGTTTGAAGTAACTTATGATTATACAGTGGCTATAAATTTAATTATAACGACACTTTATTCATTAGTAATTTCTGCCTTTACTTCTTTCTTGGAATAGAGAACCTCACAATCAGAAGCGACAAAGTAACTCATATTATTGACACTAAAGCGCGTTTTTCAAAGAGAGGGGAAGGCAGTTCTTTTAACTGACCCCAAAGAAAAAAGCCTTTCAGATAATCTAAAAGGCTTTTTAAGGTAGTGACCCGGGAGAGGCTCGAACTCTCGACCCACTGATTAAGAGTCAGTTGCTCTACCAACTGAGCTACCGAGTCGGTCAGTTTATTGGGGATGCAAATAAACTGAATTATTACGTTAGTTCATAACGTGTGTGTAAATAGTATATAAGTATTATTTACGCTGTCTCAAATGCTTATGCCATCGCATACATCTCTTCGCGCTGCTTTTGTACGGCTGTGCTATTAATGTAATCGTCGTAACTCATCATTTTATCAATGAGGCCGCCTGGAGTTAATTCTATAATGCGGGTTGCTACCGTTTGCGTTAACTCATGGTCACGCGAGGTAAACAAAATCGTTCCTTTAAAATCTTTCATACCGTTGTTCAAGGCCGTGATCGATTCCAGATCCAGGTGATTGGTTGGCTCATCAAACAGCAGCACGTTGGGTTGTTGCAGCATCATGCGGCTAAACATACAACGCATTTTTTCGCCTCCCGACAGTACTGAACTTTTCTTCAAAACCTCTTCGCCCGAGAACAACATACGACCAAGAAAGCTACGGATAAACTGCTCATCCTTATCGCCAGGCGCATACTGGCGCAGCCAGTCTACCAGGTTTAAATCATTGCCGTCTTTAAAATAGCTGGCGTTATCCATCGGTATGTCGGCCGGGTTAATGGTTACTCCCCATTTAAAACTGCCGGTATAATCGGTATCACGACCGCTTAAAATATCGTAGAAAGCTGATGTAGCTAAACTATTTTGTGATAAAACCGCAATTTTATCACCTTTGCCTACCATCAGGTTGATGTTATTAAAGAAAACGTCGCCACCCTGTGTTTTGCCCAAATTTTCAATTTGCAAAATCTGGTCACCCGCCTCGCGGCTTTGCTGATTGAACATGATAGCCGGGTACTTACGGTTAGAAGGCTTAATCTCATCCAGGTTAATCTTATCTAAAGCCTTTTTACGACTGGTTGCCTGTTTTGATTTGGATGCATTAGCGCTGAACCGGCTGATGAATTCCTGTAGCTCTTTTACCTTATCTTCCAGTTTCTTATTCTGATCGGCACGTTGCTTTAGCGCTAACTGGCTCGATTGATACCAGAACGTATAGTTACCGGTATAAATGGTCATCTTGCTAAAGTCAATATCTACTACGTGGGTACATACCGTATCTAAAAAGTGCCTGTCGTGCGATACCACCAGTACTATGGCCTCATAACCTGCTAAAAAGTCTTCAAGCCAGCCAATAGTGTGTATATCCAAATCGTTGGTAGGCTCATCCAGTAACAAAATGTCGGGTTTACCAAATAACGCCTGAGCAAGTAACACACGTACTTTCTGCGTACCGTCTAACTCTTTTAGAAGCTTGTAATGCAAATCCTCTTTAATGCCCAGGTTGCTTAATAAAGTGGCGGCATTGCTTTCGGCGTTCCAGCCATCCATTTCGGCAAACAGGTTTTCCAGTTCGCCGGCACGCTCGCCGTCAGCATCTGTAAAATCTTCTTTCAGGTAAATGGCATCTTTTTCTTTCATGGTAGCATAAAGCTCCTTGTGCCCTATCAGTACGGTTTCAATCACCGGGTACTCATCAAACTCGTAGTGATTCTGCTTTAGAACAGCCATACGTTCGCCTGGTGTAAAACTCACCGAGCCAGTACTTGGGTCAATATCGCCCGACAGGATTTTTAAGAAGGTAGATTTACCGGCACCATTAGCGCCTATAATGCCATAGCAGTTACCTTGGGTAAACTTAAGATTTACGTCTTCGAACAAGGTGCGCTTACCATAGCGCAAGGATAAATTAGAAACTGTTATCATGCCGTTCCTTTAAAAGAATTTTGTACAAAAATACGGTAAAAATGCTACAATTGCTGACTTTTGGGGTGTCAATTCAACAACTATAACATCATATTTACGCTGAAATGATAGCAACAAAACTTTTGCTAAGTTTGATTTTCATAATGGCGCAAAAGTTTTATTATTAACTTTTGCAGTGATGTATCGATATTGCTATTAATAATTGAAAAGTGCTTTTAAAACGCTTAAACCCGAACTATTGGTTCAGCATTTGCGTTTAACATATATAAAAAGACACAAATTATGTTAGCAGTTATCGTTGGATTGGTGGTTGTAAATGTGATAGTTGCATATTACAACTCAGAGAGTAAAAAAGTTATATAGTACATCTACATGCTGCAGTGCATACACTGCAAGGCTTCTTCTATAAAAACATTCAAGCAAGCTGGTTATTAACCGGCTTGCTTTTTTATTTTCCCCACTCGGCAGGGTTATTACGCCATTGCTTTAACAGGTCCATACTGGCGCTGTTAATGTATTGCTTCTCTTCTGCAAATTTTAGCATAGCGTTATAGTTAGAAAGCGTTACGTAACGGCATTTTGCTTTTTTAAAGTTCTCTTCGGCAACATCAAAGCCGTAACTAAAAATGGCAGCAAGGCCAGCCACTTCATAACCAGCTTCGCGCAAGGCATCAACAGCCTGCAGGCTGCTTTTTCCGGTCGATATTAAGTCTTCAACCACGGCTACGCGTTTGCCGGGCATAATTTCACCTTCAATGAGGTTACCGGTTCCGTGGTCTTTAGGTTTTGCGCGTACGTAAACAAAAGGCAAGCCCAGCTCCTGCGCTACTAAAGCCCCTTGCGGAATACCAGCCGTGGCCACACCAGCAATACAAGCCACTGAGCCAAATTCTTCCTGAATAACAAGGCTTAATTGCTGCCTGATGTAAGTACGAATAGACGGGTATGAGAGCGTTACGCGATTATCACAGTAAATTGGAGATTTCCAGCCCGAAGCCCATGTAAAAGGATTGTCGGGTTGTAATTTAATTGCTTTAATTTGCAACAGAAATTCAGCCACTTGCTGTTCAATCTCATTTTTATTAAACATGGCACAAAAATACAGAATTTATATCAACCAGAAGGTTATTTTGGTAACAGAATCTGCCCCTGCACAGGCCGAGAACTATGAACAGCTTGACCAGCAATCGTTTGATTTGAAAATTTTATACAACCAGCTTACCACCAACAACGCCGGGTTGTATTACTATGTGCTGTGCGATAACGCAAAAGCTTTTTTAAAGCAGGTAATGAAAAGCGTAACCTTGATAGAAGCCGCCGGTGGGCTGGTTAAAAATGACAAAGGAAATTATCTTTTTATATACCGTAACGGCAAGTGGGACATACCAAAAGGCAAGCTGGAAAAAGGTGAAAAGCCTAAAGAAGGCGCTATACGCGAAGTTGAGGAAGAGTGCGGCATTACCATTGACGACTGCGGCAAAAAGATAGTGAACACCTACCATGTTTATACCAGCCGGGGCGAAGTAGTACTTAAAAAAACCTACTGGTTTAAAATGAAGTACAAAGGTAAGGCTAAGCTAAAACCTCAGATTGAAGAAGGGATTACCGATGTAAAGTGGCTGAGCAAAAAAGAGATTAACATGGTAACAAACAACACCTTTCCGTCTATTATGGATGTGCTGGCGAAGCGTGATTTGCTTGCAGATATTCCAGCGCCTCTTTTGGAATAAACTGGCTTACATCGCCATTGTGCCGCAGCACTTCGCGCACAATGGTTGAGCTGATGGATGAGTAGCCGGGTTTGCTCACAATAAAGATGCTTTCAATATCGGGGGCCAGGGCATGATTCATTTGTGCTATGGCCTTTTCATATTCAAAGTCTGATACGGTACGTATGCCGCGTATCATATAATTGGCATCAATACTTTTACAAAAATCTACCGTAAGGCCTTCATAAGCTATGATGTGAATTTTGGGCTCCATGGCAAATACGGCACGCAGCATTTGCTGGCGCTGCTCAATAGTTAAAAGGCTTTGTTTCGAACTGTTAACCCCTATGCCTATATACAGCTTGTCGAACAAGCTTAGCGAGCGTTTTACAATATCAACGTGGGCCTTGGTAATAGGGTCAAAAGAACCCGGAAACAGTGCAATTTTCATACAATGCGAATGCGTGTAAGCAAAGGTATATTAATTTATTTAATGGCACCATACCTTGCCAATACACGGCTTACTCATATCCGCCTGTTGTACCGCTATTTTTGTTAATGCTTACTAACAGCGATTTCAACCGCTCTATATGTTCTCCCAGTTCACGCGCTTTTTCTTTTTTACTGCCCTCTCCTCCTACTTCATTACCGTTCTGATTAGCCATGCGCATCAGTAGGTTTTTGCGCTCTTCGAGCATGCGTATGGATACCCATATACTGTCTTCCAATCCTTCTGATTGTTTTTCGAGCAGAAGGTTGCCGGTATAAACGTGGCCGGTATAACATCGGAAACGTGTTATTACATCGTTCTTAATTTCATACAAGCCACCGCCACAGTCGGGGCAACTGTAATTGCTTCGGGTACCTATCTTTTCCAACTCTTCCATACTGCTCATCCTCCGTTCGGTAATTTCAGCTTCTATTCTTACATCTTCTGGTATTTCGTGTAATGAATCGGCAGGCATTTTCGACAATATATCCTGTAATACGTATCCCATATCGGCAATGGGCACTCTATGGTCTACTTCTACATTATTTAACACATTGATAGGCATATCGGCAAACTCGGCCTCAAGCGGTTCCTGTACAATGCACTTACCGCCCGACCGCTTGATAGCCGCCATACCCGAGGTACCATCATCCAGTAAACCGGTTAATACAATACCTATGGCATGTGAATCATAATAAGCAGCGGCCGACCGGAACAGCACATCAATTGAGGGGCGCCAGCGGTTTTCATGCGGTCCTTTGATCAGGCGCATTGTTCCTTTCTTTACAACGGTCTGAATGTCGGGAGGGGCAACGTAAACATGCCCGCTTTGTATTGGCTTGTTATTTTCAGCAAGTTCACAAGTAAGTGCTGTTTTCTTTTGTATATATTGTACTAAAACGTCGGCCATTGAATTACGCCCCATATGCAGTACCACAAAAACAGCCAAATCTAGCTTTTGAGGCATATTGGATATTAGTTCGCCAATTGCGTGAAAACCACCGGCCGAGGCGCCAACCACCACAATTGATTTTATTTCACTCATGTAAAAATAACCTTAATTATAGTTTTATTGTTTTATAGTAATGGCTACCGTAGTACCCGTGCCGGGCGCTGAATGAATTTCCATAGTACCCTTATACAGGTTTAGGCGGTTACGTATGCTGCTTAAACCGGCACCTGTTGGCGTGGTGCCAGGGTTTGGTAATGTGAAGCCTTCGCCATTGTCGGTAACCTTTAAATTTATTTGGCTGCCCTTTTTAAACAACTCAATACAAATACAAGTTGCTTTGCCATGTTTTATGCCGTTGTTAACCAACTCCTGTACAATACGGAAGATATTGAGCGAAAGGGTAGTATCCAGGTTTTTTGTGCTGCCAAACTTGGTTACTATGCTTAACTGCGGGCCGGACAAGCGCTTAGCCATATCCTCTATAGCGGCAACAACACCAAAGTCATCAAGTATAGAAGGCGCCAATTGGAAAGATATATTGCGTACGTCTTTTACAGTTTGATCTAACATTTTTACGGCCTGCTCATAGTAAGGGCTCGATGACATTTGCTTGAGCTGTTGCAAATTCAGTTTTATGGCATATAACATTTGCCCAACACTGTCATGCAAGGTATCACTTATCCGTTTGCGTTCATTCTCTTCGGCCAGCAGTGATGCGGCTGTTATCATATATTGTTGGTTCTCTTTGAGCTGCTGTGTTTCCTGCTCAATTTGCTTTTTATCGCTTATATCGATTATGGTTCCAATAAAACGGCTACCCAATTCTTGTAAATCAATCATTTGCCCCCTTGCAGCTACATATTTACGTATACCCGATGGCTGATTTACAAAAAACTCGGCCGTAAAGTCTTTGCCGTTAACCATTGAACTACGTAGTGTGGCATCAACATTTGCCCTATCGTCTTTGTCAATTAAATTAAGCAGGGTATTGTAGCTGCCATCAAACTCTTGCGGCTTAATGCCAAACAAGCTGCAACTCAGCTCGTCAACATACACCTGGCCACCCGGAACCGCAAGCTCCCAAATACCGGTTTGAGAGGCATCCAGCGCAACTTCTAAACGGCGTTTGGCCTTTTCATGCTCCAACTGGGCTTTCTTTTTCTCGGTTATATCGGTAATGGTAAGGTAGCAACTGAAAGCAAATTTACCTTTAGTTATTACCTTACCATTAACCTGTGCATAAAGCGTTTCATTGTTGGCTTTCTTAAAACGGACCTGCTCTTCCTGTTCCGAACCCGATGATTGAAGTCTTCTGAAAAAAAAATAAAATTGCTGCAGATCATCGGCATGTAAATAGCTGGTTAATGGTTTACCCAATAATGCCGCTTTACGTACGCCAAACTGCTTACTACCCGTTACATTTACTTCCTCTATAACTGCCCTGCTGTCTAACACTAAATAGCCAACCGGCGCAAGTTCAAACAAGTCAGAAAACCGGTCTTTCTGCGTTTCCAGCTCCAGGGCAATACTACTCAGTTCCTCATTTTGCATTTCCAGTTCAAGCTGGTAAATCTGCAACTCATGGAAAAGGGTTTGCATCTCTAATGACTCCGAATGCTCAATTTGATAGGTCTTTTCGCTAAGCAATCCTTCCGCCTTTTTTCGCAGCTTCTCCAGCGTATCTTTCTTCCAAAAATCCTTCCTATACATATCGCCAGATTACATTTCTTCTACTCTTCAATAACAATCATCGTCATCAAAGTTTCGCCGTCAGTTTCATTTACAGACGGTTTTGAGGTTATTGTGATAGTTTTTGTGCCAATAACCAAAAAATCGTTCGTAAACGTAATTTTAGTTTCCTGGTTTGTACACTGCTTCAAAAATTTGTCGAGCTTACTGGTTTTCCAGAACTCGTGCACCAGTATGTTTAAACTCAGGCCTATCATTTCTTTTATACTGCTAATCTTAAAAAAAGATACATAAGCTTCATTAGAGCTAATAATGTTAAGGTCTTTATCTAATAAAAGCGCTGGTGTTGTTAAAACCGACAACATGCTTTTAACATACCTATTCAGCGTTTCGAATTTAAATTCAATAGCTTTTAGCTCGGTCACTTTGGTAAATGTTAATACAACGCCATTAATAAAGTTATCGAGCGTGCGGTAAGGCATCATACGCAGCTTGTACCACTCATCTTTTTTTGTTTTTACCTCTACTTCTTTAACGGCCAGCGTCTCAATCACATGGTGTATATCGGCCTCAAGGCTGGAGTACTGAAAGTTAAAAACAATATCATTTATAGAGCGGCCAATATCGGTGGTAATAACATTAAAAAGCTTTTTAACCTGCGGTGTAAACCGCAGTATAATCATATTAATGTCCAAAAATATGGTACCAATTTCGGTACTGTCCAGCATGTTCTTCATGTCATTGTTCAGCTGGGTAAGCTCTTCGGCTTTGGATTGGTACTGCACATTAATGGTCATCAATTCCTCATTAAGCGATTGCATTTCCTCTTTAGTAGTCAACGACTCCTCATTGGTGCTCTGCAACTCCTCATTAGTGCTCTGCAACTCCTCATTGGTCGATTTAAGTTCCTCCAGCGAGGTTTCCATTTGCTCTACCGTATTACGTAGCTGCTGTTTGGTATAAACCAGTTCCTTTTCCAGCTCTTCTACCGCTTCATTATGTTCCGGTCCCTTGTATTTCTTTCTGCGTTCGGTTTTAGTAAGTAAGCCCTTATCATCAAAAACTACCAGCAGCAACCCCTGCAAGGCGTTGTTTTGCAACTGGCTAACCTTCAAATCAACCACCCGCACCTCCCCTTCTTCTTTAAGCCTGATGCCATTTACATTAATGGTGTCTTTTTGTGAACCGGCCTGATGGATGGCGTTACTCAGGGGATACTTCAGATCATCCTTAGCCATTTCATTAATGTTCATGGTCACCTCGCCGGCATTAAGCTCCAAAAACTTACCGGTACGGCCGTTTATATACAATATATCGCCTTTACCATTAATAAGTACAGAGGCCGGCGTGTAATTTTCAAGCAGTATTTTGCTAAAGGTTTCGGCAAGTGTTTTCTTTTTAATAGGCTTCTCAGGTTCATCAACCCTATAAAGATGAAGTGCCTGCTTAGATATATTAAATGGAAAATCAACCATTTTGCTCATGATGGGAGCTCCGTCCCTACGTTCATATATCTTCCATTTGGGGTCTATTGCCGAGAACATTTCGCTGAAGCCGCCCAGCGTTTCGGCGGGGCCCAAAAACAGCACGCCGCGCGCATTGAGCGAATAATGAAATACGGGTATGATTTTGGCCTGCAACTCTGCATTTAAATAAATCATCACATTGCGGCAGGTTAACAAATCCAGGCGGGTAAAGGGCGCATCCTTAATAAGGTTGTGCTGCGCAAATACAATCATTTCGCGCAAATCTTTAGTAACCTGGTACCCTTTTTCCTTTTTTACAAAATACCGCCCCAAGCGCTCGGGCGAAATATCGGCCGCTATGTTATCCATGTAAAAGCCGGTGCGCGCATGCTCAATAGCGGCCTCATCTAAATCAGTAGCAAAAATTTGCACTTTAGGTGTTTTGGCTCCGCCTATGCTGCTAAAACACTCCATAATAAGTATGGCTATAGAGTAAGCTTCCTCGCCGGTTGAACAGCCTACCACCCATATACGCACAGGCTCATTGTCGGCTTTGACCCGCAAAAGCCCGTACAGCTTCTCTTTTAGTACATCAAAAGCAGCTGCATCTCTAAAAAACTTGGTTACGCCTATCAACAACTCATTAAAAAGCACATCAATCTCTTGCGGATTCTCGCGCAAAAAGGCAATATAATGTGTATAATCGGGCAGCTGATGAAATGCCAGCCTACGGTCTATACGGCGGGTGATGGTGTTTTTTTTGTATTGCGAAAAATCATGTCCGGTTTGGGTACGCAGCAGCATTAATACCTTTTGAATAGCTGTTGCATCCCGGTTTTGGTTTTTCAGTTCATCATTCAGCTCATCGGCCATAGCCGGATGCTTTAAATACTGTATGAGCTTTATGGGCATCTCCTCAGGAGCAAGCACATAATCTACCAGGTTGGTTGCTATGGCGCTTTGCGGCATACTGTCATACTGCGCCGATTCGGGATCCTGTACCATCACCATGCCCAGTTTTTCCTTTATCATGCGTATGCCGGTTTCCCCGTCAGATCCCATACCCGACAAGATGATGGCTACAGCACGGTTCCACTGGTCTTCGGCCAGGCTTTGCAAAAAGTGATCAACCGGCAGGCGGTAACCGTTGAACCTCGATGGTGTCATGAGCAACAATTTACCGTTATGTATGCCCATGTCTTTGTTGGGCGGAATTAGGTATACACGGTCGGGTTTAACCGGTTGACCATCTTCGGCCTCGGTTACCGGTAGGGATGTAAAATTCTGTAAAAGCTCGGCTACGCTGCCCACGTGGTTTTTATCCAGGTGCATTACCACAATAAAGGCCATGCCGCTATCGGCCGGCATATGGGCAAATAATTTTTCCATGGCCTGGAATGCTCCTGCCGAACCACCAATACATATAATTGGGAACGATTTTGTTTTTGCAGGCTTACTGTCTTTATTATCTGCCATGCCGTTCTGGTATTTATTTTTGTTATCTTCTTGATGGTTTGCCATTTAAAAACTTTTAATCCCAAAACGTAGTCAACAGTTGTTTAATGCAGATTTTTATGACCGTGAAATAAACGTTGATATATATCGGGGAGGTATTAGACTTCTGCTGCAAAGCAGGGTAACATAAAAACAAATATACAAGGTAATTATAGCCAATTAAACTTTTTGGGAATATTTCGATCTGAGTTTTTTTCGAATTACTAAGCTACATATGAATAACAGCAGTATTATCATATTTCGTAACCGCTGTTTTTAATAAATATGATACATATATTCTCAGTAACTATTATATCGAAATACATTTTATAACAAATATTATTTAAATAAATACCAAAACAAAGTAAAACTATAAGCTTTGTGTCACCGTTTAAGGGTTCTGCGCATGTTACCGTTTTAGAGCACCTATTTGCTAATGTTTTGACAGTATAATTGTGTGCAGGCGCTTGTCAGCGCAAAAGCCTGCTGCTACAATAACGACGTTATTGCAGCAGCGATATTCATTATATTATATTATTTGTTCGTGTTCGATATTTAATTAAATTTAACGGCATTTTATCTACCAACTTATCCTATGAAAGACGACGACATTTTAGCCAAAGTACTAGATGATACCGGTGTGCTTAATGAGCACCTTACCGACTCGCTCGATTTAAAAGAGCTTTTGAAAGTGCTTTCGAACGTAAAAAACGGCAGGCTAAACGTACGCATGCCCGTAACGCAAGCTGGCATACACGGCCGCATTTGTGAGGTACTGAACGACATTATTGATATGAACGAGCGTTTGGTAGCCGAGATATCGACAGCCGAAAAAACGATAGGAAAAAAAGGAAACCTTAGTAAACGGATAGAATTAACCGACGCTAAAGGCGAATGGGCAAATGGCGTAATCTCACTCAATAATTTAATTGAAGACCTTACCTCTCCTACCCTGGAGATTGCAGGCATGATTAACTCGGTTGCCAACGGCGACCTTTCCAAGCATATACCGCTCGAAATTAAGGGCCACCCTTTAAAAGGCGAATTTTTACGCATTGCTAAAGAGTCGAACCAAATGCTTTCCAAGCTTCGTTCATTCTCCATGGAAGTAACCCGTGTAGCCCGCCAGGTAGGTTCAGAAGGTAAACTAGGTGAGCAGGCTAAAATTAAGGGCGTAGCCGGCGTATGGGCCGAACTAACCGACTCGGTAAACCAAATGGCCGGTAACTTAACCTCGCAGGTGCGTAACATTGCAGGTGTAACCACGGCAGTAGCCAAGGGCGACTTATCCCGTAAAATTACGGTAGAAGCTAAGGGCGAGATTTTGGAACTAAAGAACACCATTAATACCATGGTGGATCAGCTCAACTCCTTCTCATCCGAAGTAACGCGTGTGGCGCTTGAAGTGGGTACAGAAGGTAAGCTGGGCGGCCAGGCTAAGGTGCCGGGCGTTGCGGGTACCTGGAAAGATTTGACCGACTCTGTAAACCGCATGGCGGGTAACTTAACCTCGCAGGTACGTAACATTGCCGGTGTAACCACTGCGGTTGCTAATGGAGACCTTTCCAAGAAGATTACGGTTGACGTTAAGGGTGAAATGCTCGAGCTGAAAAAAACCATCAATACGATGGTGGATCAGCTCAACTCCTTTGCATCCGAAGTAACGCGTGTGGCGCTCGAGGTGGGTACAGAAGGTAAGCTGGGCGGCCAGGCGCGTGTAAAAGGTGTAGGCGGGGTTTGGAAAGACCTAACCGACTCCGTAAACCAAATGGGTAGCAACCTTACCGACCAGGTACGTAACATTGCCGGTGTAACCACAGCGGTAGCTAAAGGCGACTTATCGCGCAAAATTACGGTGGATGCCAAGGGCGAACTTTTGGAGCTGAAGAATACCATAAACACGATGGTGGATCAGTTGAACTCCTTCTCGTCTGAAGTAACGCGTGTGGCGCGCGAGGTGGGTTCTGAAGGGCAGCTGGGCGGTCAGGCCAACGTGCCGGGCGTAGGTGGTACCTGGAAGGATTTGACCGACTCGGTAAACCAGATGGCCGGTAACTTAACAGGCCAGGTACGTAATATAGCCGAGGTGACAACAGCGGTGGCCAAAGGCGACTTATCTAAAAAAATTACGGTTGATGTACAGGGCGAAATGCTCGAACTCAAAATAACCATCAATACGATGGTGGATCAGTTGAACTCCTTCGGTTCCGAAGTAACGCGTGTAGCGCGTGAGGTGGGCTCCGAAGGCCAGTTAGGTGGTCAGGCCAACGTACCCGGCGTAGGTGGTACCTGGAAGGACTTAACCGACTCGGTGAACAAGATGGCGGACAACTTAACCTCGCAGGTGCGTAACATTGCCGAGGTAACTACCGCAGTAGCCAAGGGCGATTTATCCCGTAAAATTACGGTAAACGCCAAAGGCGAGCTCCTGGAACTGAAAGATACGATTAATACCATGGTGGATCAGCTGCGCGGTTTTGCATCAGAAGTAACGCGTGTGGCACGTGAGGTGGGTTCCGAAGGGCAATTAGGCGGCCAGGCCAACGTACCGGGTGTGGATGGTACCTGGAAGGATTTGACCGACTCTGTAAATAAAATGGCGGGCAATCTTACTGCCCAGCTACGTAATATAGCCGACGTATCCATCGCTATCGCGAATGGTGACTTGTCGAAGAAAATCACGGTTGACGTGCGGGGCGAGATCTTGCAGCTAAAGGAAACCATTAATACGATGGTTGATCAGCTGCGTGGTTTTGCATCTGAAGTAACGCGTGTAGCGCGTGAGGTAGGTACGGATGGTAACCTGGGCGGCCAGGCCTTTGTACCGGGCGTTGCAGGTACCTGGAAGGATTTGACCGACTCGGTAAACCAAATGTCGAGTAACTTAACCTCACAAGTGCGTAACATTGCAGAGGTAACCAAGGCGGTAGCCAGCGGCGACTTATCCAAAACGGTAATCATCGACGTAAAAGGCGAGATCATGGACCTTAAAAACACCATCAATACGATGGTGGATCAGCTTAACTCCTTTGCATCCGAAGTAACGCGTGTAGCGCGTGAGGTAGGTACCGAGGGTAAACTGGGCGGCCAGGCGCACGTAAAAGGTGTGGCCGGTACCTGGAAGGATTTGACCGACTCGGTGAACCAGATGGCATCTAACCTTACCGGGCAAATACGTGGTATTGCTAAAGTGGCAACCGGTATTGCCAAGGGTAACCTGAAGCAACGCCTTTCTATTAACGCGTTGGGTGAGGTGGCCCAGTTAACCGATACCATTAACGAGATGATTGATACGCTGGCGGTATTTGCCGATGAGGTAACCACCGTAGCGCGTGAGGTGGGTGTGCAGGGTCGTTTGGGTGGACAAGCCAGCGTACCGGGTGCATCAGGTACCTGGAAAGATTTAACGGAGAACGTAAACCAGCTGGCGCAAAATTTAACCGTACAGGTGCGTTCAATTTCCGAAGTAGCATCTGCCGTAACCAAAGGCGACTTAACCCGTACCATACGGGTAGAAGCTAAAGGTGAGCTGGAAGCGTTGAAGGATACCATTAACCAGATGATTGCCAACCTGAAAGATACTACGCTGCGTAACCACGAGCAGGATTGGCTAAAATCAAACTTAGCTAAATTTGCCCAGATGCTTCAGGGCCAGCGTGACCGGAATGCGGTGGCCAATAAAGTACTATCTGAGCTGGCCGAACTGGTAAACGCACGTTATGGCGCATTCTATATTCTAGAACAGCCAGAGTTAGCCGATGAGGCCAAGCTAAAGCTGTTTGCCGGTTATGCGCAGGATGGTTCAAAATCAATAAATCAGGAATTTTCTTTAACTGAAGGATTGATTGGACAGTGTGCTACAGACAAGGAACGCATCCGTATATCAAACGTACCTAACGAGTACCTTCAAATTAGCTCCGGTATTGGTCATGCAGCACCTATTGACCTGGTGATACTACCGGTATTGTTCGAGAATAACGTAAAAGCCGTTATTGAATTAGCTTCGTTCGAAAACTTCAGCGATACGCACATTGACTTTTTGGATCAGTTGACCGAAAGTATCGGTATCGTACTAAACAATATTGAGACCAATACCCGCACCGAGGAACTCCTGGCCCAATCACAATCACTGGCCGGTGAGCTTTCATCACAACAAGAAGAATTGAGGCGGGCGAATGATGAGTTGCATGATAAAGGCCGCTCATTAGAAGAAAAGGCCGAGCAGCTTACACTAACTTCTAAGTATAAATCAGAGTTCCTGGCCAACATGTCGCACGAGTTGCGTACGCCGCTTAACAGCTTGCTCATTTTAGCACAGCAACTGTTTGAGAATCCTGAGGGTAACCTAACCGAAAAACAGCGGATGTTTGCCAAAACTATCCACTCCTGCGGCGACGACTTGATCCAGCTGATTAATGATATCCTGGATCTGTCGAAAATTGAGTCGGGTGTAATTGCCGCCGATGTAATGCCGGTTAGCTTCAGAGAAGTTATTTCGTTTGCCGAGTCTACGTTTAAACCAATTTCAGAAACCAAGAACCTTAAATTTGAGGTTGAACTGCAGGACGGTTTACCGGAGCTAATGGAAACCGACATGCAGCGCCTGAACCAGATTTTGAAGAATTTGTTGTCGAATGCATTTAAGTTTACCGAAAAAGGCCGGGTTAAACTACACATATTTAAGCCCGAAGCCGATCAGGAAAATCCGCTGGGCAGAAATGAACCGGTCATTGCATTTTCGATTGAAGACTCAGGTATTGGTATTTCCGAAAACACGCAAGGCATCATATTCGAAGCGTTCCAACAGGCCGAAGGATCAACCAGCCGTAAGTACGGCGGTACAGGCTTAGGCTTATCCATTAGTAAAGGTTTTGCCGAACTTTTGGGCGGTACCATCACTGTAAGCAGCGAACTGGGCAGAGGCAGTACATTTACTTTATTCTTACCATTAAAATATAAAGAAGAAAAATCGGTACCGGTTAAAGTTAAAGAGGCTTATTCGGCTACCGTGTCGCACACGCGTACCAATCTTATTGACACCGCCGAGCTGGTTATTGATGATGACCGCCATAACATTGTAACCGAAGACAAAGTCATACTCGTAGTTGAAGATGACCTTCGTTTCACCAAGATTCTGATTGATAAGGCCCACGACTTTGACTTAAAGGTTGTTGTGGCTATGACCTACCTGGAGATATTTGATAGCATTATTAAATATAACCCAATAGCCATAACGCTTGATGTAAACATGCCTGAGTCTAATGGCTGGAAGCTACTTAAGCTATTAAAAGGCGATATCAATTTGCAGCATATCCCAATACATGTTATTTCGGGCGAGGACAATAAGGTGATGGCATTAAAGTATGGCGCCAAATCGTTCAGCCTTAAACCCTTGTCCAACAGCTTGCTCGAAGATCTTATATCGGGAATTGTAAGCTTTCAGGAACAAGTTAAAAAACGCATTCTGATTATTGAAGATAATGAAAATGAATTGCAACGATTAACCGAACTGCTTTCAAACGACCGGGTGGAGATCTTTGGCTCAACAACAGCTAACAAGGCCCTGTCTGTACTTAAGAAGGAGTTGTTCGACTGTATCATCCTGGATTTTGTTCTACCTGATGCCAATGGTTTTGACCTGCTTAATCGCATCAACTTGTTAAAACAAGAGCAAACTACAATCATACTACACTCAGCCCGCGACTTTACACAAGACGAGTTGATTCAGTTGAAACGTCTTAACCATAAGATCATCACCAAGACACCAACCTCGCATGTGGCGTTGTTACAAGAGATACTGGTATTATTACACATTGATAAGAAGTTTATTAGTGAAGGTAAATGGAAAATGCTTGATGGCATCAGAACCAAATACGATGTACTCGACAACAAAAAAGTATTGGTAGTTGATGATGACGTACGTAACTTATTTGCACTTACCGCTGTTTTTGAACGGTCGCAGATTACAGTAATTACGGCAGAGAGCGGTAGGGAGGCAATTGAAATACTGAACAAGGATAAGACCATAGACATTGTGCTGATGGATATTATGATGCCGGAGATGGATGGCTATGAGACTATAAAAATGATAAGAAAAGAGCCGCGTCATAAAAGTTTGCCTATAATTGCGGTGACCGCAAAGGCAATGATTGGCGACAGGCAAAAGTGTATAGCCTCAGGTGCATCAGATTATATTACCAAACCTGTTAAAACCGACCAGTTATTATCATTAATGCGTGTATGGCTCATAAAATAAGCCCATTAACAAACAGTACTAAATAGATTAATAAATGGGTACAGATACAGCCATAAAAATACTTTTGGTTGATGATAATGAGAACAATTTAATGTCTATGGAAGTGGTACTCGAGAAGGAAGGATATTCCTTCTCGAAAGCTGCTTCCGGAAGAGAGGCATTGAGGATTTTGCTTAAAGAGGAAGATTTTTCACTGATATTACTGGACGTGAAAATGCCGATCATGGATGGTTATGAAACCGCAGAGTTGATTTACCAGCGTGATAAATTGAAGGACATTCCCATCATTTTTATTACCGCGCATGACTATGAAGAGGCGGCCATGTTTAAGGGCTACAAGGCTGGCGCTGTCGACTTTGTAAGAAAACCTTTCAACCCGGATATCCTCCGTTCTAAAGTAGCTATTTTTGCCGAGCTGCATAAAAAGAACCGGTTATTGATGCAGCAGGAAGAAAAACTCCAAGCTATTAATAATGACCTGGTTAAGCTAAACCTGGAACTGGAACAGCGCGTGCTTGAACGTACAACCGAGCTGGAGAACGTTAACGAAGAGTTGAGAGCGCTTAATGAGTCAAAAGATAAGTTTCTTTCTGTTATCTCTCATGACCTTCGCAACCCGCTTACCTCTTTACTGGTATCATCAGAGAACCTGATGCGGGACGCAGAAAAGCTAAGACCGGAACAGATCAAAATGTTCTCGGGCATTATTCATAAAACATCAAAGAAAATACTGAACCAGCTCAATGAATTGGTTGAATGGGCAAAAACCCAACGCGAAAAAATAGACTTAAAGCGTGAACGTATCCATCTTTTTGAAGGTATTAATGATGCGTTAGAGTTATTGAAAGAAAACGCTGTGCAAAAAAGCATCGCCTTGGAGAACAATATTGAGCACGGCCTTTATGTGAATGCCGATCTTTATATGCTGCGGTCGGTTTTACAGAACCTGGTTACAAACGCCATAAAATTCACCCCGCCGGGCGGCAGTTCTGTAAAAGTTACCGCTACACCTGTTGAAGACATGGTGGAGATATGTGTGCAGGATGCAGGCGTTGGCATGTCTAAAGAGACCATGAGTAAGCTGTTCAACAGATCAGGGTTTCCAACAGTGTTAGGCACCAGTCAGGAAAGAGGCACGGGTTTAGGGTTGATGCTGGTAAAAGACTTCGTTGTTCAGCATGGTGGTACAATCAGCGTAGAAAGCGAAGTTGGTCAAGGTACCTGTTTCAAGTTTACCATGCCTACCGAATGATGAGCTCTCACAATGCAAATTCAGTTAGCTGTTATAAATCTTGTTTGCTGTGCATAACATCCACATTCGTTTCTGGTATATCATCAGCCGGCTTTCTTCGCCAGTAATTAGCTAAAATAGATCCCGAAATGTTCATCCAAGGGCTGAATACCGCAGCAGCCAGCCCTACAGTAGCTAATTTGCCCATAGTGCCCGCCAAACCAGAAGCCATACCACCATTTTGCAAGCCAACTTCAAATGCGACGGTACGGCTTGAGTTTTTGTCGAGACCAAAAAGCCGGCTCAGCCAATAACCGAAAAAGTAACCGGCGCCATTATGAAATACAGAGGCCAGAAACAGCAGCAAACCTACATGCAGTAGGTTTTCCCTACCTGCGGCAGTGGTAACCGCCGTAAAATAAATAATGCCAAACATGGACAAATAAGGTATATACTGATCCACCTTAGGCTTTGCACGGTATAACTGATGATAGGCGGCGCCCACTACAAAAGCGCCAACCAAAAACCCGAACACTTCTACCGATTGCATGGCTGCTTCGGGCAAATAATTTTGCTGAACATGGTAGAGCCCCATAGGCAATGCCAGCAAGTACAACATACAGGCCGTTGCAATCAGGTATACCATACGGCGCTTTGCGCTTAAAGCCCGCTTCAAATAATCATGAAGCAAGGCCGCACCAATAGGTACCAACACAATCTTAATAATCTCCATCATCATATTAATGAATTTGATCTGAATAAGCGTGCCGGCCAGCAGTTTCATTAACACCGGCGTAAGAAATGGTGCAGCCAAGGTTGCCATAGCGGTAACTGTAACTGACAATATCAGGTTAGCCCTTGCCAAATACACCATTACGTTTGATGCCAAACCGCTGGAACATGAACCAATAAGGATTATACCAGCGGCAATTTCTGGTTCAAAATGAAGAATCTTGGTAAGCAAAAACCCTGTAAGCGGCATAATAGTAAAATGGCAAGTCAAACCAATCAAAACGCCTTTACCGGTACTGCCTAAGCCGGTAAAATCACGTAAACTCATTTGTATGCCCATACCAAACATTACTATTTGCACCACCACCAGTATGAGCCACTTGTTACGCAAATCAAAGCTGCCCCATTTCAAAAAAGCAGCCGGATATATCATGGCTGCAACTACAGCAGTAATAATCCAGGCTGTATACTGGTAGTTTTGCAACGCAGGTACTGCTCCAATGCCAATAGCCCCCATTAAGCACACAGCCACAGCGGCAGGCTGCCAAATAAGGCTCTGTGCACTTAGCAGCCCCCATATAAGGGCCAATGCGGATAGCAGGCACAGGGCCAAACAAAGTTTACGAAGCGCTTTCATGCCCTTATATTATGGAAGCCAAATACTTGATAGCGTTAGGCGGACTGGCCACAATAGGCACTTGCTTATCGGCATCGCTTAACCCATCTACCACCCGGGCCATAGAAGCCTGTGCCAGCAAGATCACATCTACCTGGGTAGAAAGATCGCGCAGGGCCTCAGTTACTATAGCGTCGTGCGTAGCAGCATCGCCGCTCATCAGGGCATCAAAAGCCCCCTCGCACAATTTGGGTACCAGTTCAATTTCTTTGCCGGCGGCCGCCGCCCGGCGTTTTACCAAATCACTGGTGGGCTCTAAGGTGGTTGATAATGTTGCTATCACGCCAATACGCTTGCCCATTTGTACGGCTTCATCAGCCATAGGCTGATCAACACGCAGTACAGGCACTTTGCTGTTCTCTGCAGCAGCTTCAACAGCTGCCCCTATAGATGAGCAGGTAACCAAAATATAATCGGCTCCCGAATCTTCGGCTGATGAAACATAATCGGCCACACGCTTGCTGATGGATGTTGTAAGCTCGCCACGTGCTATAATGTTTTTAACCAGGCTATCATCAACAATATTGAAGGTTGCCACTCCCGGCAAATGTTGCTGGCATAATTGCTGAAATACCGGTATCAGTGTAGCTGATGTGTGTATCAGGCCTAAAGTCTTTTGTTTCATGGTTACAAAGGTTTTCCTTTTAATACGGTTAAAAAATAATTCTCGTCGCCTACTTGTCCGCCTTTAATATTCACCTCAAGTCCGTCTACCGGCTTACCGGGTGCGTAGGCTTTACATAATGGCGCACCAGGCGTAACCGGCGCTATCATTTCCACAGCTTCAATACCCAGGGCACGTGCTGCATAGCTTGATGTATCGCCACCAGCTATTACTAGTCGGCGCAGCTTGGTTTGGCTAATTACACCATCGGCTACCCGGCCAAGCGCAGTACCCAAAAGCTGGGCGCTCTGCGTGCGTATGGCTTGCTCATTTAATCCTTTATTGAGTAATTGCTGGTGTGCAGCCATAATGCGGCTGTCATCTCCGCCTATGCTGGTATGTACAATAACGCTACGCCCCTGCTGTATATAAGCCGACGCCTGTTGTATGTAAGGCGCAAGCAAGGTTTCAATGTCAGCGCCCGCTACTAATGCGGTGGTATCAATAGCAATACCAGCAAAGCCGTTGGCTAAAGCGGCCTCAATCTGTTTGGCGGTAACCGGTGAGCAACTACCCGAAACAACCAGGATTGCCTCCACTTTACCGGTGTTGCGCCATACCGAAGCTGGTGTCACTTTATCTAATATCTCCCAATATCCGCCTAAGGCCATCTCAATACCAGATGACCCGATAGAGAATAAAGGCCTGTTACTGCTGGCATATGCATCAATCAACTGGCCAACCTGCAACAAGTGCTCCTGACTTAAACCGTCAAATAATACAATATCGGCACCATCCGCTATCGTTTTTTCAAGTGTCTGTTGTGCCTGTTCTATCAATTGGCTAATCTGTAATATATCCAGCAAGCCTACCTTCTTTTGCGTCTGCTTACTTAAATGCAGGCGCAAATCACTTTCATCGGCCGGAGTAACTGGGTGCCTGCTCATTGATGGATGCCTATCTAAACGGTAGATCTGTCCTTGTGTGCCAATACCCATACGGGCAAACAGGTTACCAAACAAACAATAACGGCCTAATGCAGGTGCGGCAACCAACAGGGGTATAAAAGCTGCTTGAAAAACACTGGCACCAACATCTGCCGCGCGGCCAATGCTGCCAATTTGCGGTGAGGAATCAAACGTAGAACAAACTTTATAATGCACATGAGGCGCACCTAAGGCTTTTAAAGCCGCAAACGCCGGAAGTAACACCTGCTCCATTTCATCAGGCGGCATAGATCGGGTTAAACCGGCTACGCCTACCGCCTGCAACCCCTCATAACGGGCCAATTGTGCGGGCGTGGGTGGCTCCATAAAGAGTACTGTTTTGATACCGGCGCGGCTTAAAAACTCAAGCGCATCGGTGGAGCCGGTGAAATCGTCGCCATAATATGCTAACAAAAGATTGTTTTCACTCATGAGGAGGTGCCAAACTTTTTAACCGAATTGGCAAACTCGGGATATTTTTTAACTGCTTCTTGCTGGGTTAACCCGTAAACCGCCCCCTGCCAGGCTTGTTGCAAAGCCACAACCCCGCCGGTTGGCCCGTCAGGGTGCGCCATAATGCCCCCGCCGGCCATATAAAGCAAATCAACCGTTTGGGTACGACGATACGTCTCAAATGCCTGCCCTCCCCATTGACCTGAAGATACCACCGGTAATACCGTTGTTCCATTAGCTAATGGTTGCAAACAGGCTTCGATTGACCGTACAACAGAATCATCAGACTCCCAGAATTTGTTTTGGATACCGTTAACATGAATCTGATCAACACCGGCCAAGCGCCATAGCTTTTGATAAGCCGGAAATTCAATACCCAGCAGCGGATGGCGGTTTAACATACCCCAGCCATTGCGGTGCCCATGAATAGCCAGTTGACGCTGATCGCAAATCTTCTTAACGCCCGAAAGCCCCACGCTATTCAAGCTGAGCATGGCGCATGTACCGCCTGCATTTACTATATATTCGTAACGGCGCAGCATACTATCTGTCTCATCGCTGATGTTAAAAGCATACATTACCTTTTTACCCGTTTTATCGGCATGGTCGTTAATTACCCGCATAATGGCATCAACCCTGTCCTCAAATTTAGAGTTAGCGGCAGATGACTGCAATTCATCATCTTTAACAAAGTCAATTCCTGCTTCAGCCAAGGTTTTAACCAGCGCAGCGGTTTGCTGGGGCGACATGCCAATGCTGGGCTTTATGATAGTTCCTATCAATGGTCTATCTTGTACCTGTGTAAGCTCGCGGCAACCGGTAATACCAAATTGCGGACCCTTAAAATGCCCGCTATAAGAAGCAGGCAACTCAATGTCCATCAGCTTAAGCCCAGTAAACTGCGTAAGCTCATACAAGTTACCTTGTAGCGTAGAAATAAGTACAGGCAAGTTGTAACCAAAGTTTTCAATTGACCATGATACCTCAATATTCGCTCTGTGATACAGGCCACTTTTTGAGGTCGCCCCCGGTATAGCCGGCTCTTTAACCGACTCTAAAGGCATTATCTTTTCAACCCGCGCTGCAAAGCGTTGCTTAAGCTCCTCTGTTTCGCCGGGTATGGCCACAAATGTACCGCTCGATTGCTCGCCTGCCAGCACTGCAGCTGCTTTCTCAAGCTCGTAAGGTGTTTCTATATAATATTTTCCGGTTATTCGCTCCATGTGTATTAGGTAGTGATGAGGTGCTTTTTAATTTTGTAGCCGCTAAGGCCATAGTACAGGATAAACAGGAAGCACACCAGTGGAATTATGTAACCTGGTTGTATGCGGTCGCTACTGTAATCAATAACTGTGGCCATAGCATAAGGAATGATAGCACCGCCAACAATAGACATAACCAACCATGAGGAGCCTGGCTTCGTATCGTCGCCCAAACCATCAATACCCAAGGCAAAAATGGTAGGGAACATAATAGACATGAAAAAACCAAGTGCACCCAATGCATAAATGACATAAGCGCCGTTGCCTAATATAGCTATTGCACACAGGGCAACTGCAACAACCGAATATATAGCCAGCAGTTTAGCTGATGACATGAAGCGCAAAAATGCAGTGCCAACAAACCGGCCCGCCATAAATAAAAAGCCATAAAGACCCAGGTAATAACCGGCTGTTTTTTCATCAAGTCCTCCGCCCTGTTTAGCCATACGTATAAAAAAACTGGTTACACAAACTTGTGCACCTACATAAAAAAACTGGGCAAACACACCTAGTAGTAAATGACGGTGCTTTAGCACACCAAAAAAGCTCCCTCCTGTAGTAGGCTCTTTCGATACATTTTTTATCTCCGGAAACTTTATGAAATAAAAAAGTACCGCCACCAGAATAAGAACAGCAGCCAAAATAATATAGGGAAGCTTTACCGCCGAAGCTTCGCCTTGCAGGTAAGCTGCACGGGCAGTATCAGTCATGGCTGATAGTTGTGCGGGCGTAAACTCCTTACCAGAAAGAATGAAGTTTGCACCAACCAAGGGCGCCACCATAGCTGCCAGCCCATTAAAGGACGCTGCCAGGTTTAAACGGGTTGTAGCCCCTGCCGGATCCCCCAATACAGTTGCATAAGGATTGGCTGCCGTTTCCAATATGGTTAATCCGCAACCTATAATAAATAAAGCGACCAAGAATATGCCATAAGCCAGCGTATTTGCTGCCGGAACAAATAATAAGGCCCCGATAGCAAATATGACCAAACCAGCCAAAATGCTGTTCTTATAACCCCACTTTTTCAACATCATTCCTGCTGGAATGGCCATTAAGAAATAGGCCAAAAATACAGCTGTATCAATCAACGTCGATTGCCGGTTATCTAACTGGCAAGCCTTTTTCAAGTGCGGAATAAGGATAGAGTCTAAATTGTGCGCCATTCCCCACAAAAAGAACAGGCATGTTATTAAAATAAACGGCAAAGTATAGCTTTTGCCCTGTGTGTTGGTTTCGGTTACTAAACCCGAATCATTATCGGTTATTATGGCCATTTTGTTTATTGGTTTATGAATTGGTTTATTTGCGATTAACAATCAGCAGATGATCACATGCTAGTACAACCTGGCCATGCTGATTGATGACTTCTACATGTTCGGTTACCGTACCCTGCTCAGGTTTTTTAGCGTCAGCTTTTTCTGAGATGGTTACTTCCGAATGTATGGTATCACCGATAAATACCGGCTTTACAAAACGCAATTTATCATATCCTTTTGAAAATGCCTCAGGATTAATTTCAGATGCTGTGAGCCCTATACCAATACTGAATATCATGGTACCATGAGCAATACGTTGCTTGAACGGCTGGGTAGCACACCACTCAGCATCCAAATGGTGCGGAAAGAAATCACCGGTATGGCCTGCATGAACCACAAAGTCGGTTTCGGTAATGGTACGGCCCAAGGTTACACGTTTATCGCCTACGGTATAATCGTCAAAAAAAGTTGATTTAAAGTACATGATGTTTTTGGCTTATGAATTTAAACTTTTGGTATTTCATCCTTCAGTCATTCACTAAATAAATTCTATTAATTTTTCAATTCAGTAATGCTGATTCAGATATCTGTTAACTGATTAGCCATCAGCACGCCACCATCGTCACTGCTTTGGTAAGCACTTTCTACTACAGCCATAGTTTTAATAACGTCTTCCACACTGGTAGGCAGCACATCAGTTTCGCCAGCCTTATAGCGCATCAGGCTAGACATGGTACCGATAAATGCATCCGGAAACCAGGACCCCTCTAACTGCATTTCTTTCCACTCAGGCACCTTCCCTTCTTCCACAATGCAATACTCAAATTTATCGGGTACACCATGCGGGTAATCCATTAGTAAGCCCATGCGGGCTTTGATAGCGCCTTTGGTACCCTCCCATTTAATAAAGCTTTCCTGGTTGTGCGGCCCAAAAGAGTGATCGTGATTGGTATTGATAATGGCATGCATGGTATCGCCATAATCAAATAAAATGGTTGAACGCGACGATGAAAGTTCCTTTGCAGGATGTTTTAGCGTTTTGGCCATAACGGTACGTGGCTCGCCCAAAAATGACCGCATAAGGTCTATATAATGAATGCTGTGATACTGTATTTCTAATCGTGGGTGTACCATTACAAAAGGAAATAACTCCCAGGGAGTTTCGAGTGTAACCCGCACTTCCATATCGTACACTTGTCCAATCAATCCCTGCTCAATCATGTAGCGCGCAGCGCTTACATAGGGTGCAAAACGCAGCTGACAGTTTATAGCAGCAGCCAGCTTTTTACGGCGGCATACCTCCAGAATCTCTTTACTCTGCCAAAAATAATCGCCCATGGGCTTTTGTATGAGCACGCCGCTGCCATCAGGCAATAATTCCAGCGTTTCTACAAATTTTTCGGGCATAATAGTAACATCGTATACAGTACCGGCAGGAGCATGCGCTACAGCATCAGCCACGGTATCAAAAACGTTTGGTATATTCCAGTCGGTAGCCAGTTTTTCGGCCTTGGCGCGCGTACGGTTGGTAATGCCAAAAACCTGAAAACCTGCTTTTTTGTAGGCAGGCAGGTGTGCATCGCCCACAATGCCGCCGGCACCTATTATGATGATAGGTTGCGGGTTTTGCGGCAGTATGGGTTTATAAGGTATTTGCATGTTAGTCTTTACTTAATTGGTTTATCTTTTGCTGGCCTTGCTGCAGTAATTGTTCAGCCGGTGTTTGCGTATTAACAGCAGCTAATACTACCTCGTCAATAACGTGTGCTATCTGAGCCCAGTTACGTTTTTGAGGAAGCGAACGAGCTACCTCATGCAGCATGCCCAGCTTGTGGTAGTAAGGTATGGTATTGTTTATATCCGCATCGTTCCAGGTAGAAAGCCGACAACCTATGCCACCTTCAAGTGTTAGCAGCTTATCATTTTGCCGGTTAGTGGCAAAGCGCAGAAAATCGTAAGCTTTTTGTTTATGCCGGCTACCTGAACCTATTGTATAAAGCCAGTAAACATTTAATGATGCCGGTTGGCTACCCAGTTCAGCAGGTATGTTTGCTATATCTACCTTGCCTTTAACGTTCGACTCAGCTACTACCTCACACATAGAGGCAAAACCAAACCAATTCACCATCATAGCCGCCTCGCCACGGGCAAAGGCCATGCCCATAGCTACCGATTCGCATTGTGATGATTGCGGGTGAATAGCGGTATCATCATTCAGAACATTACGGTAGAACTCAAGAGCTTTTACAGCCTGCGGTGTGTCAATATTTACCTCGCCGCTGGCATCGGTTAGTTCTCCACCGCGTGTCCACAGTTGGAGCACAAAATCAAATACGGTATTGTGTCCGTCGGGATAACCTGCAAAGATGGTTCCGTACAGGTTTTGCTCAGGCCGATTAAAAAACCGGGCAACGTCTAAGAAGTCATCCCAGGTTTGGGGCACCTGCAACGGCCTGCCATATTGAGCTTGAAATGCTCGTTGTTCGTTTAGGTCTTCAAACAAATCTTTACGGTAGATGAAACATTCAGGGCCATCATGAAACGGCAAGCCCGCAACGGATTCGCCGTATTGCTGCGCAGACAGCAAAGAGGGGCTCCATCCATCAGGATACCCTTCAGGCGAGTTCCGTTTTATATAAGGCGTTAAGTCTTCCAGTAAGCCATCAGTCCAGGCTTTGTACAGCCAATCGGTTACCAAGTGTGCTATATCCCAGTCGCCGTTTTGCAAGCCTTTGTTCTGTATGATGGTTTCATGAAGCAGATCCAGGTCCATGGGCACCATTTCGGCTTTTAAGGTACAGCCAGTTTCGGCACAGTAACCATCCCAAAGCTTTTGCAGGGCACTTTCAAAAGGACCAAACTTGCGTACAGCTATTCTTATCGTATCGGGGGTGCTCATTTGCTCATCTCATTTAATATAGCTTGAGTATCCTGCCCTAAAGCAGGCGATCCTTTGAATGACGTAAGTATTTCACCATCTATGCGTATAGGGCACCGGGTGGTACGGTACTGGTAGCCATCGTTCATGGTTACTTCCTGTATCATATCCAGTGCCTTAAAGCCTTCCTGCTGCATCAGGGTTTTCCAATCCAGCACCTCTGCACACCATATATCGGCAGGTTGTAAAACAGCCAGCCAGCTTTCGGTGGTGTTAGTTTGCAAGTGATCGGCCAGTATAGTCTTAATTTCATCACGCTGATGAAACGCCTGTGCTACCTCGGTATAAGGCAAAAGCGCATTGCATTGGAGTAACTGTGCCAGTTGAGGTATAGAGCCCATTGCCAAAGCCATATAGCCATTGGCTGTTTTATATACCCCATAAGGTGCCCCTAAATAAGCATGCGCATTGTTTTTGGCAGAACGCTCAGGCAGCAGGCCATCATAGTAATAGGTGGTTACGGCCTCAAACTGTAAGTCATAAGCCGACTCCAGCATACTTACCTGCACCAATGCGCCTTCATTCTTTAATGTGCGCCTAACCAGGCAGGCTAAAATGCCTTGCGTTAAATGCGTACCGGCCAGCATATCTATAATAGACAAACCCATAGGCACCGGGCCACCGGCATTGCCAGTTAGCCAGGTTAAACCCGTTAGTGACTGCAACAGCAAATCCTGCCCTGGCTTATCCTTCCACGGACCAACGTTGCCGTAGCCCGAAATTTCGCCATAAATAACGGTTGGGTTCACGGCTTTTACACTTTCATAATCAAAACCTAAACGTTCCATTACGCCGGGGCGGTAATTATGCATTACCACGTCAGCTTTTTTTACCAGTTCCCAAACGTTTTGTACGTCATCACCACTTTTCAAATCA
This sequence comes from Mucilaginibacter sp. PAMB04168, assembly GCF_039634365.2. Lineage (NCBI taxonomy): Bacteria > Pseudomonadati > Bacteroidota > Sphingobacteriia > Sphingobacteriales > Sphingobacteriaceae > Mucilaginibacter > Mucilaginibacter sp. PAMB04168. The sequence continues at coordinate 4,247,511 of NZ_CP155079.2, forward strand.
GCCGTAAAGCTTTCTTTATTACGGTTAATGGCATGAAATACCGACGATTCGCCATTCATAATGACGTTTGACGTATATAAATGCCGGCAAATATCGCCGGTATCTGGTCGTTCTATTTTGATAACGCGCGCGCCTAAATCTGCCAACCGTAAACCTGCCGATGGGCCGGATAGAAACTGGCTAAAATCTACCACTAAATAATCTTCTAAAGGCCTCATGCTTCGGTTAAATTAAATTGTTGGTTGATAATTTCGGTTTGAGCGCCTGGTCGTGGGGCGGCTACGGATGAGTATAATCTTGTATGATCAATACGGATAGGGCAACGTGTGGTACTTAGTTGCTTGCCACCGGGTAGCATAACATGCTGCTGTATGCCCATCGCTTCGAAAGCCTCATGGTGCAGGCTTTGTGCATAGTTTAATACATCAGAACACCATATGTCTAACGGCTCCAGTAAAGCCAGCCATTCAGCAGTATTTCTATTTTGTAATTGCCCGGCCAACAACTGCATAATCTCATCACGCTGTTCAAACCAGGATGCTTTTTCAGCGTAGGCTGTTAAATCTACACCAACAGCCTCTCCTATCTTATGCAAATTGCCCATGGCTAATGAAAGGTAACCATCGGCCGTACGGTAAATGCCGTAAGGTGCGCTTAGATAGGGATGGCCTGTACCTTTTATGCTACTGCGTTGCGGCAGCTTTTCGCCATCGTTCAGATGCGTTGTGAGGAACTCGAATTGCAAGTCAAGTACAGATTCGAGCAAACTTACCTCAACTAATACGCTTTTTTGTGTTTTATGGCGCTTAATTAAAGCAGCCAGAATACCCTGTACAAAGTGTGCACCGCACATAATATCAGCAACGGCCAAGCCAAACGGCACGGGACCTGCATCCTGCGTGTCTGACAGATAAGTTAAACCTGATAGTGATTGGATGAGCAAATCCTGCCCTGGCCTTGATGCCCAAGGACCTTTGCTGCCATAACCGGTAACTACGCCATATATAATTTTAGGATTTATGGCTTGCACAGCCCCGTAATCCAACCCAATCTTTTCCATTACACCCGGACGGAAGTTATGGGTAATTACATCAGCCTGTGCAATCAGTTTCTTTACGCGCTCTAAATCCTCCGGATCTTTCAAGTCGGCCGCGTATGATTCTTTGTTACGGTTAATGGTATGAAAAACCAGGCTGTCACCATTTACAAAGATGTTGCGAATAGCAATTTGCCGACCTGCCTCACCTTTTACCGGACGCTCAATCTTAATAACGCGCGCACCCAAATCGGCCAGGCGCAGACCCGCTGTTGGTCCGGCCATAAACTGGCTGAACTCCAGCACCACTAATCCTTCTAAGGGCTTAACCATGCTGCACATTTGCTCTTGAAGTTTGATACAATTTATCCAGATCAGCCAACACCTGCAGTTCGCTACCACCATTCATGAGGTAGTTGCGCACTACATCGCCGCCATGATCCTGAAAATACATAGAGCCATTGTACCGCGGTCGCAAAAATGCGCGTTGTAAGGCGGGCAATGTATTTGAGAAGTAGTTGTGCGTTTTACTGTTGGTTGCGCTGCTCGTCCAGGCACTTAAGTGCCCGGGCTGCCCGCCATTATCGGTGTACAAACCTTGCTGACAAGCCGGCGAGGCTACATACTCCGCATACTTCATAGCCACATCAATGTGCTGGCATTGCGATGAAACGGCTAATCCTGTACCGCCCAATGTGGAACGCAGATTGGTTTTGCCGTTTAGCGTTACCATATCATGAAAATGCAGTACACGGCGAGCATAACCCTCACGTGAGTAGTTAGAATAGCCGTAAGCAAACGGGCAGTAGGCAATATCATCAGTAAGCGTCATGCGCTCATATACTTTAATGGGATTGTAACCGAAGCAAGCCGGATCAACAAGTTGCGCCAGCTGGCGGTACATCTGCAGGGCTTGTATGCCTGTTTCACGACTTACCACCTCGCCTTCCTGCTGAAAAGGATCTTCACCTAATGAACAGCAGAAGGTATAGAAAGTCATCAGTGAATCTATTGGTATAAGTGGACAAGCAACCAACCCGCGTTTAGCCAGGTCAATCAGTTCATCATAAGTTGATGGCTTGTCGGTACCGTGCGCAGTCAATAAATCCGGGCGACTTGCAGCCACCGGTGTGGCGGCATCAATAGGCAAAGCCCATTGCTGGCCATGAAAGTTATAGCTGATGTAAGATTCGCCAACTGTATTTACTTCCTGATCTTTCAAAAATTCTGGCGATAAAAATTCATCAAAAGGCAATATAGTACGGGTGTTAGCCGCAAAACCAGCCCAAGGGTGATCAATTACCAGCAGATCATAACGGGCAGCTAACTGCTCGATAGACAGATCGGCAAATTGTTGCAGGGAGCGTTTTTCCCATATAATTTCCACACCGGGATTTAATTCAGAAAAACGCTGGGCAGTCGCTGTCATGGGTACAAAACCACGACTATGGTTCCAGGTAATTCCCTTTAATATAATTTGATCAGACATATAGGTAACAAGCATCACAGTACATCAGTTGATCTGTATTTTATCCTTCCGGATATCGTACTATACTTTGATGTATGTTATGCGTTATGTTAATTGGTAAGATAGCAAATGTATTGCCCTGAGCCTATTATTGTTTATACAATATATGCAAGGAATTATAACATCTTACCATCAAGCAATAGCATGCTGTTAAAATATATGCTAAGAAGGTAGCCAAGTATGTTTATTATTTGGCTATCTCAATGGCACAAAAAAAGCCGCCCGTAATTGGGGCGGCTTTAGTACCTTTTTCCTGATTCGTATTATGCGGTATAAAGCCAATCAAAGGAAGTATCGTATTTTAATATAGTTATACCCAATGGCGGCAAGGTCAGCAACAGCGAATGTTGTTTACCATGCATAGGAATGGGGTAAGTTTCCAAATTACCCGAATTAAGTACGTCGCTACCGCCATAACTCAGGTTATCCGAGTTAAGTATCTCTTGGTATACACCCAATTGTGGCACACCAATACGATAATTGTGCCTTACTACTGGTGTAAAGTTTGCTACAAACAGCAGTCTGTCTTGTTCATTAAAACCCTTACGCACCCATGATAGCACACTATTTACACTATCATTCATATCAATCCACTCAAAGCCATCGGGCGAGTAACTGTTTTCATAAAAAGCAGGATACTGCTTGTATAGTGTGTTTAGCTGTTTAAGCCACTGCTGTACACCCTTGTGCAGCGGATCATGTGTTTCGTGCCAGTCCATGCTGTAATCATGCGCCCACTCATGTCGCTGAGCGAAATCACCGCCCATGAAGATCATTTTTGCTCCTGGGTGTCCGTACATGTAGCCGTAAAGCAATCTGAGGTTGGCAAACTGCTGCCAGTTATCACCCGGCATTTTGTTAATTAATGAATGCTTGCCGTACACCACTTCATCATGTGAAAGCGGCAGCACAAATTTTTCGGTAAAGGCATAAACCAAGCTAAAAGTTAATTGGCCCTGGTGATAGCTACGGTACAAAGGCTCATTTTCAAAATAGCTTAAGGTATCATGCATCCAGCCCATCATCCACTTCAAATCAAACCCTAAGCCACCCCAGCTGGTTGGTTGGGTAACGCCTGGCCATGCGGTCGATTCTTCGGCAATGGTAATTACATCAGGGTGATGTTGATGAACCGCGTCATTAAATTCCTGTAGGAAGCTGATAGCCTCCAGGTTCTCCCGCCCACCATGTTCATTAGGTATCCACTCCCCTTCTTTGCGAGAGTAATCTAAATAAAGCATTGAAGCTACGGCGTCAACACGTAAACCATCTATATGATATTTATCAAGCCAATACAGGGCATTTGATATTAAGAATGCTCTAACCTCGTTACGGCAAAAATTGAATATTAAACTTTTCCAATCGGGATGAAAACCCTTCCGAGGATCGGCATACTCATACAGGTGGGTGCCGTCAAAATAGCCCAGGCCATGTTCATCAGTAGGAAAATGCGATGGAACCCAATCCAGTATTACACCAATACCGGCCTGATGCAACTGGTCAATCAGATACATGAAATCCTGTGCATTGCCGTACCGACTTGATGGTGCAAAGTAGCCGGTTAACTGGTAACCCCAGGAGCCATAGAATGGATGCTCCATAACGGGCATGAACTCCACATGCGTAAAATTCATGTCCTTACAATATGCAGTCAACTCAACGGCCATTTCCCTATAGGTCATAAACCGGCTTTCGGGATCGAGCACACGGCGCCATGAACCCAAATGCACTTCGTAAACAGATAACGGCTTTTGTAATGGCTTTGACTGGTGCCTGCTGGTCATCCATTGCTCATCGGCCCAGGCATAGCTTAAATCGGAAGTTATGGTGGCCGTATGCGGAGGCGTTTCCCAATGATAAGCGTATGGGTCGCCTTTTTCTACCTTATAACCGTTGTGCGATTCGATAAAGTATTTATAACACTCGCCCACTGCCACTTCCGGAATAAAAAGCTCCCATATACCCGAATGGTCCCAGCGTACATGCATGGCATGTGCGTTGCGGTTCCAGCCGTTAAAGTTACCAATTACCGATACATTTTTGGCGTTAGGTGCCCAGACGGCAAAGTAAGTACCTGTTTGACCCAAGTGCTGTACCTGATGCGAACCTAACTTGTTGTATAGCTGATAATGCTTACCCGCTTTAAACAAGCTTATATCAAACTCGCTGAATAACGAGAACCATGGTAATGTTTCTTGTGTAGGGGCGGTATCTTCCACTGTATATTCCATGCTTATACTATTGTTGCTCCTGCGAGTCTGTTTTTCATTACTATTGATTTAATGCCTCTTAAAGGCACTACCACCCAGTCGGGCCGGTTATTAAGCTCATAGTTTAACTCATACACTGCTTTTTGCAGCAGGAAGGTTTGTAACATGATCTCCAGATCTTCAACTTGTTTTGGCACAAAGGATGAACCTTTAACGGTGTCGAGGTACGATCTCATGAAGAAGCCCGACATGTAATGATACCATTGTTCCACATGCGGAATCAACTGCTCAATATCTTCAGGCCTGATCTGATTATCCAAGAACAAACTGCCAAATGCCGCATAATGGAAGGACCGTATCATGCCCGCCACATCACGTAATGGCGAATACTTTAATCTGCGCTCGCTGTAACTACGTGCCGGTTCGCCTTCAAAGTCTAGTATAATAAAATCCTTTCCGGTAAACAGCACTTGCCCCAGGTGGTAATCACCATGTATGCGTATCTTGGTTACATCAATCTTGCGGCTGTATATCTTTTTAAGGATAGTTAGTATCTCTTCTTTCATGCCGAGTACCTCTTCGGCCTCTTTCCGCACACTGTCAGGCAACTTTTTCAAATTTCTGCTAAGGCTTTGGAATGCTACTCTTACAGCAGATTGCAGTCCCGAAAATAAAGAACGCTGGTAATGCAAAGAGTACTCCTCTGGCTTAAATGCCGGATTGTTTTGCTCTGATGCCAAAGCCAGGTGCATTTCACCGGTCCTTTCGCCTAATAGCCTAACCTGTTCTGCTACGGCTGCATCAAACTTAGCCTTTAGCGTTTCGGGAATTTGCTCGTAAGCTACGGGCTGTGTTAAACTGCCAACTACTTCAACATTGGTTTGGTTAGGGTTGGTATTAGTAAGTAATTCGTCGTTGTAGTCATTCAAACGATCGAGCATGTACTCCCAGCTATCACTGTTGGCTTTTACAATTTCCTGCATCATACCCAAAACCATGGTACCTTTGCCAAAATCCCATTCAATGGCGCCTACAAAACCCGGGATATTTTTGAACTGAGCCTCGTTACTCAAAAACTTGGTCAGTTCCATATCGGGGTTAATGGCCCTGTCAACCTTACGGTAAATTTTAAGATAAAAAGCGTTATCGTAAGTGATGGAAGTATTGCTTTGCTCAGCCGAAAGCATTTTCGGCTTAGTTTCCGGATGCTCGGTTATGTGCGCTTTTAATTCGCGGTTGCCGCTAAATACCAATTCGCCGCGCGATTGTGGTATAGTATGACGATGGCCCATATTAGTTATAATGGCCTGCTGAAAATCAATGCCGTATATCGCGTCGTACAATACCCCTTCCTCTCCATTAACAGTAACATTAGCTATAATGGCCTGCGGATATTCGGTTTGCAGCTTACGCGCCTGCTGATCTGTAGCAAAAGCAACCGATAATTGGTATAGGTCTGGTAGCCCCTCGCGGTAAGCCACTTCCATTAACAAGGTGTAAGCACTGCCTTCTGCAAGGGGAATATTAGCTGCATCAACAATGGCTACAGTTTCCATTCCACGCGCCTTGCCGCCAAACCACCGCATACGCATGAGGTATTCTGGCAGTATGGCGTTGCTTAATCCCTCAAACACTTCACGGCTAATCAGATCTTTCCAGCGCTGCAGGGTAAGGTTACGTAATTGCTGATCTTCCCCTATTTCGGGATTGACCTTTTCTAAAACAAAAGCCTGCGTACCGTATGAACCAAGCGTTACAAAGTATGGTGCATCCTCTTTAATAATAGGGAAACGGTTACGGCTCAATATCTCAACCGGAACATAGCCTTTATACTCGGCCAGTTCCAGCTCAAGCGGCTGTGGAAAACGCGACAGGTTACAGATAATGAGCATGGTTTGATCCTCATAAGTACGGGTAAAGGCCAATACTTTTGAGTTTTCGCTCTGTACAAACTTCATATCACCCCGACTGAAGGCTTTGTACTTTTTGCGTGTAGCAATTATACGCTTCATCCACCATAGTAACGATGATGTGTTACGTGATTGCAGATCGACGTTTACTGCTTCATAATGAAACTGCGGATCCAGGATCATTGGCAGGTACAAACGTTGCGGGTTTGCTTCTGAGAAACCGCCATTACGATCGGAATCCCATTGCATAGGGGTACGTACACCATCGCGGTCGCCCAGGTAAAAATTGTCGCCCATGCCTATTTCATCGCCATAATACATCACCGGTGTACCTGGGAGTGAAAACAACAGCACGTTTAACAACTCTATCTTCCGGCGGTTATTTTCCAGCAGTGGCGCCAGGCGGTGCCTTATACCTAAGTTAATACGGGCTTTGGGATCTTTAACATATACTTTGTACATGTAATCGCGTTCTTCATCAGTCACCATCTCCAGTGTCAGCTCATCATGGTTACGCAGAAATATTGCCCATTGACAGGTATTGGGTATTTCGGGGGTTTGGTCAAAAATATCGGTAATAGGATATTTGTCTTCCATTTGTAAGGCCATAAACATACGCGGCATTACAGGGAAGTGATAATTCATCTGACACTCATCACCATCACCAAAGTAGGCGGCCGAATCTTCCGGCCACATATTAGCCTCGGCTAATAACAAAGTGCCCGGATAACGGTCATCTATATATTTACGAAGGCTTTTTAGAAAATCGTGTGTCTCAGGAAGGTTTTCACAATTGGTGCCGTCGCGCTCAAATAAATAAGGTACGGCATCGAGCCTGAAGCCGTCTACACCCATTTTACACCAGTAATCCAATATCTTAAATATTTCCTGCTGTACCTGCGGGTTATCGTAGTTCAGATCCGGCTGGTGATGAAAGAAACGGTGCCAGTAGTATTGTTGCGCCACAGGGTCCCAGGTCCAGTTCGAGGCTTCGTAATCCTGAAATATAATACGGGCATCTTTAAATTGCTGCGGATCATCGGTCCAAACGTAATAATTACGCTTATCAGAACCCTTAGGCGCTTTACGCGCACGCTGAAACCAAGGGTGCTGATCGGAGGTGTGATTAATAACAAGCTCAGTAATCACCTTTAACCCCCTTTTATGGGCCTCCTTTAAAAACAGCCTGAATTCTTTTATATCACCGTATGAAGGGTTGATGTTATAGTAGTCAGAAATATCGTACCCATCATCACGTAAAGGCGATGGGTAAAAGGGTAGCAGCCAAATGGCAGTTATACCTAAATCCTGCAGGTAATCCAGCTTTTCCATAAGGCCTTTAAAATCGCCTATACCGTCGCAGTTACCATCGCGGAACGCCTTAATATGCAGTTCGTAAATGATGGCATCTTTATACCAGTGTAATTTGTCGTCTAATTGGTTTATATCCTGAGGCATGGTTAGTAAATTTTTTCAACTTTAAAAATGTGGGCAGGCATTTGGTACGGGTTCAGTTCCACGTAATTGTAATCGCCGGTCCATTGATAGGTGCTACCGCTTAAAAGGTCGGTTACCTGGTAAGGCTCATCATAACCAATACCCAGTTTGGGTAGAGGTATTTTTACATGTGCGCCCTGTGTGTTAAATACATCAAGATTTACAGCTATAACGAGGTTATTATGGGTTGCCTTGTCAGTTTTAACGTAACAGATAATCTGTTCGTTACTGGTAGTGGCAAACTCGATGTTCCAGGTGGTTTGCAATGCAGGGTTTTGTTTCCGGATGCGGTTTACACGGGTAATGATATCGCCTATGCGGGTATACTGGTTCCAGTCCCAATTCTTGATCTCGTATTTTTCGTTATCAATGTATTCTTCCTTAGCACCATGAGGCGCATTGATACCAAACTCATAAACCGGGCCGTATAAGCCATAATTGGATGAAAGCGTTGCTGCCAGAATAACCCGCGTAATATGGGCATTGTCGCCACCTTGCGTTAAGGCCGGTGGCAGGATGTCAGGCGTATTGGGCCAAAAGTTAGGACGGTAGAAATACCGCATTTCTGTTTTGGTCAGTTCCGTTAGATACTCTTCCAATTCTTGCTTGGTGTTACGCCAGGTAAAGTAACTGTAAGATTGATTGAACCCTGCTTTGCCTAACCGCTCCATAATACGAGGACGGGTAAAGGCTTCGGCCAAAAAGATAACTTCAGGATTTTTTGTCCGTACTTCGCTAATCATCCACTGCCAAAAACCAAACGCCTTGGTGTGCGGATTATCAATACGAAATACCCGTATACCGGCATCTACCCAGTAATCGATCACGCTTTTTAGCTCTTGCCATAAATTCTCCCAATCTTCGGTTTCGAAGTTAAAGGGTAGTATATCTTCATATTTTTTAGGCGGATTTTCGGCATACTGTACGGTACCATCAGGCCGCCACTTAAACCACTGCGGGTGTTCTTTCACATATGGGTGATCGGGTGCACACTGGTAAGCAATATCCATGGCAATTTCAATACCCAGCTTTTCTGCTTCCTTAATTAAGTTTTTAAAATCTTTTAAAGTTCCCAGCTGCGGATGAATGGCTTTGTGGCCGCCCAAACGGTTACCTATTGCCCAGGGCGATCCCGGATCATCAGGTCCGGCGGTTAAGGAATTGTTCTTGCCCTTACGGTTCTTCTCTCCTATTGGATGAATAGGCGGAAAGTAAAGCACGTCAAAACCCATTTTGGCTACCCGTGGCAGAAGCCTTACCACATCTTTAAACGTACCATGCTTTCCGGGCCCATCAGCAGCCGAACGGGGGAACAATTCATACCAAGTACTAAAAGCGGCTTTAAGACGCTCAACCTCTATACGGTAAGTAACCGGGAATTGCGTAATCAATTCGGGGTGCCGGTGCTTGTACATCACACCAGCTATATCGGGGCTTAAAGCCAATGCAACTGCTTCTTTCGGATCTGCAAGCTGCTTAATTTGACTAGCCCAAGATAATAGCGACGCTTTATCATCAACGTTATGAGCAGCAGCTTCTTCCAGTAATTCGATACCTATTAGCAGCTCCACAGCTATATCCTGCCCTGCGTCAAACTTCTTTTTTAAACCTTTTTTCCAGGTGGTATAATCGTCTACCCAACCTTCAATCTTAAAATCATAAAACCCCAGCTTTTCAGTTTTTAAGATGGCCTCCCAGTGGTCGTTTATCACAAAGGTCATGGGAATTTCAGACCATGCTGTATCATCTGCGTGTTTAATATAGGCACTGGCAGCAATTTCATCATGGCCATCACTAAAAATATCGGCAGATAAGGTGACGTCTTCATTCACTACAACTTTGGCAGGAAATCGTCCTTCCTCAACACGGGGAGATATGTTGGTAATGATAACTCTTTTTTGGCCGCTCGATTGGATCATTAACTTGTATTTTATGTATGGCTTGGCTACTTGTACTGTAACCGAAGGTACTTTAATAGTTTCCGTATATGCTAACCTATGAGCTGCATAAAATGTTTAAAAGATCATGAAATTAGGACTATTAAGATTCACAAATAAGAAATATGCTAATAATAGCGAAGACGATTCAAATCTCCTCAAGAGTGTACTTAAACTCTAAGTGCTAGATTTTCTGCTGTTTAAATACGATAATAATAGCCAACGTTCAAATTGTTTGAAAAATCTGAAAAAAGTGGCGTTTTCTGTAAACCATTTCTCATCACAGATTGTTAACTAATCATTAACCACAACGATCATTCTAACTACTGACCCCCGTCATTCATTATAATGATTTGTTTCACTGACCATTATGGTCGAAGCAACTGCATGAAAAACATTTTATTATTAAACGATTTTTCGCCTGAGGCAGCGCATGCGCTTGCTTATGGCCAAATGCTGGCCGCCCACCTGCAAGTAAATTTGCTGGTATGGGATATAGATGAACCCAAAAAAGCAACAACTGCAAAAGTATTGGTTCATGTTGCCGCTAAAAATTCTACTATCCACCGCCCTACGTCTGCTGCAACATCCAAAAGCGTGCAACACTCGCCTGTACCAGCTACAAACGCAAAAACTTTGCAGCTTATGGAAACGGTAAACAAAACGGTACACGAAATTGTGCTTGAGCAGAATGTGCAACTAATAATTAAAGGCACTAAAAGTATTTTTTCGCAAGTAGATGAATTTGCTTCACGGGTTTTATGCACTACTTATTGCCCGGTGTTGCTTGTACCCAAGGATGCCGCGTTTAGGCCATTAAAACGTATGGTGTACATGGCCGATTTGAGATACTGCCGTTACCAGATAAGCAGTTATCTAAGAAGTATGGCGCATGTATTTAAATCGAGTTACAGCATAGCGCACATTTCGGCTTCGGGTTTGCCTGAGCCTGAGGAAAACTACGCTATATCTCTTTTTCAAAAAATAGCAGGACGCAGAAACGACGGTATAAAGATTACTTTTAATCACATTAAAGAAAGAAATGTTAAAAAGGCTGCCGACGTTTTAATAAACACTATGCATAACGATTTAATTGCTATGGCTTATCGCCGCTTCCACTTTAAGTCGCTTACCGATCAGCAAGTTCAGGTGGCCGGAACAGACGCCTTGCCTGTGCCTTTGTTATTGTTTCCTTCATAAGCAAAGCTATAATCAAAAAAGCCCTTGCATGTTTATGCAAGGGCTTTTTTGATTATAGCAGTTTTTCAATACGCTTCTTTAACAAAGTCATTCAACGTTATCAGGTTCTGTACAGCAGCGCCCATGGTGTTGTTAAAGTAAGCATAAACGGTTTTGCCGTCCTCCAGCCATTCTTTTACGTAAGAGGCATACTCACTTAAAAAATCGTCGGTGTAACTGCCTCTATACCCACCCTCGGGGCCATGAAAACGTAGATAAACAAAATCAGCCTCCCCTACCTCTAATGGCGCCGCCGATGCTGGCATATCATGCAACACCATACTAGCCTTGTACTGATCTAACAGTTCAAAAACAGTATCATTATACCATGACTTGTTCCTGAACTCTACTGCCACGTGCCACGACTCGTTAGGATCGGCGAGCCTTATTTGCGATAAAATACCGGTAAGTGTTACTATACTAATGGTTACACTGGGCGGGAACTGGATAAGCAAACTGCCTTTCTTTTCGCCTGCATGATTAACAATATGCATAAAACGGTCAATGTTCTCCGGATCAAAGACCCTCCCTTTACAGTGCGTTACTTCCTGCCAAAGCTTAAAAGTAAATTTGAAATTATCGGGCACTTCTGTCGCCCATCGCTCAATAGTACGTGCCAGGGGCAATTTATAAAAGGTACTATTTATCTCTACACTATTAAACAGGGAGCCGTAATAGCATAACCGGCTCTTGCTTTTAAACTCCTCAGGAAAACATTCTTTATTAGGTACTGGCAACACCACATTGCTGGTGCCTGCATAAAATGGAACGGAGTTAATAAAGCTCATGATTTTTCTGTTACCTGTAAGTAACAAGTTTGCCGTAATGTTGTTCAAGGGTCTCCATACGGCTTATCCAATAGTGTGCTTAATAGTTACCACATTTCCAATCTCATCAAGCGCCTTTCAAATTGAAGTTAGCGTAATTGATTAGAAGTATTTTTGTAAAATTTTTGTAGCAAATTCATTAATGCTTAATTAGACTAATTGTGCATAACAAACATTTCTTCCACTTAGTCTATAATTTCTATAGGTTTGCTAAGCAGTAACTTGCCGTTCAGATCTTATGGAACGCCTTGTGAGGCAAATCTGCTTTCAACCTAACCCCCGTCCTATAACTTTAAGGCGTTACTTTCGTATACCAATTTTTACCTTATAAATGAGCAAATTATACAATTTTGTATTATTACTTCTTGCTGTCTACTTTGCTCATCTAACCGGTGTATATGCACAACAATCGCAAATAAGCTTAACTACATTAAATAGTTACAACGGCTTATCACAAAATACCATAAATTGCTGCTTTAAAGACCGTTATGGGTTCATGTGGTTTGGCACACAGGATGGTTTGAATAAATATGACGGTTATAACGTAACTGTATACAAGCACCACAGTAAGGATAAAAAAACATTGCCGGCTAATCACATCACTTCTTTGGGTGAAGATGCAGACGGAAATTTGTGGATAGGGACACGCTTAGGAGGACTTAGTAAGTATGACCGCTCACTCGACTCTTTTGTTAATTATAAGTACGCCTCAGCCAACCCCTACTCGCTCAGCAATAATACCGTTAATTGCATATATAAAGACAAAAGCGCCAACTTATGGATAGGTACCGAAAACGGCCTTAATCTATTTAATAAAAAAGCAAATAATTTCAAGCATTTCCTGCCTAGTGCAAATGAATCGGCAACCATCAGTCATGCAAATGTGTATGCTGTTTTTGAAGGGGCTGATAAACAGCTTTGGGTTGGCACCGCCAACGGTTTAAACCTGCTTAACAAGCGCACACATCGCTTTGAGCGAATTTTAGATACAGGCGCCAATCGGCAATCGGGTCACCAATTAATTTATGTTATAGCCGAAGATGTTAAACATAATTTATGGATGGGTACTGGTGCAGGCCTAAAGGTGCTTAACCGACAAAAGAAAACGTTCACCTACTATGCAACAGAACCAGACCACAACTCTGTTGACGGCACCAATCCGGTATTTTGTATTGCCAAAGCCAATGGTAATCAATTTTGGTTGGGGACGAATACGACGTTGCAGCTGTTTGATGCAAACTCGAGAAGGTTATTACCCGTAAGTGATAGAACTGCTGACAACAACCTAATGCCCAATGATGCCGTTTATTCTCTTTTGCAGGATAATACAGGCACTTTATGGATAGGTACATCAAGCCAGGGCATACTTAAGTATGATAAACATCTGACTATATTTCCATTTTACAGATCTGCCCTGGGCAGCATTCCATCAGCCAAAAACATTATCCGGTCGGTAGCTGAAGATAAAGCAGGGAATCTATACCTGGCGACTGATGCAGGACTGGAGTATTTTGACTTTACCAAAAAGAACTCCTTATTATATCAGCACAAAAGTAATTCTAGTAACAGCCTGTCTAGTAATTATACCACCGATGTATTAGTTACCCGTGATAACAAAGGCGTATGGATTGGTACATCGAGCAGTGGTCTTGATTATTTGGACCTTAAGTCGGGGAAATTTAAACACTATTCAACCGGCAACGGCCCGCAGCAGTTAAATTGCGGTTCCATTTGCATGCTAATGGAAGACAAAGAGGGCAATATATGGGTAGCTACCAATTACGGTGGCGTAAACGTGTTTAATACAAAAACTCAAACATTCATCAAAATTACCCATAACCCTAAAAACCCTAATAGTTTATGTGATAATGTGGTGCAAACACTATACGAAGATCATTTGGGTAACATTTGGATCGGCGGTTATTCTAATGGGATAAGTATTTATAATCGAAGCTCAAAATCATTTTCGCACCTTAATACGCGCAACAGCAACCTAAACAGCGATGTAATCAGCGATTTTTATGAGGACCCGAAGGGCAATATGTGGGTAGCTACAATGGAAGGCGGCTTAAATTGCTACAATGCTCGGACTAAAAGATTCACAGCTCTAACAGAGGAGCGGGGGTTGATTGATAACACCGTCAATTCAGTTTTGGGAGATATGCATGGTTTTTTATGGCTAAGCACAAACCAGGGCATTACCCGTTTTGATCCTGTTAAAAATACGCTTAAAAGCTTTGGTCTCTATAACGGCCTAAACAGTTTAGAATTTAATATTGGTTCGGGCATTACCATGCGCAATGGCAATTTGGTTATGGGTAGCATCAACGGCTTTACCATTATTAACCCCAACACCATCCCCTTTAATGCCAACAAGCCAATTGTTGTGCTATCAGGCTTTGATCTCTTTAACAAGCCGGTTAAAATCGGTGATAAGAAATCACCTTTAAAGCGTTCCATAATATCGTCTAATCAGATAGAGCTCAATTACAGGCAATCAGTTTTTAGTATTCATTTTGCTGCACTTAATTACACCGTTCCTGAAAAGAACCAGTATGCCTATATGCTCGAAGGTTTCGATAAAGAATGGCGGCAGGCAGGCAGTTTACGACGGGCTACCTATACTAATTTGGACCCTGGCACCTACACTTTTAGGGTTAAAGCAGCTAATAATGATGGTGTTTGGAACAATACTCCCACAACACTTACTATCATTATTAAACCGCCGTATTGGAAAACGTGGTGGTTCCGCACTTTAGCTATAATGTTTGTTATTGGTTTAAGTTATGCCTTGTACCGGCAACGGGTAAGCTTTCTGCATCAGCAAAGGATTCAGTTAAAAAAACAGGTAAGACAACGCACGCGGGAGATCAGGAAACAGTCGGAAGAGTTGAAGATGTTGAACAATGATCTGCAGTCGCAGGCTGAAGAGTTACAGGTACAGTCTGAGGAATTACAGGCCCAGTCTGAAGAACTACAATCGCAAGCGGAAGAGCTGTTGTCTAAAACCAACACCCTCGAAGCGCTTAATGACCAGCTGAAAGCACAAAAAGATCAGGAAGAAAGAGCAAGGGTAATGGCCGAACAGGCCAAATTGGAAGCAGATAAAGCTAATAAAGCAAAGAGTACATTCCTGGCTACTATGAGCCATGAAATCCGGACGCCCATGAACGGTGTTTTAGGAATGGCCTCTCTGTTATCAGAAACAGAACTGGATACAGAGCAGCGTGAATACACAGAGGCTATACTGAATAGTGGTGAAGCCTTGTTGAATGTCATTAATGATGTGCTCGATTTCTCAAAAATTGAATCGGGTAATATGGAACTCGACCCGCACGATTTTGAGCTACGCAAATGCGTTGAGGATGTTTTAGATTTATTTAGCTCCAAGATTGCCGAAACCGGTATAGACCTATTATATCATATAGCAGATGATATACCGCAGCATATCTATACAGATAGCTTCAGGTTACGCCAGGTGCTCATAAATTTGGTGGGTAACGCCGTAAAGTTTACGCACAAGGGTGAGGTGTATGTTGACATATCTAAAGAAAAGACCAGCGGAGATTGCATTACCCTGCGCTTCGACGTACGTGACACGGGGATTGGCATACCAGAGCATCAACTTAAAAATCTTTTCCAAGCCTTTAACCAGATTGACTCATCCGTTACACGTAGATATGGCGGCTCGGGCTTAGGCTTGGCTATATGTGAGCGGCTGGTAAAACTTTTAAGCGGCACCATACAGGTAAAAAGCAAGGCAGGTGAGGGTAGTGCGTTTACATTTACTTTAACTTGTAAAGAAGGCGTTAAGCCTCATAGTAATGCTACTGATACCGATACGGCACTTTGTGCAGGCAAAAAGGTTGTTATTATTGATGATAACGCCACCAATCTGCGTATTTTACAAACGCAGTTGCACAAGCGTAAAATGATGGTAAATGCAGTTTCATCGGGCAAAGATGCTTTAGATCTGCTACGCAGCAAACCTGACATTGACCTAATCATCACCGACATGCAAATGCCTGATATGGATGGCATTAGCCTGAGCAAACATATCAGAGACATTAATCAAAGTACCCCTATTATCTTGCTCAGTTCAACCGGCGACCACAGAAGCAATGCACCAAAAGACTTATTTTCCTCTATATTAACAAAGCCTGTAAAGCAGCAACATTTATTTGAGGTTGTTGAGTCGGCATTGAAACATAACCCTGATGTTCATGATGGCAAGAAAAAGAACATCCTGTCGGAACACTTTGCAGCCACCTATCCTTTCAGTATACTGGTTGCCGAAGACAATTTAATGAACCAAAAACTCATCTTGAGAGTACTGCACAAGCTTGGTTACGAGCCAGACCTGGCTAATGATGGCAGGGAGGTACTTGAAAAAATGCGTGAAACTACGTATGATATTATATTAATGGACGTTCAAATGCCACACCTGGATGGTTTGGAAGCTACCCGACAAATAAGGCAGTTGTATGGAAGCAAACCTGCAATTTTAGCTATGACTGCCAATGCGCTAAGCGAAGATAAAGACAGCTGTTTTATAGCCGGTATGGATGGCTACCTCTCTAAGCCAATTAATTTGGAACTGTTAGTAAGTGAGTTAAAAGAAATGTATCTCAAAATTCAGTCCTGACAGCTTTAACACAATTTTCACTACTAAAATCAATCTTATTAGCAATCTCTACTTATTTCATGAAGCCTTTACTAACTGCAATTGCGGTAATACTTTTAAATTCTTTTGTCAACGCCCAAGATCAAAAAGGTTTAATATCAGGTAAAATCACCGATGCTCAAAACCAGCCGTTATCCTATGTTGTGTTATCGCTAAAAGGTACACCTTATGAAACTACCACCAACGAAAAGGGCAACTATCTCTTAAAAGTCCCTACGGGTAGATACACCGTTTTAGCCAAGCTCATGGGTTATTTACCAGTGGAGCGGAATATAGATGTGACTGAAGGCAAGTCTATCAATATACCTTTTACCCTACTGCGCGATAGCGGCCTGTTAAAGGAGGTTATTGTATCAGGTGTAAAAGTAAAAAGTGCTACTGCAACACGCATGGTTACACAAATACAGGATATACCACAAGCTATAACAGTAATTGGGCAAAAAACCATTAACCAGCAAGCAGCTTTTGATTTACCTACCATTACCCGCAATATAAGCGGACTAAATTTTACCGGCAGCTATGCTGGTACCGGCTCCTCGCAGTTCTTTAATGCCCGTGGCTTTGATTTAAATGATGCGCAGAATTACAGGCTTAACGGGTCAATGATATGGAACTGGGGTAATAACTATACCGATAATATTGAGCAGGTGGAGTTTTTAAAGGGGCCCACGTCAATCCTCTTTGGTGATGTTGCCCCCGGTGGTGTGCTAAACTTTGTAACCAAAAAACCATTGGCTACCTTCATGGCCGATTTAAATTTCAAAACAGGCTCCTGGGGACTTTTAAGGCCAGCTTTAGACATAACCGGTCCACTCAATAGCGCACGCTCACTTCGCTTCCGTTTAAATACATCTTTTGAACGCAGCGACAGTTTCAGGGACTTTGTATCATCTGAACGCGCATTTATTGCACCTGCCCTGGCGTGGGATATTACGCCCAGGCTGTCTGTAAACGTAGAAGCTGTATTCAAAAAATCTAAGTCTACAGATGATGCTGGACTAGTGTCTCCTGATGGCACCATTGAAGGTTTGAAGAGGCTAAGCTCGTCACTGTACCTGGGCGAACCATCGCGTAAATATTTATATAATGATCAAAGTTATTTAACTACCATTAGTTACGAACTGGGTAAAACATGGCGCTTAAAGGCTACCGGCTTTTACGGCCACAGCACAAACCGCCCGTTCGGTATGTGGTTTGACCAGCCCGATGAAAACGGAGATTTTCAGCGCCGGGAATATGATTTCTATCAAAAAGCCAACAACGGCACAGTATCTGCCGATGTAAACGGCACTTTTTATACCGGAACACTAAAGCATAACTTATTAGTGGGCTTTGAATATCAATCTACTCATTACCGTTACACGTACGCCGGCGCGTTAATCCCTTTTGATATAAATAATATTTACGCACCTGTTTACGGCATAACGCCAAGCCCCGAGCCTGCAACATTTCCTTACCGCCCCTACGAGTCAATAATAGCGCGGTCGGGTATCTATTTACAGGATCAGGTAATGCTTTTCAATGAAAAGCTGCATCTCCTTTTAGGGTTGCGCGCCGGAAAAACACGGCAAGGCAACCACTATTACCAGGATGAACTGCCCGGAACGGTGTATGAGGGTTATACTGATAATATTATCTCCAAAAACGTATTAACGCCACGTGTGGGTTTAGTTTATAAGCCGCAACCCTGGATCTCGTATTACGGTTCTTACTCCAAGGGCTTCGAGATAAACTCACCTGATATTTTTGCGACAAACTTTGAACAATATGCCACACCACCTGCTACCAGCAGTACCCAGGTCGAATTTGGCACCAAAGCAACCCTGCTTAACAACAGCCTGGGAGTAACGCTCAGTATTTACGAAATAAACAAGCATAACCCATACGGCTATGTGTACCTTGATGCGGTTAATCCTAATTACGATGAATATAACGTTTACTACCAGGGGCATCATCGCAGCCGCGGAGTAGAGCTGGATATGGATGGTAAACTGTCTCCAGCATTGTCAATAACGGCCGGCGCGGCCTATACGCAAACCCGGGTAATTGAAGACCCAGGCTATCCTACCGGAAACAGGCTGCCCAATGCACCTAAGTACACTGCTAACGGTTGGTTAAATTATGAGCCTGTGAAGTTGCTTAAGGGATTCAACTTTGGCGCCGGCGTGTTCTATAAAGACAGCTTCTTTTCCAGTTTAACCAATGATGCTAATTTAAAGATACCAGCCAGTTATACCGTCGATGTTGCAGCGGGCTACAAATTTAAACAGATTAGTGCCCAGTTAAATGTAATGAATTTAACCAACCAGGTAAGCTATCTTAATCCGTGGCAGTTTAACCTGTTTGATGTAAGGCCCCTCAGGCAGTTTGTGGTTACTTTAAATTACCGGATATCTAAATAAAGCGCCTAATTAACAATTGGTATTTTAGCCTCGGGCCAGCCATTGAGCCAGGTTATCTTACTAATGAGGAGCTTTGACCGACCTTTATCGGCAGCATCATAACCATGATAAACCAGGTAATCGGCGCCGTCAAATGTGCAGACGGCGTTGTGCCCTACGCCATACCAATTCTGGTCCCCTTCGAGCAACAAGGTGCCGCCACCCTTGTCCATCCGCTCTCCGCTCTTGTCTAAATAAGGGCCGGCTAACTTTTTAGACCGGCCTACAATCATCTTGTACGTACTTTTAGGACCTTTACAGCAATAATCGGCCGAGGCAAAAAGGTAAAAGTACTTACCTTTCTTAAATATAAACGGCGCTTCTATGGCGTTACCACCTGCATCTTTAGGGTTGTCATCAATGGCTGCTGGATTATTGCCTTGCTTAATCCTTACCCTTGTAGCAATGGTTGGCAGGTTATCTGTATTTTGCGCTAATGATAACCGGTCCTTAGTTAGTTTAACCATTTTTAAACCGGCCCAAAAGGATCCGAAAGCCAGGTAGGCGGCACCTTTTTTATCAATGGCTAAATTCGGGTCTATCGCATTCCAATTGGTTTGTCCGGGTATAGATTGTATAACCTTTCCGTGATCGACCCATTGGTATTCAACGTTTGACGTATTCAAGGTTTTATTAGTAGCTACTCCTATACACGAAGTATTCTTGCCGAAAGCCGAAACCGAATAATAAAGGTAGTACAAGCCATTATAAAATGATATGTCGGGCGCCCATATATGCCCTTTAAAGGAGGGTACAGCTTCGATTGCCCATGCAGGCGGCTTGTCAAACACCGGCTTTTCGGCTCTCCAGTGCACCATATCTATCGACGACCAGTGCGCTATGCCCTGCCCGGTACAAAATAAGTGATAAACCGAATCCTGCTTTATCATCACCGGATCATGAACAGATATGCCGGTTTTTATATCCTGCCCAAGCCCTTTGGTAATCATCATTACCATTACGGCTAATAGCAATAAGGCACTCCGAAGTGGGTATTTCATATTCAATGTGTCAGGGATTTACTTTAAAGAAATCGAAATCTGCATAGCCGGCTGATCGCACCAAATTTGGGGATAAACATAAAACACCAACCTTAGCGCCAATCCAGGTACCTTTTTCGGCCTGGTAAGTTTGCCCGATACTTTCATAGGCTTTGCCATCCAGGCTATAAGCATATTGATATTTAGCATCATCGTTCACTGTAACTTTAAACCATACGGTTCGCTTGTTAACAGGAAGTGCAACCAATTTTACAGGCATCAAAAACTTACGATTTTCACGCTTACCACTATAAATAACCAAGCTATTGCCAGTGGCCAGCTTTTCGATACAGAGCAAAGTATAAGCGTTGCCGGTTATAGTAAGGCCCGCCCTGTCTCCTACCATTTGCGGGTTAAACTGCAATTTAGTAGTAACGCTAAATGAAGGAGCCATAAACTTTTGCAATAATATATTAGGCGTATAAAACAAACTGCCGCTATCTGTAGGATTAGCAACAGCGGTTAAGCGCATAAAGCCTCTACGCACGGTCAAGCTATACCAGTTACTTTGCGGCGCTGCCTGCCATTGCCATTGTAGGCCCATCTTTGGTAATGAAAACTCATCAGACTCCTGCATATTTACCTGCACATGAGCATCGCCAACATCGGGCTTTTTGTGTACTAAGACAGGTTCGCCGGTTCCATCGCCATCCGCATCACTGCCTATAACGGGCCAGCCATCTTTCCATATTGCTGGCTGCAGATGCACTATGCGACCGTATGCATCTTTATCCTGAAAATGAATAAACCACCACTGTCCGGTTTGCGTTTGTACCAGCCCACCCTGATGTGGCCCATTCACTATTGTATTTCCTTGCTGCAAAACAACCTTATCGTCATAAGGGCCGTAAATATTCTTTGAGCGAAAAACAGATTGCCAGCCAGTGGCTACACCGCCTGCCGGCGCCGAAAAATAGTAGTAGCCATTACGTTTATCCATAAACTTAAACCCTTCCAATACCGGTTGCTTTTTATCATTGCGATAAATTATCTGGCCATTGTCAAGCAGATGCTTACCATCGGCCGACATTTTATGCAGAACGGCCGGACCTGCCCCTACCACACCATGTAACAAATAAGCCTGCCCATCATCATCCCAAAACGGACAAGGATCTTCCCAATTACCTACCTGCTGTACCAGTTGCATGGTCCACTTACCGGCAGGGTTTGTGGCTGTAGCCATAAATAAGCCATCTTCGGGTGTGCAGAAATAAACGTAATATAAGCCTTTATGATAACGAATGGATGGAGCCCACGAGCCTTGCCCTGGCTGCATTTTATTATATCGCTGCAACGGCAAGCGATTATAAACATGGTTAATGATGCGCCAGTTTACCAGGTCTTTAGAATGCAAAACCGGCACACCGGGCTGGCAATTAAAACTGGATGCCACCATGTAATAATCATTGTGCACTCTTATTACATCCGGATCGGAGTAGTCGGCATAGATGATCGGATTTTTATAAGTTCCATCGCCCTTATCAGCTTTCCATACCTGGGCAGCGGCGCTTGTGCAAAGGCATACAAAAACGAAGATAATTTTATACATGGTTGCTTATAGATAAGCCAATGGCTCCGAAAAGCACTTACAATTGGTTACCTAAGTAAACAACAAATACTCAAATTTACAAATTACGTGGCAGGTATAAACAGTTAATAAACTATGTACATTAACCAGCTACTGTTCATTTTTCAGCTTTTTTAAAACCACCGCAGCCGATAAGCCAAACACAATATGGGCTAATACAAGCTGGTTATAATAAGTTTTCAGGTTAACGCCGGGCGGGTTAGGGTGCGCCTTAAATGTGGCATGCCATATGAATGCACCTGCTAATCCACTTAAAGCACCATAAGCTAATCCGTTTACCAAGGTTGGCTTTGCTTTTGCCCTTTCCAAATACGCGGCATAAACGCCCGCAAAGACAACACCTACACTGTAATGCCCAATCCAACCCGCTATTTGTGCTTGCCGCTTATTTAACGGTGTAATACGATTTAATAGCTCGCCCAATATCTTAGCTTCGTTATAGGTATTACCGTCTGCCTTAGACACCGCCTCACTAAAAAGTGTCATCAGCGTAGTACTTACAAGGTTAGCCGTTAAAACGTCTTTTAGTTTCATAACAATATGTGCTTAATACCTGAATGCCAGCCCCACAAAGTAATCCTTATGTGCCGATTTTTGAATACCGTAGTTTAGCCCTGCATCTACCTTAAAGTCGGGGGTTATTTCTAATTCCAGAGCAGTGTTAATAAAGTTGTTCATTTTATGCTCTTTAAAGTTGTAGGTATAAAACGTCTCTCCGAATACCTCCAGCTTTTTAAAAAGTACATGGCTTATCACGAACGACTGCAGTAGCTCTGCATGGCGGGCCTGCTCGTCCTCGTCATTCATGTAGTCGCCCTCTACCTGTAGTCCAATCTTCCAATCGTGAGGTAGTTTTATCAGCATAGGCACCAGCAAACCTTCTTCATATTTTTGCTGGTCTGAATAACGGTTAGTAGGAAATTTAACGTAAGGCATAAGCGCCATGCTGAACGTACCTTCGTAATTATTAAATAAACACTGCTTTAGGCGCACCGTTATGTTGCCGAAACCCGACATTGTCTCTTTATCGCCGCCTATTAGTTCTGTGTTTGTTTCCTTACCATAACTTTGCACAATCACCTGCAAGGCTGTGTTCTTCAGTAGGCCAAATTTTAAGTTAGCCTGGTTTACCAACCAGCGGCGTTGCTTACTCTCTTCCGTAGTTTCGCGGGTAAGCTTAACCAAATCGGTTTCATACTGGAAGTGGCCCGCATCAACAGTATGGGGCGTTTCGGTTACGTTCGGTCTGTCAGTTTCCATTTCTTCCCGCTCTAATTGCTTAGGCATGGGTTTAAAAATAGAATATGACTTACGGGTAGTATCAAGTGCTTGCGCGTTAGCTGTACTTACAAAGCTTGCACAGCACAAGCTAAGTACTAAGAATGGAAAAAAGTAAGTTTGATTCATAGTTTATACAATAGTTATTGGTTATTTACCTGTTTTCATATGTGGTGCATCAACCGGTTTCGACTCCGACGACCCCTTCTGACGCAGGTAAATGGTTAGGAATACGATAGAAACAATAGATAAAAATTCACTTTGCCAGTTTTGGAAAGTCTCAAACCAAAAGGTAGGCTCTGTCAAAAACTTGGCTAAACTGTCCTGCGGTTTATGCATTAGCAATTGATGATCGTTGTGGTCAACCCAACTGCCGTACAAATGCAGCGCCCAACTTATCAGGAACAGTATCAGAAAGCATAGTGATAAAGAGTTGCTATAGAGCTTTAGGATGAATCCCCCCTTTTTGACCGGTCCGGGCGCATCGGGCGCTGGTTGTGGCTCCTTATCTACATCTTCTTCCTCATCCAAGCTTTTAGATTCGGCTGAGCCTATCTGCCTTAAGCTAACAGTCAATAGCACATACATCCCCATCTGCAAAAATTCACTCTGGAAATTTTCGAACGTGGCCGACAGGAAATGTCCGGTTCCTAAGTAAGAAACGAACCCGATTTCTTGTCCGCCTATATCTTTCATTTCCTGATTGTTCTCCTTCCAGCCTGTTAAGGCCTGCGCCCCTAAGGTGACAATGAACAGGGCCATAAAAAATAAGGTTAAGCTGTTGCGGTATAGGAACGAGTGTTTGGTTTTATTAGTTGGCATAGGTATGTTAATTGGTAATTGACTTGAATTATAAGTCAACTTTTAATCGTCTCAAATTGTTTCATTCCTTAGGGTTGTATTCAACACCATTCCTGAATTAATGAGAAACTTAATAGTTTAATTATTAAGAAAACCATAACAAATCACTGTTGTTAATCTTACACGTCTCTTATAGATCCTTTTTCATATTTACTGCAATTTAAATAGCCCATCACGAGAATAAGTGTTATATGAAAAAAGAGGAAATACATTTAGCAGACATTCAGCGTATCCTTTTTGGGCAGGCGCCTCCTGAGTTTTTGCTGGAAGTATTTATCCGTACGCTGGTTATATACATTGTACTGTTGTTTATTGTACGGTGGCTGGGTAAGCGCATGAGCGGACAACTGACCATTATGGAAATGTCGGTAATGCTCACATTGGGTGCCATTGTATCGGTACCGATGCAGATGCCCGACCGTGGTATAATACAGGGCGTGGTATTGCTATTGTGTGCAGTGGGCTTTCAACGAGGTATTAGCCTGCTGGGTTTCAGGAGCGGTAGAATAGAAGATATACTACAAGGTAAAAGCAGCTTGCTGGTTAAAGATGGCGTTATGCAAATTGACCAGATGGCGAAAGACAGAGTATCAAAACAGCAGCT
Organism: Mucilaginibacter sp. PAMB04168; assembly: GCF_039634365.2. Taxonomy (NCBI): domain Bacteria; kingdom Pseudomonadati; phylum Bacteroidota; class Sphingobacteriia; order Sphingobacteriales; family Sphingobacteriaceae; genus Mucilaginibacter; species Mucilaginibacter sp. PAMB04168. Next base: position 4,272,191 of record NZ_CP155079.2, read on the forward strand.
ATTTTCTGAACTCAGGCAGCAGAAAATATTTAACCTGGGCATTGTTGATCGAATTTACCTGGAAGCGTGTGGCCTGTTTAGCATTATTAAATCAGATGAACCACGGCCAGGCTTACCTGTGTTACCACCAGACGATCAGGATATTTTAAAAAGTACAAACCAGGCTACAACAGCAACACCACAACAGGTTATGCTATTAGCCTGTGTAAACTGCGGATACGTTAAGCCAAAAGACTCAGCTGCTCCATGTGAAGATTGCGGGCATGATGAATGGGTTAATGCTGTAAACTGACATTTAAAATGAACTCTCAAGAATTTAAATTAACAGACTGGACCCGCATACTGGTAGGCGATGTGCCGGCAGGATTTTATATTGAACTGGTTATTAGGGCCGCTTTTTTCTATTTGTTGTTGATGGTGTGCATGCGCCTGCTGGGCAAGCGCATGTCATCACAGCTTGGGCGAGTTGAACTAGCTGCTATGGTTACACTTGCTGCAGGCATTGGTGTACCACTGCAAGCACCCGACCGCGGATTGCTGCCAGCGCTCGTGATAGGCATTGTGGTGGTATATATTGGCCGTTGGGTGGCGGGTAAGGCGTTTAATAATCAGAAATTTGAGCAGTTTACAAATGGTAATATCGACGTTGTGGTGAAGGATTCGGTGATGGATTTAAAGACCATGAAAAAAGTGCGGTTAACCCGCGAACGTTTGGTAGCCCAGCTGCGCTCATCCGGAATTAAACATTTAGGTAAGGTAAAAAGACTTTATATCGAAGCTAATGGTGCCTTTACGCTAATACAGGAGGCCAATGCTAAGCCTGGCCTATCTATCATACCCCGATGGGATGAAGACTTTAACAAGCGTTTTAAAAAGCATGATGAGATACTGGTTTGCCAAACCTGTGGTTTAACACAAAACAAGCCTTTCGACGAAAAAGCTGAATGCCCAAATTGCCACGACTGTAAATGGACTAACGCGGTTGAATAACATTAATAAAAGTTTAAATAAGTAATATTACATGAAGCATAAATTAAACATTGATATTAACGGCGCAATTAAGGCCATTACTATAGAGCCCAGTATTTACCAGGGCAAGCACTTATATGAAATAGGTATTGACGGCAAATACGCAGTTTTTTACGAACAAGACGGAGAGTGGAAACAAGATGCCGACGAAAAGCTGGACGACGATGTACTGCCGCAAATTGTTGATGCAATTGACCAATTAAACAGAAAGCTACAAGCGTAATGAACAATAAGCCTCCCAAAAAAAGGACCAGAGCGAATGTGCTCTGGTCCTTTACGTTATATGGATCTATTTCCCAACTACTCTTCCGGGTTCTCTTCAGAAGATAGGTACGTATTAGGCGGCGTACCGGCCTGTTGCTCCGGATAGGCATCGCGCCCGCCTTCAGGCACCGATGCTTTTATCTTATCCAACTGGTCTTCATTGCGTGCACCGTCTCTAATTTCCTGCCCGCTTTGCTGGGCGTCCTGCAAACCTTCCTTTTCATTATAAGAGTTGGCACCTTGCTCGTTTAATTGATCGTTTTCTTGTTCCACAATTCCTCTCCTTTCGTTTAAATAAAAAGGCGGTAATGTACCGCCTTTTTAACCTATCAAATTAGTACCGCATAAAGGCTGCTATAATGCTTTCTTTAGGCATTTGTTCTCTCTCTAATAAATATACCGAGCCACCATTGGCATACGTTTTTGCGGCGGCCTGGTTTATCAAACACTCATCGCCATCTTGCTTTTCGGTATGAATTTCCAGTTGGTTATCGGCCTCATTAAACCTTCCCCAAATATGCTCGCCTTTACATATAAACAGGTCAGACACCTGCGCATAAAAACTTGCCGGAATAACCTTATCGGGCATTGACGAAGTAAGCGGTGTTGCAATCTGGTTATAGTAGTTCTCCAGCCGTTTTTTTGTTTCCTGTTCAAAATAAGGCTCCAGAATTTCGCGCACTTTGGTAAACAACACATGCGGACTTTCGTGCTCCTGACTGCCGGTTATAGCCTCATCAGCTATATTGTTATATTTGCTTACCCCTTTATATATAGGTATCAGGTATTCTACGCCGGCAAGTACCAAAGGTACATGTTTATCATGCAGCACTTCAGTAAACAGCGTTTTATCTACTTCCTGAAAGTAGATGCCTAGATTAGCCTTATCATCAAGCTGCCCCTCGCCGTGGCCGTGGAAGCTTGCACTGCCTGTGCCGCCTTTACCGCCTTGCCTAAATAATTGTTGATCTTCTTTTTCTTCAAAGTGCACTACATCATCCATGCCGTTTGGCAGGCCTTCTACTTCTAAACGCTGCAAGCCAAAGGCGTTACCCTGAAAAAAGATAGCGTCGCTTTTACTCAGCACCAGTAAATAAAACTCCTCATTATTAGTTATGGCCGGCAAAAGCGGACTAATATAAAACGAGTTGTTCAGATAGGATTCTTCGTTTACTGCAAATGGCAATTGTATAACCTTAAAAAAGTCATCGGCCATAAACACCGCTAACCCGTCGAGCTGGCTGTTCCAGAAAATTTCGTTGTTATACAACTCAAAGCCCGGTTTTAACAGTTGCTCAATAGTTTGTGAGTTAAGCCCTTTCTTTTGCAAATCGGCATTCACCGCCTGCAGTACATTCTTTAAAACAATAGCATCTTGTTTTTCATTCACCTCAACACCTGCCCGGTGCGTGGGTATATAAATGGAGATGCAATTATTACCATGATAATTTATCAGCTCTTTGAACTCTTCTTTTGATATTAATTCCATCTGTTTTGTGTCTGATTAACCATTGTTACTATTATTGTTATCTTCCAAATCCTCACCCTTGTGCAGATTTCGGTTTACGTGTCGTACATGTATGCCATCGGCAAGCTCATCGGTACCATCCTTGGTATACTTTTCTACAATTTCATTTTCTGTTTCTGGATCAATTGCTGCAAATGCATCTTTTAATCCATGTGTCTCTCTACCGCTTCCGGATGGTTTGCCTTTCGGCGGAACGTATCCGCCGTTCTTATCTTTTCCCATAAGTTGTGTGTTAATATTGCTGAAAACTATTTATATAATAGTTAATACAACAATAACTTTAAGAAACAACAAAGGGTTTTAAAAATTAGCAGAAAACAGAATTCTAACCTGTGAGGTGCTATAGCTGGCGGCAAAACCCCTATAATCAAATTTTCAAAAACAAAACCTATTAACCTTTGATTAACATTTGAATACATCAATAATCTTTATAGTACGCACCCTTGCTCTGCTGTAAATGATTTCGTCATCACGCCTTCTACAATCTTTTGGCGATGAAATATAATAGCCGGACTAATTAAGGCGATTGACATCGCAAATAGTAAACTAAAAGAAAGGTAGTATGAGAGTAATTTCAACAAAAGTACACGGTATAACAGATTATATGAGCGGAATACTCTTTCTTGCCTCGCCATGGTTATTTAAATATAATAACGGCACGGCAGCCCAATGGGTGATCATAATCATGGGATGTTTGCTGCTATTAATGGCCATATTCACTAACTATGAGGCTGGCGTTGTTAAGCAGATTTCAATTCCTACGCACTTAACACTGGATGTATATACAGGCGCTTTCCTGATCATAACGCCTTGGCTGTTCGGATTCTCTGACAGCACGCGATGGCCATACCTGGCATTCGGTCTATTTGAAGTTTTTGCAGGACGTCTGACTAAGAAATTTCAAGATGCCCGCACATCCTTCTCGTGAAATGCACATTAAATTATAGCATAGCTCATGATAAAGACAGATATCTGCATAATTGGCGCCGGTCCTGTTGGCTTATTTGCGGTTTTTGAAGCTGGATTGCTAAAAATGCGTTGCCATCTCATAGATGCACTCCCTCAAGTCGGCGGCCAGTTGGCAGAGATCTATCCACATAAGCCGATTTATGACATACCCGGGTACCCGGTTATTAAAGCACAGGAGTTGGTAAACAAGCTTATTGAGCAAATTGATCCATTCCGTCCCGGTTATACATTGGGCGAACGGGTTGATCATTGCTTTGTAAAGAGTACGGCTCTTTTGTGGTTACCACTTGAGGGTACAGCTGTTACTTGCAAAGTGGTAGCCTAAATACAAATAGCCCCGATAATCTTATGGAAATCATTAAAGCTTCGGGGTATGATATTCTGGCCACCTGCGGCGGTAAGGGCCTATGCGCCACGTGCCATGTACAGGTTGTACAGGGACTAAACTTGTTACCGCTCCCTAATCCAAACGAAATGCAAACGCTTGACATTTTATACGATGCCGAGCCCGCCAGTCGTCTGGCTTGCCAGTTAAAAACATTTCAAATACCTGAGGGAGCCATATTTAAAATAAAGCAAGATGATTATTAGGGCGGCGTAACAACGCTTTATTACACCGCCCTATATCTCCAAATTACTTATGTGGGGGGTTAAGCTCAGGGATAATAAATTTCTCGCCTTTAGATAGGATATCAACATTAAGCCCGCGTATGGTTAAAGGCTCGTCATCGCCATGATTATGAATGTTTGTACCATGGCTTTCGTAACCATTTATAACAATAATAACGCCGCAGCCAACTACTTCGGCCTCCTTGCCATTCCTTACAATCATAGCGGTATCTTCTTCAATACCTACACCAATAGAGGTTGGATTAGTAGCAATAACCTGCGACATACGTACAAAGCGCCCACGGTTTACAAAGTGGGTATCAATACATACGTCACGCAAAAACTCCAGCCCGGTTGTAATTTTCACATTGCCGGCAATCATTTCATCCCGGCCAACGCCTTGGTATATCATCGGGGTAGACATAGCCATGGCGCCAGCGCTTGTACCCGCAATGATCAACCTATCGTGTATATACCGCTGTTTTAACAATAATAGCACATCAGTACCACCATATACGGCAGTTAGTTTCAACTGATCGCCACCAGCAATAAAAACGCCGTGTGCGGCAGTAATCCTTTCTTCAAGCTCATCTAACTTAACATCCGCCCTGTTATCATGATGTATGTGATTTATCTGATAAACACCCAAATCCTTGAAAGAACGTTCATAGTTCTTAAATGACTCTTCCGGTTCAGAAGATGATGCCGAAGTTATTACCTCAACAACGGCATGCTCAGCTTCAAGCAAGTTTACAAAGCAAGATAATACTTCCATGCCTATGCTATACTGGCTGTCGTTTTTCTCGGCTTCCTGGTTATCTTCTTTGGCTTCGGCTCCACCTATTATAAGTAATGTACCATTTGGCACCGGACAGGTGTTATTCTCTTCCATAGCTATCAAAAACTAATTATTGTTATTAAATATTATTTAGGATGTAGCTATTTCTCGACATTAACTAACATTATTTACTTCAGATTAGTTTAATTTTTATACAATTAGGATACAAACTGCGTATTGACACGTGCAAGCCGGACTACGTATAAACACCTGTTTATCAATTTTTTTTACGTGTTTATTTGCGTAAATTGATATTCCTTTAAGTTTTAAGTAAACATGGGCATACCAATTGCTAATAAAAATGTAAAGTTTATAATACCCTCTATCTATCTATGAAAAACATAATAAATACATTACCAACAAACCTGCTATGCTTTTCACATTTGCGCTGGGACTTTGTGTACCAGCGTCCACAACATTTGCTGAGCCGTTTTGCCGCCTACTTTAAAGTTTACTTTTTAGAAGAGCCGCTTTTTGAGGACTGCTCCGAGGCCAGCCTTTCTTTTTCACCACGCGAGGGCAACATTTTTGTAGGTGTACCTCACCTGCCGCACGGCCTTTCTGAACAGGAAGTGATCAGCACTGTGGGCAGCCTGCTTAATCAGTTTTTACAGGACAAGGACTTAGAAGACTTTGCCTTCTGGTACTACTCACCCATGGCCATGTCTTTCTCTGAAAAACATACGCCTAAGGTGACCATATACGATTGCATGGACGAGCTCTCTGCCTTTAAGAACGCCCCTAAAGCGCTTAAAGACATGGAAAAGAAGCTCATGAAGTATGCTGATGTGGTCTTTACCGGTGGTCACTCACTGTACGAGGCTAAAAAAAATCAGCATGCCAACATCTACCCCTTCCCTTCCAGCATCGAAAAGGAACATTTTGCCAAAGCCCGTAAAGCCAAAGCAGAACCGCAAGATCAGGCAGGGATTAAAGGCCCTAAGCTGGGCTTTTACGGGGTGATCGATGAGCGCTTTGACATTGAACTCATTCGCGGTATTGCTGATGCCAGACCCGATTGGCAGATCATGCTCATAGGCCCGGTTGTAAAGATCGACCCGGCTACTTTGCCCAAAAATGCCAACATCCATTATCTGGGACAAAAGACCTACAAGGAACTGCCGGCTTACCTGTCGGGCTGGGATGTGGCCCTCATTCCTTTTGCGCTGAATGAGTCCACCCGCTTTATCAGTCCAACTAAAACGCCTGAGTACCTGGCAGCAGGCATACCGGTGGTATCCACTCCTATCAAAGATGTGGTGAACCCTTATGGCACCAAAAACCTGGTGCACATCGGCGCAACGGCTCTGGAGTTTGTGCAGGCGATTGATCAGGAACTGGCCGTTGCTGACAGAAAACAATGGCTCAAAAAAGTCGATACTTTTCTTGCGCTTAACTCCTGGGATATGACGCATCAGCAAATGCAAAAACACATTCTAAATGTTGCCCGTAGTAAGAACAACATTTCTGTAGCCAGTTAAAAGATTACATTTTAACAAAAACGCTTACAAGTACGCTTGTAAAATAAACTAATTCGCTACATAGCTGTAGTTGTTATAGCTATGTAGCTATTGTTTAACTTAGTTCTTATATATGAAAATTTGGGGTGGTATCGAGTGTACGATCAACCGTGTCAGTGATAGTTATATTGATCAACTGACCTATTCGGGGCACTACAACAGACCTGAAGACATTAAACTATTTGCCGAACTGGGCGTTGAAAAATTAAGATACCCAGTATTATGGGAAAAACACCAGCCAGATAGTAATATAAAAATAGACTGGACAGACACTAAAAATAAGCTAAACCTACTAAAAGAGCATAACATAGATCCTATTGCAGGATTGGTACACCACGGCAGCGGCCCCGCTTACGTAAATATGCTCGAAGACTCCTTTGTATACGGACTTGCAGAATATGCCGGAAAAGTTGCCGAAGAATTTCCTTGGATAAATTATTACACACCTGTAAACGAACCATTAACAACCGCGCGCTTTTGTGGGCTATATGGTATATGGCATCCGCACGGAACCGGCGACAAAAGCTTTCTAAAAATTCTTATTAATGAATGCAAAGCTACTACCTTGGCAATGCAGGCTATACGTAAGGTAAATCCGAACGCCAAACTGGTGCAAACCGAAGATTTGGGTAAGATACATAGCACGCCGCTGCTTAAATACCAAGCCGACTTTGAGAACCACCGCCGGTGGCTAAGTTTTGATTTGTTGTGTGGAAAGGTTACACCGTCGCACGCACTGTACAGGTATATTATTGATAGCGGCATAAACGCAGAAGAATTAACATTCTTTACTGAGAACCCTTGCACACCGGATATTTTTGGATTCAACTATTACCTTACATCAGAGCGTTATCTGGATGAAAATATAGATCGTTTTCCGGAACATACGCACGGCAGCAACGGCCGCCACACCTATGCCGACGTAGAAGTACTGCGCGTTGGCAATGCACAGGCTTCCGGAATTTATGCGCTGCTTAAAGAGGCCTGGGAGCGTTATCATCAGCCAATGGCCATAACCGAGGTACACCTGCACTGTACACGTGAAGAACAATTGCGCTGGATTAAAACGATTTGGGATGCAGCAGTAAAACTCAAAAATGAAAAAGTAGATGTTAGGGGCATTACTGCTTGGGCCCTTTTAGGTTCATTCGGCTGGAACAGGCTGCTTACCCAGCCCAACGGCGATTATGAACCTGGCGTTTTTGATGTGCTATCGGGCTATCCACGCGCTACCGCATTAACGCAGATGCTCAAATGTCTTTCAAAAGGTGAAGATTTCAATCATCCGGTAATGAATGGCAAGGGATGGTGGGAAAGAGAAATAAGGGTGCTATATAACCATTCGGCTCATCAGCTTATCAAAAGCACCGAACCGGTCGCTTCACCATTATTAATCGTAGGCAAATCAAACTCACTGGCTTATGCATTCGCACGGGTATGTAAGCTAAGAAACATCAGGTTTAAAATGCTCAGCAAAACAGAGCTTGATATCACTAACCGCGACCAAATTGAACGGGTTATACAGGATGTTAAGCCATGGGCTATTATTAACACAGCCGACTTTTTGCAGATCGACCATGCCGAAATTGCGTGTAACAGCTGCTATGAGTTAAATACTCAGGGTGCCGAAAACTTATCTTATTTTACCGGGAAATACGGCATTAAACTAGTCAACTTTTCAACCGATTTAGTTTTCGATGGCGAAAAGAACGAACACTATCTGGAAAATGACCTGGTTAAACCACTTAACATTTACGGCCAAAGCAAAGCCCTGGCAGAGGAGTGTGTATTAAAAAATGATCCGTCGGCTTTAGTTGTACGCACCGGCGCTTTGTTTAGTGCATGGGATTCAAACAATTATGTAATCAGTGTACTCAATAATTTAAAGAGCCGTACATCCATTATGGCTGAGCATGATGTTTTCGTTTCGCCAACTTATGTGCCCGATCTGGTAAATGCCGCACTTAACTTATTAATTGACGGCGAATACGGCATTTGGCATCTGGCCAATCACGGCAGCGAAAGCTGGGCTAATTTTGCTACTGAACTGGCCCAACGAGCTGGTTACAGTGCTCATTTAATAACCCCGGTACCCTTGCACTCAATGGATTACCGGGCAGTAAGACCTAAGTACAGCGCACTAAAAAGCCAGCGCGGAATGCTTCTGCCATCGTTAGATAAAGCCTTAAACAGCTTTTTTGACGAATTGCGCTTAACAGCATAAATCTTAATTATTAACCCATTCTGCAACACTCTTGCAGAATGGGTTTTCTTTTAAATGTAAACCTTTATGCCTACACACCCAATGGTTTCATTACCATCACTTTTAGATAACGATTTCTACAAGTTCACAATGCAACAGGGTGTTATTCGATTATTTCCGTACGCCAAGGCTCGTTACCAGTTCATTAACCGCGGCAAGCACAGCTTTCCGCCAGGGTTTGCACAAGCCCTGCGTGAGGCTGTAAATGATATGGCCCACCTACAGCTCACCCGCGAAGAAAAAAACTTTCTACGTGTTACCTGCCCTTACCTTGATCCGCTTTATCTGGATTTTTTGGAAGGCTACCGTTACAATCCCGAAGAGGTACAAATAGAGCAGCATGACAACGAGCTTCAGGTACACATTGAAGGTTTATGGTACCGCACCATCTTATGGGAAGTGCCCATCATGTCGCTCATATGCGAGTTGTATTACAAGCTCAATCATACCGAACGGATCAGCAATGAAGAGGTTACAGAGCGCACTAAGGAAAAGATTGAAAGGTACACTGCTCTCGGTGTTAACGTAGCCGAATTTGGCACCAGGCGCAGGCACTCGTACCAAGTGCAACGCATGGTTGTACAAGCATTGAGGCAGTACGGACCAAACAGCTTTGTGGGCACCAGCAACGTACACATGGCCATGCTTCATCAAACCAAGCCTATCGGTACGCATGCACACGAATGGTTTATGTTCCATGCGGCCCGTTATGGTTTTAAAATGGCTAATGCCCTGGGGCTTGAGCATTGGGTACAGGTATACCGGGGCGATTTAGGTATTGCTTTATCAGACACGTATACGACCGGCGTATTCTTTAAGCAGTTTGATAAAATGTTCTCTAAGCTTTTTGATGGCGTACGACATGACAGCGGCGACCCTTTGCAATTTGCAGATCAGGTAATTGCACATTATAACAGTTTAGGCATCGATCCTTTAACTAAAACCATCATCTTTTCGGATGCTTTAAATTATGATAAGGTAGCGCGTATTGCCGGACACTGCCGCAACCGCGTGGGCATATCATTTGGTATTGGTACAAACTTTACTAATGATGTTGGGCCACAGGCAATGAACATTGTGATTAAAATGACCGAGGCTTGTCCGCATAATGGCGAATGGACTGAGGTGGTAAAACTTTCAGACGAGCATGGCAAATACACCGGCAGCGAGCACATGATTGGTTTGGCAAAAACAATATTAGGCATTGTGTAATCTGGCATAATTATGAGGGAAGTAGAGGTTGATAACATTGAAGATTATCTGAAGCTAATTAAATTAAGCAAGGAAGAAAATATAAGCGATGGTAACTTTGAAGATTTTTTATTCAGAGGACAAACGGCCGACTATCCGCTCATTCCCAAAATATGCCGGTTAAAAGCTAAAGGCGAACTGCTACAGGTAGAACAGCTACTTTTGCATGAATTTAAGCGAACCAATCCATTACTTATTGAAGGGCATAGCCCAATGGATGACTGGGATTATTTAACCTTGGGGCAGCACTTTGGTTTACCAACCCGCTTGCTCGATTGGTCTAACAATGCACTAACAGCCCTTTGGTTTGCCACAGGTGAAAGCTATGGCGACGAAGAAAATAGTACTTATTCAGTAGTGTGGATACTAATGGCCCACCAGAAAGACTTTGATTTGAACATAGAAAAAGTAAGCCCTTTTGATGTGAAGCAAACGAAAATTTTCAGGCCGCGCATTATCAAACAACGGATCAACAATCAATCCGGCGTGTTCAGTGTTCCTTCATCGGAAGAATTGTTACATAAACGCTATATGAATGAGAGTGACAGTTACGCCGATAAGCTTATTAAAGTTAAGATTCCGGCCGACAAGCTGGTTGATATCAGGACAGACCTTAATACCGTAGGTGTAAACGCATTTACCATTTTCCCTGAACTTGAGGGGCTGTGCACCTACCTGCAGTGGCGGTACTTCGAATAGATTAACTTAACCTAGGCTATCTGGTTGAGCCTCTTCCGCTGCCTGTCAGCATCATATAATTAAACGCAAAATCATATCCGCAAGGTAAACTTAAATGAGTGTTTGATAAGTATCTCCTTAACGTATACCAGGCCCTCTTTTAAGGCAGGAAAGCAGGTAGCTTGAAGCCCATACTGAAGAAACGTTGCCTGTAATACCGCAAATAAACCAATCAATCCGCGGTATACAGGCAACGCTTGTACTAATTTTGTTGATCCAGCACAAATACGGTCATGGAGCGTGGTCCGTGAGCGCCAAGCACCAGTGATTGCTCAATGTCGGCAGTTTTAGAAGGGCCTGCTATAAATGCGCCCCATCCATACTGGGTATCTGCTATACGCATATAAGCACGGTGCATGGTGTCTACCATATTGTCGGCCGTTATTACCGCGGCTAAGTGCTGACAAATAAAAGGTACTGCCCGGTGGCCCAACAATTCTTCGGTTACCCAAACAGAACCATTTTCAGCAACACCAAAATGCGCTTTGATAACTGCCAGTTCTACGTCGGCCAGTTGGTGGGCGGCCGGGTTTATTTCATAAGCAGAAGTCGCTACTTCATCAAGCTCCGGAACTAAACTTAGCACCCGCACATGTTGGGAGTCATACTTTTCTTTAACAATGGTCTTAATTTCGTCCCAATTGCTCACACGGTGAACAGCGCCCCCAATGGCGGTAAGCACCGTTTCGTACTGTGCCAGCACATCATCGTAACCAATATGCTTAAAAGGTTCAATATCCGGAATAGGCATTGCCTCAGGCTTATTACTTGCTACCGCTGCTAAAATTGTATCTCTGCTGCTCATAGGTTAATGAGTGAGTTATTGATTGAGTGTTTGATGATCTAATTCAAATCGTTGCATCAATTCTATTATCCTTACTCCTGTTGTATATTTTAATTATACTGATCTTTGTTTCTTACTTCTTGCTTCTATTTTTACCGTACCACTCGCCAAATGATTCTTTGGGAGATTCGGGCATATCACGTTGTTTGTACCACGGGTTAAGCTTGTTGTTTACCGCAAATGGTGCATACTTAATAGTAGCTCTGCCCATTTTACCGGCTGCATGGTATAAAGTTGGGGATGCCAGCGTAGCTGCCATAACCTGCATGGCTATCTTTTTACCGGTTGGTGCATAACCTTCCTTCACCAGCACCTGCCGCCATTTATAAAGCTGATCGTGTATATCAATCTTAACCGGACATACGTTTGAGCACGAGCCGCAAAGCGTAGAAGCAAACGGCAAGTCGGCATACTTTTTCATATCCAGGTTTGGTGCCAGGATAGAACCTATAGGCCCAGCCACAGCGGTATGATAACTGTGCCCGCCGCTTCTTCGATACACCGGACAAGTGTTCATGCATGCACCGCAACGTATACATTTTAACGAGTTGCGGAAATCTTTCCGGCCCAGTTGCACACTACGGCCGTTATCTACCAGTACCAGGTGCATTTGCTGCCCTGCCCTTGGTTTACTAAAGTGGCTGCTGTAAGTGGTAATAGGCTGGCCGGTAGCACTACGGGTTAGTAATCTTAAAAACACACCCAAATGCTCCCGTTTAGGAATCAGTTTTTCAATACCCATACAAGCAATATGTACATCGGCCAGGTGGGCGCCCATATCGGCGTTACCCTCGTTGGTACACACTACAAACTCGCCGGTTTCGGCCACGGCAAAGTTTACCCCGGTTAGGGCCACTTTACGGGTTAGGAAAGTTTCGCGCAGGCTTCCGCGTGCTGTTTCGGTCAGGAACTGCGGGTCTGACATATTAGATGGCGTACCCAAGTACATGTGAAAAAGGTCGCCTATTTCTTCTTTCTTTTTATGGATGCAGGGCAGTACGATGTGGCTGGGCGCTTCGCCAGCCAACTGCACAATACGCTCACCCAGGTCGGAGTCGATCACCTCAATGCCATGCGTGGCCAGGTAATCGTTCAAATGGCACTCCTCGGTAAGCATGCTCTTGCTTTTAACCATTTGTGTTACCTTGTTCTCGGTAAGCAAACCATGCACAATCTGGTTATGCTCCTGAGCATCGGCAGCCCAATGCACAGTAATGCCATTGGCCTTGGCCGCAGCCTCAAATGCTGTAAGGTAGGTATCGAGGTTACTTAGTACATTAAACTTAATGTTAGAGGCAGCCTCACGCAAAGCTTCCCACTCGGGCAGCTGGTGCACGCTTTTATCGCGCTTGGCACGTATCCACCATAAGGTCTCATCATGCCAGTCAACACGCTCCTCGTCTTTATTGAATATATCGGCCAGTTCGGCGTGGTCTTTTGTTGTTGTAGTCATGGCTCTTTTGTTTTAAGCCCACGGACAATAGACCATAGTCCATGGTTTTTGTTTGAAGTTAGTCTTTCCATGGTCTTTATAGGCCATGGCCAATAACTTAACCTTCGCTATTCAAAATCTCGGCAATGTGTAGCACTTTAACTTTACTACCCTGACGTTTTAAAATGCCTTCCATGTGCATAAGGCATGACATATCAGCACCGGTAATATATTCGGCACCATGTTTTAAGTGATCGGCGACACGGTCTTTTCCCATTTTGGCCGACACCGCTTCTTCGGCTACGCAAAACGTACCGCCAAAGCCACAGCATTCGTCTTTGCGATCCAGCTCAATCAGTTCCAGGTCTTTCACCATGTTTAAAAGTGAGCCCGGCTTAGAGAAACTCGGCGCAACCAGTTCGGTCATCGAGCTCAGGTGCAGTCCGCGCTGGCCGTGGCAACTTTGGTGTACACCAACCTTGTGCGGAAAACGCGAAGGCAGGCTTTCCACTTTCAGCACATCGGTTAAAAACGATGTAAGTTCCCAAACCTTATGGCTAACCTCCTTGGCTTCTGCCGGGCGCTTATCATCGTGCAAATGCTCCCTTATGTGCAGCACACAACTGCCCGAGGGCGACACGATATAGTCAAAACCCGAAAAATTATCGATAAATAACCGGTTACAGCCACCCGTTAAATGCTCAAAACCCGAATTAGCCATAGGCTGGCCGCAACAGGTTTGGTTAGGCGGATACACAACATTTACCCCCAGCTTTTCTAACAGCTGTAGGGTGGCTATGGCCGCCCCCGGGTAAAACTGATCAACGTAACACGGTATAAATAGTCCTACAGTCATATATGTACAGTATTCGATGCTGTATTATAACGTTTAAGTTGAATTAAATTATTAGGCAAAGCTTTATTATTCCATGATTTGTGGATAGCCAGCGCGGTACCTACAGCAGTAGCCTGCGCTACAGAAGCGGCCCATACCTTAACATCCGGAAACAAATCAGCCAAAAGATTCATAAAGATCTCATTCTTCCCAAAACCTCCGTCTACATAAATATCTTTTACGCTGGTTCCTTGCAGCACCAGTTGAGTTGATTGATATTGCAGCGAAGCCAGGTCAAGCATCAGTTGATGATAAGCCTCAATATCCGTTGCAAATGCAGCAAGGTCCCTTTTCGAGAAGCCCGAAGTGATTAGGCCTGTGCCATCTTTAACAGTACTTGCCGGTGGCTGCTCTGCTTTCAGCTTAGCAATAATTTCGGGTTGATAAGGCATTGTACGGTATTTTACAACACTTTGCTTAAACCAGGCCGCTATGCGCTTAACCTCCTGCTCATGCTCATTGCCCGAAAATACGCGCGATGCCTTTACCGGTTTACCCTGGTATTGCAGGTAGGCCAAACAGTCTTTACTTAACTCTTCAGGTGTTAGGGGCTGGTTATTGAACGGATTAAGGCTTATGCACCAGGTACCGGTAGATAAAAGCACAAAAGGCTCGGTAAAGCTCACCAGGTAAGGAATAAGCGCGGCGGAACTATCGTGCAAGCCAATACCAACAGCACAGCTCCTGCCTTCAATAATCATAGCCAAAGCCTGATTTGACGGAAATATAGGAGCCAGCTTTTTACGAAGATGTTCAGCTTTAACCCACGAATGATAATCCTGCTGGTTAAAGTCCCAAAGCTGCGTATGGCAGCCTATACTGGTAATATCAGAATAGGCCGCACCCGACACCAATAAACTCAAGTACTGCGGCAGGTGTAAGGCATATTTAACCTGGTTAAACAAATCAGGCTTCTGGTGTTTAATGCGGTACAACTGCATCCCCGAATTTAGGTTGCCCAATACCGGTGATGCCGTTTCGGCAGCTATTTTTTCGGGCGAGCCATACTCCTGGTAAAACTTCCTGCTTATTTCTTCGGGGTAAGCTTTAAGGTAATTATACAGGGGGGCCAATGGCTCCCCCTGTTCATTAATGTATACCAGGCTTGCTCCGTACGATGAAAAGTTAATAGCCCTGATCTCAAACTGATCGAGGCGGTAAATTTCATGCAAAGAATCAAAAATAGACAGCTGCAAACTTTCGAGATTTTCGCAGGCGTCGCCGTCCTCATCTAACGTCTCAATAAACCTTGCCGACTTTTCGTAAACGATGTTATAGTCTTCATCCAGCAAAAATAATTTCTTGTTGGTTTTGCCTACATCAAATACTGCTATTACGGGTGTTGGCGTCATGCTTATAATCCTGTGGCTACAGTTTTTTCGCCACGTTCTTTAATTAAATTTTTACGTACATCAAAGCTGCGGTAAGCGGCCAGCGGGCTTAAAGCACCACCGGTTCTTAAACGCGCCTCGGCCACTAACGGCCGAACGTCGGTACGGTAAGCGGTTTGCAGAATTTCCTGTGCCTGGGCAACATCATTTGACAGCTGCGCTTGTTTTAAAGCTTCTGTATCAACAATTAAAGCCTGTGCATAGGCGATTTTAATAGCCTCAACCGATTGGATCAGATCTTCGATAGGGTCTTTCACGTTGTGTGAAGCGTCTATCATCCAGCCCAGATCTTTAGAGTGTATCATACCACGGGCGTCCATACCTTCAACAAGTTCGTTAAAAATCAGGAACAATTGGTAAGGGTTAATGCTACCTACGGTTAAATCGTCATCTCCGTATTTCGAATCGTTGAAGTGGAAACCGGCCAGTCTGCCTTCCATCAGTAACAATGATACGATCTGTTCAATGTTAGTATTAGGTAAATGGTGACCCAAATCAACCAAAGTTGATGCTTTTGGGCCTAATTTGGTAGCGAGTAATAAGGATTGGCCCCAATCACCAATTGTAGTTGAGTAAAAGTTTGGCTCGTATGGTTTGTACTCCACCCAAACTTTCCAATCATCCGGCAGTGCCTCGTAAATCTCCTGCAAGCTTTCCAGCGTGTTTTGGAATGCGTTACGGAAGTTTAACTGGCCCGGGAAGTTGGAACCATCAGCCAACCAAACCGATAAAGCATTGGAGCCTAACTCCACACCGTATTTGATTACCTCAATGTTATGTTCAACTGCCTGTTTGCGCACAGCCTTGTCAACATGGTGCAAAGAGCCGTATTTGTAACTCAGTTGCTGATCTTTCTGGTCTTGAAAGGTGTTAGAGTTTACCGCATCGAAACGTAGTCCATTTTGTGCAGCTAAAGCTTTTATATCATTCGCATTTTTTGGGATATCCCATGGAATGTGCAGAGAAATAGAATCACTTGATTTATTCAGGGCATGAATAACGCCTACATCTTCAATTTTTTCTTCGAGGCTGCGTGGCTCGCCACCGCCAGAGAAACGGCCAAAACGAGTACCACCGGTTCCTAAAGCCCAGCTGGGGATGGTGATGTTAAAAGCCGAAAGCTTTTGCATAACCTCATCCAAATTCTTTACATCGGCAGCTACATAATCAAACTGGCGCTGATGCTTGCTGCTTAACTGATGATTGGCTTCATCAATTTTATATTTCTCTATTTGCATAATTGGTTATAATTAGAAGCCCCTCCCAACCCCTCCCCGAAAGGGAGGGCTTTTAGGAGCTTGATTAATAATTTTTAAGTCTCCCCTACCGGGAGAGATTTAGAGGGGGCTTATCGTACGAAGCCGGCAGCAACGCCACCATCAACGTTAATAACGTTACCGGTTGATTTGGCCAGTAAGCCGCCGGTTAAGGCAAAGCAAGCGTTGGCAATATCAATAGGTAAAATAATCTCGTTCAATAAAGTACGTTTAGCGTAGTAGGCAGGCAGTTCGGCTACGGTAATGCCGTAAGCTTTTGCACGGCCCTCGGCCCAGCCACCAGCCCAGATATTGCTATCACTGATAACGGCATCAGGGTTTACCACGTTCACACGAATTTTATCGGGACCTAACTCGGCTGCGTTTAAGCGGCTTAAGTGCAATTGTGCAGCTTTAGCGCTACCGTAACCGGCATTGTTTGGTCCACTAACCAGGGCATTCTTACTTACAATGTTAATTACATCGCCACCAATGGCTTGTTTTTTCATTACCGCAACAGCAGCCTGGGTAACAAAGAACTGGCCTTTCACCAGTACATCATATAACAGGTCCCAGTCTTTTTCGGTATGATCGCCAATGGTTTTAGAGATAGATAAGCCTGCATTGTTTACAATCAAATCAACACCGCCAAAGTTTAAGGCGGCAACATCCATAGCAGCCTGAATTTGATCGGCGCTGGTTACGTCCATAACTGCAGTAGCGTATGAATCTTTACCGTAAGCAGCTTTGAATTCTTCGCCAGTACCTTCTAAACGCTCAGCGTTCATATCATTCAAGATAACAACGGCACCTTCTTCAACAAACTTTTTAGCAATAGCTTTACCAATACCACCGGCACTACCTGTAATTAAAGCAATACGGCCGCTTAAAGCTTTGGGCTTAGGCATACGCTGTAACTTGGCTTCTTCCAGTAACCAATACTCAATATCAAAAGCTTCCTGACGTGGTAACGAAGTGTACTCAGAGATAGCCTCAGCACCTTTCATTACGTTGATAGCGTTGGTATAAAACTCGGCGGCTACACGGGCAGTTTGCTTGTCTTTGGAGAAGCTGAACATACCTACACCAGGGTATAAAATAATAACCGGGTTGGTATCGCGTATAGCAGGGCTGTTATCGTGTTTGCAGGTGTTGTAATAATCGGTATACATTTGGCGGTAAGCCTCAAATGCAGGAGCCAATTTAGCTTTCAAGCCTTCTACATCACTCAAATCAGCATCAGGTGTTAAGTCCAGCACTAACGGACTGATCTTGGTGCGCAGGAAGTGATCCGGGCAGCTGGTACCCATAGGTGCCAAACGCTCTAAATCATTAGAGTTAATATATTCCAACACACGGGCATCATCAGTAAAGTGACCAATCATGTTGCGCTCGCTAGAGCAGAAACCGCGCAGTATTGGCGCTAAGGCTACCGCTTGCTTTTTACGGTTAGCCTCATCCAGGCTTTGTATTTTCTGACCGCCAAAAACAGGGCCTTTTTTGCCATAGTTTTGCTCCAGATACTCTGCACATTTTTCAATTACCTCTAAGGTATTGATGTAACTTTCATAAGCGGTATCGCCCCAGGTAAATAAACCGTGTGAGCCTAACATAATACCACGTATGCCAGGATTTGCATCTAAACAAGCTTTAAGCTGTAAGCCCAGTTCAAATCCTGGTTTTTTCCATTCAACCCAACCAATGGTACCGCCAAATAACTCTTCAGTAATTTGTTTACCGTCTTTAGCCGCAGCAATGGCTATGGCCGCATCAGGGTGCAGGTGATCGATATGTGCAAACGGCAGGAAACCGTGTAAAGGCGTATCAATAGATGGCGCTTTTGAGGCTAAATCAAAAATGCTGTGGTTAAACAGTTCAACCATTTCGTCTTCAAACTCTACACCACGGTAAACGTTTTTAAGGCTACGTAAACGATCAACATATAAAGCAGCAAGGCCACTTTTTTTCAGGGTGCCAATATCGCCGCCCGAACCTTTAATCCACATTACCTCTACCTCCTGACCAGTAAGCGGATCCTTTTGCATCAATTTGCACGAGGTGTTACCGCCGCCATAGTTGGTAAGGCGTAAATCGGCTCCTAATAAGTTGGAGCGGTATATTAATAAAGCTACCTCATCACCAGCCAGTTCGGCTGCTTTGGCATCATCCCATAGATAGCTTACGTGCTTGAATTCGGTTGTGTTGACAGACATATTGAATTTTTACTTATTACTTTTAAATTTATTTTAATGAATTTCCATAACCCACTATCAGTACTGATAGTATGATAGTAGCTATGCCCGCAATAACGGTGGTAAATGCTTTGCGGCTTACGCCTTTCCATTCTTTTAATACTAAGCCCCAAATGTTAGCTATGAGTATAATGAAGGCCATGTGCAGTATCCAAGAGCTAGGGCCGTTACCTAAGCGGCTTTCGCCCATGCCATAGAAAAAGAACTGTAAGAACCAGGTTGTACCGGCCAGCGCCGAGAACAGGTAATTGGCTAATAGTGGCGTTTTCTTATCTGTATAATTACCAAATGTTTTATTACGTGCATTCAGTATCATACAGTATATAAGGTTGGTAGTTAAACCACCCCAAAGTATCACAATGTAGGTTACGTTGTTTTGGTACAAAAAATTGCCCTGGCCTGGGTTTTTTGCCATCCATAAATTATTGGCAGTTTCCGCCATGGTATGACCGGCCTCAATACCAAAATTAAAGCAAGCGCTCAGTACCCCAGATATAATGGCTAAAGTAATACCTAAGCCAAACTTATAATCGGAATTATTATTGGCTGCCTCCTGGTCTTTAGATAATTCCCGCTCCTTCATCACACCGGCCTTGCCGCATATAAAGATGCCAATAACACAAACCAAAATACCCAAAAGCACCATTTGACCCCAATGTGTATTCATTAGTGTTGAGATGGTGTCTTTTTTAGGTTCCGGATTGAATTCATAATAAATGGACGGTATAAGCGACCCGAATATAGAACACAAACCCAGTATAACCGAACTACCCAAAGCTACGCCTAAATAACGTACACCCAGGCCATATGTTAAACCACCTATGCCCCACAGCACACCAAAAATATAGGTTAACTGTAATATGCTAAAACTGGTATTCTTTATAATTTCGGTAAAGTTCGGTATAGTTAGCCAGGCTGCCAGCGGTGGTACAATTAACCACGAAAAAAGTCCGCCTACTATCCAGAAACTTTCCCAAGCCCAGCCTTTTACCTTTTTATAAGGTATGTAGAAGCTCCCGGATGCAAAACCTCCGATGAAGTGAAAAATAACCCCTAATATTGCCTGCATTCTCTAAAATATTTTATAATTGGTGATAGCGAAAGTAGAAAAGCTGGGTAATACAGCTATCATGCACTGTCATGGTTAAATTATATAAAATTACTCAAATACGCCGGTAAAAATTAACACTTGCAATAATACTTTATTACCAGACCAATTCATAAAGTGAATAACAAACTGGATAATTTTGTACAACAAAATGTAAATATCGGCAAATAGAATTTTCACATGGCAACACCAGCCAACCCAGGCGTAATTACCAGTGCAATCGCTTGCCTAATGTAACATTGGGCAATACTTTAGGCAAATGGTTGGGTTAACTAATTATTTGTTCTACATTTATTTTTTAGTGCAAGTGATGACCAATTGATACTTCATGAAACCCATTTCTTTTTTAGAATATATTGAGATTGATTACTACTCCTCAACACCAAAATACCTGCAACTGGCCAATTCTATTGCAAAGGCTGTTCGGGATGGCCGCTTGAACAAGAACGACACCCTGCCCTCTATAAATGAACTAAACTATAACTTCGAAATATCTCGCGATACGGCAGAAAAAGCCTATAAGCATTTAAAATCTATAGGCATTTTAGGCTCGGTGCCTGGCAAAGGTTATTACATTAAAAGCAGCGAAACACTCCAGCGTTTTAAGGTGTTTTTGATGTTCAACAAGTTAAGTACGCATAAAAAACTTATTTATGATGCTATTATAGCCGGATTGGATAACCAGGCGGCCGTAGACTTTTACATCTATAACAATGATTTTTCGCTCTTCAAAAAAATGCTCGAAAATGCCAGCGAAGATTATACCCATTTTGTAATCATCGGGCACTTTTTGGAGGGTGGCGACACCGCACATGAGGTGATCAATAAAATACCGAAAGAGAAACTAATATTACTGGATAAATTGGTTAAGGGAGTTGAAGGCGAGTATGCCGCAGTATATGAAAACTTTGAGCAAGATATTTTCCATGCCCTTGAACAGGCCCTTAAACCACTAAGTAAGTACCATACCATTAAAATAACTTTTCCTGAACACACTTACCACTCTAACGAAATATTAAAAGGCTTTTTTAGTTTTTGTACGCAGTACGCCTTTAACTACAAGGTAGTGCATGATATACAAAGCGAGCCCTTGCATAGCGGCGAAGTATATATTACACTGATGGAAAATGACGTAGTGGTTTTAATTGAACGCCTGCTGCAAACCAAATACAAAATAGGCGAAGATATCGGCGTTATATCCTACAATGAAACGCCGTTAAAAAAAATCATTCTGAATGGCTTAACCACGATATCGACCGATTTTCAAAAGATGGGTGAGATTGTAGCGCAAATGATCATTAACAACCAGCGCGAACACGTGGAAAATCCTTTTTACCTTACTTTGCGCGCCTCATTGTAATCTACTATCTTTGGTAACATGAGAATAAGTGTTATTAAGACAATTGTTGCTTTCCTGATGGTGATGGGTGCCATTCAATCTAAAGCGCAAGTAAAGCTGGCTTCTTTATTTACCAGCAATATGGTACTGCAACAGCAAATGGATGTGCCTATATGGGGCTGGGATACACCCGGAAAAGCCATTACGATTACCACATCATGGAATAAGAAATTATATAAAGCGGCAGCCGACCAAACCGGTAAATGGAAAATAAAAATAAGCACCCCTGCAGCCGGCGGCCCTTATACAATTACCATTAGTAACGGGCAAATAACCAAGCTTGACAATGTATTAATTGGTGAAGTTTGGGTACTGGGCGGTCAATCGAACATGGAAATGCCCATGAAAGGGTTCAAAGGCCAACCCATTATAGCGTCAAATGAGGTTATCCTGAAATCTAAAAACAACAATGTCAGATTGTATACGGTGCCACGTTCATCAGTAACAGAAGTACAGCAAAACAGCAAACCATCCGAGTGGCGGGTTGCCAGCCCGGAGTTTGTGAGCAATTTTAGTGCAACCGGTTATTACTTTGGCCGCCTGCTTAATGACATGCTGAATGTGCCTGTAGGTTTAATTAATTGCAGTTACAGTGGCTCGTTTGCTGAGGCATGGGTAGATGCGGATGTGTTGAAAGCTTTCCCAACAGTTAAAATACCGGCCAAAACCGACACCATAAAACAAGTAAGCCGTACGGCTACTACTTTATATAACGGCATGCTGCACCCTATTTTAGGTTACGGCATTAAAGGCGCTATATGGTACCAGGGCGAATCTAACTACGACAATCCCGACCAGTATGAAAAGCTTTTCCCAGCGCTTGTTGCCCGCTGGCGTGAGCTGTGGGCACAGGGAGATTTCCCTTTCTACTTTGCACAAATAGCGCCTTACGATTATGCCCAGCTACCACCCTACAACAAAGGCGGCAAATACAACTCGGCCTACCTGCGCGATGCACAGCGCAAATCACAAAAAACCATACCTAACAGTGCCATGGCCGTACTAATGGATATTGGCGAGCAGGCGAGCATTCACCCGGCTCATAAGGAACCCGGCGGAACCCGTTTGGCTTACCTTGCCTTGGGTAAAACCTATGGGATAAAAGGGTTTGGTTTTGCCAGTCCGGAGTATGAATCTATTAACGTAAAGGATACGGCCGCCGTAATAAGGTTTGTTAATGCCAACAACGGTCTAACATCGTACAGTAAGCCTTTAACGCAATTTGAAATAGCGGGCGATGATCAGAAATTTTACCCGGCTAAGGCAGTTATCAATGGCAGCTCCGTTACGGTATCGGCTCCACAGGTTAAAAAACCAGTTGCGGTACGGTACGCCTTCCGCGATTTTATTGTAGGTGAATTGTATGGAACCGACGGCCTCCCGGTATCTTCTTTCAGAACAGATAACTGGCCGATGTAATGAGACGCATTAGCCACCTAATTTATTTTATATTGCTGTTGTGCTGTTATGCTGCACAAGCACAAACAACTGAATTAAGGCAGAACCATGTTATATGGACAAGCCAAAGCCAAAATTCGGGCGAATCTATGCCTTGTGGAGGTGGCGATATTGGGCTTAACGTTTGGGTTGAAAAGGGTGAACTGTTTTTTTACATTTCAAGAAGCGGCACTTTTGATGAGAATAATACCATGCTCAAGCTGGGCCGCGTACGGGTGAAGCTGTCACCCAACCCGCTCGAAGGGAAAGATTTTAAGCAGGAACTATCCTTACAAACAGGCGCTGTACATATTGAAGGCAGCAATACCGGCTTGAAGGCTGATCTTAAAATTTGGGTGGACGTTTTTAACCCGGTAATACACGTTGAGGTAAAAGCCAGTAAACCGGTATTAGTGCAGGCTGCCTACGAAAACTGGCGTTTTAAAGACCGTTTTACCAGCGGTAAGGAGAACAATCAAAGTTCCTGGAAATGGGCTAAGAATCCGGATATAAAAACAGCTAAGGATCAGGTTAATTTTACCAGTAATGGAATTCAGTTTTACCACCAAAACACCGGCAAAACCATTTTTGATACCACAGTGGTACATGAGGGCATGGCCGCTGTAAAATCTCAACTCTATAATCCACTCTTCTACTTAACATTTGGCGGACGTATGCAGGGCAATGGCATGTTGCCCGGGGGCACTTATGAGGGTACGTATGCAGGCACGCCTTTTAAGGGCTTAAGTTTAAAGAGCCAATCGGCCACCAAAACGCAAAGCTTTGAGGTTTACTTACACACCGAGCAAACCCCATCCGCAAGCACCTGGCAAGCGAGCCTACAAAAAACGATATCAAAAGCTGTACAATCCTCACACAAAGCCCTTACAACTACGCAAAATTGGTGGAAACAATACTGGAATCGCAGTTTTATACATATCAATACCGATTCGGTACAAACGGAAGCCTGGCAGGTAGGGCGCAATTACCAACTGTTCCGTTACATGCTGGGGTGCAATGCGTTTGGCCAGTTCCCTAGTAAATCAAACGGCGGACTTTTTACTTACGATCCCAATTTTATTGACACGGCCATTAAGCTTACCCCCGATTTTCGTCTTTGGGGAGGTGGTTTAATTACGGCACAAAACCAGCGACTGGTCTATTTCCCCATGCTTAAAAACGGCGACTGGGACTTGATGAAACCACAGTTTGACTTTTATCTGCGAATTTTAAAAAATGCTGAATTGCGCTCACAAACCTACTGGGGGCACCCGGGCGCCAGCTTTACTGAACAGCTGGAAAACTTTGGCCTTCCTAACATATCTGAATACGGCTGGAAACGTCCGGCCAGTTTTGATAAGGGAGTAGAATACAATGCCTGGCTCGAATATGAGTGGGATACCGTACTGGAGTTTTGTTACATGATGCTAGAGACTGAACGCTATACAGGTAGAGACATTAAACCGTACATCCCTTTTATTGAAAGCTGCCTTACTTTTTTTAATGAGCATTACCAATACATAGCCCGTAACAGGGGCAGCAAGGTGTTTGATGCAGCCGGACATTTAGTTTTATATCCCGGATCGGCAGGTGAAACGTTTAAAATGACTTACAATTCTACCTCCACTATAGCCGCCTTAAAAACAGTGCTCACCCGTTTGCTGGAACTACCTGATGAATATCTTAGTACCGAAAAACGCACTGCTTGGGAAACCATGCTTAAGCGCATTCCGCCAATCAGCTTCAGAGAATTTAACGGCCATAAAACCATTGCACCAGCGCAAAGCTGGGAACGGGTGAATAATGTAGAGACCATGCAACTTTACCCGGTTTATCCCTGGGGCATTTATGGCATAGGCAAACCCGATCTGGACGTAGCACTAAATACCTGGAAATATGATACCCTGGCCGTAAAATTCAGAAGCGGCATTGGCTGGAAACAAGATAACATTTTTGCGGCTCGGCTGGGTTTAACAGATGAAGCCACAAAGCTTACACTCGTTAAGCTAAAAGACTCCGGCCGGCGCTTCCCGGCGTTTTGGGGACCGGGTTTTGATTGGACGCCCGATCATAACTGGGGAGGCTCGGGCATGATTGGCTTGCAGGAAATGCTGCTGCAAACAGATGGCAGAAAAATATACCTGCTACCTGCCTGGCCAAAAAAATGGGATGTACACTTCAAATTGCACGCCCCTTATGAAACTACCATCGAAGTTAAAGTAAAACATGGCAAGCTTACCTATTTAAATGTATGGCCGGAGAGCAGAAGGGCTGATGTGGTTAATATGTTGAAATAACTCCAAAATGAAATTTCTAGTTTCGAACGGCGATAAGACGTCCTTTGAGGTTAATAAGCCAGTCGCTTAAAAAGATTCTCGCATACGCTCGAAAATGACAACAGTACATTTATAGTAAAAGAGCCTGGCAAATGCCAGGCTCTTTTACTATAAATTTGCCATCTCGAACTAGAGAGATTTTCGAACCGATCAGATTATTGCTCAGATAATATCTCTCTTTGTACTCGAAATGAGCTTTAAATTATTTGTTAAACTGTTGAGTCTATCTATCCACCGGCATCCAGGTTTCCATATCAACATGTCCGCGGTTTCCCCAGGCGTAGTAAGGTATTAACCGGATGCTTATTTTTGATGATTCAGTACTGGCTACCTCACGGTAAAGCGTATTTTGCCAGCTACCTCCATTTTTAACATCCGCCTTGCCGGTTAAGCTCATGATAGGGCTATTTTGGATGCGGATCAACTCCGGCTTTAAATCATTTTTTAACGGAATAGCAATGTTAAATACCTTTTGTCCCTTGGGTAAATCGGCCGATTCCAGGCAATATACTACTGGTCCGCGTTTTACCGCTACCTGGTTCCGGGTTTCTTCAACCAATGGGTTTGCTTCCAACAATTTTACCGGCATAGGCAGGTTTAGTTCTATTTTGTCTCCGGCTTTCCACTGGCGGTTAACCTCCGCATACTGGCCCGATGTGATCGGCGTATTTACGGCTTGTCCATTAACTGTTAACGTTGCACCATTACACCAGCCAGGTATTCTCAAAAACAACGAGTAAGCGCTGGCTGGCGCTTGCTGCAATACAATGCTTACTTTACCATCCCAGGGGTATTCTGTAGTTTGTGTTAACTTAATTTTAGCGCCATTTTTAGTGGAAGTGTTCAATGCATTACCGCCATATAAATTAAAATACAACCCTTTGTCTGATACACTATAAGCATAATTACCCACCTCCGCAATGGTACGTACCACATTGGGCGGGCAGCAGTTAGATAACTTGATATATCCCACTCTGTCCTTTGACCACCGCTGATTAAATGGCAAATCGTCCGAATAGCTCATGGGATTAGTGTATAAAAAGTTCTTACCATTAAGGCTAATGCCCGATAATACGCTGTTATATAAAGCCAGTTCCATTACATCAGCATATTGTGCTTTGCCGGTGGTTTGCAGCATACGCCAGTTCCATAATACGTTACCAATATTGGCGCAGGTTTCGTTGTGTGACGTAAAGTTAGGTAGCTGGTAATCACGCCCGTACGCCTGATGCACCTTCTGTACATCAACCGGGTTATAAGAAGTACCGTCGGGCGATACGCCATCGTACAAGGCCCCTGTACCACCGGTTACGTA
Organism: Mucilaginibacter sp. PAMB04168; assembly: GCF_039634365.2. Classification (NCBI taxonomy): domain Bacteria; kingdom Pseudomonadati; phylum Bacteroidota; class Sphingobacteriia; order Sphingobacteriales; family Sphingobacteriaceae; genus Mucilaginibacter; species Mucilaginibacter sp. PAMB04168. The sequence continues at coordinate 4,298,865 of NZ_CP155079.2, forward strand.
CATTTTGCGGTTCACCACATCGTTCCACATCAGGTTAAGCGTATGCATTAACGTACTATCTCCGGTTTCGGCGTACACATCGGCAGCGCCGGCAAACAGGTAATTAGCCCTTACTGCATGGCCCATAGCTTTGGTTTGCTGGCGGAATGGAATGCGATCCTGGTTGTCGTCAGTTCCGTCTTTCATTAAGCCGCGTATATCAATCAGGTTTTTGGATAGCTCCAGGTATTTAGGATTGCGGGTAGTGCGGTACATCTCAACCACTCCCATATAGTGCGAAGGGCAGATGGCATTTCGCGCCAGCTCGGGCGATGCGGTTTTATAGAATTTATATAAATAATCAGTAGCTTTAATAGCCACGTTAAGCAGCGTTTTTTTACCAGTAGCACGGTAATGTACACAGCCTGCAGTCATCAAATGCCCAAGATTATAAGTCTCAAAGTTCAGCCTGTCGGCAAAGGCCTTTGCATTTTTAGGATCGTTGTGCTGAGCAATAATAGTAGGTGTATGTATGTAACCGTCTGCCCGTTGCGCTTTAGCTATCACCGCTATGGTTTTATCCATTAAGCCATCAAGCTTGGGGTCGCGTGTTACGCTGTACATGCTTGCCACAGCCTCAAACAGCTTGTAAAAGTCACCATCATGAAACGGCGGACCAGAATGCGAACCGGTATCAAGCCCCGCTGCTATTTCAAAATTCCGGAACGCATGGCTAACCTTAGGATCGGTATACACCGCCCACAAATTCGGGATCATGGTGTCGCGGCAAACCTGAAAACGGTCGGCCCAAAAACCTTTTGTCCAGGTTACATTACCCATATCAACACTACCTAGCTTGGCGTACGGGCTGGCCGAGGTATTGACCAAGGCTTTGCTTTGAGCAAAGGCGGTGGCACTAATGGTGGTTAGCGCCCCAATACATAAAATCTTAACTACACTTCTCATCATATCTTATTAAACTGTCATTTCGAGTGTTAAGAGAACTTTTTTCCAGGCGATTCGCTCACTATTGGAAAAGATTCATCACTATTGTTCGATATGGCAATATTGGTTTCTATTATTGTTCTATCAACTTTTCAATCACCACTGGCCCCATTAATCCTGCTGGTAACAAAGGTTTGCCTTCCAGGCGATAAGGTGCATTGGTCCAGGTTATTTGTTTCTCTTTAGGTAAGCGGTGGTCGCCCATCAAACGGTTGGCCCAGGTGTTAGTTACCTCAATTCTGATTTGGTTAATACCCGGTTTTAACGCTTTACTAATGTTAACACGGTAAGGCGCTGTCCAGGCTACACCACATGGAACGTTGTTCACAAACACCTCAGCTATGTTATCCACCCTACCCAGGCTTAACCAAACACCTTGTACTTTAGCAATACCCTTATAAGTAAACGTTTGATTGTAAACCGCAGTACCCGAATAATACTTTATTGTCGTATCTGCCGATTTGCTCCAATCCTGCAATGCGCTCCATTGCACAGGCGCGTTTGGTCCGCCCATTTTAGCATCAAAAGTTACCGTCCATGCAGGCTGCAGGGTTTCCATAAATTGCCTTACCGGTTCCTTTTTATGGTTGGTAAGTACAGGCGCTGTACCTGGCTTTCTAAATATAATGAACACTGATCCGCTTGCCTCTAATTTAACAGGCAGCACTGTTCGTTCATTTTGTACCTGCCAGCTGTTGGTTTGCTTAAACTCGCCTGTTAAAGCATCGGCCAATTCCGGCACGCGGCCTTTTGTACGTACCGACACCTGTAACTGGCGCGCTACACTATCCTGATTGGAGATAAAGTAGAGATCAAAATTTGTTGAGCTACGGTGTGTCCAAGCTAAATTTTTAGCACTATTACCAGATGCATCTGTTGCTATAAAGTCTTTTGTTAAGCCTATGCTCCTTAAATCAGGCTGTTGGTAAGGACCGGTTATTACCCTGCCACTGCGGTTTTGTTTAAGCGCCGGCCCCGCATTAGGATGATAAATGATTGTTGCTCCTGCCGCTACCAGCTCATTTAGCCGGTTTACTACCCGTTGCGACATCACAGCGCCATTGGGCAACATTTGGGTATTACCCGGCACGACCAGGACTTTGTAACTGGCGCCACCAGGTAACTCTATACGGCCATTGTTTACTTTGGCCAGCCGCATCAGGGCATCCAGGTTAAACGAGTCATATTTATAACCGTTCAACGGATCTGTTAGGGCATCAGCATCAAGCGTATTGGCGCTACTGTTTACACCAATTGGCATGGTACGCATGGGCAACCCCTTATTAGCTAACCGTTCTTTTTCGCGTTCCACCCGTTCAGCGCCGAACAAGCCGGGCAAGGTTGGGATCAGCCTATCGGGTAGCATGGCCCTGCGCGGCGTTTCCTCGCCGGTGAACACCGCTATATCGGTAACCGGATTGCCTTGCTGGAGGAGCGCTTGGCAGCGTTCCAGATATTTAATCCATGCACGGCCTGGTTTAAACCAGGTTTGGTCGCGTTGCATAAACACACCAATGCCATCCAGTGTTAAGCCCGGCTTGCGATCCATCCAGGGGTTATGCGTATTGACATGGAAAACCAGCCTATTCACACCTAAGGCCAGGTTACGATCACCAAGTGCTTTTAACATTGCAGGATACTCATCCCACATGGTACGCAGTTCGGTAAATGATTCGGCCTGTATAATATTTTTGCCGTAAATGTGCCCGCCCGATATGGCATCCAGCATGTCGTTTGGCTTATCATGCGTAGGGCTGCGCAGCCAAAATTCGCCCATGGCTATATCAGCTTTGCTGTAGTGCAGCAGGCCGTCGCTTGTCATGGTTGGGGCAACGGCTTCGGCTGTAAAAATACAGCCTTTTTCATGCGCTAACTGAGCCATGGTGGTATAAAATTTATCAACCACCAACTCGGCAATGGTTTGCCTTACATCGGCCAGTACTTTTTCTGATTGTGCTGCGCTTTGTATAGGCACGCCTGCCATTACCGGCAGGTATGGCATCAAATCATACCCTCTGCGTTGCTTAAATTCCTGCGCAAATCCGGCCGACCAATTCTGACTGCTACATTCCCAACTATCCACATGGAAAACTTTTAACACACGTTTGGCCAGGTCGGGTCCAATTTGTTTAATGGCTTCGCCAAACCAGCTGTCGAACTGTAGCTTAATAGCCTGCGGGTTGAACTTATCGCATTCCAGCCCGGCTCCCTTACCGCCGGTAGCATTGGTGTAACCGGTTGATGTATGCCCTACGCGTAAAATAGTCCAGTTGCCTGCCGGGGCATCCCACTGCAAACGGCCGCTTGCATCCAGCTTACCGGTTAAGTCAATGATCTTATCTTTCGGGATACACAAATTATCAGGCAGTTGCTCCGTAGTAGTATGCTTGCTAATGCGCCAAACTTCGCCGGTTTTGCCTTCGTATTGATGAATGCTAGGCTCGGACGATAATTCGATACCCGATATTTTGAGCGATTGCTTCCACTTGGCAAAATCCAAATCTTCGGCACCCGGCTCCGAGCCCTCTTTATTATAAATGAAACGGAAATATTTGGCCGTAGTTGGTATTATCGACTGGGTAATAAACGTGTCATTATCCTGCCAGCCGTGGCGCGGTGCCTGCAAACGGGTTAAAGGACGAAAGCTTTTTCCATCATCACTAACGGCAATGAGCAACCGCTCGGCCTGGTAATTTGGAGCATTAGTACGCACTACTAACGACCGACAAGTAAACGGTGAGGCAAACTCCAGCTGTATCCAGCAAGAATCAGCGCTGGTAAAAGTTTTTTTGTTGGTTGGATCAGCTAAAAACTGGACATCTGTTCCCGAAACACTGCTAATAACCTTGGGAATAATTTGTTTGGATGTAATGCCTGCACCTGCCGGAGAAGGGTAAGCTAGCACCGCAATGTCTTTGTAATAGCCTTTGTAGCTTTCAGGCCGGGTTAGCGTGTCGTTAAAGCGATGCCCACCTTTCAATTGTGTTTTTGTCCATACCACTTTTTGCATGGATAGTTCGGGCGTAATCCAGGGGCCGCCGGCAAGGGCAAAACCATCACTATCATGCATGGCCATTTGCAGGCCCAGGCGATCTGCTTCCTGCATGGCAAACTTTACCATTGCCCACCACTCGGGCGTTAATTGCTCAACCGGAGGCGTTATCCACGCCGGGTTAGCAACACCTTTGATGGGCATTAAATAAGCGCCACCCATACCGGCCTGCTTCATGGCTTCCAAATCTGCAGTTATGCCGGCCTTGGTAACAGCAGCTTGCATCCAATACCAAAACACCCAGGGTTTGGCCGATTGTGGTGGATTCTTAAAAAGACGTTCCAGATCGGTTTGGGCCAATACTTTGCCTCGTACCTGTGCCCGGGCATGGTTCACCGAAGAACCCAAGCAAACAATGCAAAGCAATATGTACAGTATGAGTTTCTTCATGTTTTAAATCTTTCCTCCTTTGTATTTTGAGTACTAACGAGAAGTCCTTGCAAAGCGATTAGCTAATCAATTTGGAAAGATCGCTCACTTCGGTTCGGGTTGACAATACTCTTTGTAATGTCTTAATTCTTTACTTTATTGACCACACTACGCACACTTCCTACATTTCCTTTGTAAGGATAAAGGTAGAAGCTGTACTTGTACGGCTTAGCCGGTATCTGGTAAATATCCAATGGTGCGGCCACGTCCGACCAGCTATCATTGCCGCCAAGGCCCATTTGTATCAAATCAATGTTCAGCGTTATAAAGCCGGCATCTTGCAGCTTATTGGTATGTTTAGCAGCCACAATGTTGGCTTCGGTGTAAGGCCAGGCGCTCATGCTCAGCAAGCTATCAGCTACTACCAGTAAGCCGTTCGATTGCTTATCTGCCAGGAGCATCCAACGTACATCCGTGCGGTTGCCGTTTTCCTGAGGCACGGCGTAAGGCTCCATAAAATCTTGTATGGGCTGCGTGTAAATAGCCGACTCAAAGCCGCTCCTGCGGTCAATGTAGTTTTCCATTGGGCCACGGCCATACCAGCTAATATTATCGTAACTACGCTTAATGCCGCCCTGCATGCCCACTTTAGGCATGTTAGGCAAGCCGGTAACTTTTGGGGTAAGCTGTTGTTCTACCCTAACTGCGCCCATTCCGTTAATAGTATAGGTTACCTTAACTTGGGCACTATCATTAATTAGGCTGTAATTGCTAATTACCGCAACCGCACCATTGCCCAACTTATTAGCGGTAATATTTTTAAGTACCGGTATGGCTTTAAACCATGGCTTTAGCTTACGGTCGGCTTTCCAGCCGCGGTGATCGTTATCGGTAGCCGGGCGACTAAAATGCGGCAGCAACGGCGCAAATATCTGCTCCTGATTATTGTATAGGTACGAGGTTAAAGCACCATTTTGCTTACTGATGCTCACCTTAAAGCCCTTGCCTGATAATGTATAAGCGTCCGCCCTATCATCCAACGTAACGGCACCGCTGTTTTTAGCTGGAAATTTAACCGCAGGCAAACCGGTTAATGCTAATTGGTCGGAAGCTATTTCGTAACCTTTGGCCGCCCATAACTCATCATGTGCTAAGCTAAAACGGATAGTCGCCAAGTATTCATACCCAGCTTTTAACGCTGGCAGGTATGATTTAATATTGATGACGGTATCCTTGCCTGCAGCCAGGTTCATAACGGGCAATGCCTTTTGCAAAATTAAACGGCCATCCTCCCTAACTTGCAGCATTACACTGTATCCAGCTAATGTTTGTACAGCACTACGGTTGGTTATTTTAACTAATCCCTTTGGGGCATCAACCAATTCGCTCACTACCGGCTGGAAAATATGCTTACACTCAAACATGGCGGCCTTAGGCCTGCCATCCGAAGCTACAGTTCCTTTGATGGTGAAGTTATCGAAATATTTTTCGCCGTAATCGCCACCGTAAGCAAAAAAAGGCGTACCAACTGAGTCTTTTTTCAATAAGCCCTGATCCTTAAACTCCCAGATAGCGCCGCCAATTACGCGCTTGCTGGATCGCCATTGGTCCCAAAGCTCTTTTAAATTACCATTGGAGTTACCCATAGCATGTGAGTACTCCACAAAAAAGATGGGCCGCGTGTCGCCGTTTTGCTGATTAACCAGCAACGGAGCAGTATATAATGCCGGATACATACGGCTTACGATATCTACATAAGGCTCGTCAATAGGGTTTTGCAGGCGGTGAGAGTGATCATTAGGCTTTAAATACCGTGGGTCGGTTACGTCTACGTAGCCTTCGGCCTGCGGGGTGCCCTGTGCAGGTTCATAATGCACAGGCCGGGTAATATCAAAGTCGTGTATCCAGGCGGCCATAGCAGCATGATTCGGTCCCCGACCGGCCTCGTTACCCAGGCTCCAGATGATGATGCTGGGATGATTCTTATCACGCATTACCATACGGGTAGCACGCTCCAGGTAAGCGCCGGTCCACTGTGGATCGTTACTCAGCTTGGAGCCAAGGCCATGAGTTTCCAGGTTTGCCTCATCTATCACTAGAATACCGTACTGATCGCATAAATCATACAGGTAAGGATCCATAGGATAATGGCTTGTACGGATGCAATTGAAGTTAAAACGCTTAATGGTGCGCACATCCTCTAAAATATCTTCGCGCGAGAGCGCCTTGCCTTTAACCGCATGATGATCGGGCCGGTTAATGCCATACAGGTAAGTTACTTTACCATTGATGAGCAGCTTACTGTCTGTTTTTGAAAACTCGATACTGCGGAAACCTAAGCGGCAGCTTTTCACTTCCAGCACACGGCCGGTGCTGTCTTCTAACGATAGGGTGAGCGTGTACAAATTAGGTTGCTCATCGCTCCATTTATCAGGGTTGCTTACCTTAGTTTCCAGCAGGCCAAATTTAACATTATCCAAACGCGGATAAATCTCATTGACAATACTTTCTACGCTACGCACCAGCGGCTTTTGTAAAACTTCTTTTTTATTCTTGTCGAACAAGCGGGCTTTAAGCTGGTAACCGGCAATTGCTTTGCCGGTTAAATTTTCGATACGCGGACGGATGCTGAGCACGGCATCTTTATACTGCTTATCGAGCTTAGTTTGGTAAAAGAAATCGGCTATGCGCAATTTGGGTTCGGCCAGCAGCATGACCTCGCGGTGTATACCACTCAAACGCCACTGATCCTGATCTTCCAGAAAAGAGCCATCGCTCCAACGAATATTCTGTACAGATACTATATTTTCGCCGGCTTGCAGGTAAGGCGTGATGTTGAACTCCGACGACAGGAAGCTATCCTCGCCATAACCTAAAAACTTGCCATTGAGCCATACTTTAAAGCCTGAACTTACACCACCAAAATGCAGGGTAACATTCATATCTTTCCAGTTGGCTGGCATGGTAAAAGTGCGCTGGTAGCTGCCAACGCCGTTCATGTCAAGCGGTACATGTGGCGGGTTAACCGGCCTAAACGGGTAAACGGCACTTTTATAAATAGGTTTGCCATAGCCAAGCATCTCCACGCTTGATGGCACGGTGATCTTTTTCCAGCCACTCACCCGGCTCTTGTAAAAGTCTTTGGGTGCATCGGCAAGTTTCTCAGCAAAAGCAAAATCCCATTGGCCGTTTAAAGACAACATGCGGCCCGATTTTTCGCGGTCGCCCTGCAAGGCATCGGCTACGCTGCCAAAAGAGTAAGCCGTAGCACGTGAGGCATCGCGGTTAATACCGTTTACCAACGGGTCTTCCCAAGGCTCAGTATTAAAAACTACAGGTGCGTTAGGTACCGCGGCAGGTGTTTTATCTACAAGTTGAGCAAACACATGAAAAGGTAAAAGCAACAAGAGCCCTACCCAAACCCTCCCCGGGGGGGAGGGCTTTAAATACTTTCTGAATATTGTTGTATACATTAAATTACAATCGGTTAGCCATTTCGGCCTAAGCTAGACGAACACGCAAATTGCCTAAATTGCGGTGTAATTTATTGTATAATCTTTTCCTTTTTGTATACTAATTTCGTACGCGCCGTTAGCTATGGTTTTGATGGTTGCATCATTACAAACCGGCTTGGTTTTGCTTTTAATACGTAACGTACCCGTACCCGTTTGGGCACTTACTTTAATTTGCTGTGTGGTTACATTAACTTTTATATCACCATTGGGCGTAGGTACGGCACCTTCCATCCACTGCAGGCCACCCAGTTGCGGCTCAATAACATAAGTTTGGTAGGCCGGTGCTGTTGGCTTTACACCCAGGTAATACTTACCCAACAAATAAATAGGACTGGCCCCCCAGGCATGGCATAAACTTTTACCAAACGGCCTGCCATACATGGCGTAATGTTCAGCTCCTTTTTTGTCCGGATTGTACTCTTCCCAAAATGAGGTTGCACCCAGGTTGAGCATACCGCCCCAGTAATCTTTCATCTGCTTTAAAACATAACCCTGCTCGCCCATAGCGCATAAGGCTTCCAGCTCATAAAAGCGCATGTAAGGCGTGGTTATTTTTTGTACCTTATCGTTCATCAAAACATATTTTTTTACATCCTGCTTTTGCGCCTCGTTAAAGTAGTTGAAGAAGATGCCAAACATGTTGGCATAGCGGGTAACGTTATCCGTTTGCTTACCATTAATACGGCTATGTACCAGGGCGTGCTTTTGGGCATTCCAGTAGTAGGTAAATAGCTTGGCTTTTAAATCCTTAGCCAGCGCGCTGTATTTGGCAGCGGCTTTAGGGTCTTTCATAATGTTGGCACAAAGCGCCATAGTTTCTAAACTGCGACACAGCAGTAGTTGCTCAAAACTTACTTCGCCTTTTTTGCTCAGGCCATCTGCCCAATCAATAAATACCCAGTCGCCGGCCTGCCCCTGCATTAGTCCGTTAGCGTTACGGCGCGAAAGGCAATAGTTCATCATGCTTTGCATACCGGGGTACGATTGTTTGATGAACGCCTGATCGCCCGAATGCTGGTAGTAATCATAAATACTGATAAACCAGTAAAAGGTATAATCCATAATAGTATTGATGTGGCTGGTAACCGGATCTTTACCGCGCAGGGCGCTGATGGTGCGCTTTACCGTAGGCGAATCAAAGTACAGGTAATAGTTCATCAGGTAACTTTGCGCTGCATCGCCCGACCATACCCAGCGGTCGCGCTTAATACCATCAATAAAAAACTCGCGGGTATTAAGCTGCATGGTATAGGCTGCCACATCCCATATTTTATTTATTTGCTCGTCTGAACAACGGAAGCTGCCGCGTTGCTCTACCGGCGAGTATTCATACAGCATTGATACGTCATTGATATTGACGTCATCATCATACTGCACATTCACATACCGGAAAGCCCTTGAGCCGTTAATGGTAATATCGCCTGTTTGGGATTGGTCGGCCTCAATTTTATCCAGCAACTCGCCGCCTTGGGTATCCAACGCTTCCTCCTTAGACTCGCCGTAGTAAAGCGTAATTTTACCTTTGCCTTTTACGCCATGCAGTTTAACATAGCCAAAGGTTTCTTTACCAAAATCAACCAGTATGGAGTGCCCTTTTTTATCCAGGCTAACGGCTTTTTGCGGTATGGTAGGCAGATGGAACTGAGATGGCAAAGAAGCCGCCTCGTTAAAGTTCCAGGCGCCAGCAGGCACATACTGCGTAGCCGATACATCCGAGGTTTTGCCCGAAGCATCAATCCATTCCTTATCCTCAAAAGTTACCAGCCAGGTGCTATCGGTTGCTATATGCGGGCTTTTCACAAATACCGCAGGCACGCTGCCCTGGTTGTAAACCTTAAGGCTGATACGGTGCTTGCCTGCAGGAAGGGTAATTGATTTGGGATAACCAGTAAAGGCTTTACCATCTATCTTCAAATTGTACTGACCTTCCACGGCAATCTCAGCTTCCTCGGCAGCAGCCAGGTTGTAGTCTTTATGAAAATCAATGAGGGCATAATGACTATCCAGTTTCCAAAATGGCGGAAAAAATGAACCACGCTCGGTACGGCGATTCTGCATTTTATTGCTTAACCATATTTCGTAATCGCCGGGGTACCATATCCAGGTGGCTTTAGCAGTTGGTGCTTGTGCATGCCCAATCGCAGGCACTATAGTTAAAAGAGCAAACATTACTGCCGATGCAGAACACAAAGCGGTTAAACATTTATCCAGTATACTTTTTTTCATATTAATGTCCGTTAAAAATGATGTATAATCCTATCATCACTATGGTTAACAATATCCAGGCAATTTTTACGCGTGATGTGGCCTTAGGCAAATCACGTATTTCGTTTTCGGCCGGCGTGTAAATTTCCGGCGATGTATCCAGCAGCGAGATTAAAACGGCCACTATAAGCAGAAACGCAAAAATTAAAAATGAAAGCAACAGGTAATGCGGCCAAAAATTATACCGGCTGGGTGGTAACACCCACAAATAAGTTATGCCTACCAGTAAACTAAACGCCGACCCTGCAGACAGCGTAACATTAACCGCCTTGCGTGTGGTGCGTTTCCAAAAAACAGTGAGCAAAAACACTACCGACAATGGCGGAGCGATGAAGCCCAATACCGATTGAAACACATCAAACAAATTAAGCCCTTTAATGCTGTCAATAGCCAGCGCCATTACAATGGCAAACAGGCAGCCCACTACTACGGTAATACGCCCTACTCTGATCTTATCTGCAGTTGTGGCGTTAGGGTTGATGCTTTCGGCATAAACATCCGTTGTAAATACGGTACTTAACGCATTAAGTGATGAGCCAATAGTGCCTACCAGTACAGCAATCAACACTACAATAACCAGCCCATTCATACCCGGAGGGAATAAGTTGGTTACCATGGTCATGTAAGCTTCGGCCGGATCTTTTAAGTGCGGGAAGAGGATGTAACACAAAATGCCGGTTAGGATAAATAAAGGCAGCGATAATATTTTAAGCCAGCCTATAAAGTTTACGCCCAGTTGCCCCTGCTCCAGGTTTTTGGCACCAAGTACCGATTGCACCATAGCCTGATCGGTACAAAAGAAAGCCACAGCGGCCACAGGATAACCCAATAAAATAGCATACCAGGGGTATTTTGGATCACTGGCGGGGTGTACAAGGTTCCAGTAATCGGCAGGTACGCTGTGATAAACTGCCGAAAGGCCGCCTACCTTATTTACGCCCAAAATGGTTAAGGTTAACGATACGGCAATAAGCAACAGCATCTGAAAAACGTTTACCTTGGCTATTGCTTTTAATCCACCCGCAAAAGCAAACAGGCCGGCAAATGATACCAGTGCAATTACGGATTGCCACATGGGTATACCCAGTATCTGACGCACCAAAAAGCCACCGGCAAATAAGCCCAATGACAGCCAGGAGATCAGTATTTTAATGAGTGCATACCAGGCCAGGATAGTGCGTGTTGAATCGCCGTAACGGTTGCCCATAAACTCGGGCATGGTACTTACCCGGGCGGCAAGGTAGCGCGGAGCAAATACCAACGCCAGCAGCATGAGAAATACAAATGCATACCAGTCGAAATTTACGGCCACAATGCCGGTGCTATAGCCGATACTGGCAAAAGCCAGCAGCATAGAGGGCCCTACATTGGTGCCCCACATGTTGAAACCAATGCTGCTCCAGCCTAATGACTTATCGGCCAGAAACAATGTTTCGTCTGCTTTCTTTTTGTTGCCAAAGCTTGCGCGGTATCCTATTACAATTAATATAACGAGGTATACGGCCACAATGGCATAATCTAATCCGGTTAAGCGCTCTATAATGTTGCCCATTCTGGTTAGGCTTTAAGTGTTTCAGCAGTGATATTATATTCGGCCAGTATATCGGCCACCTTTACAGGCGCGCCGGTTTTTAGAGTGCGATCCATAGCCTGTAGTAAGGCAACGGTGCCTATGCCCTCTTTTACGTCGGGGTATGGGGTTTGCCCGGTTTCTAAACAATCAGCCACATATTCCAGGTAGTTTTGGTACTCGCCCGCGTGGTGGCTTTGCCCTTCAAACCGAAAGTAATGCTTCAAGGTTGCGTCACCCCAATGGATTATCTTTTCCTCACCTGTTTTATCGGTTACGGCATAGCGCAGCTCGTGATAATCGGCTTGCGATGCACCTTCGGTGCCGCGCAGTATGGTGCTCATGCCGCTATCGCGCTGGGCAGGTTGTGTAGGACCGGTATAAGCACCACTTACACGGGCAATACGGCCATCCGTAGCCTTAAAAATAAAGTGCATCGTATCTTCATTTTTCAGTCCGGCTTTTTGGCCGTTACTGCTAATCATGCCGTACCCCATCACTTCTTCTACATTAGGCAGGTACCAGCGCACAAAGTCAACCGGGTGGCTCAATCCGCCATAAAGCCATTTAAAAGCCGGTTCAAGCGCCCAGGGCTTCTCTAAAAACCAGCGATGATCGGCATGATACTCAGCTTCAATGGTAATAAGATCGCCAATTAAGCCGGCCTCGAAATCTTCACGTTGCCTTTTGGCAGGTTCAAAAAAACGTGAGCTTTGACCAACAAACACCTTTTTACCGGTTGATTCAGCCAAACTAATCAGTTCGTTAGCGTCTTTTAAATCATCAATAAACGGTTTGGTACACACCACGTGTTTACCTGCCAACAGTGCCTGTTTTACATGTTCGGCATGCAAATGATCGGGCGTATAAATAGCAATCAGATCAATCTCCGCATCGTTCAGCATATCCTGGTACTCGGTGGTATAGCTGTGAAAATCGAACTCTTTAGCCCGATGCTTACATACGTCCTGACTGCGGTCACATACCATTTTCAGTTCAAGCTTATCACTCCCTAATGCAGCCGACATGGTGCTACGCCCCTCTCCTAATCCTAATATTCCTATTTTTAACATTGTTGTTCCTTATTGCTGTTATTATTACTTAACCGGCTCCATAAAAACCCAAACCTCGCCTGGCTTGGTACCGGTAATACCTTCCTGATAATTTTTCATAATGGCGTTCCAGTCATTCACCCGAGGGTTATTTTCGGTAGTTTTCGGGTTCAGCTTATCCAGGCTTTCACCTTTGGGTATGCTGATGACCAGCATTAATTGCCTGCCATTTTTATAAACCAAGAGTTGCTGAAAACTTGCATTGCAAAAGCCTCTGCTTACTTCGGGCCACTTCTGGAATTGCGTAGCATGGTAATTAATATACTCCTGTTGTTTTTTAGAGTCATTCACTAAATTGGCAGTAAGGATAATGTTATCCCATTGATTAGCCACAGTGGCATCTTTACAGTGCTTTTTATTATTGAAAGTGTATACCTTATCGATATAGTTTTTTACCTCGGCATCCGGAAACGCTTTTTTAAGCAGCTCGCGAATTTTTTCGGCGCCTGGTATGTAACCAAACAGTACCAGCCTGTTTTTCCACTGGTAAACAGATGAAGCCGGTATGCCGTGGCGCATGCATATATCTCTCACCTTATCGGCATCTAAGCCGCCGTTGCTAGCTCCTACTACTTCAATTATCTGCGGTTCATCTGCATAAGCATCATAGCCTACATAATTAATGGTTGACGGCCTGCCTACAGCAGACTGGTATTTTGATAGCTGACGATAAGCCGGCTCCAGACCCGCATTAGCACGTATGGCTACATCTACCTGCGGACCATTGTTCGTCCATTTATTATCGGGCCCGTTGGCATTTTGCAGAAACTTATCGGCAGGGCACCAGTTGTCTTTTACAGTAAACCCGGATGAGCCTTCGTCGCAGTACAAGTAAAACCAGTGATGCAGATCATGCGCATAAGGCACTTTGTATATGCTATCAACCACGTTTTGGCTAATAACTGAACCGGGCTGTGCTGATAGAGTATAAATGCCCGCTACATCGTACAAGTGCTTGCCATAATGATGTATCTTATTGGCAGTTATTTTGTTGCCGCTCATTACGTTACTGAGTTTACTCCATCCCCAGCCCATACTAATTCCCGAATACGAAACCTCGCTTATCTCGTTATGCGCAATGTTAATGTTTTTAACATAGCCAGCGCCAATGCCCACACAGCCCCAATCCTCATTGGTTACATCGGTTACCAGGTTGTTTACTACTTGCTCGTTGGTACAAACTTCACGTTCATCTTTGGGATTGTAGGGCAGGTGCGCCTCAATGGCCTCGTCTGAAAAAACGCCCACCTGTATGCCCGTACCGCCAATGTCTTTGAATAGATTACCTTTTATCTCATTATTATGCGTGCCCCGCTGATAATCAAGCCCGGTAGAAGCCAGGTGCTCAAAACGGCAGCTCTCGAAACCGGTGTGATTAGCATACGCTACCTTAACGGCTGCCGCCGGACGACCGACCCAGGCCTGGTTTTCAAGCCCTTGTTTCTCCGGCGTACCGGCAATTTTCAACTTGTAGGCATCTATCATGTACATGCCTGCCTGGTGCGGCACATGCCCTTGCTGCGATGGGCGCAGCCAAGTAGCGTGCTCAAAACCAATGCCTTTTACATACACATTGCTCACCGGCCTGTCAATAGTACCGGCTATTGTTAACAAAGTTTCTAAAGCGGGAGCTACCACCCGTGCCTGGGGCATACCCTCTCCTGTACGTGGCCAATAATATAGTTTATTGGTTTTTACGTCGGCATACCACTCACCCGGCTCATCCAAAAACTCAATGGCGTTAGTAAGGTAAAACGCCGAATTACCGTTCATTTTATTGTCCTTATCAATAACTGCTTGCGGCCAGGGGTGTTCAAATTGTATACGACTTTCGGGTTGTTGAAAGGTAAGCTTGGTTTGCTTGCCTTGTACTGTAACGGTTTTTACCCGCAGATTGGCAATAGCCCACATCTGGTGAATCACCATTTCCATTTGCCCCGCATTGGCAGGCAATTTTACCGTTGGCGTAGGTATCCATATTTCTTGTTTAGCCTTATCTAGCGACAGGATTCGAGCCATTTGATTATCTCTGTCTGTTTCACGCGCACGAATAGCCTTATGGCCGTTTATCCAGATTTGCCTGAATTGGAAGGGCTGGCCTTCAAATGCAGGAATATCACTCACCCAAATTTTACCCTTAGCTGCTGCTGAAAGTCCGGAAACGGGAGTATTTAGTTTTTTCCAACCTTTTATGGCAATGCCGCCATCCAGTACAGGTTGTTGGTTAGGTGCTGCTTCGATATAGGTAGGTGACTGCTCGGTGCCTGAATCTTCGGGGCGGATAAATACTGGTTCGGTAAGCCCATAAGTACCGCCTAACATTATAATATGGATACCGCCTTTTACCGATGCATCATCCAGCCGCCGCAGCTCACGTGCCTGACGCAAGGCCGCATGCAGCGTTGCTTTGGGCGCTACTTTAGTACCCGAGTTGCTATCGGCGCCTGTAGGCGATACATAAATATCTGCAGCTTGTACGCTTACCGAAAGGCAGGCTATCGAAAGGATGCAGATTATTTGGCGTAAGGTTTTATCCATCGTTTAATTTTAATCACTCAAGTTATTGCGACCATTATAGTGGCAATCTTTGCATGCAATGCTGTTAACCGCTCAGAGGAGATTGCCACGCCACTATCGCTCCTCGCAATGACGCAATTGTTTTTACTCTTGAAACACCGATTTCACAAAAGCCGTATTGGCACTGAAATTCCACTTTACGTTGCGAGGATCCTTCACATCGCGTGAGCGTTCTATCACTAGCCAGCCTTCCCACTTCATCTTATCCAAGGTTTTCTTAACTTTTTTCAGATCAACTTTAGGGTCATTCTGCAGCCATGCGCCGTCGGTATTGGTGCAATGGATCTGGCAAATGCGTTTTTTTCCTAGTATCTTCAATTCTTCGTTCACATCGCGCCCATTATCCCAGGCGTTAGAAAAATTGAAGTAACTTTTAATAGCCTTTGAGCCTACTTCATCCAGCAGCTTAGCTTCGTCTGTAGCATTCAGCGATGTTTCTATCCCAATAACCACCCCTGCCTCTTCGGCTTTGGGCGCAATCAGTTTCAGGCGCTCTATCACAGCCGGACGAAGTTCAGGGTTCTTGGTCAGGTCACTGTTTACGCCTAATGGCAAAAACGCTACTTTAACGTTCATGGCCTTCATGGTATCCATACAATCCTGCACCATGCGGTCCACCCCATCACGCTTCGCGAACGACTGGGCAAAAAAGCCGGTCATGGCCAGCGAGCATATTTCCAAGTTCAGTTCTTTAGCCTTATCTAAAAACTGCTGGCGTATTTCGGGCTGAGCCAACTGGTTTTCGAACGTAGGACGATTACCTAAACCTCCCATATCCACCTCTACCCCATCTGCGCCAATATCTTTGGTTAGCTGGAAGGCACCAAGCTTTTGTCTTTTTAAGATCATCAGATCAACCACAGCAACTTTATAACGCTGACCTTTAGCCATATTAGCAAACGCAGATGCCCAGCTGCTTTGCGACAGTGCAACACTTGCTGTTAACATAGCTCCCTGGGCAAGGAAATTACGCCTGGTTGATGTAGTTTTCATCGCTTTGTACGTTTCCGCTTTAATAAAAAGCTTTTTATTTTTGGTTTATATTGGCGTTCCTTACAGGCTGGGCTATCCGCTCATACGCTTGCAGGCGTTAGCCACCAGCCTTTATCCACTATTCCTAACGCATTTATTCTTTCAACACTCCACGCCATTACGGCAAAAGAGGGTTTCGTTTAGCCTACTTGTTAAACAGTTTCTCTAACTGATCGAACCCGTGTATGGCATTGGCCGGCAGGTTTTCACCTTTAGGACCAAAAACGTATTGCGCCGGGTATTTTTCTATAACAACTTTCGATTCGTCAACTTTACCGTCTGCACCTTTTACGACGTTAATGTTCAGGTTAAAATGCTCAGCTACAAAATCGTACATGGCTAAACGTTTTGATTTGCCGTAGTCATGTCCTTCTTTTGGAAAGTGGGCATTTTGCACCATCTCGGGTTTACCATAGTATCCGTATATTTTTTGCAGGTAAGGCAAATCGGTATCGGGCACATTGGCCGACCAGTCGCCACCATCTGATATCACCAGTTGCGGGCGTGGCGCAGCCATAGCAGCCAGTTCGTCATTATTGGTGCCGCCACCGCACAAATGCACCGGTTGCCCGCTTTCGCAAGGACATCCACCCGAAAAATAGCTGGATAGCATTACTACAGGTACACTTAACTTAATACGGTCATCCAAAGCCGTAATCAACATAGTTTGGCTGCCGCCACCTGATGCGCCAGTAATAGCAACACGGTTTGGATCAGCTTCTTTAAGCGTTAATAAATAATCCAGTATGCGGAAACTGTTTAACGCTTGTACCGTCATAGCCAAACTACGGCGGTGGTCCTCGCCCTTAAATTGCAGCAAAGATTCGCCCCAGGCAAACAGGTCATAACTAATGGCCATGGCACCCATACGAGCCAGCGTGGCATAACGGTATTGCCCGTCGGCCCGGTAGCGGCCATCGCCAAAGTGCCCGTCTGGGCAAAGTACAACCGGTATTTTACCTTTAATTTTTAAAGGCTTATATAACGACCCGCTTACATAAACGCCGGGTAATGTTTCAATAGCAATATTCTCGACGGTATAGCCATCCATTACCCGTTTATTGGTAATGATAGGTTTTGATTTAGGCCGGGCGGGCATGGGCGATAATTGCAAAGCCTGCAACATGCAGGGGCGCAAATCGTACTTCCGTTTCTCCCAGCTGGTTTTGTCGTTATAACGTGATGAAAGGTAAGCCAGCTTTTCTCGTCCTTCCTCAACTGTTATGCGCGAGTATTCATAATATTTTAGCTTGAAAGCATTGGGGCCTTCCTCATTTACCTTCATATCCAGCGGTGCCAATACCGAAGCGAGTGTTGCTGCAGCTGTGGTTTTGTAGCGCCAGTCGGCATAGGGTACAAAGCGGTCTTTCACCATATCTTCCGGGTACTTAATCTTTACATGAAAACGATCCTGAATTTCGGTAAGCACCTGCTTCAGGGGTTTCTTGTACTCGTTATCGGAATTGTTGGTTTGGGCATAGGAAGTGCTCACACTGAATATCACTATCCAAAGTAATCCTGCCACGCACTTTTTAAGTATTTTTTTCAATGTTATTTTATATTAAACATGTTCATCACAGGGAACGAAGCAATCTCTATATACAAGGCTATTGACCAAGCTTGAGGAGATCGCCACGTTGTTATCGCTCCTTGCAACAACATTGGTATAGTTTAGCTTTATAAATCCTTACTATCCGCTTTTATCTCCGGCAACGTATAACCGGCTACCTTAGGCCACTCACCATTTTTAATTTCAACCAGTTTCAACTTTTTAGGATTCACTGCCACGTGCTTAATACGCAGGCGACGCCAGGTGTACACAAAGTGCACCATACCATCGCTGCTTTGTATAACCGACGGATAGGAATATTGGCTGATGGGTGAATCTTCTAAGATCAAGGCTGCATACCAGGTTTTGCCGTCTTTGCTTACTGCTACATTCAGTGGTGTGCGCGGACCTTTGGCTAATGTTCCGGGTGGCAGCACGTGGTTATAAACCAATAACTGGCGGCCATCCTTTAACGTCACCGCGTCGGTACCCGAATTATTATTCGGCAAATTGGTTTTAGCCAGCGGCGACCAGGTCATACCCTGATCTAATGACCAGGACTCCAGCACCGCACGGTTACGGCTACGGGCCAGTATTTGCAAGCGGCCATCTTTGTGTTTTAAAATGCTTGGCTGTATAGCTTCTAAAGAATCAGGCCCTTTAGCAACTGTTACTTTTTTCCAGGTTTTGCCAAAATCGGGGGTTATCTCAAAATGTACGCGCCAGCCGCCTTTACCTTCCGTACTGGTTGGGCAAATTAAGTTTTTACCTACTAATACCGGCTTGTTTTTAATAGGACCTAAATACCCTTCGGGTAAAGCCTTTTGTCCCGACCAGGTCATACCACCATCTTTAGAAGTTTTAAAATACCCTTTCCAGGTGGATGGGCTCGGGCCAATTTTGTAAAATAGCATCAGCTCGCCGCCCGGTATCTGGTATAATACAGGGTTCCAGGTTGGATAGCGTAAGGTATCGTTTTGTATGCCGTTGGCTACATTTACCCCTTCGGTCCATTTACCCTTAACCAGGCGGCTTACCCAAATACAAACATCGGGGTTACGCTCTTTGGTACCACCAAACCAGGCAGCTACCAAGCCCTTAGGCGTTTCAACAACGGTTGATGAATGGCACTCTTTGTAAGGCGCTTTCTCATAAATAAACTCATCGGTAACGATGCCGCTACGCCAGGGGTTACTTATGGTTTGGGCGCTACCTATCCCTGCCATGGCAGAAAACAACAGTGCTATAATTCCTTTTTTTGCAATTGAGGTATACTTCATTTTGGTAGTATTTATTGGGCAGGTTTACCCTCAGCAGCCGCTTTAGCAGCCGCCTTTTTAGCCTTAACCGCATCGGTATAGGCTTTAAACATATCGTGCCAGTTACGGCCGTGGGTATTCAGGTATTGCTCGTTATAAGTTTTGTATATCTCAAATATAGCCGATATCTGGGTCATGTTCTTAAAGTCGACTGCTTGTTCGCGGGCTTTTTTCAGGTTATCGGTCAGTACCTTCTCTTCCTGCTCCGTCAAATTTGGAACAATGCTCTTGTAGCCATTTAAGGTAAATGCTACCTTGCCAATGGTGTACTTATCCAGTATCGCTTCTACCTGCGGCTCAGTAAGGTTTTGGCGCAGGCCGCTCATCAGGTTCTCATGCACCGATTTAGGCATGGCCGAAATAGCGATGATCTGCCTGTTCATGGTGCTTAATGGCTTGCCGGTGTAAGGGTTGATACCTGCCGGAACGGTAGTATACGGATGATCATTGTTCCAGTCGCGTATGGTTTTAAGATGTGTAGCTATAACCTCTTTCACCGCGGTTTCTTTTTTAGTGTCGTTTAGGGTTAATGCTGCAACCCATTCTGACGCTTTTTTATTAGAGTCTTCGTCAGACTTGGCCCGCTGTTCGGCAGTCATGGCGGGTTTGGCATCGGCCGCAGATGTACCCTGCTGGGCATAAGTATTTACGGTAAAAAGCAATGCTGCCGCTCCGCTGATGAATAATGGTTTAAAGCTTTTCATAATTGGTTATTGAAATTTCTTCTCTTAATAAACTTGACTATAAATCCGATTTAAAGCTGTAAGTACCTGAACCGGCCTCAAATACTGCCATACCTGCATCCATTTTCACAAACTTTAACCCATCAGCCTCTGCAGCTTTTTTTCCGCCCTCAGTTACCGCATCAACCGATTTTGCCGGAATAGAAATCAAAGCTGTTGCGTTTGCCGGAATGGTAATATTCCAATCGAAATTATTACCTTTTTTCCACTCGCTTTTTACCAGGCCGTACGGCGTTTTGTAAGATGCATTAACGAAACTTAAACCATCGGTAAGCATGGGTTTCATAACCACCTGTTTAAAGCCAGGTTGGTTAATACCTGCTTTAATAGCCGCCAGATTTTGGTAGTACCATACTATCAAATCGCCCAGCAGCATTACGTGGTTGCCCGAATTCATGCTTGGGTTAGCCGTATCACCGTTCCACAACTCCCATATGGTGGTAGCACCGCGCTCGGCCATGTAGCCCCAGCTGGGGTAATCTTTATTAGTAGCAATTTTATAAGCGAGATCGGGACGGCCGTACTCGGTTAGTCCGCGCATGAGCCACTGCGTACCAATAACGCCGGTGGCTATATGGCTGTTATCGGTAGTGGTTACCCGTTTAACAATGTTGGCAAATACGGCCTTGCGGTTAGCAACAGGCGTAATATCAAAATATAAAGGCAGCAGGTTGGCTGTTACGGTGCCATTGTCATACTGCTGCGTTTGTGCATTATAAAATTTAGCGTTAAAGGCATCAGCAATCTTTACTGACAAAGCCGAAAACGCTTGCGCATCCTGTGGTTTGTTCAGCAGCTTTGCGAATCGCTTCATCAGGAACAGCATGCGGTGGTAGTAGGCTGTTGCAATCAACTGACCGTTTGTGGTACGGGTGCTATCCTTAGCGTGAATTAATTCTGGTGATTCGGGCGGTACACACCAGTCGCCGTACTTGTCTTTAGTAAGGATGTAATCCTTCATGTATTTGCCCTGCATGTAACTGAGCCATTTTTTCATGGAGGCATAGTGCTTCTCTGCTGGGCGCAGGTCGCCGTATTGCTTGTACAGCATATCGGCAATCAAGATATAGGTGCCGGGCCAGGTCATGTTATCACTGTAATAGTTCCAGTAAGCCGGGGCTACGTCAGGGATGGCACCTTCGGGTGTTTGCGCTTCCTCAATATCATCCAGCCATTTGGCGTATAGCTTATGGTTATCAAAAATAAAGCTCTCGCCCAATGAACCGGTAGCGCGGTCGCCCAGCCACGGCATACGCTCGTTGCGTTGCGGACAATCAACCGGCATGCCTTTGTAGTTACCAGCCACGCCCCACCAGGTATTTTTATAAACCTGGTTAATTATATCGTTTGACGTTTCGAAACTTCCAATAGTAGCCAGCGCATCATATACCACTTCACCTGTAAAATCACTCTCTTTAGGTTTGCCCGGATAACCGGTAACTTCTACATATCTAAAACCATGATAAACAAACACGGGGTGCCATATTTCTTCGGTGCTGCCCTTTAAAGTGTAAACGTCGGTCACCTTTGCATCGCGCAAGTTGGCTATATATAGGCTTCCATCTTTTTGCAGTGTTTCGGCAAAGCGGAGCGTTACTTTATCACCGCGTTTGCCCTTTACTTTAAACTTGATCCAGCCGGTCATGTTCTGGCCCATATCCATAATATAGGTGCCCGATTTTGACTCGTTCAGCTTTTTTGGTTTAAGCGTTTGCATCACCTTAATAGGTTCGCTCATTTGGGCCACCAGTTTACCGGTAGGCACCGGCGTAAGTTGTGGCTTTAGCCATTTAGTATCATTATAGCCTGCTTTATTCCAGCCTGGCAATTCTTTAGTGGCATCATATTCTTCACCGTCATATTCGTTATTGGTGCGTATAGGGCCATCGGCGGTCATGCGCCAGGTTTGGTCGCTTACCACCAGTTGGTGATGGCCGTCCTGGTACTCAATATCCAGTTGCAACAGCATTTTTGGAAAGCCGAACTCCTTTATCTTTTTAGGCTTGTACTTAGGACGCATAGTAAAATACCGCCCGTTGCCTAATACGGTTGCAACAGCATTCATACCTGGCTTTACCTCAGCTGTAACATCATAAGTGGTGTACTGTACCGATTTGTTATAATCGGTAGGCATTTGTGCCAATACCTGGTTACCAATGTATTTGCCATTGATATATAACTCGTAATGCCCAAGGCCAGAGATATAAGCCGTTGCCCGTTTCACCTTCGTTGCCGAAGCAAACTCCTTACGGAAATACCGGGCCGATAAACGTGAAAACTTAGAAACGCTATCCCATGCAAACCCTTTTTCATATCCTATCCATTTGGCTTTCCAGTTGGCAGGCAGCAATAAACCCATGCTCCATTTAGCCGGGCTGCTCCAGGCACTTTCGCCGTTGTTGGTGTACACTTTCACCTTCCAATAACAGGCAGTACCACTTTTAAGGGCCTTGCCTTTGTAAGTAACCATGATCGATTCATTAGAGGCCGTTTTGCCCGAAGTCCACAGATCACCCTGGTTGGCGGCCAGCTTAGCCTGAGTGGATGCCACTAAAACTTCGTAAGCCATTTGCTGAACGTTACGGCCACTACTTTGTATTTCCCAGCTTAAGCGCGGCTGGGTTACATCGATACCTTGTGGGTTTACCAGCATCTCGGTACGCAAATTTTGCAGTTGGATATCGGCTGCAAAGGTAGAGGCGCTCATGAGGCACAAGCCAATAAGCATACCCATATATATTTTTAAAGTCCTTCTCATCTTCCTGAAAAATCAAAATAGAGGTTCAATTCTTTGGCCCGTTTAGGCTCCTTCTCGTAATCGTAAAAAATGTGCTTCATCCCCATCGGCCCGGTATCTTCGGCTCCCAGTGTTTTGTTACCTATAGCGCCTATGCCCTGCATAAACGATATATCGCCCGACGGGAATTTAACCACATAGTTATGCCACTGGTCGTCTCTTGCCGTTGGGGTGAACAGGCGCAAAAACGTATCCTCATCCTCGGCCACAACCGTAAACGGCTGACCTGTGGTTATAAATTTACACCAGTACAAATTTGAATGATAGCCTTTAAATTCGGGATATACCCAGCTTTCGCCGGTCTCAGTATCATTGTAATCTTTTTTCCATACACCCAGCTGAGTACCCTTCATGCGGTTTTTCCAAACCCGGTATGGTCCACTACCCATGTATTCTACAGACTTCATTTGCTTTTCGGGGAAGGAAAAGTTTACACCTACAAAACTGGTGAAGTAGTCGCCGGGAAAATAGCGTACTTTCATCTTTACCCAGCCCGATGGGTAAATGGTCCACTGTAGGGTATTATAGCTGGCCTTACGGTCGTAAGTAGACTCAATAACCAAGTTCTTGCCATCCATTTTCTGCGTAAAACCTTTAAAGTTAGTTAAGCCTTCTTGCAGGATAGGCCCGTTTGTGAATGGAATGGCACCCTTAGCATTTTCGACAGCCCGAAGCATACCGTTATTTTTGCTATAACTCAGCTTAATTCCATTAGCCGTAACACGGTAAAGCGAATCGGCCTCCGTTACAATAACCTCACCTTTTGCATCTTTTACCACCAGTTTACGGGCCGCTCTTTCCGGACGGGTAATTGGCCAGCTCCAGGTAAACAGCTCGCGCTTGTGGTTGTCGGTTACGGTGATGTATAAAAAGTCGTAGCCTTTATAATCGGAGGGCAGCTTAAGCTTAAGTTTGCCTTTCTCAAATGGTTCGATGTTAGGTGAAGTAATAGCAAAACTTTGCTCGGCGGCTTTAGCCTTGCCATAAGTATCCGCAACCCGCACCAATTTACCGGTAAAGCTGCACTGGTTAAGGTTTGTAAAGTTATAGCGGTTCTCCAGCTCAAAAGTACCGTCAAATCCTGAAGCTATTTCGCGGCGCTCGAAATGCACCGGCGACCATACCTCTTTTACTGTGAAAAAACTGCCTTCTTTTTCATGATACGGGCCCACAATACCATCGGCACCATGGTCTTTATCAGTATCAATAGCGCCGTTTTTATCGGTACGCACTACGCCCTGGTCTGCAAAATCCCACAAGAAGCCGCCGGCCGACAGCGGGTTGTGCCACATGGCTTCCCAATAATCTTGTATGCCTGCGCCATGTCCACCATCATACATACCATGTAAAAATTCGGTAGGCATAACAATGCTGTGGCCGTTATCATAATTTCCTATGCCATAGTTAAAATCGCGGTAGTGCTGGGTATCAAACCCACCAAAATCTTCCCAGGCATGTATAACCGGGCGGTGCTGTATATCCAGTTTTCTAAATAGTGGATCGAGCTCATAGTTATGACCACCTTCGTTACCATTAATCCAAAATACAACCGACGGATGATTTTCATCATGCTGCAGCAACGCTTGCGTTAGCCTGGTACCGGTAGGCGTATCATAATGGCCGTGCCAGCCGGCCAGTTCATCCATTACAAACAAGCCCAGCGAGTCGCATACATCCAAAAAATGATCATCTGGCGGGTAATGCGACATACGCACAGCATTCAGATTTAAATCCTTCATCAGGTTTACATCGGCTATGCTGCGCGCTTTGCTCAATGCTCTGCCCGTTGTTGGCCAAAACGAGTGACGGTTAATGCCTTTAAATTTAATTTTGCTGCCGTTTACATAAACACCATCACGTTGTTTTACTTCAATGGTTCTGAACCCAAAGCGCTTAGTGAGTATATGTATTACCTTGCCATTTTGCATGAGGTTGAACACTACTTTATATAAGTTGGGAGCCTCGGGCGACCATAGCTTAGGGCTCGCAAATTTGCTTTGCAGATGTACCAGCGTATCTGTAGCGTTCAGCTTTATAGATGCACCTACTGGTTGGCCGGTTATGGTATAAATTTGTGCGGATACCAAACTGTTAGCCAATACATTTTTCATATATATATCGGCCTTAAAATCTCCGCTGGCCTGTGCATCCAGTGAAACACGACTAATATGCTGTACTGGCAATGCCTCCAGATATACCGGGCGGAATATGCCGCCAAATATCCAGAAATCGCCTTTACGCTCGGCTTCGTTTACCGATTGATTGGCCGAGTGCTTGGCTACAGTAGCTTCGAGTAAATTGTCGCCGTTATAATTTATTAGCGAGCTGATGTCATACTTAAAGGCGTAGTACGAACCCTGATGAACAGGCCCAGCCGACTTACCATTGATTTTAACCTCGGTATCAGTCATGGCGCCTTCAAATACAATTTGTATGGTTTTACCTTTAAAAGATGCCGGCACTTTGAACCTGTACTTGTAATGCCCTACCTCTTTACCGCGGGCCGTATCTTTAGCCCAACCGTAATTGTATTTACCAAACCCCTGTAGCTCCCAATTAGAGGGAACCGGAATAGTAGTCCATTTATCTGAATTACGCCCGGCTGAGCAGTAAAACTGCCAGTTGACCGTATGATCGCTACCGGTACCCGACAGATACATTTTTTGCGTTTGCTGGGCATGGGCATTTAACCCGGTTGAAAACAGCAGGCAAAAAAATAGTATATGCAGGTAGATAGTTCTCATTAAAACACTTAATTATTTGGATTAAAATTCAGCGGATTATCAGTACGAAATGGTGCAGCGGGCAACCCGGCTTTGTTGTAAAAGTTAGGTTGAGCGGCTTCGTCCCAAGCAAAACGTACGGCAACCGGCTTTTTAACAGACGGTGCCGAAAGCAGTAACTGGTTGTCCTTAATCATTACATTGGCGGGCACAAACTTATTATCGGCACCTGCAATTGTAAAATGTGTTAGCGGCTTACCGTCCTGGCTAATCAGGCCACCACCTAAATGGGTAAAGCTTAAAATGGCCTGGTCGCGGTCTACTTTCATGCTGCTAAACACTGGACCCAAATACTCAGCTTTTGAAGCATATGTTTTACCTAAGGCAACCAACGCCAGCCTCCGACCCACTTCCCACTTAAATGGTGGATGAATGTTTTTTACGTTATCATTTAAATCGGTAGTAATGATCATACCGGTGTTTGGTATTTTCAGCACTTGCTCCTGCGCTTCTCTAAACTCCGGCAGTGTTTCTGTAGTGAACTTTTTGTCTTGCGAGTTGAGGAAGGGTGCCAACTGCACATAATAAAAAGGCATGGCTGCGTTCTGGAACACTTTACGCCAGCTCTCCATTAGCGCCTTCATTTTGTAAATATAGCTGGTGGTTTCGCCCACATTGCTTTCGCCCTGGTACCATAGCACACCTTTAATTGCATAAGGTGCCAAGGTCTTAATCATGGAGTAATAAAACTTACCATGATCGGCAGGTACTTTTATGGTTTTAAAGTAGGGCTCTTTATCGTACGCGGTGGTATCTATCCAAGGCTCAATACGGCTGCCGCTTACTGCTGATGAGATCACACCCACGGGCACTTTTAACTCCTGTTGCAACTTTTTAGCAAAGAAATACCCTACCGCCGAAAAATTACGCAAGGCTGAATCCTGCGCTATGCTCCAACCACTATGAGTTGAATCGGGTTTCACCTGACGTTTGCGGTCTACCAGAAAAATGCGGATAGCCGGGTTATGCGCCCGTTCTAACTCATCAATAGGCGATGCAGCCGTGCTAGTATCGGGCCTGGCCACTTTGCTGTTCTTGCGCATTTCATACTGCATGTTGCTTTGGCCCGAGCATAGCCATACCTCTCCTACCAATACATTAGTAAGCGTAATTTTATTTGTGCCGGTTATAATCAGGCTCTCGCCTTTTGCCGATGCTGGCATGGCGCTTAAAAGAACTTTCCAATTGCCATCAGTACCGGCAACGGCAGTTTTGAGTTGCTTGCCGAATTTAACCGTAACCTTTTCGCCAGCTGCGGCTGTGCCCCATATGGGTACCGGTCGGTTACGCTGTAAAACCATACCATTGCCTAAAATATTGGGCAGCACCACTTGGGCTTTGCTGCTTAGCGGTTTCAACCCGCAAATAGCAAGTGCAAAAAGAGCTATATGGAAACTACGTTTCAACATCAATAAGGCTTTGTAGTAAACGATTTGATATAGAATGCGGCCTGTTTAACCGGTTCGCCAGCTTTAGGCAAGTCGTAACTCTGGTCTGTCGGGGTATCGGCATCCGGAAAACGGCGTACATCGCCCGTGCGGAATACTACGCGGCTGATGCTGTTAACAGGCGCAAAGAACAACGACGGAGAGAGGTCTTTACCATTTACATTTACATAGTAGAAACGGGTGTCTACATTAAACTTCAGCTTAATGGTGTAGGCCTTACCAGCCTCGTATTTCATAAAGTTTTTATAGCGGTACCCTGCCTTTGCCCGGAAGTTGCCCGTTGAGTCGAAACTTAGGCGGATAGCCGCCTGGCCTTTCTCATCCTGAAACTCAATATCGAGCATACCGGTATTATTTTGCGCCGGTGTAACCGTAAACTCTGTTTCCAACTTTTTAGATACTGGTACCACCCGCTCAGCCTTGGCATAGTCAAAACGGTCCCCATCTTTCAGCGAAAGGCTTTTGGTACCGTCAGGCGCTTTTTCGATACCCACAGGCGACCATTGCGGACTAAAGGTGTTCCATTTATCCAGTTCATGGCCAGCAGGCAACTTGTTAAAATCTTCATTAGCATGTTCGGAAACCGTACTGGCAATCGGCACCGGGATAGATGAAACCCAGATGTCTTCCTTATTCATGCTATAAGTTACCCACATTTTACCATCGGGCGGGGTTCCGTTACCTTCAATAATACCACGCACATACTGCGGACCGTATGATTTGTAATTACCGCCGTAACGCATGGTAGAAATTTCGCCGTTCACTACCAGCAGGTTTTTATAATCTAACCCATCATCACTTACCGATAAGGCCAGCGGCCATCTAAATTCGGATGGATTGTACACCGTAGCATATTTACCATCGCTGGTACGCTGCCCCCATATTTTGGCGGTAGCGTTTACAAAGCGCGGTGCACGTGCAGCATTCTGTGGCCATGTTTTACCATTATCGGTACTAATGGCGGTTAAGGCATTTTTCCATAAGCCAACTACGCGGCCATCAGGCAGGTGATAATAGTTGAATGCCTTGTACTCTTTATGTAATGGAATAAGCGGGTCTTTACGGTCGGTTTCTTCTACCCACTGCATCATCATGAGCGGGTTAGCCATCAGCTCATCACAGGCCTGAACAAACCCTTTGTCTTTACTTTTTTTATAGAAAGGGTATGACGTGTTGCTCTCATTCCATTTAGGATTGTAATGTATAAAATAGATAGGGCCATATTTGCCATTAGGCAACACCTCACGTACCACGCGGCCAATACCCAGGCCATCATTTGGATCGTCGTGCGCATCCAGCACAATACCATAAAAGCCCAGTACCAGCAAGCGGTTCGATTTGGAGGTATAAAAACCCATACGCTGGTGCATCACCGACATTAAATCTTTAGCAACGCCCGGGTTACCGGGTTTGGTAGTACCATCGGGTATTTTGTACTGTGGAAAAACCACTGTTGGTTTAGACCAGGTATTACCATCCTTAGAGGTAATTACTAACGTTTGGCCTGGTGGCACACTTTCGCCTACTTTATCGCTCAGGTATTCAACATAAAAAGTATTTTTCCAGTAAGCCAGCATGGGTGCGTGATTATAGGTAAACCCAAAGCCCTCGGCCTGCTCAGGATGTTCGCGGTTGGCCCTGAATATTTGCTGACTATGTACACCTACCACCGGCGTTAACTGGCCATGATGGTAATCAACATTAACCACCGTATTACCGCTATAGTGTACCGTATCCTGCGCATTAGTAATGGTTGCCACACTTATAGCAGTAACTACAGTTAACAAATATTTAAATTTCAATATCTTCATAGGTTTTATAATGCCTGCATTACTGCTGGCCTATCTCTTTCTTAATATTATTTAACGTTTTTTTACTTACTTTAAATATAGTACCGTGCTTGTGGCCTTCGGGTACTTTTACCTGGTTTGATATATCGGTAAATGTTTTAAAGTCGGTGGTTTGCATAGCGCCGTAACGTTTCAGGCGATAAGAATCATAGTAAATGAGCCATTTATCGCCTGTCTTGGTCGCATTAGGGCCTTCAGAAAACAATTCAGTAAAACGCTTCGAGTAGTCATGGTATGGCCCTAACGGGTTATTGGCAAAAGCCACCAATATATTACGGTTAGGCCGCGTGTTATCTTTCATCACCAGTACATAATCCTGACGGCCTCTCTTTAAAATTTGCGCATCAATTACACTGAAGCCGGGATCAAGGAAAAGCTTGGCTGGCGTAAAGGTTTTAAAATCTGTTGTGGCGGTATAGTAAAGGCGGTGGTTGTTATTCTCATCCTCCTGCCCTTTGGGAAAGCGAAAAGGGATGGTTGATGCCCATACAATGATAAAGCGCTTAGCTTCATCGTCATAAAATATTTCCGGCGCCCACACATTAACGGTAGTCGGCTCATTAGCCATAATATTAATATGCTGCTGTGCCGACCAATGAATCAAATCTTTAGAGCTGGCATAACCAAAACCTTGATCGGCCTTCCAGCCGGTAGTCCAAACCAAATGAAAGGTACCATCCGGCCCCTTAGCAATGGAAGGATCGCGCATTATTTTGGCATCACCAACCTCTGGCTTGATAAAAACATGGTTTAAGTCGGTCCAGTTGTAAGCATCGGTACTGTACAGCAAACGCAAACCTGCCGAGGCCGGTTCGTTAAATGACGTGAACATATACACGTCTTTTTTGGATGCGCATGATGTGATGAGCATTAAGCTGCCCAGCAACCAAACAAGCTTTATCATCTTAAACGATAGTAAGAGATCTTTCGGAACGGACGGACTTTTCGCCTTAAGAAGATTCTTCAAATATGCGCGAAATGACAGTCCACTTTTTGAATTCAAACTTTTCATCAGACCTATCTCCTTCCCTTAAACTACATCCAGTATCAGCACCCAATCGTTGCCGTTAGCCGGCTGGCCGGGCGGATTAAAGTTCATGGTAGCCGTTTTGGTTTGCGTGCCCACCAGGGTGGTTTGCCCGGTGCGAGGGTTGAACCAAGAAGCTTTTATTTTAGCGCCTTTTAACTTAGCAGTATTCACCGCTATAGTTTTGCCTGTATAAGTGTATACCATAGCGTAGTTGCTGCCACGGGTAGCCAGCAGGTAATTATAGCGTGTGCCTTGTTTACCTGCAATCAAAGACTGATCGGGTACACGGTCGAAATACGAACGCGAAAGCATAAGTTTCTTCACATACTGCATTTGCAGCGCACCCGGATCGTTAATGGATTGGTACCAGTATTCCTTGGAGCCGTAAGCACTGCCTTTATCGGTAGGCTTATGCATTTGCATTACATCATTATTGCCATACGTGTAACCGCAAGCTCCTGCAAATACCGACCAGTAGGCATAGCGACGAACATCTGCAGCTTTCCAACGCGGCAGTTTAACGTTGTGTAAACCGTAAGGTATTTTTTCGTACGATGGCTCGGCATCCAGCGTAGGCTTAACGGGCGTTTTGTTGTAATCAACTTTTACGTATTTCCAGTTATCCTCGCCATACTTTAAATCTTTGGCAGAGGTATCTTGTGCATAAGTACGGTGGCCAGATTGGAAGCAATTAAAGTCCAGCCAGCTTTCGTTATGAAACCAGGTGGATGATTGCGTACGGCCACGGGGGTGATAAGTAATCAGTTTGTCGGGGTTACCGGTGCGCAGGGTGCTGCCAATGGTGTTCCATACCTGTGTTGAATCGCTGCCGGCAATATCGCCGCCATTCATCCAAATTACGTTGCTTCGGTTTTTATAACGTTCGGCCAAAAAATCAGCATAAACTTTAGCATTAGCCGAATTAACATGACCGGTTTTTGATTTGACAACCGATCCCCAAACAGGTACCAAAGCCATGTACAAACCCTTTTCGGCTGCACGGTCTACTATCCAGTCTACATGGTCCCAATAATCGTATTCTGTAGTATTAGCCAGGTTACTACCCTGGGTAACTTTAGGCTTGGCAATGTTGGCCGAAACTAAAGCCGAGTCGCCGTAAATATTCACTTCATTAATGTCGTGAATAACCATTACTTGTATTACGTTATATCCTTGCTTGCGGCGGGCTTCCAGGTACTTTTCTGCCTCATCACGATTGAGTTTAGAGAACAGCAGCCAGCCTGTATCACCCAGCCAAAAGAACGGCTTTTCATTATTGGTAGTGAAATAGCGTTTGTTAGATGATACTTTAAGCTGGGGCAGTTGTGCAGGCTCTTTCACTATAAAAGCAAAGCCTATAACCGCCAAAAATAATATGCAGATGATTTTTTTTGACATAACTTTAAATACGTTTTAACCACAATACCGCAGCGCCGTTAGCCGGGCTTTGCAAACCGACAAGTTTA
The DNA here is from genome assembly GCF_039634365.2 of Mucilaginibacter sp. PAMB04168. Taxonomy (NCBI): domain Bacteria; kingdom Pseudomonadati; phylum Bacteroidota; class Sphingobacteriia; order Sphingobacteriales; family Sphingobacteriaceae; genus Mucilaginibacter; species Mucilaginibacter sp. PAMB04168. The sequence continues at coordinate 4,330,326 of NZ_CP155079.2, forward strand.
GCGCCCTTCAGTTGCTTAGGTGCCGATAAGTTATTGCCTGTTCTGGGATCTATCCAGTTAACCTGGTAATTGGCATTCGCATCCGTTGCAACCGGAGCTACAGCTCCGGTATTGCTGTAAATAATGAAACCTTTAGCCGGATTGCCCAGTGCCCATTGATCCTTAGGATTGCCGGTTAGCTCTAAGGCTTTCATACCTATAGCATCGGCCAATAGCTGCTGATTAACACCTGCAGGCAAATTTGGTAATGAACCACCGGCTATAAAAGCGGCCCAACCAAACTTATCGAAGCTATCGCCCGAGTAGATGACTGCCTTTGCGGGATACTTTTGGCGGTACTCTTTTACTGCACGGTAAACCTGCTCGAACGATGTTGCCTTAGGCTTTAGTAAACGGGCATGCTGACGAGGCGCAAGGTTCAGGCCGCCGGCAGGTGCATAAGCGCTGCCATCGGCCTGATAGTGCCAGTAACGGATATCGATCACATCAATAGTTGAGGAACGGGCAGGATCGGCCAGGATAGCGTCTTGCACGTCTTTAGTAGTGCTTAAGCCTATAATGGCCTTCTTGCCTTTTTCTTTCTCCCACTGTTGTATGGTTTCTACCCAAAACTGAACAAAGTGCAGCGGACCGGTAAACTCAGCGCCAATCATTTGTATGACGCCGTTGTTGCCGGTAAAATTATCCAGGTTTTGGCGGATGAAAGCCTGATGCAGCTTGCGGCGTACCGGATGGTTTACATCGTAAAACTGCTCAGACATAAACACACGTTTATCACCTGCGTAAGGTACTGGTTCAGGGAAACCGGTATTGTTAATATTGTTAACAGGTCGCCAAGGGAAATCGGCATAATGCGCACCGGCCTCAATAATATTATGCTGAAAATAATTTTGGTTTATAAGTACCAAGCCCTTTTGATCGGCCAGGGTGGCAAACTGTTTCAGGCGGCTCCAGTACCATTTATTGTATTGCGTAATATCGTACTTGCTCAGGCCATCCCATGCGGTTTCTTTACCGCTACGGGCAAAGGGTAATTCATAAAAGGGAGCCCAAACATCGCCATCTATACGGCGTATGCGCTCGTGGTCGTCGCGGCGGCGTTCATACCACAAAGCGTAGTTTTGTTCAAAACCTATCAGGTGCTGCTTTTGCATCCAGTTAGCAACTTCGTTCAAATCATCAGTTAAACCGGTGCCTGTACGGCCAGGTACCCAACGGGTAAGAGCTGGTTTTGCTCCTTTTTTAAGATACACCGGATCGATAGAACCATTCCACCAGGGGGCATCCATGCGCATGCCACTCAGTACCGAATTTCCTCTAACTAACCAGCCATTACTTACCTGCATTACTCCAGCCATAGTTGGGGCAACAGGTTGTTTGTAACCAATTTGGTCTATAGTTTTTACACCTTGTGCATTAACCGGTATAGCGTGGCGCTGCGGTACCTGGTCAATCCAATCGCTAATAGTTACTGCAGGTTTTACCGAATTAGCCGTGAGCTGAGCAGCTACCTTTACAGATGGACTGCTCGATGCTTCGGTCTCAATGTCTAAAATATCGGCTTGCTTGCTGATATCCCGTTCTAAACGCTGCTTGAGCTGTGTGTAGTAAAAGCTGCGCGGACTAAGCGTATTATTTGAATCGCCCCAGTAGCCATCGCCTGCAAATTGTGCCCAGGTACCAAACGCCCAGTTTTGAGCGCCGGGTGGCTGGTAACAATCTACACGTGCTGCACTACAATTCCATAAAAGGCTGTTCGCGGCATTCCAGCCGGCGCCTTGCCCATCCTGGCCGCGATTCATAAAACTTAAGGCCTGTCCATCTATATTCATCACATCATATAGCACGCCCGAAGCCCAGCTATCAATTGGACCGCTAAAACTGTACGGCTGCGAAGCCTGGCATTGCACAAATGCTGTTGGTCCGGGCGCACAATAGCCCACAGCAAAATCATGAAAGCCCTGCTCGGCGTATAAACGCTGAAACAAGGTTTGCCCGCCCATGGTCCAAAATGTATTGCGGCGATAGCCACCTATTTCTGAAACAGGAGCTAGTGATTTACAATCCTGAACAGTGATACGATTGCCGCTTTCGAGCACAAACACGGCCGAACCGGCAAAATGCTCAAAAGTTACCTGCCGTACCCAGGCATCGCGCACATTTTCGAGCGTAATGGCCATCCATCGGTGGGCCTCATCTTTAAGATTAGCTGCGTTATAAGCAGATTGCAGGCGTAGGTTTTCGACACCAATATTTTCAACACGACCGGTCCAGGCGTAATGACTTACCAGGCCACCGCCATAAGCAGAGTCAAGCGCTGTTGTTAACGGCGCATCAACAGTAATGGTGTTACCGTTTACAGCAGTTACTTTTCTGTCCCAAACAATATCACGCTCGCCCGGCTTCCAGCCCAGGGTGGTAATGCCGCCACCAAAGTGATCAGTTTTAAGAAAGTCAATCCAGTTCTTGGTGCTTGGCCTGCGAATGAGTATCTCATCACCTGCTTTAAACTTACCCGATGCGACCTTGAAAGACGTTGCATTAACCGGTACATAGGCTTCGGTAATTTTCAGGGTATCGCTTACACTGCGGTTGCCTTGCCCGGCTACTCGAATAAAAGTTTCGCGATCGGTACCTGCCGCAATAAGTGTTGTGCCGCCATTGCTCATGCCACTGCCACGCAGCACCACGCCCGATGCATTTATTTTTAAGCTACCGCCTACTTCGTATGTTCCTTTATTAAGCAACACAGCTCCCCTAAAACCATCCTTACCAATGGGTAGCGATGCTACATAATCCAGTGCAGCTTGTATACGCAAAGTAGCGTCACCTGCTTTTACGGGCACCACTACTTTAACAGCCACATCGGGTATGGCCTGCTCTGAGGCTTTATAGCCGGCGTACGAATAATCGGGTATGCGATCCCCTTTGGCATCAACCGCATAAACAAGTTTGCCGCTCTTGTCAGCGGCTACTGGTGGTTGGGGCTTAGCTTTAGGCGGCGCCTTTTGGCCCCATGCGGGCGCATGTATAAACATGCACCCTAACATGCAACCAACCAAAAATCTTATGTTCTTGTTAAGACTTACTGTCATTTAAATTATTTAGCTGATGCTGTGCTCTTTTCGCCTTTTTTAGCTAACTCATTTAAGTATACTTCGATGTTGCTGTAACCTCCGCCATTTTTAGCAAGGGCTGGTGAATCTGCCGCATTTTTAGGATTTAACCCATGCGCCGTTTCCCAGGCATCAGGTAAACCATCGTTATCACTGTCTTTATAAGGCGTACCTTTATAATCAGGATAACCACCTACCTGGCTTGGATCAGTTATGATTCCAATCTTGTAGGAGTCGATTGGCAGGCGGCGATGTTTAAATTGTGTATCAGGCAGTTTAACGCCTTCTTTGTATTCAATTTTACCGGTAGCCACTTGTTTGATAATGCGCGCATCCACAGCATCACGCACGGGTAGGGTTGCACCTGCATTGGTTAACACGAATTGGCGGGCAGCCTGAGCTGACGATATTTTAACAGCCGGCATAGGGAAAGGCTTGTTCCATTTCATGTAATCGGTATACTGACCGGCGTCAGCCATTTCTTTACCACCCTCACCTTCTACCTGAACGCCACCAGCCCAGTTATCAGCAGTAATTTTAGGATAGCCTTCCATTACGTTACCGTTCACATAAGCCATACCAAATACACGCTCTTTTAATTTAGAACGGCCTGATTCGGGTTTCAAAATGCGGTGACCTACCGGCTCGTTTTTAGGCGTGGCCGGGCCTGGTTGAAAATAGTTGTTGATGATGTTAAATTTAGCTGTGTAATCGCCGCCATCCATTGAGCGGTGTACCCAGTTAAATACTACGTTGTTTACAAAGTTGTAAATGCCGTTCCAGCCAATTGATGGGTTACGGCCAGTATTATCGGCCCATAAGTTGCGTACAAGCAAGCTGTTTTCGCCACCGGTAGTACTGCCAAAAGCATGGTTCCAGGTATCTAACGATTCTGAGTAGATACAGTTGGAAATGGTTACATTAACAGTACCCAGCTTTTCTTCTTTTGAGCCATCGCCCGGATCGAACATGTGACGGTAGATGGACATATTTTCATCCAATCCCCAGCTGGTTGAACAATGGTCGATAATGATGTTACCTACCGGGTTGCCGCCTAGTGAATCATCACGGCGGCCCACATTCGTTTCGCCACGGCGGAAACGCATATAGCGCAGCACCACATCATGGGTGTTTATCCAAACCGACTCACCAGCTACGCAGATACCACTGCCCGGGGCCGACTGGCCTTCGATAGTAATATATGGTGCCCGGATGATTAAAGGACTTTTAATGCGGATGATGCCTGATACGTTAAAAACGATTATACGTGCACCACCCTGCTCACATGCCCAGCGCAAAGTGCCGGGGCCGCTATCGGCCAGGCTGGTTACCACATATACCTTGCCACCACGACCGCCAAATGAGTGCGCACCGCCACCTTCTGCTCCTGGGAAAGCCAGTAGATCTGCCTGCGGTAAATCATTTGGACGCGCAGCCCATGGAATATAAGGTTTGCCATGGCGCATATCATAATCAACAGCTGTGTAAGCAATCTTCCAGGCCGAGTCTGACTTGCGTGTTGCCTCCTTCATCATGGCATTGCTGGCGGCGGCAACATCGGCCGGAATTTGAGGGTATTGGGCCATCACTGGTTTGGCAAAAAATGCAGCCGAACACAGTGACAGCAGGAAAAAGCTTTTTCTCATTATATAGCGGTTTAAATAAGTACTTAATCGTGTTTCTAATTAATACAGCCTAAAGCGGACTACCAATTAAAACAAATTACAAATACAGTAAAGGAAACTTAGGTAATTCTTGGTTTCTAAAATTTAACTATTTCAAATATGCAATGTACGGCTTGGCATTTTATATAAAATCTTAACAAACTCTTATAACATATTAGCATAACCACCTCTCAAGTGTTTAAAGGCTAATGATAGCAAAGTTGTTACAAAGGCACATAAATGAGTGTTAAGTCAAATTTAAGCACCTTTTTACAAACCACTACCGTCTGTTAATATCATACAATACTATAATAAAAAAGGGAAGTACATGTACTTCCCTTTTTTATTATAGTAGCCCAACTATTGAAGCGGATCGAAATTACCACCCCAACCCTTATTTTGCTGTATTTTAGGATTATTAGTCATTGTAGCCTGGGGTATCCCGAAGAAATAGTATTCATCTTTCCAGGCAATGGTGTATCCATTATCCAGGTTTTTTGGAAGAATAGTAAAGAATGCATACGCCTGATCATTTGTCAATGCATCGCGACCTACGTAAGGTGATGTTGAAAGGCTTGCAGGTGCTCCGGCATTCAGGTTGATTTGTCTACCTGTACGTACTTTACCGTTTAATACCGATGCAAATAATTTGCGGCGGCGTAAATCCCAGAAGCGTTTACCTTCAAAAGCAAATTCAATCTGGCGCTCATACATCACAGCATTAATAAGTGCAGCTCCACTTAAACCTGCTGATAAACCGTATAAATTATCCGCCCCTTTTTCAATACCAGCCCTTGCACGTACCAAAATCAAGTTGTCATAAGCTTCTTGAGGGCGGTTAGTCGCAGCGGCCGCCTCCGCAAGATTTAATAATACTTCTGCATAACGTATCTCCATCCAGTCGGTTCCAACAAACTGCACGTTACTTTGCAGTACACTTGGATCAACCGCCTTGCGGCAATAAAAACCTGTTGTACTGGCTGTGCCTGGTTCAACAGTTTTGTTGCTAACAAAATAAGTCCATAAACGGTAGTTTTGATTTCCTATGAGTGGCCACACGGCGCCATTGTAGGCTATAGTTGCATTGAAGCGCGGATCACGGTTCTGATAAAAATTCTGATCGTTGTAAGTGTACTTTGTTGATGTGCCGGGTGCCTTACCGTCAAGCATTGGGTAGGCCTTTACCATTTCCCAGGTTGGCTGATAAGTACTGCTGCTACCTGTTCCCATATAAGCAGGACGGGCCTGATTATCATAGGTGTTCGGTTTGCGGGTTTCTGTTGTAAGATTATTATAACCGGTCACCATTACGGCTTCGGGATTGCTAACTTCTGAAAACCACATATTTTGGTAAGAAGTATTAAGTTTCCAATCGGTGCCTAAAAGTGTTACCGCTTGCTTGCAGGTATTATAAGCTGATTCCCACCTTTCAGGGATGCTTGCTGGTGCATTTGGATCACTCACACCTTCGGTAACAAATTGCGGACTAGCCCAGGTAATTAATACACGCCCTTTAAACGCTGCTGCTGCGCCAGCAGTAAAACGTCCCCAATCAGCAGATGATGCCCATTTTTTTGGCAGGTACTTAATCGCGGTATCTAAATCGGCAGTTATTTGCTTAATACAATCTGAAGTTTTGCTACGGGGAACCAACGCGGCCTCTTTGGCTTCATCGCCAACTGCCTCTAAAGGCGTTAACACCAACGGTACACCGCCATAAAGGCGAACCAGGTCAAAATATCTGAAAGCGCGCAAAAACAACGCCTGAGATATTAAACGATTTTTAGTACCTGCTGGCAGCGAGCCTGCTTTAACATCTCTGATGAATGTGTTGATAAAACGTATCTTTCCATAATTATTGGTTACGTTTACACCGGTTGCAATATCACCCACTTCAGAAACACCTAAAGTTCCTCTAAAAAACTTCACATCTGCATATCCTTCATCAGAAATACCTGTGGGGTTTGAGATAGCGCTACTGGGGCTAATGCCTGCCCAGCCTGGTAAATTCTGCTCGTAAATATAATTAAGATTTAATACCGCTAATGTTGAGTCATTAAATATCTGACTGGCCACTGAGTAGTTTTCGTCAACATTATCTAATGCTTTCTTACAACTTGTAAGCAGCATTGGCACACATAAAGCCGCTATTATTACTGTATATAATTTTTTCATTTTGTTACTGATTAAAAACCAACATTTAAACCAAACGATATCGATTTTAAGTTTGGATATACGTTATACGGCGAGGCATTATCCCGGTAGGTGAACGGGTTGTAGAAGTTTAAAGGATTGGTTGCTACTGCAAATGCACGCAAGCTGCCAATTCCCATCTTCTTGGTTAAAGATGCCGGGAAAGCATAACCTAAATTAACGTTTGATACTCTGAAAGTATAGGAACTAACAAACCAGAAGTCTGATGGAAGATCATAAGTATCTTTGTAGTATGGACTTGGGTATTTTGCGTTAGGATTTTCAGGTGTCCAGTGATCTGACCAAAACTCCGGACGATTAATGGTAGCAGTTGCCTGTTTACGTGCATCGCCTTCAATTGCACCCTGCCCACCAAAGCTCATACCCATAGTTACCGCCAACGTTATACCTTTATAACCAGCGCCAAAGTTTAAACCAAGGCTATAGTGATTGTCAGCTTTGTTAGTGAGGTAATCCATGTCCTCATCATTAATCTTACCATCAGGAGCGGTATAGCGGCCTGAAGCATCCATCGGGCCCCTAACGTCTTGGTAGTATAACATACCTGCCATTGGCTTTTGACCTTTAATAGTGTAACCAGGATGAGCTACAACATAGGCATCAGCCTCCGCCTGTGACCTGAACATGCCCAAAGTATGGTAAGCCAGCGTTCCTTTATCGCTTGAAAAACCATTAGCTTCAAGATAGGTACCAACATTGCCCAGTGGTTGGTCAACAATTAAATTCCTGTCATCACTCCATGCAAAGAATGGACTAAAGTTATAAGTGAAATCTTTACCTATTCTATCTCTCCATCCCAGTGATATTTCGTAACCAAAAGTATTAACTGAAGCAAAGTTTTCTGTCGGTGGAGCTGTTCCAATAGTTGCAGGTACCGAAGAAGTTAATGCCGAAAGCATATTATATCTGTGCGAAAAGTACCCATCAGCTGTTAACGACAATCTGTTGCTGAAAAGTTGTGCATCAATACCAAAGTTTGTAGTCAAATTACTATCCCAAGTAGTATTTGCATTTGCAATAACAACGTTAGGTGCGTAAGTTAAACCTCGGTCATTGTTACCGCCAAACACGGCCGCTTTTGAGGTTTCGAGTTTGTAGTTTTCCTGATATAAGAAAGGTTTGGAACTATCGTTACCCAATAAACCAACTGACCCTCTAACTTTCAGGAAGTCGACAAATTTTACTTTATTTTTAAAGAACCCTTCTTCAGATATTACCCATCCTAATGAGCCTGACGGGAAGAAACCATATTGTTTACCAGGCGCAAAATTATTGTTAGCATCTGTACGTAAAGATACTTCTACCAGGTATTTGCTGTCATAAGCATAGTTTACACGAGTGGCATATGCAAGGCGTCCAAAATTCTTAATCTGCCCATTGGCTTGGTCGGTCGCTTGTGCACCGGTTGCAAAGTTCATATTATCGAAACCACCAACTAAAGTGCCTTCACGTAATGCCACCAATGTTTCACCGTGTGTATCGCGCTGTTCAAATAATGCAATTGCTGAGATATCATGTTTACCGAATTTATTGGCATAGTTTAAGATCCCATTAAACTGATACACATCTAAAAAGCCCGGGTTAAATCTTACGATATCGCCATTTTTGGCAGACACAACATTTACAAGGTTACCACCAACAATATGCTTGTTGTCACCTGTTCCCTCAAAATTGTACAGGTTATAGCGTGTACCGTATTGTTTGCTAAAATCATTATTGATGTTACGGTTATAGCTCAAACTGGCTTTTAACCCCTTAACAAACGGAACCTCATAGTCAGCATTCAACTGCACGTTCAGCATCGTACTTCTTTGCAACGTGTAGTTATCTAAACGTTGTACTTCAAAAAAGTGAGCTCCTTCTGTTGAACCTGTATTGGTAGCCTGCAATACAGGCAAACCATTATAGTACATAGGCCTGAATTGCGGGATAGCTAACAATGAGATAAAATCGTTATTCAAACTTTCAGAGCCTTGCTTAAAATAATACCTTTTATTATTACCAAATGCACCACTTACCGATGCGGCTACTTTTAAACCATTTGCTACCCTTACATCAGCACTCGATCTGAACGTTAGCTTATCCGTACTTACACCTGCAAAATTTGAGTTCTGTTTGGTATAAGTTGTTCCTGCAAAATAGGTTGCCTTATCACTGCCACCACTAACATTTACTGCATGGCGCATAATGTATGATGATTGCCACGCTTCTTTAATATGATCGTAATTATTTTTGGAGAAATAATCAAGCTCATCAGGCGTGTAATAGCCGGTTATGCGGGTTGTAACGCCAGTGGTAGGATTGGTATAATCGCCGTTAGGCTTTATTAAAAAGTTGTTTTGAACCTGCAATACATCGTTCAGGTAGGTTGCCTGCTGTAATCCATTCATCATTGTGGGCAGCATCGTTGCATCGGTTATACCGTACGAACCACTGTAGCTGATTTTAGGAGCACCGGCTTTGCCTCGTTTTGTTTTTACGATTACAACACCGTTAGCACCCAAAATACCGTATATGGCTGCAGCTGCATCTTTCAGGATAGTTACACTTTCAACCTCACTAGCATCCAGCAGGTTAAAATCATTTAACGTACGCTGAACATCATCAATAATATACAGCGGATCTGTCGCACCGTCTTTAGCAAAAAACTTAGGGTTACGAATGGTAATGCTGGCATTATTACCCGGACGATCAACGCCACCTGATATGCTAACATTTGGTAGTTGGCCACGTAAAGTAGCTGCAAGATTGGTTGAAGGTATATCTTCAACGGCTTTCATATTAATTTGAGCTACGGCTCCAGTAAGTGAGGCCTTTCTTTGCGTACCGTAACCAACAACAACTACATCTTCCAGGTTGGTTGCGGCAGATGGCACGAGCTTTACATCCAGGTTGTTTTCACCAACTCTCAGCGTATGCTCCTGGTAAGCATAGCCTACATATTTTACAGTCAAAACAACGTTTTGCTGGTTGGTTACTTTTAATGAGTACTTACCGTTAACGTCTGTTTGTGCAGCTGTGGTATTGCCTTTTACTTGTATGGTTACGCCAACAAGCGGCTCGTTTTTATCACTGCTAACAACACTACCGGTTATAGTGCGCGTTTGCGCGAACACCGTTCCGGTAAATACGGATAGCAGTAAGAATAGTAAAAATTTCTTCATTTCTAATTTTTGTGGTTCAATAATTGGGTTTAATCTTCTTTTCGGGGATTAGATACAGCTTTTTAAATCATATTAAATTATTAGGGTTCTTTATCTTTATATAAGAAAAGGCAAAGGCGTAAGCATGTGCCTTCTTTGTTATTGTTTCGAGGTTTTCTCTTTCTCTTCCTTAATGCGGGCCATCCAGGCTGCTTCTTCTTTTTTCATATCAATACCGGCAGCAGAGAGGTAGTTGTTGATACGGCCTTTATATTTTCCAAACCAAGCATGTTTTTTTTCAGACGATTCAGCATCCATGGCATGTTCGCGGGCCTCGGTTAACCAGGTCATAATCTGCGTTTTTTGCGCCTCGGTAAGGTTAGGCAGCATTTTTTGGTAAGCATCCCAGGTTACGTTTAAAACGTTATAAGTCATACCGTTTTTGATCTGGTCAATCTGCTGCGCGGTTAAGCCAGCCTTTGACAGGTTTTTTAAATATTGCGGGTGCAGCTTATCAACACTGGCAGTCACTTCGTCTTCAACGGCTTTCAGCTTAACAGTTGCGGCTTCTTTGTTGTCGTCCGTTTCAGTTTTGATGACTGATTTTTTGTTATCGCGCAACACATAAATATCGTTCAGGTCCTGGTACTGTTTGGCAACAATGTTGGTTACTTTAAGCGCCTGTACTGAATCGGGTAAGTTAAGGGCCTTTACAATTTTTGCCGAACGTTGAAACACCGTTTTGCGGTAAGCAATCTCTTTTTCAACTGCCGTAGTATTGTCTTGCGCCAGCGCCGGTAATACCTGCACTAACAGCAGCAACATCAATACATTGAATACAATCCTTTTCATCTATATCTATCTTTTTAATTAGCAGAGTTTGTAAAATTCACATCGCCACAGAAGTGCACTTTTATGCCCAGTTCCTGCAAGGCAGCCGCTTTTATACGGCAGGCCCTATGCGCTTGTTGCTCATCAGTAGTGTATACTACTTGTATGTGGTTGGCTTTATGGCGCCCCATTAACTGGTTTTGCGTTACACCTTTAAGCGTTGCGTTCATAATGGGCCATTGTGGTGTGGTAAGCTCCCAGCGGCGATGAGTTTCGGCATCGGGCAGTAAAACAGATTCGCCTACGCCAATATCGCAGTGCAGCTGGTTATCCATTACATAAATGCGGCTCCAAACCAGGAAACCTGGTTTGCTAACACCCTTTAGGCTTCCACCACCTAAACGGAAATACATGGCAGGCTGTCTGTCGCTCGATGCACCCTCGTAGCCGCCAATAAAGTGAGCAGGTGGTGCAGCGCCCGATATCAGGAACACCCAAACAAAATCATCAATACCATCGCCTTTAAAATGTTCGCCCCAGCGTAAATCGTGCAGGGTGGTTTCACCAGGCATGCCCAGATCTTTCCACAAGTGGTAAGTTACCAGTGCGTCAATACCGGCGCATTCGTCTACCTCATTAAAGTGTGGCAGTGCATCGCCTGCATAAAGTTCTTTACCTTCGGTTGAAAAAACAGGGGGGCGATCCTGATTATTCAGTAAGCCTTCTACCAGATCACTGGCAGCGGTAAGATCTTTTAAGCCTTGCTGGTATTGAATACCTATGGTATCGCAACCAAAATTATCAGCAATACGGGTGGCGGCAATGTACATTTTGCATTGCTCCAACGTTTGCGCCTCGGTAAGTTCTGTTTCGGGATTGGTGCCCCAGTTAAACTGCATGCCTTTGTTTAAAAGCCAGTTTAATACCTCGCGGGCCTCTTCGTCTTTAACCTCGCGCATGGCGGCGTATAACGATGATTGACTTAAACGTTCCTTAAATATACCGGTCGCATGCAGCAGGTCATCCGGAACAATGGCATTGAACATGCCCATGCAACCCTCGTCAAACACGCCCATAATAGCTTTATTATGCTTAAGCTTTTGAGCAAAGTTGCGCCCGGTAGCTTCATCCTCCAGCGGGATGCTTACCAGATCATAGCTTTTAACATGAGTTTGATCGTGTTTAATTTTACCTGTTTGCAGCCACTCCTGAAGCTTATGGGTAAAAAAAGCGTCTGTAAAGTCTTCGCTCCAAAGGGTGCTATAGTTTACACCGGCCTTGGTTAAAGAACCATTCAGATTTAGCATACCTACCAGGCCTGGCCAGGTACCGCTCCAGTTAGCTAAAGTTAATACAGGGCCTTTATGCGTGGTTAAGCCGGCTAGTACGTGATGTGTATATTGCCAAACGCTTTCGGCTACAATGATGGGTTGATTAGGGTCAAGGCTGCGGAAAACTTCGATACCCATTTTTTGAGAATCGATAAAACCATGCTGCTTTACTTCGTCATAAACGTGGGCGCGTTGTACGGTCCAACCTTGTTTTTGAATTGCAGCAGTTAACAAGCTTTCCATCTCCTGCTGGGCAGCCCAACAGTTTTGATTTGCCGACAGCCTTAAATCACCACTGGCTACTAATAGAACTTGCTTTTGATTACTTGAATTTATCATATATTATTAAAGTAACCAGCGAAGCCAATGATACAAATCGAACCCTAACAAACGACTTTATACAAACCGCCATTAATTACACTAAGCCTTAGTGTAAACAAAACACAATAAACTGATTTTTAGCAGCTTATAAGACCAATTAGGTTATGATTTATAATTTTTGTTTGCGTTACAAACTGGTTAGCTTTACAAATATGCTGTATAGGCGGTCGGTTTTTTTACAGTTTTTTATCTATTTACTATAGGATGTTATCATAAGGCTTTTTTAGCAAAACGAACTTTCATCAAGCTTTTTGATAGCATTTATTGTAGTAAATCAATCCTGTACATTATTTTGACGCCAGTTAAATAACAGGCTCATAAAAACAACATATATATTTTAAGAAAATATATAACAATAATAAGAAATGATGTGAAATTGTTAACTACGCTGTGCTATATCCTAATGATTGCACCGAATCAAATAAACAGACATGCTATTATATGCCATTTTTTAGCTATAATACACTTGTAAGACCTATTTGCTGTTGTAAACGTTCGTAATTATGAAATAACAACTCTACTTCCTGCTTATTTTGACTGGTAAACGGGCCAACATCACGCCTGGTGAACGTTGAAATATTTACGCCCCGCTGCTGCAGATAATACTTTGATACCGTAGGGTAAACGTTGTGCATTACGTCCATATTATCTGTTAAAAATTGTTGTACCAATTGAACCTGCTCAACAAGTGCCTGATTGTTGTAGTTATTGCATAACCATACAATAAGCTCCGGAAAATAGTTGCCTTGTATGCATGATAAGCCTGCCGAACCAGCCTTTAGTGATTCCACAGCATGCACCAGGTAGGCATCATACAGGCCGAAGGCGGGGTAATTTTGTGTAGCAGCAATTTTTGCTTTTACTTGCTCTATGTCCAAACAGGTATCTTTATGGTAAATTACCCTTCCGCTGGCTACAAATTGCTTTAGCTGTTCGGCGCCAAGCAGGCGCTTGTAAGGTACCGGGCACTCATAAAAGCCAAGCGGAACACTATCGGTTAGCTGTAAAAGTTGCTCAACACGGTTGTTAAAAATAGCATTGGGTTCATTACTGCCGGCCAGCAAACCAGTTATGGCAATTACAGCCTGCACACCGGTATCATAAACCTCTTTTACAAAATCTGCCTGTTCTTCAATAGGCCCGCCAAAGGTTCCCGTTGCTACTACCGGCACAGCACCATTGGTCACCTTAACAACCTGGTTAATAATCTGTATGCGCTCATCTTCCTCGAGTTCAAACATTTCGCTGGATAGGCAGTTAGCAAAAAGGCCGGCGGCCCCTGCCTCCAGATAAAACTCGGTAAGGGAGGCCAGCGCATCAAAGTCTACAGCGCCACTGTCGGTAAAGGGCGTTAGCATAACCGGAATAAAACCTTTTTTGTTATTGTCAGGACTGTTAGTCATGGTATGATAGATAAATACAATATTATTTGTTTACAGGTGAGGATAAGATGCCTGCCTTACGCAGTTTAGTTGCCAGTAACCCAACCAAAAAAATCGCAAGCGTGCCAACCACAATTACCATGTTTTGATGCAGCGAGTTGCGTAACCATCCGTATTCGGCAGGTAATAAGGGGGAGAGCGTCATCCAGATGATTACCACTATGCCAATGGTAATGGCCAGAATAGCCTCATGGTTGCGGGTTTGTTTACTGATAATGCCCAATAAAAACAGCCCTAACATGCCACCGGCAAATATGCCCGATAACTGCCACCATACGTCCAGCACGCTTTTTACGCCAATCATCGCTATACCGGCTGCTACGCCGGCTACACCTACTACAATAGTGGCCACGTGCAGTAAGGTCATGGTTTGTTTTTCGGTAATACCCGGCTTAAAGTATCGTTTGTAAATATCTTCTGAAAACACCGTTGCAGAGGCATTCATTCCCGAACTAATGGTGCTCATGGCAGCCGAGAGAATAGCAGAGACAATTAGCCCTACCAAGCCGGCGGGTATTTTGGTAACCATAAAGTTGGGCATCACCTTATCGCCGTAATCTTCGGGCTTAAGGCTGGCAATCGTTTTTGCGATGTCTATGGCAGAGGCCCCCTGCGGCAAACGTTCCACCGCTACTTGATGGCGTATTGCCTCTGTTAGCTCGGGATGAACCTGGTAATAGGCGTATAAACTTGAGCCTATGATGCAAAACAGCAGCGATACCGGCACATACAGCACTACACACAACCATATTGATTTGACAGCCTGTTTTGAAGACGTAGCTGTATGATATCGTTGTACATAATTTTGGTCCATACCAAAATTATTAAGGTTAATAAAAAAGCCGTACAACAGCACAACCCAAAAAGTAGACTGCTTAAAATCGGGCATGTAACTTCCCAAACTAAATTTGCTGTCAGTATGCCCTATATCTACAATCTTGCTTACGCCACCCGGCATATTTGTTATAATAATGTACAGAATAAGCAATGCACCAAAAGTTTTAACAATGCCCTGTACAACTTCTGTCCATATTACGGCTTCAATACCTCCCAGTACAGTATAAATGATGATACAAATACCCATAGACAGGATGATAAGCTTCATACTGAACCCTGTAAGGGCCTGTAAGCTGAGTGCTATACCAAAAAAAATAGACCCCATGCGGGCTAATTGCGTAAGCAAAAAACACACAACAGCATAAGTACGTGCCCATGCCCCAAAACGGTGCTCAAGGTGCGTGTAAGCCGATACTTCACCCGTGTGGCGGTAAAATGGCACAAAGTATTTGGCGGCAATCCAGGCGGCCAGTGGCATGGAAATACTGAATACGAAGGCATTCCAATTGGTGCCGAAGGTTTTGCCCGGCACGCCTAAAAACGTATTACTGCTCAGAAAGGTAGCGTATATGGAAATACCTAATGCCCAGCCCGGTATACTGCCCGATGCCTTGGTAAACTGTTCTGAATTCTTGTTTTTGCGCGAAAAATAGAAGCCAACCAGCAGCATAGCAAGCAGGTAAATAGCAATAACGGCAAGATCAAGCGTGGGCAAGCTTCTCATCCTTACAAAAATTCGTCTTTTGGTTTAATTGGCGGCAATTGTGGTTGCCCGAATGACAAATCTATTGGATAGACAACTTGCTATTTTATAACATGTTTGCTACCTGTTATAGCATATTATCCTGAAGCAGCATTTAGCTATCTTACACGAACAACAACGCTTGCCGGTAGCAAACCATCTGCCCTTGCTGTAATTGTAACCACACCAGAACTTTGAGCAGCCTGCACAATAGCGAGGCACATGCCATGAAATGCTTTACGCTGCGATGCTTTGAAGGGCTCCATGCTGCTCTGTGCACCATTATCAACACCGGCCAGTGCGCCTTTTCCGGTTACGGTAAAGTTGATCTGATTATCAGCATCAGGAACTAAATTCCCATTTTTGTCTAATACACGTACGGTAACAAAAGATAAATCCGTACCGTTGCTCTTAAGTAGCTTGCGGTCGGCAAGCAGTTCGATACGCGCCGGCTCAGCAGCGGTTCTTATCTCTTTAGTAAGCACAATGCGGCCATTTTTGCGTGATACTGCCCTTAAAGTACCCGGTTCAAACGGAACTTTCCAGCTTATATGCAAATCTTCCCCCTGTTTTTTCTGAACACCTAATGAACGCCCGTTCAGGTACAGCTCCACTTCGTCGGCGTTATTATAGTAAGCCCAAACATCAACCGTTTTACCGGACTGCCAGTTCCAGTGCGGCAGCAGGTGTAAAACCGGCTTATCGGTCCATTCGCTCTGGTACATGTAGTAAACGTCCTTCGGAAATCCGGCCAGATCAATTATACCGTAATAGGAACTACGCGCCGGCCATGGATAAGGCACCGGCTCACCTATAAAATCAAAACCCGACCATACAAACTCGCCCGATAAGTAATCGTACTTTTTGATAATCTTCCAGGTTTCCTCATGCGTTGAACCCCAGTAAGCTGCCACATTATCGTATGCCGTAACGGCAAACTCGGGGTTACCTTGTGTAAATTTTTCTTTAGAACTGGTAGGCCAGTGGCGGGTACTATCAGTTGGCGTATCATAAAAACCCCTGGTGGCATAACCCGATATGGTCTCTGTAGCCAGAAACTTTTGCCCAAGGTATATCTTCGGAAAATTGGTATAAGTTTCAGGATGATAGTTAAAGCCCAGTATATCCAAAGCCCCCGATTGATAGATAAAGTTCTTTTTTGGGTCGGCCTCGCTTAAGGCAGAAGTAACATAACGGGTGCCGTCCAGCCCTTTCACAATACCTACCAGTTCACGGGTAATACTGATACCGGTACTATCAAACTGTTCGCGTATCTCGTTGCCAATGCTCCATATAATGATAGAGGGATGGTTCCGGTCGCGTTTTACCTGGTCTTCCAAGTCGCGTTTGTGCCATTTGTCAAAATGTTGGTAATAATCCTGCTTATTTTTCTTTTTGCGCCACATGTCAAAGGCTTCATCCATTACCAGGAAGCCCATGCGGTCGCACAGGTCCAAAAACTCAGGTGCAGGCGGATTGTGGGCCGTGCGGATGGCATTACAGCCCATCGCCTTCAGTATTTCAAGCTGGCGTTCCATTGCCCGCACATTAATGGCCGCGCCTAAAGCGCCCAAATCGTGGTGCATACATACACCTTTTATTTTCATCGGCTCATCATTTAAAGAAAAGCCTTCGTCTTTATCAAAATTAAAGGTGCGTATACCAATATAGGTTTGGTATTTATCAACAACCTGCTTGCCAGCCAGTACCTGTAATACCACCTTATACAGATTAGGATTGTCAACCGACCAGAGTTTAGGCTGGCCGACAACAATATTCTGATTAATGGTTACAGCCGTATCGTTACTTTCAACAGGTGTAGTAATAGAATTAACCAATTGCCCGGCCGGTGTGTAAACCGTAGCTTTTAAGTATAACCCTTCCTGATGTTTAACAATCTGTGTTTGCATACGTACTATGGCGTTGGCCTTGTTGACATGTGTGGTAACAAAACTCCCCCATTGTGGTATGTAAGATTTAGCCACAGTACTTAACCACACATTACGGTAAATACCCGAGCCGGTATACCAGCGCGAGTTAGGCTGTGCCGAATTATCTACTTTCACCGCTATTACATTGGCCTGCGTTCCGTAATGCAGGTAAGGTGTTAAATCGTACTGAAATGATATATAGCCATTGGGACGTTTACCCAGGTAATGGCCATTTATCCAAACTTCGCTGTTGCAGTAAACGCCGTCAAAGTCAATAAATACGTTTTTACCCTGTGCCGATGCCGGCACCATAAAGTTCTTGCGGTACCAGCCTATGCCAGCTGGTAAGCCCCCACCCGCTTGTGTGGTTGGGTTCTTCTCGTTAAAGGCACCTTCAATACTCCAGTCATGTGGTAAGCTAAGCTGCCGCCATGCATTATCGTTATAAACTTCGTTCTTTGCGGCGTTATCGTCACCTAAGTAAAACCGCCAGTTGCTGTTAAAAAGCTCCACCTTGCGCGGGTTGATCTGCCCCTGCGCCTCAACCATACCAAACAACAACAATACGATAACGCTATACCACTTAAACTGCATGTATCAACTTTTTGTAATCACACTAACCGTGCAATTTGTTCTAATTCTTTTTTGCTTTGGATGGCGGCGGTGCTATAAAGCCGACCGTGCTTTTGCCCATATCTTTAGAAGTAGCCACTGCTATACCCCGCTGATCGGCCTTATTAACCGCACAGTAGAAATGATAAACTACGCCCTTGTACTTTACCACAAATGATTTATGCGCAAACATGTTATCATAAGGCTCTGATGATTGGATCAGGTCATCGCCTTTCCACTCCGTCCAGTTCGCTAGATCATAGGAGCAGGCAAAACGGTTAAATGCCCCGCCTTTATCTTTCCAGAATGCGCCAAAATAGAACATTACCCACACATCTCCTATCTTTTGAATATATGGATCGCCGGTGATGCCTACGTTATGATTAAGGATGGGGTTGTTGGCAGCCCGTTTCCAGGTTACCATATCATCAGAAAAAGCCATGCCTATACGCTCGGCACCACGTTTTTTGTTTACGCTGTCGCCATTGGCGTTGTAGTACATAATAAAAGGATGTCCGAGTGATTTCTTTTTATCCCATATCACTGTTTCTTTATACAAGGTGTGGTTATCCCACCATTGCACATTACTGTCGGTAGCCATGAGTACCGGTTTACCTAAGCGTTGCCATTCATGCGGAGTGGTTGGATCGTTATCTGTATAAGCCATACTGATAGATAGCAACCCTTTTTCATAGCCCTTGCTCGAACCACCGAAGTACGACATCCAGTACTTGTTGTTGTACTTTTCCAATTGGTATGAACCGCCCCATTTGGTATCCTGCAAGGAAAGATAGCCGGCCTTCTGGTTGCTATCCCAATCGGTAGTATCACTGAAAGACATGATGCGACCGGTGGTTTTCCAGTTGAGCAGATCTTTACTTTTAGCCAGCCAGGTTTCATAACCCCGGCCATCAAAAATAATATACACCATATACCATTGGTTACCCTTACGGAAAACGGTTGGGCAATCCATTTTGCGGTTGTTACTATCGGGAGTAAGCACCAGGCCATATTTATAAGGTGTTTTTATCTCCTGGTAAACTTCTTGCATCACTTTATCGGACACTGTTTTATTGCCCGACTGTCCCCATACCGTTGTACCCGCCAGCAGCATAATGCCCAGCAGTAGTTTAGTGCTTATATGTCGAATTATATTCATATCCTGGTTATTAATCGTATTGTTATTACTGTGTTTCAGTTTGTTCCATCTGGCGTGCACACTTTATGAAACATCTTGTATCAGCACTATTAAGTTCAGTGACAAATTTTGTGCAGTGAGGTGAACACTGTCAATATTTGGCATCTAGCATATTAACTTTTAAGGAGTGTTTCAAAGTGTTCCGTAAAAAAGTTATTGAAACACTTACAACATCATGTTAGTACTTATTTAGCCGTAAAACTATATTTACCCGATCCTATTTTCACCATTGCCTTACCCTTGTTATAACTTTGCGCTTTAACACTTTTACCATTCATAGTTATTTTAGCCGTTTGACTAACCGGCAGGTAAACCGCTGCACCGGTATTAACCGGCACTTCCACCTCCATCACAAATGCCCCGTTCTTCTTCTCCCATTTGGTGCTGATGGTACCATAAGGCGACTCATGGCTGGCCTGTGCGGATGTCACGTCGCCTACCGGCTCGGGGCGTATCTCAATATCCTTGAACGCCACACCGCCGCCCGGACGAATGCCGGCCAGCGCACTATAAAACCATTCGGCTATATGCCCCAGCATGAGGTGATTGTTTGACACACCGGCCAGCGCCTGCCATGATTCGGTCAAGGCCGTAGCACCTTTAGCCAGCTGGTAGCCGTAACCAGGCACATCATCGCGGTTGTTCATCTCAAATATCACGTCAGACCGCCCCGCATCATCCAGCACACGCAGCAAATAGCGGAAGCCAATATCGCCGGCGGTAAGGCTGTTGTTACGGTTGCGGATATCTTTGATCAGGTTGGCAATTACGGCATCCTTGTACTGCGGCTCTACCAAACCACAATAAACGGCCATAGCATTGGAGGTTTGACTGCCCGTAGCATACTGCTTGGTTTGCACATTAAAAAAGGTATGGTTGAAAGATTTTTTTACCTCTGCAGCCAATTTATCAAACTTTACGGCATCAGCAGGTTTGCCCAGCAAACGGGCTATCTGGCTCATAATCTGCAAATCATAATGATAAATAGCAGTTGCGGTAACGCCTTTGGTGGTATGCTGAGATAAACCTGGCGAATTTGGACCCAGATCATACCAGTCGCCCAAACCCTGCGTTAAAATGTGATCTTTGGCCATACCGGCTAAATAATCCAAGTATTTGAGCATTACCGGGTAACCATCAGTCAGCACTTTTTTATCGCCATACCATTGGTACACATACCAGGGCAATATAATAGCATTACTACCCCACTCAGGCGAATCGCGGAACATGCCGCCAAAGTTGGTAAACTCCGGGGAAATCTCGGGCACCAGGCCTTCGGGTGTTTGCGAGTACCGCATATCATCAATGCACTTGCGGCTCAGGTTGGCAATATCATATGTGTAACGAATGGAGCTGCCTACCAGGTGTGCCTCTTCCAGCCAGCCCAGCTTTTCGCGGTGAGGGCAATCGGTAAACACGCTAGCCATGTTGCTGCGTATGGCCCAGTCAATTAATGTAAAGGTTTTATTAAAAAGCTCATTTGAGCAGGCAAACCGGCCCACTTCGGGTGCTGCATTGCGGGTGTGCAAGCTTTTAATAGCAGTTACTACAGGCAGATTATGCGGGTTAGCCTCATCCTTCGCTACAGCATTTTCTACCTGCGCATACCTAAAACCGTAATAAGTAAAACGTGGCTGCCAGGTTTCTTCACCACCGCCTTTTAACACATAATCGTAATAATGCGGGTTGCCCGAGCCTTTTTGGTTAATGGTGCCCTCGGTGGCTAGTAGCTCGGCAGGGTAAATGCGTACCGTATCGCCTTTTTTGCCTTTCACGGTGATTTGAACGATGCCCGATAGGTTCTGTCCAAAATCATATAGCACCCGGTTGTTCATCACCTGTTGCTTTACGGTGGTATCTTTTGATTTGATGTACTGGCCGGTAACGCCTGCACCCAATGATTTTACGCTTTTAGGGTTAAACTGCTGAAACACTTTTAGCGGCTCGGCAATCTGCGCATCCAGCCGGGGCGAACCGGTTACGGTAATTACCTTTTTCCAACCCGCATCGTTAAAGCCGGGTTTATCCCAACCGGGTTGTTCTTTGTTGGCATCGTAATCTTCGCCACCGTAAATACTGGTATAGGTAATGGGGCCGGCAGTGGTCTTCCAGCTTTGGTCACTCACAACACTTTCGGCAGTGCCATCGGCATACTCGGTAACCAGGCGGCATATCATCTTTGGATGCCCGTAAGCGCCGGTTAGTTTACGGTAGCGCGTATCGCGCGGAATAAAGTAGAACCCGTTGCCCAGCATCACGCCTATGGCATTGCCGCCCTGCTTAAGCTGGCTGGTTACATCAAAAGGCACATACAGTGCCTGGTCGTCATAATCGGTCCATCCGGGGTCCAGGAAGTGGTCACCCGTTTTAGTGCCATTAATGCTCAGCTCAAAATGCCCAAGTCCGCATATGTATAGGGTAGCCTTTTTTACCGGCTTATTAATGGCAAATGTTTTACGCAATAACGGCAATACATCATTGGCCTCGCTCAGCTTTTTTGGTCCGCGTAGGTGGATAAGCGGTGTGATGCGTGAACTGTCGGGCAGTTCGTCATAAGCAATCCACTGTGCGCCTTTCCAGTCGGCCTTGGTGAGCAGGCCCATTTGCCATTGCGCCGGCTTGCTCCAGCCTGAGGTATGCTGCTGGTTATCCCAAACCTTTACTTTCCAGTAATAGGTTTTGGCCGATTGCAAGGGCTTGCCCCGGTACAACACCTGTATAGAGGCAGATGAAGCCACTTTTTTAGAATCCCAAACGTTACCGGTGTTCTTCCCCAAAGCGTCGGCATTATCAGCTACCAACACCTGGTAAGAGGTTTGGGTAACATTATAACCGCTGCTTTGCAATTGCCAGCTTAATTCGGGCGCGGCTACATCCACTCCTATTGCATTGGCTTTATACTCGCATTGCAGGTTAGCCACCTTTAGGTTTTGTGCTAAAGCCTGTAAGGGGAGCAATAAACACCACAGGTAAAATTTCTTCATCACTCTTTTATTTATAAGGGCTACTGCATTTCAATGCCCGAAAGGTTCAAGTCCTGCGCATCAAGAGCGGTTATTACCACCCTATAGTTACCGGCATTTATACTGGTGCCGGTGGTAGTTGCAATAGTACCCGATTTACCTTTGGCTATGATTTTAAACGTCAGCATTTCTTCTTTCATCAAAGTACCGTCGGCGGCCAGCAACTGCATTTTAGCGGTTAAGGGCTTATCGGTAAAGTTGTAATATTTTATCCGAAGCGCGTACAAATCGGCCACGCCGGGGGTAATGGCAAACGTTGCGCTACTACCTGCAGGCTGCGTAAAGCGTACCACCTTGCGGCCGCTCAGGGTATCGAGCGCTGCGCCGTTACCTTGCACCAATGCATTATCGGCACGGTAGGTTACGGTTTTGCGCAGATCGGTTGCCGGCTCCAGCGTTACCGCCGGCATTACCGCTACGGTATACACGGCCGTGCCTGAAGCTTCACCAAGTGTAACTGTTTCACCTTTTTTAAACGCCTTGCGGTACAAGGTCATGCCCTGCTCACTGTTCGCATCTGATTTTATTTGTAAACCGGTAACCTCATAGCTTTTGAGCCAGGCCGGAGTACCGGCACCTGCTATGTTCGCAGCTACATAAACACTGCCATCGGCATTCATTACAAAAGTTGCTGTACCGGGGCGGGTAGTTGTTTGTATCCAATCGGCACCGTATAAAACCGGCGGTAGTTGGTTAATGGTAATGTTTCGGTCATCCGCATAAAGCTGGTCGCCTACGTCCAGCCATGATTTTTGCTTCCATGCCTGCGGCGCTTTTAAATTTTGGATAATGCCGGCCGATGGCGCAGCAGCTACCGCTTTGGTGTTAGCAGTACTAATAGCAATAGCCGATACAATAGCCTGCCCCGCCGTTACGTTAGGGAAGGAAATTATTAGTTTACCCCCTGTTACCTTTGCAGTAACAGTCTTTTTTAGTACTTGATTGGTTCCGGCTTCTTTCCAAATATCGAGGTTGTGCAGAACGGTTTTGTTGTTGACTGCCACATCAAACAAACGCCAACCTGCACAGTTGCCGCCGCCTATGCCATACCATGGCTCGTTAAAGTAAAGCTCTACCTGGTACTGTCCATCGGGCACCGGAAACTCATAGCGCAGCTTATCCATACCATAACGGAAAGTTTGCAACAATGCGCCATCGGCCGTGCCTTTTACCACATCAAACGTGCGTTGCTGACTGGCGAAGAATGCAGGCATTCCCTCAAAATCATCGGTCCATGATTTAGAGCCCCAGGTGTTGGCGACGGTTTGATGACGGTCGGCAAGCCACAGGTTGCCCTGCTTGTCGGTATAATCTGGTCCGCCGCAATTAATGCGGTATAGGTATTTGAGGTCTTGCCTGTTGTCTGTTGCCTGTGGTCTGCTGCTAGTTAATTGAGCAAGATGCGGTGCTTTGGGCAGGTGGTTGAGCACTATGTAATCTTGGGTTACGGCCTTGCCGTTTACGTAGCCTACGGCATATAGTACGTTATATTGTATGTTGGCGCCATCCCACTGGAAGTGGGTACCGATACCGCCCTGGCGTTTGCGCTTGCCTAGCGATACGGTTTTTACATCATTAAAAAGCTCCACCTCATCGCAGTTAGCGTATACAGTTATACTATCCTTTTTACCGGGCTTAAGCCAGCGGTTAGGCCAGGTGTGCGATACAATGTACACCATAGGGTCGTTATCCTTTGGTGCGTAGTTGGAGCGGAACATGTAATACACATCAAGCGGCTGTCCCCAGGGGGTAAACAAGCCTTTGTAGTTGATTGGCCCCACCCTGTCCAGTTCCCGTAATCCCTCGCCGCCTTGTATACGGCCGGGATTCTCATGCGAGTACAGCAGCCAGTGGTACTGACCGGCAACCTGATCACGTACGGATTCGGCCAGGCGTACTTTGGTTTCCATAAGCTGAGCCATGCGGTCTTCACTTACCGGTCCGTTGGCAACGAAAGGCCCTTCGGTATGCAGTTCGAGGCTGCGCCAGGCGCCGTATTCGCCTACTAAAACTTGTTTTTTCAGGTCTTCGCCATAAGTAAGCGGGTTGCCACCATAGGTACCGGTCCAGTTTTGGGGCACGTCCCAGTCGGTACCTTTACCGCCGTTACAGGTAGTTACCTTGCGTTGCGATGAGGCCGTATGATCGAGCGAGCGGATCAGCTCGGTACACTCGCGGGCAAAAGCTTCGGGCAGTTTGCTCTCGTTTTCTAAACCCCACAGCGTAACCGACGGACTATTACGCCGTTCCTTAATCCAGTCAACAATTAGCTTTTTATAGTTTTCCTTAAACTCGGGCGTATCATACCAGATATGTGCCGAAAATTGCGGCCACCATAGCATGCCCAACTTATCCCAATATTGCTGATACTTCAGGTTGTGCGGCTGGTGCGCATCGCGGAATGCGTTAAACCCTGAAGCTTGCAATTGCATCACACGGGCTCTAATTTCTTCGGGTGTAAAGGCATGGCTACGGCCCATCAGGTGCTCGTACTCGCCCATGCCATTGATGAACACGGGTTTACCATTTACATAAAACCGGCCATCGCCATTGATGCCCATTCCCCATTTTATCCAACGGATGCCGTATGGGATGTTTACCTCGTCAACGATTTTTCCGTTTTGAACAATCTGTGTATGCAGGGTGTACAGATAAGGCTTATCGGGCGACCATAGCTGTACATTTTTGATATTAGCTAACTGCTGCAACACTACGGCTTTTGTACCCGGTTGCAATGTTTTTTGTACTTGAGCGGTAACGAAAGTTTTGCCTTGTGCGTCGGTTAGTTTATTAACTACGGTAATGATGCCGGTTTGAGCGCTGTAGTTCTTAACTTCAGTTTCTAGATTTAGCGTTGCTGATTTCTCGGTTACCGTTGTGTCGTTCCAGATGTAAACGCCGAACGGCTCTACCCTTACAGGGTTGGTAGCAATTAAATGCACAGGCCTGAAGATACCCATTGGCTGCGAACCTTCTGAAAAGCCTGTTTCGTCTGAACAGCCGCCACATACCCAGGGCAGGTTTTGAATATGCGCGGGATGGTCGGCACGCACGGCCAGCAAGTTAGGTTGATTTAGTTTAATGGCATTGGTAACATCCAGTGTAAAAGAAGTACGGCCACCGGCATGTGTGCCTACTTTTTTGCCGTTAAGCCAAACGGTAGCATAAGAGCTTACCCCTTCAAACCACAAAAAATAACGTTGACCAGACTTCAACTGCTTAGCCGAAAATATTTTACGGTACCAAGCATAGCCATGCTTGTTGCCATGTTTTAAGCGGCGATACCCTTCGTACTGGTCCCAGTTATGTGGAACCGTTACCGATTTCCAGTTTTTAGTTTTAAATGCGGCTTGCTCAAAGCCGTTGTAAGCCTGTGCATTGTTATCATCGGCAACGCTTTGCCAGTTGCTATTGAGTGATACTTGCTGCCGGGTTTGTGCCAATGCCGTTAGCACACCGAAAATTGTAACTGCAAGAAGCAACAACACACTCCTCACATAACCTTTTACAAAACGTACCAGCAGTGCTCTCCCCTCCCGAGGGGGAAAATGCAGGGCTGTGGTTTGAGCACGAGTTAGAGTTAAGTTATGTGTTTGGTAAGCCATTATTTATATTTTCTTTAGTTCGCTGCTTAACTTGTAGGTCTTCCCTTTCTGCGTATCGAACTTTATTTCTTTGTCTTTATATTTTACAGTACAAGGGGCGCCTGTTTCCGATAATATTTCAGCTTGCTGTAGCGCACCGTTTTGCCATCTTAAATTGAGAACGAAACCACCACGGGCACGGATGCCTTTTACCTCGCCGTTTGGCAAAGCTGAGGGCAGAGCAGGTAATAACTCCAGCTTGCCGAACTGACTTTGCAGCAACATTTCGGCTACACCGGCAGCACCGCCAAAGTTACCATCAATCTGGAACGGCGGGTGGGCATCAAACATATTGTGGTAAATGCCACCTTTCTCGTGGTTTGGCACGGCATCAGCTGGCGACAACAGCATGGTTAGCATTTTGTAGGCATGGTCGCCGTCACGCATACGTGCCCAAATGTTGATCTTCCAGGCCAGGCTCCAACCGGTACCTTCGTCGCCCCGATATTTCATGGATTTTTTGGCGGCGTCCATCAGGTTTACATCAGCGGGGGTAATATCGGTACCCGGGTGTATACCCCACATATGCGATACGTGGCGGTGGGTATCGGTGGTATCATCCTTATCCATAATCCACTCCTGTAGCTGCCCATATTTGCCAATCATGTTAGGTGCTATCTGCTTGTATTTTTCTTCCAACACTTTGCTAAAAGCGTCATCGGTACCTAATATTTTTGCCGCTGCTACGGTATTCTTAAATATTTCGCGGATGATCTGGTGATCCATGGTCGGTCCGGCCACCAATCCGCCATGCTCGGGTGAGTTGGATGGCGTGCTAATGAGGTAATCGGTTTTAGGATCCTTAACCAGATAGTTCACAAAAAACTCGGCTGCACCTTTCATCACCGGGTATGCGCGGGTTTGCAAAAAGGTCTTATCCTGTGTAAACTGGTAATGCTCCCACAAGCTTTCGCTTAACCAGGCCGCACCCGTTACCCAAATGCCGTGGTTAGCCGCATTAACCGGGGCCGTACCACGCCACAGGTCAGTGTTATGGTGCAGTACCCAGCCCGGCATATTATAGTGCGCTTTGGCAGTTTGTTTACCGGTTTGCACCAGGTCATCTACCATGTTGAACAATGGTTGCGTGCAGGCTGAAAGGTTAAGCACCTCGGCAGGCCAGTAGTTCATTTGTAGGTTAATGTTGGTGGTAAACTTGCTGCCCCAGGGCGGTGTAAGCAGATCATTCCATAGGCCTTGTAAATTTGCCGGACCACCGCCTGGCCGTGATGTAGAGATGAGCAAATAACGGCTGTATTGCATAAACAGGCTCACCAGTGCGGGGTCATCAGTGCTGTTGTATTTCAGGATGCGCTCATCAGTTGGCAGGTACTGGTTTTTACCGGTGCCCAGGTTAAGGGCAAACTTGTTAAAGTATTGTTGATAGTCGGCTATGTGTTTGGCCTTAACCGCCGCATAAGCTTTGCCACGAACAGCTTGCATAGCTTTTTGACAAAGCGCCTCGGGATTGCCCGATACGTCTTTATAATTTTTAAAGTTGGTTGCCGCTGTTAAGTACAACGTCGCCTCGTTAGCACCGGTTATAGTGATGCCCTGATTGGTTACGGCTAGCTTGCCGCCCTTAGCATCGGCATATAGGTAGCTTACACCCCGCAATACGCCGTTACGCACTTTAAATGATAAAGCCAGCGTGTGTGCATCCACTTTACGAATGGCAACTCCCTGATGTAAGGTTTTTAACAGTGCGTTAAAAGTTATTTTACCCGGTTTGTCAGCCGTTAAATGTACGGCCAGTACCTGCGCCGGATTGCTGGCCAGAAACTCGCGGGCGTAATTAACGCCCGATGCCGTGTAGCTCACATGTGCTGTCGAATTGCTGATATCCAGATCGCGGCGGTAGTTGCTGACATTGCCTTGTTTTAAAAATTGCAAGTATAAATCTGCAAAGGGCTGGTAATCGGCATTGTAACGGGGGAACTGCGGTGGATTATCATCCTGTATCCAGTATTTCCAGTTGCCGTTTAGTTTAACTACTTTGATGGTTTCGCCGGTTGTGGCATTTATGGCTTCGTTGTACTTACCGCTGGCCCGGGCTGCTTTTTCGTCAACCAGTTGGTAACCTTCAGGGTAAACGGCCAGCTCACGGGCGTTGCTGGTTAGGCCGCCTTTATCCCAGTAATTAATCACTTGTATGGCTATTTGGTTGGTACCAGCATGCAGCAGTTTAGCGGGGATAGTGTACCTCCGGTAATCAGGACCATCCACTGCGCCTACTTGTTCACCATTTATAAAAGTAAAATCCCGGTCACGAATGCGGCCGAGGCTCAACACCACGTTTTTACCTACCCAGTTAGCAGGCAGCTCAAAGGTGGTACGGAACCAAACAGCGCCATCCACCCCCTCAAACCCGGGCACTATTTCCCATCCTTTTTCGGTTGGGAGGGTTACCGTTTTCCATTTACTGTCGTCGTACTGAGCGGCAGCCGGTGCTTTTACGCTGCTGGCGGTTTTGAACCAGGAGGCTTTTTGAGCCTCATAGGTATCCTCGTTGCTTTTGCGGCCCATAAAGTGTGCTTCAGCCATGGCTTCAGCTTCCTTTTGTTTGCCATCAAATATAAGCTGACGGATGGGCTGCAGGTATTTATAGGCACCGTCGCGCTGATAATCACGTGGTGCACCCGTCCATAAGGTTTGTTCGTTAAATTGCACGCGCTCGGTATCAATACCGCCATAGATCATTCCACCCATGCGGCCATTACCAATCGGCAGAGCATCAGTCCACTTTTGGGAGGGTTTGTTGTACCAGAGTTTAAGGGGTTGAGTTTGGGTATAAGCAGATGTGAATGATAAAGCAGCAAGGCTTAATATTATTAGTTTTGAAAAGATTACCGTTTTTTTCATTTCTGCAGTTTGACTTATGCTTGTACTTATTTCAGTGCTCCGTTAGGCTTGGTCATGTGTTTGTACCATCGCCTGTGGATGTACTTTTTCTTTTGTACACAAGAAAAAAGTACTAAAAAGAAAACTTGCGGCTAAGTGCTGCGGCTACCTCAGCTCGTGCTTTTACTTAAGTTTATGCAAGCCGCAACAGCCCTGATGCCACGTGAAGGATAAGGTGTTCTGCCTGTGTTTACATTTATTAGAACCTCCTCCGTCAACATTCAGATACAACCGTTCCGCTTTAAACTTTTACCTTTCAACTCTTAATTAAACAACCATCTTAAATCTTTGATGTTGCCTACGTTACTGAAACCGGCATCATACACAGGTACAACCTGGCTTTCTGTCACAAAACCCAGCACCAGGGCTATACCTTTAGGTAAAGTGAGGGTATTTGTGCCTGCTTTAAAGCTATAGGTATGTATGCTTACAGATGGCTGCCCGGGAATCAATATGCCATTAGACAGCTTTACATCGGCCTGGCCATAATCATTGGCGCTGGCATCAATTTCCAACTGGGGGGCCAAGGCATAGCGCCAAGTATCAGGATTGATAAAACCTCCTTTGTTGAAATAGCCTACCAGTACTTTAACCGGTTGTGCGTTATTAAACTTAATAGCGGTGCCTTCTTTAAATTGCTTGTTACGATCCAGCTGTACGCCCTTTAGGCCTTGCAGTTCTTTGGCAAATTCAGTTATAGTGGCGGCCGTATCTGCAAATGGCCGGGCACCGGCGCCAATGGTGTAGGTGCCAGCTCCCCCGCTTATGAGGTTTATCTGTGCGTTTACCAACGCTGTTTGCTGTCCCTTCTTTGCTTTAGACTCCGGCGATTTCAACGAGTCAATATTCTTTTTAAAATTAGCCAATTCCTGCTCATAAACGGGCAGCAGTTCGGCCCAGGTTTTCATTTTACCATCAGTACCCGGTACCGGAATTTTACGCTGGCGGGTTTGCATACTGTTGGCGTACAAGTAGCTATCCTTGGTCAGTTTAACGAGTTCTCTGAAATGGTTTAAGCTCAGCTCCATGTCGGGCAGGGCTTTTTCCAAATCAGTTACATCGTCAGAATATTTGTACCTCAGAATAGATATAGCTGCCCGTATTTTATGCGAATAGCTGTTAGCCATGGCATTGTAGCAGTACATATCATTTTTAAGTCTGCTAAACTCTTCTTTATCTTTAGTAACGCCCGGCGAAGCCTGCTCTATAGCATCTACTGACTTTTT
Source organism: Mucilaginibacter sp. PAMB04168 (assembly GCF_039634365.2). Taxonomy (NCBI): domain Bacteria; kingdom Pseudomonadati; phylum Bacteroidota; class Sphingobacteriia; order Sphingobacteriales; family Sphingobacteriaceae; genus Mucilaginibacter; species Mucilaginibacter sp. PAMB04168. The sequence goes on from NZ_CP155079.2 coordinate 4,360,562, forward strand.
ACCATAGGTTACAATGTTGTTCAATACATCCATGGGCGTTTCGCCACGGTGGGGCTCGTGTTTCCACTCTTTTTCGGCATACTGACTCAGTATCTCTCCTTCTGGCGCTTCAGACTCGTACAACAAGCTAAACAAACCAAATTTTTCGGGATTGGTAAATTGTGCCATTAGCATACCCAAAGTCATGGTTTGACGGTTACCATCGGTAATACCTACTCTGCGTAGTATCTGCGGCGATATTTCGCCCGATTCTTCATAAGCCTTCAAGATTTGCCCACCTTGTGCTTGCATACAGCCAAATTTAGCAGCCAGTTGAGCCGACCAGTATTTAACCTCTTCAGAACGACTGCGATGACAATTCCAGGCATAACGGGCCCATTCTTTGTACCATATCCAGTCGCGGTCTATTTGGATCAAACGCTCGTCGCGTTTATCGGCTGAGTAAGGCCAATCCCAATAGGAAGCCTGCGGGTACAGGTGCAAGCCGTTAGCTTCATAAACGTTATGCATGGCCAGCACACTTTTTTGTATAAAATCGGCCGAACCATAGCGAAAAGGTTCGAGGTTGGCTAAAATGTGTACGTTCTCAATTTGTACGGTGCCAATGCGGCTCAGGGTGCGGTGCAGATCGGCCCAGGCACCATGAGGTGTGTAGGTGGTTAAAGCCTCACCATTAAATTTAGCCTCGGTATACAAATTTTTATAAAGCGGGAGCGCCGCTTTCATCACCGCAGGTGCATCGGTATCATGCGCCCGCAAAACGATGGGTGGTTCTTCGGTTTTGCCTAAAGCTTTTAACCCGTCTTTTACACCAGGAATAATGGTTTTAGTAAACCAATCAATATCATCCTGCCCTACGCCTTCCATAGCTTCGCCCAAGGCCACCATTAAGCCTACGTTTGGATATTTTTGAACAAAGGCTGCGATAGACTTGCGGGTATAATCGGCAATGATGGGAACAATAGGGCGGTTACGATCCTGCGTTTTGAGGTTGTTTTTAACAGCGAATGGTTTGGAGACGATGATGTTGTAGAACATTTGTATCACCCAAATACCCCGCTTATCGGCCTCATCGGTCAGGAACTTATACATTTCCTCGTTCTTCTTAAACGTAGCCTCATCAACCTCAACTGCATACGGATACTCTTTTACCCTTACCAGTGAGGCAAACGGGTGACCGTTCCACAAGTACAGGGCATTCATGCGGTTTTGTGCCAGTGTATCCAGGTAACGCAACCACAAAGCTTTATCATAAAACCAAGGAAAGTTTTCGGGCGTGTAAGGATACTCGTAAGTACCGCGCCCTTCTAACAGAACGGGCTTTTGCACGCCTACGCAAGCACCACGCATGACCATCTCGGGTTGGTCGGTTAGGCTTAAAGCAGCAGGCATTCCGCCTTGCTTTGCAATACGCTCGGCCAGTTCCATACAACCATATAACACACCCGAATTATCGGTGCCTGCTACCACGACGGTATTTTTGCCGGTGTTGATAGCAAACCCTTCTTTACCCGGCTTACGCAAAATTTTAAGCTTGTATTTTGTTAAGCTGTTTTTTATCAATACATCCTGCAAACGGCCAATTACAACGGTAGCCGAAGCAGTAATTGGCATCTGGTGAACAGTTTTAACCTGGTAACCATTGGCCGATAATGCTTTAGCCAGCTTTGCAGCGCCGAACGTGATACGTACATGTGAACCGGCCGGCGTTACGATGGTTACTGCTTTAGGTGCTGCAACGTTAATTTTTGCCATACCTGCATTACCTATCAGCAAGCACAAAACGCCTGCAAAAAAGCCCTGGAGTATTTTAGTCATATCAGTTATATCAAAAACGACTTTAGCTGCTATGCTATAGGCTAAATAATTAACGCTATATAACTGAGTTTAATTACAGTTTAACAAACAGACTGAAAGTTTACTATTGGTTATTTTATCAGGTTCAAATCTATGGGTACAGCTCAAAGTTTTTGTATAGCATTTTTTCATGCTATTGTACCATTTTATCTTTACTAAGCGCCGGCAAGGGCAGTTTCACCACAATATGTTTTAACTCACTGCTCTTTGAAATCTCTTTACCATCGGCGTAAACAAAGAAGCCTTTTCCCTGATGGTACTTCTCACCCGTCTTATCCCAGCGGATGGTAATCAGTCTGCCGCGGTAGTTCACTTTATCTAGGGCAAACCAATCCCACTGGTTAGGCGGCAACAGCGGATAAACTTCCAGCTTTTCATCATCACGTGGTTTTAAGCCAATTAAATTACTGATAATCAGATCGGCAAAGCCGGAGTGATTATAGTAGCTGCTGCGCGGGTTATCGCCTTTTAGCCATTCGCCATTTTTTTCATCCTGGTACTCGCCCAGGTATGGCAAGCCACGCTTAGTGTGCGATGCGGCATACTTGTGCAGTTCGTTATAGAACACTTTGGTAGACATGCCATCCTTATTCTTATAACTCGTTAACAAATTTGCCAGCCCTTTAAGCGTTTGCGTGGTTGCAAAAGGCCATACCGCGCCGTCCCATTCACAGCCATGTCCTGAACCATGCGTACGGAACCCAGGGTGCCTGCGCTCGGCCGTGGTAATGCCCCAGGGTGCGTTAAAGCCTTTCTCGTCGGTTAACTGCTCCCACTGTTCAGCGTATTTTGCTTTATCATCAGGCAGGTTAAAATACCATGGAATGTAACCCAATTCTTCCCGGGCATCGGCCAGTTGGTTCTTGGCTACTTGTTTTACTTTGAAGAAATTTGCCTTATTATCCCACAAAGTATCCTGAACAAGCTTTTTTAATAGCTTGGCTTTAGCTGCATATTTTTTCTTCAGGGTATCATTGCCGGCTAAATCGGCCATTTTGGAGAGTGCTACTGCGTTGCCATACATATAGCTGTTTATTGTGGGACGGATATTTTTATCCTTACGGCCACCGCTTATGGATTCCTCCATGGCGTCGCGTACATCAAATTGCCAGAACATTTGGTTAGGCAGTTGTTTTTCGCCCTCCCATTGGCGGTAGTCGGCATCCAGCGTGGGCAGTAATTTTTGCACCCAGTTTTTGTTGCCTTTTACCAGGTAATAGTTGTACACGGCATCCTGCAACCAACTGCTAAAGGCATGCAGGTGGGGCTTTGTTGTTTTGGGATCTACATACAACCAAAAATTAATATACTCATTGATGAATTGCGGATTACGCAGCCAGCGCCCTTCGTAAATGTGATGACCTAATGCACTACTGATGGTGTTGTATTTACCAGCATGGTTCATCGGGGTTATAAACTCGGTGAAGATAAAGCCATCGGGTGTTTGCTTTAAATGTTTACGAAAGGTCCACCAGCGGTAGTAGTAGATTTTCTCGATGGTGCTATCCGGGCACTCAAACAGCGGCACATTTTGCGATAACCAGCCAAAAGCGTTATCATTGGTTACGTAGTTCTTTACCGTTTCGGTATCAATTTTATTAAATTCGGTAACGTAAAACTTCAACTTATCGGTGCTTAATCCAGGCTTGGTTTGCGCCTGGGTTAAGATTGCCGTAAAGGTTAGTAAGAGGTAAATTAATAACTTCTTCATTTATATTGGTTTATAATGGTCTTCGCTCACGAACTGGCCTTACGTCATTGCGAGGCGCGAAGCAATTTTTGCGAAGGATAGTCTTACTTGTGCTGTTAACTTCAGTTGGTGCTTCGTTTACTTTGTTCAGTGCTATAAACTCACTTCGTCTGCTCATTCGCCGCAGCGGCTGTTACTTTGCCATAGCCACAAAGTAACCAAAAGGCCTAGCCAACACAATCCCTGCCAGCGCTACAGGCCATACTCCCGGCCGGGTGCGTTGGCAGCCCCGCGCTTCTTTAATTTACTCATTCTCTTGTTTCTTGGCTCTCCCTATAAGTCCTTCGGCTTTCCTTACTAAATCCTCCCTCACCTCATTCATTCACAATCATAGCCTTAATTACCTGTGTTTCGGGTAACAGCCAGCTTTCAAATTCTTGTTTCACTTCGTCGAAATTAACGCGGTGAGTGATATAAGTTTTAGGGTCTACCAGTCCTTGTTTCATGCTAGCTACTACGTGCTCAAAGTCCTGACGGGTAGCGTTACGGCTGCTCATCAGGGTAGATTCGCGCTTGTGAAACTCTGGGTGATTAAAGCTGAATGCATCTTTTTGCAACCCAATCAATACATAACGGCCGCCATGTGCCAGGTAATCAATACCGCCGTTTATGGCTTTCAGGTTGCCGGTTGCATCTACCACTACCGAAGCCATATCGCCGTTTGTAATGGTCCGTAATTGCTCAATCGCGTTACCTTCAAGCGGATTAATGGTGTGCTGTATGCCCAACTTGTTTTTACAAAAGTTAAGACGATCATTACTTACGTCCATAGCAATTACATTGCCCCCTGCTATACGGGCAAATTCTATAGTGCCCAAACCAATCGGCCCGGCTCCAATTACCAGCACAAATTCGCCCGGCTCAACCATGGCCCTACGGATACCATGCGCACCTATGGCCAAAGGCTCAACCAGTGCCAGCTCGTCATAAGTTAATCCTTCGCCGTGTACCAGCGCGTAAGATGGTACTTGCAGATACTCTACCATGCCGCCATCAGCATGCACACCGCAAACCTGTATGTTTACGCAGCAGTTAGGTTTGCCTGAACGACAGGCCACGCAAATGCCACAATTAAAATAAGGAATAAAGGTTACTGCCTCGCCTACCTCGAAGCCCGGTGCATTATCAAATTCCACCAACTCGCCCGATAGCTCATGACCCAAAATACGGGGGTAGCTAAAGAAGGGCTGGGTGCCGCGGTAGGCATGCAAATCGGTACCGCAAATACCTATGCGCTTTATTTTGATAATGGCATGATCGGGTTTAAGCTGGGGTTTCTCCACCTCGCCATAATCGAACGTGCCAGGGGTAGTACAGGTTAATATTTTCATCTTTTCTTTCTACTCTTCCAAATTATAAAACTTTATGGCGTTGCCTCCCCAAAACAAGGCCTTTTCGTGGTCACTTAATGATTCGGTATGATGCTTTACCATTTTAACCACGCGGTTGTAGCCACCGGCCACCATGCACACGGGCCAGTCTGACCCAAACATTACTCTTTCAACGCCAAAGGCATCAAATACAATATCCAGGTAGGGCTTAAAATCTTCTTCCTCCCAACCGTACCAATTAGCTTCAGTTACCATACCCGATACCTTGCAGTAAACGTTGGTATATTGTGCCACCTTTCTTATGGCTTTTTCCCACTCTGCAACCTCCTGGTTTTTAATATCGGGCTTGGCAATATGGTCTATCACAAAGCGCTGGTTTGGAAACTTAGCCACAAACTCGGCCGTATAGTCCAACTGGTCTGGAAAGATTAGTATGTCATAAGTAAAATCATACTTACCGAGCAAACCAATTCCTTTTAAAAACTCGGGCCGCAGCATAAAATCGCGCTGTGGTTCGCCTTGTAACACATGCCTGAACCCTACCATCTTGTCGCGCAAACTGTAGTACTTCAGCCGCTCTTCTACATCTTCGGCCTGCAAATCAACCCAACCCACCACACCTTTTATGAAAGGGTTTACGGCAGCCAGATTAAGCAAGAAATCGTTTTCCTTTTCGGTTTGGCTGGCCTGTACGGCTATGCATCCCTCAATTTGATTGTGCATGAGGATGTGCATCAAATCCTGCGGCAGAAAGTCGCGGCGAATGGTATCCATTTCTTCCGTAATCCAGCTGTCTCTTACCGGGTCAAATTTCCAGAAGTGCTGATGAGCATCAAGTCTATACATGGTAGTTATGGTTTATAACCCTGTTTGGGGCAGGACTTATAAATGGCATTTTTCAAATAGATTAAAAATAACCAGAATAAAATTTGCTGTAATTGTCTGTTTTTTATAGGATGTTGCCATTAACAGAAAACTTACATGTGCCAACAGGATAATTGTTGGCATAAATAACCACAATTAAATCTTAATTGTCAAGACAGCGGACCAAAAAACTATGCTCCTGTTGCGCTTAATTAGCGCTACTGCTTGGCAATGCCGGTAGCTTTAATATTTATAATACGGCGGTTAAAATTTGCCGCTATGCATAACGGCTTTAGTTTTGACATCTATTTTTTTGCCAATACACAGATCAAACCAGTAATACACTTCGAAATCGGTGGAAAAAAGCTAAAAATAAAATAGCCCCTGGCGCTTGACCAGGGGCTATTTTATTTTACAGTAAATCTTTTTATTTTACAAAGACACGCCTCTTTTCCATGGAATGAAATCATCCTGACCATGGCGTACAGCACATACTTCAACCTCGCCGCTGGCTACTTTTACTACGTAATCCAGTATGCGTTCTCCGGCTTGTTCAATCGTCTCTTCGCCTTCAATAATGGTACCTGTGTTAAGGTCAATGATGTCGCTCATTTTATTATACAGGTTGGTATTGGTAGCAATTTTAACTACCGGCGTAATGGGGTTACCGGTTGGTGTACCTAAGCCCGTAGTAAATAATACAACGTTGGCACCAGAGCCTACTTCGGCAGTGGTACTTTCTACATCATTACCCGGCGTACACAACAGGTTTAAACCTGGTTTAACCACTTTTTCAGGATAATCCAATACATCTACCACTGGCGAAGTACCACCTTTTTTGGCTGCACCTGCAGATTTGATTGCATCGGTAATTAAACCATCTTTAATATTACCTGGTGATGGGTTCATATCAAAGCCTGAACCTACCTCTTCGGCGCGTTGGGCGTAGGTACGCACCAGGCTTACAAAGCGGTTTGCATCTTCTTCCTCTACACAACGGTCAATTAGGTTTTGCTCCACGCCACACAGCTCAGGAAACTCGGCCAAAATAACCGAACCACCTAAAGCCACCAGCAAATCTGAAGTATAGCCTATAGCCGGGTTAGCAGAGATGCCCGAAAAACCATCAGAACCACCGCACTCTAAGCCAATAGTTAGCTTGCTTAATGGCGCAGGCTGACGAGTGTACTGATTGGCATGAATTAAGCCAGCCATCGTTTTGCGCAGGGCCTGATCAATAATGTCAGACTCTTTACCAATTGTTTGCTGATCTAAGATGTACAACGGCTTATCAAACATAGGAGAGCGTTTTTCGATCTCACGTTGTAAGATGCTTACTTGTGCATTTTGGCAACCTAGGCTAAGTACGGTTGCTCCGGCTACGTTAGGGTGCGTAATGTAACCTGCCAGCAGGCCGCATAAAGTTTCAGCATCCTGACGGATACCGCCGCAGCCACCTGTATGGGTCAAAAACTTAATACCATCAACATTAGGGAAAACTTTCGCTTCGCGATCCAAACCGTCGCCGCTTTCAATCTCGGTGAATAATACCTCTTCGATACCGCCACCTGCTTTTACTTTGTTAATGAGTTGCAGCGCCTTGGTTTCGTATGTTTTTTTGCGGCCATATCCCAGTGGTTTTACCAAAGCTTCCTGTAAAACTTCGAGATTACGATTTTCGCAGAATACCATGGGGATAACCAGCCAGTAATTTGCGGTACCAACGCTGCCATCAGAACGATGATAACCTTTAAAAGTACGCCCCTGCCATTCGCTTACATTGGGTTGTTGCCAGCTGGTGTGCTTGCTCTCAGTAGACATACCGTTAGCCGCATGTTTAATATTGCTGGTGGTAAGTAAACCTCCCGACGCTATATCAAACTGAGCCTTACCTACCAGTACGCCATACATGATAATGCTGTCGCCAGCCTTAATCTCATGAATAGCCACCTTATGTTTGGCAGGTATCATTTGTATAGTAGTAAAAGTATCCGGGCCGTAGGTAATTACGTCGCCAGCTGGTATGTCAGTCAAGGCAACCAGCACATTATCATCGGGGTGTATTTTTAATATCGTCTGTTTCATCAGAATCGCTTCCTGTTTAAACTGTTGCTTCTTTTAATAAAATATCTTGTGTTCCGTTTGCTACTATCTGCTGTAACTGATTTAATACGGCTTCTTTAAACCCTTTCAACTGCGTTAAATCGGCATCCCAAAGGTTTTTATCAGCCAGTAAGGTGTAGGCTACATCATGCAATTCGGTCTTTTGCCATGCATTGTAAAATACCTCAGCCTGGCTATCGGTAATTGTATAATCCTTACCATTAACATTGCCGATAAACTTTCCTTCGGCATTCTTTTCCGATTTCATAAACCTTAAGAAGGCGGCAAAGCCAAAAGTAAACAAAGCTGGCGCATTATCATGAGATTGGTAGTGATTTAACAATAACGGCATCACACGCATTTTTATTTTAGACGAATATTGTGCCGAAATGCTGATCCACTGATGCTCAATGTAAGGATTACGGAACCTGTCAAGCACTTTGCCTGCAAAATCGGCCGCAGTATCATGATCAACGTCATATGGGATAGCCGGGGCAATTTCCCTAAGCATTAACTGGGTAATAAAGTTAGAAAAAGCGGCATCGTCCATTGCCTCCTTGACAGTTCTGAAGCCTGACAAAAAGGCAACAGCACAACTCAAGGTATGCGTACCGTTCAACAAGCGCAATTTCAGCTCGCGGAAAATCTCAATATTTGGAACAATAACCACGCCTTTATCAACCTGGGCAAATAAAAGTACATTTTTGATATGCTCATCACCCTCAATAGCCCAAAGCGAGTATACTTCAGATACCGTGCGCAGATCATCCTGATAACCGCTTTTGCTCTCCAGATCGGCAGCTAATTTAGCATCAGGCTTACCGGGTACAATACGATCAACCAATGAGTTGCAGAAATGGTTATGCTCCTCCAACCAATCCATAAAGGCGGGCTCCAGCTTGTTCAGGTGGGCCAGCTCCAGCACAATGGCTTCCAGCTTTTTGCCGTTATCAACAATTAGTTCGGTTGGCACTATCACTAAACCGCTATCGGCGCTGCCTTTAAAGGTCTGGTAACGCTCGTACAAAATGGCCAGCAACTTGCCCGGAAAAGATACCGGCGGATGTTTACGGATATCATCCTGCACCAACTGTATACCTACCTCGGTAGTATTGGAAATTACGATTTGCAGGTCAGGACTTTGAGCCACTTTGAGGATGCTATCCCAGTCGGTACCGGCTGATAGTACCCGGCTGATGGCAGAGCATACTATCTGTTCATCAACACCCTCGCCATTCTCAATGCCTTTGATGTACAAAGTATATAAGCTGTCCTGACGGTCAAAATCGGTAGCTGAACCCGTATCGGTTGATTTAACTACCACCGCACGGCCGTTAAATACGCCGGCGCGATTAGCTTTATCTATGTAATAATCGGGCAAACCGCGCAACAGCACGCCTGTACCAAACTGCAATACTCTTTCGGGCAGTTCAAATACTTCTTCTGCAGGCAATACCAACTCTGGTACGCTTATCTTGTTCAAATTATATCGGGATAATATCATATGCTTTTTACTTAACACCGTTCTTTTTTGCCCATGCCGGGTATTGTTTGTCTAATATTTTTTTAGGCCACACGCCATACCAGGCATAGCCGCCTCTGCGCTCCTGCTCTATTTCAGTAAGGTTATATCTCTTTTCGCTATTACGGCCTGAGAAGAAAGGCTTGTTTGTACCAATTTCATAATAACGTGCCCAAATAACTGATGAAGAATCGGGTACAACTACACCATCCTTTTTACCAGGGTTTGCTGCATCTGGCACGTGATCAAAACGGATACCTTTTAATTTCACGTCATCAAACCACTCAACGGCGCCTTTAATGGCAGCCTTTATTTCGGTTGATGGCGAAGGCAACTGCATGAGAAATTGCACAATAGCGGCAGATTCGGACGAGGCCAACCCAACCAGTTCGAACTTGCGGGCCATTACAGGCTGCAGTGTGCGGTGGTCATATTGCTGGTTCCAGGCGGTTAGTTTGCCGTTTACTTTGATCTGGGTTTTTAAAATGCAATCAATGCCTCTTTTTACCGCGTTAGCAGCCGGCGCTACCAATGATGCATCAACTACATCAAAACCATTTTTGCGGTTGGCCACGTTGTACATAATTTCCATTACGTTCATCATGGCGTTATCGTTATAAGTGATCTGCGCACGGTATAAAGCGCTATCGGGGTAATATTGCGGCCAGCCGCCATTAGCGTACTGAGCCTTCAGCAGGTAACGGATCCCCTTTTCGGCCGATTGGAGGTAGGCTTTGTTGTTGGTTTGTTTATAGGCACCAACCAGGTAAGTAATTTCTTTGTAAGTGGCGCTGTTATCAATAGTGGCATCAATACGGCCGGCATCTTTCAGGGTGGCAGCTTTCCGTGCATCGGTTAGCACTTTGTTATAATCTACCTTTACTTCGGCTACTGCTTTTGGCCAGCCGCCAACACTACGTTGGTATACCAGCATATTTTCGGCTATGGGGTCGGTTTGTGCTGTTTGAGCTTGCGTTGTATAGGTAAAACCCAACAGCATAACCAAGGTTAATATTTTTATGTAAATCTTCATTTTGTTACTTAATTAAGCATCGGGTTCCATTGCTGGTCAAGCGCCCATTGCGCATTGATCTGACTAGCAACCGGTGCTGTTTTAGCCTTGTTTAAATTATTGGCAAACCAGGCAAAATCGCCGCCTGTACGGTGGCAATTGTAGTAATATACCCGCTCGCCCCACTTTACACCAGTTGAACTGGCCGCCTGAAAAACAGGCGCGTTGGCCATAGTAGCCGCAAATGAGCAGTTAATTAAATAAAACTGCGATTCGCGGTGGTAGCGGCCCAGTTTAAAGCCTTCATCACCTTTAAATGTGCAGTTTACCAGCACAGTCTTTTGATTGGGATTTCCGGAACCATCGTGCCATATAGCGGCCTCTTTACTATGACATATAAAGGTACAGCCCTCGGCATAGGCCCAGCCGCGCGGGCAGTAAAAATCAACGCCGCCTTCCATAGTGCAGTCTTTAAAATAGAACAAGCCGCTGGCAGCATTCCATGGGCTTACGGTGTCGCCACCCAAAGCGCGGAACGTACAGTTAAGCACTTTTAGCCGGGTAGTTTGGAAAGAACGCAGAGCCATCTGATGACCAGTATTTTTTACTGCTTTTTGCGTAGTCGGTTCGCTACCTACCTGGCAGCTCACTATGGTATCTGCCTTGTGATGGAAGCCGTAACCATTAATAACCGACAGATTTTGCAGGGTAATATCGCTACCGCGCAAATTCATAGTAGCTACGCCCCAATCATCAGCATTACCCTGACAGCGCCATATATCGCGTGCAATGTCCTGGGTTATTACCACGCCTTTTTCGCTTTCGCCTTTTAGTACAATGTGATTTTTGGTAATGAACAGCTTTTCGTTATATGTGCCGTTCTTTATCAAGATCACCCTATCGGCCGTTGCCGAATCCGGTAAACTGTTAATGGCGGCCTGAATAGTTTTAAATTGGCCTTTGCCTGCAGCATCTACCACCACAGGCAGCTTAGCCTTTGGCTGGCCAAAGCTGTGAGCTATGCCCATAGCCAGTAAACCTATTATAAATGCCAGCTGCTTCATGATTTTACTTTGCGGGTATTTGCTGCACTAACCACGCCACTACATCATTAGCGGCTTTAAAATTTTCCAGATCAGGAGTTAGCTTGCGGCCATCCAGGTATTCGTTGTAAAACCACGGATCGCCCACAGCAAGCACGGTGCCTTTGCCGTATTTGGCCATGGCAACCGCCACTTCGCCTTTTTGGTTCAGTACTGATTTGCCTGGAGGCGTTAAAGCAAATGTGCTAATCTCTTTAATATAGATCTTTTTAGCCGTTTTAAATACCGGGTTGCCTGCAGGTATCTGCACTGCACCTTGTTCAAACTGGCTGCCTTGTACGTGGTTGATGCTGTTTTCTTTAAAAGTTAAGCCAAACTTGCTCATTAAGGTGTTAAAGTTTTTGAACTCGGCATTACCGGTATCATTATGCAGCACCAGTAACACACCACCTTGCTTTACCCAATCGGCAATGGCCGAGGCATGAGCAGGCTGCATGTATTTGGCATTCGGGTTTTCTTTAGGAATATCAGGATCAACAATTACATAAATAGAAGCTGGTTTTAAGTTGGCGGCCGTAGGCGCCTGATAAAGTGTGCCCAGGTTTAAACCATAGTTGTTGAATATATTGCCAAATAGTGAAAACCCATTATTATCCCATCCCTCCCATTTGTAATGGTAAGGGTAGGCTTCACCAGTAATGTCTTTTTTACGCTCATCGTTAAAGTAACTATCGAGCATTACGTTTTTGTTGCGGCCGGCTGCCAGGTTTGGAAGGCGTTCCATTTCAACACTGGCCTGTATAAAGGCGCCCACACCTTTAGCATCGTCGGTAACAACCTTTTCGCTCAGGTAGTACTCGTAGCTGCCATCGCGGTAGGGGTTGCCACCTAAACCGGCTACGCTTACGGTACCATTTAAATGGATCAGACCATTTGCGTCGGTACTAATGAACTTATTGAGAATGCCTTTGTAACCGCTTTCGGCTACGGTTTGAAAGTACTTAGGCAGGTTGTGCTGACGAACGCCTTTAGCCAGCGCATACACAAACATACATGACGCAGACGCTTCGAGGTAATTACCTTTTGAGGTGCCTTTATCCAGCACCTGGTACCATAAGCCCGATTGCTTGTCCTGGTACTTAGCTACAGCGGTAGCAAAACGGTTTAGGATAACCAGCAGCTCGGCACGTTTAGGATGATTAGTTGGCATTTGATCTAACACATCAACCAGTGCCATACCGTACCAGCCCATTGCACGTCCCCAAAAATGAGGCGATAAACCAGTTTCTTTATTTGCCCAACGCTCCTGCTTGCTTTGATCCCAGGCATGATATAACAAGCCGGTTTTAGCATCGCGAGATTGGCGCTCCATCAAGATAAACTGACGAGCGATGTCGTTAAAGGCAGTATCTTCATGAAAAGTGCTCGCATACTCGGCATAAAAAGGTTCACCCATGTACAGGCCATCCAGCCACATTTGGTTCGGGTAACGCTTTTTGTGCCAAAAGCCACCTTGTGGTACCCGGGGCTGCTTGCTTAGCTGCTCGCGCAGGGTTTTAGCCGCTTTATAATATTTTTCGTTATTTAATACTTTGTACAGCATCAACACCGTGCGGCCGGGCAGCACGTTATCAATGTTGTAATCTTCCATTTTATAGTTACTTATTGTACCATCGGGCTGTATCAGCTTGTCAACGGTATTCTGTAAAAATTGGAAGTATTTCTTTTCGCCGGTTTGCAGCCAAACACGTTCAATACCTTTCCAAACTACACCTTGCTCGTAAGTCCAGCGCACTTTGCTTGAGGTATCACTCCACACCGACATAGCTGTTTTAGCCATACGCTGCGAGTAGGGCTGCGTTTGTGCATGCACTACATGAGCGCCAAACAGCAGCAAACTTGCTACAAAACCTTTCCTTATCAATTCTTTATATCTCATAAGTTAATTTAAAGTGCAGATAAGACTACGATGTCTTACCATGGTTCATATGTTGGTTTACGGGCAGAACATTTTCTATTGCAATTTTACACCTAATTTGAGAAACCGTATGGCATCAAAAGTTAAAATCCATGCAATCGTTCCCACAACAAAGTCTAATTTCAGCTACCAAATATACTTACTTAACCATGTTGTACTATCCTGCTGCAAACGCGGTTGCTTACTCGTTTACCAAGGTGACTACAAGCCCGGTTGCCAGTTATCTTTACCTGTTAATACGTTTCTAACGGTATACTGCTTAGCTTCCTTTGCTGTAAGCTGCTTGGCCCAGGCTACCCGGTCGGCAGTTTTAGCGCCCGGGCCGGTATTTTTATACTCGGCATAATAAGCTGTTTTTTCCTTCTCCGGAAACATAGCATCACCTTTCCAGGGGTTCCAGCCTTGCGGCACAATATGGCTGCCCATTTGGGTGTTCAAAAAAACCGTTTTGGCGTATGGGCGCCATGGTCTGCCTAAAAACACTTTTTTGGCGGCCGTATCAGCTATCAGCTTGCAGTTCAATAATACATAACCGTATGCTTGCTGAGGCGTTGTTGCAGCGGCGGTGATATAGGAGTTCATTAAGCTTTTAATGGTACAGTTTTGAAATACTACCGTTGCCTCGCCAAAAATAAAATCAGTGGTACCTTCAATATAACAATCCTGGTATAACTGGCGACTACTACCTGTAGCAGTATACAGCGTATCCTGGTTGCCTAAAATGCGGCAGCTTTTTATAACACAACGATCGCCTTCCACATGCAGGGCCACCGCCTGCCCTACCCTGCCTGCAGTGTTGGCTATAGTTAGGTTCTCAGCACGAAAATCATCACCCTGTACCAATACTGTGTAAGAGGTAAAAGTGCTCATCTTTTCTTTTCCGTAAGCATCTTTACCGCCGGGTACCGGTTTACCTGAGTAATCATCGTTAGTAACGATGGTATTCTCCGCGCTTTCACCAATTAAGGAAATATGAGTTTTCCAGGTGGGGATAACCAGCTTTTCGTGGTAAACACCTTTTTTTATATGGATGGTCACCTGCTGTTGCCCCAAATCGCGCACGGCATTAACGGCTTCTTGTATGGTTTTGTAATTGCCACTACCATCTTGCGCTACAGTAAGCTGCAACGGCAAAGCAGGCTGTTGTGCAAACAGCCTGCTTGTGAGCATTAAACCAATCAATAATACACGTAACACTTTCATGTAGCTATCTTTATTAATTATTTTGCAGTAGTAATTAACGCTTTGCTATCTGCACCGCTTTTAAACTCAGCTTTGTTTTTAGCTTTAGACAGGTTGGAGTTGATAACCTGTATATTGGCTGATCTTTTGCCGCCAATGCTGAACAATTGCTCGGTATTGGAACCAAAACGCAGGTTATCAAACTTGATACCGTTGCCGTTCAAAATACTGATTAACGGCTTAGTATTAGCGCTCTCTACATAAACGTTCTTCAGGGTTATATCCTGTCCCTCAGTAATCTCAATACCTTTTTTGGTTTTGAGCGAAATATTTTCCAGGTGAATACCTTTGATATTCATTTCAGGTAATCCTCTTACCATTAAAGCCTTATCGGCACCATTACAAGCTACGTTGCTGATGTAGATGTTCCGGAACTGTGGTGTTGCCTCAGTAACCGGCGGATAACCGCTATCGTTTGCAATTTCTTCTTCAGTTGGTGATTTGCCAGTGTAGTACATATCCAGCAGGATTGCGCTGGTTATGATATCCTTCATGGCGATGTTTTTAATATGGATGTTTTCTACAATGCCGCCACGGCCACGGGTAGTTTTAAAACGCAAGCCGATATCGGTAGTCATAAAAGTACAGTCAGACACAAAGATATTGCGTGCACCGCCCGACATTTCGCTGCCTATTACAAAGCCGCCATGGGCACGGTATACAATGCTGTTTTTTACAATCATGTTCTCCGTTGGCATACCGCGTTTGCGGCCTTCCTCGTCACGCCCCGACTTTACGCAAATACCGTCATCGCCGCAATCAAAGGTGCTGTTGTCAATCATTACATTTTTGCATGATTCCACATCTATACCATCGCCATTTTGCGCATACCATGGGTTGCGC
This sequence comes from Mucilaginibacter sp. PAMB04168, assembly GCF_039634365.2. Classification (NCBI taxonomy): domain Bacteria; kingdom Pseudomonadati; phylum Bacteroidota; class Sphingobacteriia; order Sphingobacteriales; family Sphingobacteriaceae; genus Mucilaginibacter; species Mucilaginibacter sp. PAMB04168. The sequence goes on from NZ_CP155079.2 coordinate 4,376,107, forward strand.
ACACGTACACCCTGCAAGGTTAAATCCTGGCACATCAAAGTATGCAAACACCAGGCAGCAGAATTTTGAAAAGTAGTATTTTGCAACAAAACCTTTTTGCAATTGGTTAGCACCAACATGTTGGGCCTGAAAAAGTCTTTGTACTGCTCGTTTGCAGCCGCGCTTGAACCCGGCTCAATATAACCGGCACGTGGTGTTTTAGCGGCCTTGGCATAACTTTCAGAAGGGTACCAGCTGCGACCGTTCTCACTCAATACACCGCCAGCAGCCAACTTTCTCTTCCAGTCCTCCTCGGTAAGGCGGTCTTTGCCAATTGCACGCCAAACCTCGCCGTTACCATCAATTACACCCTCGCCGGTTATGGCAATATTAACCAGGTTAGTACCCGAAATAGGCGACTCATTACGGTAGGCTGCATGGCCTTCCCAGTTGCCCTCAACCAATTTATACTGGCTTTTATCATCCGTGAGCTGTAAAAGGGCTGCCCGGCTTATGTGCAAGTTAACATTGCTTTTTAACTGTATGGGGCCGGTCATCCATAAACCATCGGGTACCAGTACCACACCACCGCCTTTGGCGCTGCATGCGGCAATAGCATTGTTGATGCTTTTAGTATTCAGGGTAATACCGTCAGATTTAGCACCATATTTAACAATATTGAATGTGTCTTTTTTAAATACCGGGCGGGCTATTTTAGGCAGATTAGTCCACGAATAGGGCTTGGTTTGTGCCCATACCGGTGCCGAAGCGCCCATTAATAACATCACTGCAAGTGCAGTTCTCTTTATATTTAACATTAGGTTTCTGGTTTATATCAGTTTTATCAAAATAACTTAAATGTTTACGAACAACCTTGACCAATATTAGCCAAAACATTGGCTGTAATTATCAAGAATTGGCCTTTACGATATGATTGGCCAGCTCCAATTTTAACTCTTCGATACTTTTTAACACCAGCTCGGCCATGCGGCGTGCGCCCAGCTCGCTAAAGTGCGTATCGTCTACTTTCCCTTTCGGGTAGTTAGGATTTTGGCCCGGTTCAAGGTGATTGTACAAAAATTTTGACGGCTCAACACCCAACTGCTGCAATAACTGCTGGCTCTTGGCATCCAGGTCAATAAGCGGAACATCGTTTCGCTGCGCCACTTCGCGTACTATCTGCGCATAAACCGTATGTGTTGATACCACATGACCAACACTATCGAACTTACGGCGTGCTACCGGCGTAATAAGTACGGGTATTGCCTGCTTGCTGCGTGCGGCATTAATAAACAGTGTAAGGTTCTTTCTAAAATCGTCTTCGGTGGTGAAACTTTTTTTGGTAGGTACTTCATCATTATGCCCAAACTGGATGAACAGGTAATCGCCTGCTTTCATCCCAGTTGATACCGGTTGCCATAAACCTTCGGTAATAAAGGTTTTGGTACTGCGACCATTTTTGGCGCGGTTATCTACCGTTATCGTACTATCGAAATAGTTAACAAAAGGCATTCCCCACCCGGTTTCAGGGTAATATTTTTTTTCTTTAATAGACAGAGTGGAATCCCCAATGAGGTATACCGTAACCTGCTTGGGCGGCGATAATGTAAATGATGTTAAAGATAAAAACAGTAATAAAAAGCAATTACGAAGCATAGGTAGTGTTGGGTTGTAAATACGGAATTTATCGTATTCTCATTAAATTCTTTTTATTGTTATAAGCACAAAAGCAAGGCAATTTAGCCTTGCTTTTGTGCTTGAGTACTTAATAGCCAGGATTTTGTTTAAGCCTGCCGCCGTAAGTATCTAATATAGCAGTAGTATAAGGGAACAGCTCGCTTTTGTTTGGAGTAAAGAAGCGGGCAATACCCTCCTGCAATGGCAGGTTATCAATTGATGCACCTGAGATAGTACCGGTTGATGATATTGAAAATACCAGATGCTGACGCCAGTCGGTACGGGTCCAACCGGTGGTTGGCGACGGAACCGCAGTGGTATAAAATGGATTGGTGGAAAAGTATTGGATTTCCTCACCATTGTTTTTCCAGTAAATATACTGTGGCACGTTGGCATAGGCACCTACATTATCTCTAATTTGAGTGATCTTTAAACGGGCTTCTGCAATTTTAGTACCCAGCAAATTCCAGCGAATCAAATCATACTTGCGAATGCCTTCGGCGCCAAACTCCAGGTAACGCTCATTTACAATAGCGTTAAAAAAGCCAGCCTTGTCGGTTGGCGTAACGCCAATTGCAGATTCATTTCCTTTAAATGCTCTTTTTCTAACCTCTTCAAAAGCGGCTATAGCTTCAGCCGAAGGTGCACCTTTTATTTCATTGTCGGCCTCGGCAAACATTAAAAGCACATCAGCAAAACGAATAATAGGCCAGTTATAACCTAGGTTCAACACAGTGCCAGGTAATGTCGGCGTGCGCCAGTCTCTTCTAAACTTACCGTCGGTAAGCTCGCCAAGCCTGCGTAAGCTTTTCAGATTTGTGGCACCTATAGCATAAATTGGAATGGTTACGTCTCTGCGCGTATCTAACGGATTGAATGCGTAGAAATAGTTAGGCAGCATAAGTATACCGCCACCACCTGTACCGTACCTTGATGCAGCGTTTATGCTTGGACCGTCATAGTTACCCATACGGCTGTCAGATATGCTGTTACCACCACCTGCGCCAACTTCAAACATAATTTCGCCGGCTGGGTCGGGTGTAAAGGCAGAGATATATTTCTTCCAAACATCTTCAAAAACCGGGTTAAGCGTATGCTGACTGCGATTGGCTGACGATATCAACTCAGCGCATTCATCGCGGGCAATGGTATAATATTTTAAGTAGTCGGGGCGGCGCTCCATTGTTTTGGTATCGGTACGCAAGGAGTAACCGCCTCTGAACAGGGCCAACTTTGCACGCATTGCTTTAACTGCACCTTTGGTAATACGCTCATTGCGGGCTACCTCGGTACGCCAGGGCACTAAAGTTTCCGCCAAAGCCAGGTCGTCAATTAAATGATCGTAAGTGGCGTCGCGGTTTGCAGCGGGTATATACAAATCGGGCTGTTTGTATGAAGGCTGAAACGGAGCCGGAACATCACCCCAATTTCTGATCAATTCGAACAGGAATTGTGCACGCAAAGTTAAGGCTTCGCCATGCAAACGCTTAAGCTCTTTTTGATCGGCTGCAGAGCCACTGGTATAAGCTGGCATTTGCGGAATCTGGTCTATACACAGGTTTGCTTTTTCAACCCCACGGTATAGCTGGTTAAAAGGGTTAGTTAGCTCAGTGTTCGATGTTTGCAACTGGTAACGGCCAATGCCACGACGACCGTTATCAATAGCACCGCTTACAATACCTTCATCCGTATCGTAAGGGTAATACAGGTTTAAGCGGATGCCATAACCATTATCGCCCGATAACTCGTCATAAACTCCTAACAAGGCGGTGGTGGCATTAGAGACACTTGAGAATGCCTGCTCGAGGCTATATTGTGATTGCGGCTCAACCTCTGTATATTTTTTGCAGCCACTGTAAGTAACTGCCGCTATACTGGCTGTAAATGCAATTATTGCTTTATTATAAAATTTCATCTTTATATTAATTTAAGATCTACTTAAAAAGTGATGTTAGTACCAAAAGTGAACAGACGCGCACGCGGATAACCTGCAAAATCTACACCTTGTGTTAAAGGATCGGTACGGCGGGTGCTAATTTCAGGATCGTAACCGCTGTAGCCGGTTATGGTGCCTACATTGTTAACCGTTGCATAAAAGCGTGCGTTGGTTAAGCCTACCCTTTTCACCAGGCTTTTAGGTAATGTATAACCGAAAGTTATGTTGTTGATACGCAGGAAAGAACCATCCTCAATAGCAAACGAGTGCAGATAATAACGCTGATTACGAACCGGAGACCATATTTTGGCATTAGCATTCAATGCAGCAAGTTCGGTTGGGTCGGTAACAACAACGCCTGCGCTGTTGATGTTGGTCCAACGGTCTTTCATGATGTTCAGCATGTTGAGGTTCAGGAAACTACCGTCTGTCCATTCCAGTTTGTTGGCATTGTACACATCGTTACCGTAAACAAAGTTCACGAATATACTCATGTCAAAATTCTTGTAGGAAAATTGGTTATTCCAGCCACCTGTAAACTTAGGGTTAGCGTTGCCTATAATCGTGCGGTCACGGTCTAACGTTACCTGGCCATCGCCATCAATATCCTTAAGCTTTACTGTACCAGGCTGCGGGGCACCAAAAACCGAGATATTACTCGGCACGCCATTTTTTAATGTATACACGCCATTGGCATAATTAAAATCGCTTATCTGGTAATAACCGTCGGTTACAAAGCCGTACATCTGGCCCACCGGTTTGCCTACCTGAACAATATAATCATCGGCACCGTCAGATCCTTGCCAGCCTGAGCTGCGGGTTTGCTGCGTAACTGTGCCCAGGCTCAGCACCTTATTTCTATTGAACGATATGTTAAAATTACTTGTCCAGTTAAAGTTTTTGCTGCGTACTGCCGTAGCATTTACCTGAAACTCAACACCCTTATTAGAGGTTGAACCAATATTTTGGAGCTGCCCGGTACTATAACCGGTAGTTTGCGGTATAGCGGCTAATAGCAGCAGATCTTTCCCTTTGTTAAAGTAAACATCAGTAGTAAACTGCACCCGGTCTTTAAACATCGAGAGGTCTAAACCAATGCTTTGAGAAACGTTGCGTTCCCAACGAAGATTAGGGTTAGCCAGTGCAGGCGTTGAAAAGCCCGGTAAAACAGTATGATTAAGCGAGTACTCGCCGGCTACACTATATAATTGCAGGTATAATAAATCGCCTATACGATTATTACCGGCCACACCATAACCTAATCTTAACTTGGCATCATTGATAAATGGCAGCTTTTTCATAAAATCAGCTTCGGAGAAACGGTAAGCCAAATTACCTGAAGGGAACAGCAGCAAACCATTGTCAGCAGCAAATTTTGATGAACGGTCGCCGCGCACCGTTACTGATGCCAGCAAGTTTTTGTCATACGCATAGCTTACCCTGCTGAACAAAGAAAATATACGGTTTGGAGGCGCTATGGTAGTGGTTGGCCGTGGCTGGGTTGAACCTGTTGGCGGCGAACCTAAGCCTAAGTTAGCCAGTGCACTGCTTGCCGAAATATCAGCTGGAAAATAACGGGTTTCAACTGTGGCCGCATTTGAACGGTATTCGTAAATCTCCTGACCAAGCAGAACACTAATGTCATGATGTTTGCCAATGCCGTTTTTTACGTATTGCAGCGTATTGCTGTTATTGATGGTAATGTTTCTTTGTGTAGCAATGGAAGCTAATGGCAGCGAACCAAAATTACGTGCAGTAGGCGTTATTTTACTATAGAATAGTTCTACTCTCGAGTTAGCATTATCAAAACCTCCTGTGCTTCTAAAAGTTAAGTCTTTGGTTATTTGATAATTGATATAACCGCTCAGGTTAATATCAGTAGAGGGCGAGTTGCGGTACTCCGCTTGTGTTAAAATTACCGGGTTTTGAATCTGGTTCGAATTCAGGTAGTAATCCTCATCAAACTGATCGCTGGTTGGTACGGTAGGCAAATCGAACGGACGATAAACGATACTGTGACGCAAACGGTTGGTGGTGCGTGTTCCGCTATTGGTAGTACCGGCACCTTTTACAACCTGGTCGGTATACCTCATGGTTACTCCTACCTTTAACTTGTCTGATGCCTGGTGATCTAACCTGAAATTTGTTAAATAACGCTTAAAGCCCGATTCCAGCAAAATACCATCCTCATTGTTGGCCGTTAAACTCAGGTTAAAGGTGGTTTTAACATCACCGCCGCTGATAGAAACATTGTGTTGCTGGAAAGCTGCCGACCGGCCAAAAACTTCATCCTGCCAGTTAATGAAAGGTTTGTTTTTATAAACTTGCAGCGTATCAAAAGTACTGCCGTACTGTTTAGCAAAATTATCGCGGTCGGTTTGGCTTGAACGTGTCCGCTCGTATTGCCATACAGTATAATCGTACGGACTAAGCACATCCATCGTTTTAGTGATCTTCCGGAAACCGCCTGCGCCATTATAAGCTACAACCGTTTTACCAGCCCTGCCGCCCTTGGTAGTAATAATTACCACACCATTAGCACCACGTGCACCGTAAATAGCCGTGGTTGATGCATCTTTTAATACGTCAACAGAAGCGATGTCTTGTGGTGAAATTACAGATAACGCATTTTCTACCTGGATACCGTCAACAATATATATTGGGGAGTTATCCTGCGTAATTGAGCTACCGCCACGTACACGGATCAAAACGTCGGCGCCGGGTGCACCTTCTGTTGTAGTTACCTGCACACCAGCCAAACGGCCTGTAAGCGCTTCGGCCGCGTTTGATAGGGGAATATCTTTCAGTTGCTTTGCACCAACTGATGATACTGAACCTGTCAGATCACGTCTTTTAACGGCCTCATAACCCACTACCACTACCTCGTTTAACTGGCTAGCATCATCATTTTGCATGGTAATGTTAAGCGGGTTTTGGTTACCTACCGCAATTTCCTGGGTTTTATAGCCAATGTACCGTACTACTAAAACCGCATTGCCAGTTGTGGGTACATTAATTTTGTAAGCACCATTAACATCAGTACTTACGCCCTGAGTGGTTCCTTTAACCAGTAAGCTCACCCCAATCAAAGGGTCGCCGCTTCTGTCAACTACCTTACCGGTTACTGTACGGGTTTGCGCCCATGCAGTACCGCATAGCAGTAAGAACATGAAAATTTGAAGTAATAATTTATTCATAATTTAAGATTGGTTTAAAAATTGCGTGCGCGAAATAAGCACATAAGCCGGCTGAACAAATTGCATGAACAGCCCTTAGCAAAAGCGTTACTTGCACTTGATTTAAAAAGAAAATTGGTTAATAAACTATATAATTGGTTAAACAGAAAAGTACTGCGAGTTTAACGTAAATGGTATATCGACAGTATTTTCTTAAACAAGATTACTCACTATGCACAAATAAACAAAGTTTATGAGCAACTAAAACTATGCAATCGTTCCCGGAAACGTTTGAGTAAAACTGCACGTTCAGGAGCAATTGCGTGCTAATTTCCTATGATATCAGGATTATTAAGTTTAAATTTAACCACCTATTATGTTCAAATCCTATACTATAAAAGATATAGCGAAGGCGCTGGGTTTATCTACCTCAACCGTATCCAGAGCACTCAATGGGAGCTATGAGATTGGCGCTGAAACTAAAAAGCTGGTACTGGAGTATGCCGAGAAGATTAATTACCGGCCCAATCCTATTGCTTTAAGCTTAAAGGAACAAAAGAGCCATTCTATAGGCGTGGTGGTTTGCGAGGTGGCCAATAATTACTTTTCGCAGGCTATAAACGGAATCGAATCCATTGCCTACAATTCGGGCTACCACGTTATCATTACCCAAACACATGAGTCATCAGCACGTGAGGCAGCTAACGTACAGCACCTGCTTTCGCGCCATGTAGATGGCTTACTTATTTCCCTTTCGGCCGAGACGACAGACACATCACCATACAAATACCTGCATGAGAAAGGCTTCCCGATTGTATTTTTTGACCGTATAGCACAAGATATAGACACACACCGGGTAACACTTAACAATTTTAAAGGAGCGTTTGAAGCGACTGAGCTATTGATCAATACTGGCTTTCGTAAAATTGCACATATTACCAGTACTAATAATCTCCTGATAAGCCGCGAACGTTTTGAAGGCTTTAAAGCTGCGCTGGATAAACATGGCATTGATTTTCCACGCGAATACATTAGATATTGCGACCACGGCGGCATGCTGCTGGATGAAGTAGAAACAGCGGTACAGGATTTAATGAGCTTGCCTGACCGCCCTGAGGCTATCTTTACGACTAACGACAGGCTAACCACCAGTTGTATCCCGGTTTTAAAAAAGTTAGGTTACCGTATCCCTTATGATGTAGCGCTGGCTGGCTTTACCAATTCAGATGTTGCCGAATCGTTCGATCCGCCTCTTACCGTGGTACGCCAACCTGCCTTTATGATGGGGCAACTGGCCACCGAAATGCTGATCAAGACCATCCAAAGCAAACATCCCATTTACGATTATACCACCCAGCAAGTGGAGACGGAGCTTATTGTGCGCGAATCTTCCAAAAAACTCAAATAAATCAAGCTCTTAAATTTTATAAATAAAAAAAGGAGCTAACCAAACAGTTAACTCCTTTTTTTAAGTGGCAAGAACTACTTTACAGGTTTAAACCTAACGTAAAGCCACGCACACCTTGTGCAAATGTTGGTCCGGCTGTAACAGCTCCTGTTTGCAGGTTAACTGCATACAAACGTGTAACACCGCTTACCGTAAACAGTGCATAGGCTGTATTGCTTGCACCACCAATATCAAAGCCGTTAGCGGCATCAATGTTAATGTTCAGTGAGCCTACTTCGACCAGTGTACCATCGTTAGGTGGCTCCTGGCGGTATAGTTTACCGGTTTGCGCGTTAATATCATAAAGCACTGTTGTAGCGGCACCTGCAAAGTTGTTGGTATAAGCCGCACCGCTTATTGATGAACTGGCTGGTGTAAGTGCACCATCAACCGCAACTACAGTACCGTCATTAGGGTTGAGGCGCAGGTTTTGGCCGGTGTTGCTCACTACTCTTATCCGATCAACCGTTGGGTTAAAATCAAACCCAAACGAAGTACCAGACAGAGCAGTACTGAAAGGGGTTGCACCAACTGCCGTTGCCACACCCGATGAGGCATTAACAGTATAAAGGCGACTTGTGCTACCTAAGGCATATAACTGGCCGTTCGCTGGTCTGAAATCGATTCCTAGTATAGTTTCATTTGCTTGTAAGCCGGTTATAGCTTTAGCTACCGGAGCAGGACTAGCCGGGTTAAAAATCAATAACTCGTTATTGGTACTTACTGCATAAGCTACAGGTGCTGTAGGTATAGCCAAACTAATTATTTTGCTATTAAACACGGCCGACTTATAAGCTTTGCCTGTAGTCAGATCAATTAAATACAGCCCTTGCTGATTATTTACTGTGATTGGTGCCAGCGCTGCTTTATTATCGTAACTAATGTCGAAATCAGCAACTTCAGTAGCTTCAACACCCAGGTTGCCTACCTCCACTAATTTGCCATCATTAGGCGGATCCTGCTTATAAAGCTTTTTAGTTACCGCATCAATGTCATATAAAATAGTTGTTGAAGCACCTGCACGGCTCTCTGTATAAGCCACCGAAGAAACTTTAGCGCCGGTTGCACCGTTTATAGGCGCATCGGTAGCAGCTACCAGGCCGGTTTCGGGATTAAGGCGCAGGTTTTGCCCGTTAGAGGTAACCAGGCGTATGCGGTCAACTGTTGGGTTAAAGTCAAAACCTACGGCAGTGCCATCAATTGCAGGGGTAAATGGAGTGCTGTTTATAGCACGTGCTACACCGGTAACGGGGTTAATTACATATATACGGCTACCACTGCTTACACCGTATAACTGGCCGGTTGCAGGTCTAAAATCAATAGCAAGCATATTTTCACCTGTTGACATGCCTGTAATATTAACCAGCGGATTTACGTCAAAACCATTTTGTGCGTTAAACGCAATCAATTTATTGTCTTGCCGTAAAGCATAAACATTTACATTAGGCGCAATCACCAGCACGTCGCGATCATCATCACGGTCCCGATCCTTTTTGCAGGATGATAGCGTAACAACAAACGCTACAGCGCACAGTAGTATCGCTTTTAAGGGTCTAAAAGTTCGAATTGTTTTCATAAATATTGATGTATTAAAAAGTACCGACGCAGTGAGCGCCTTATATAATTAGGAGAAGGGACATGTATTAGCCGTTGGGCGGAGGCGTTAAAACGGCAGGATAAATTGAAATAACTGAACTGGTAAGATACCTTGTAAAAGAGGCTATACGGGTAAGTGCAAAAATCGGCTTAAAATTGGCAACATTTAATGAGGCATAACACTTAACTTGTTCTCCTGCATACCTTCCATACTCACTACTTTCATCATCACTTTGCTCCTTCTCACTTGCCGACAATACAGCCATGGTTTTCTTCACACCCGCATAGCCGTATATACTAACTAATAGTACCCGGCCAATAAAAGCCGTCAGTAAAATTAAAACAACAAGCTTACCCAACGGCTGAGCCGCAATGTAAGTACCTGGTTTTGATTTCACTTGGTTCATATAATTTTACGCAGCTGGCATCTGCCATTTAATACCACTTACGCAATTACAATGCTATGGGATTTGTAGAGTTCCATTTTTACTTACAACTTAAAAGAGTGAAAGCGGATTGATGATTTAAACATCTATAATCAGCGAATAAGGATATAGGGTTTTATCTTACGCAGCACTTCATCGTCAAGAATGGCAATATTATGCAGTTCATCAAACGATTCGTAATCGCCATGCTGCTTGCGGTATTGTACAATGGCGTTGGCTTGTTTGTAGGTAAGGTACGGAAAGTCTTTCAGGTCTTCCAGTTCAACCTTATTTACATCCTTGCGTTGCACTTTACGATTATCCAGTTTAAACTGTGCTTGTATATCGTGGTAGTGCATATCGTCCATGCCGAAAATTTCCTTTAACTGCTGTTTACTATGAAACCCGCCCAGGCGATTGCGGTACTGCACTATACGGCGTGCAAAGCCGGGACCAATGCCTTTTAACTGAGTAAGTGTTGCAGAATCGGCCGTGTTAAGTTCCACTATTATGCCGGGTGCGCTGCTTTTGCCATTACCGTCTTTAGCAGGCAGCAAAATGTAGGGTTCTAAACGTTTGTAATCATCAGCACTTAGCGTATACATCTTTTTCACATCGGCTTTGGTGTAGAATTTACCGCCTTTGGCTTCATAGTTTTTTATGCCCTTAATTTGCCGCATACTCAAACCAAGCTTTTCCCACTGAGCAATGGATAGCTTATTGGGATTAAAAGCAAACAAATGCACATTGGTAGTCCTCATGCCCGTATGGTCAGCATTATATGCATCGCCGGCCGCACCAGCCCGTTCCAGTTGCGCCACCGCCTGGTTAAATTTCTTAAAATTTAAAGGCTTATCTTTATGAAAATGTTTGTACGCCGGCGGTATAGCCAATACAACAACAATCAGCAGTATCAGTATAACCAGCCCGTTCCATTCAGTTTTGGTTATAGCGAAGTAATTTTTAACGGATGGTTTCAATTGCGATAAGCTAACAGGACGTTAAATTAAATAATTTTATAGAAATTTACCCTTACCTTATACTATATGAAGATTATAACCACCGATGAGTTTGCTAAAGCCACTAAGCTGGACAGGCTGAAAATGCCCGGCCTGGCGGCTTTGCTGATGGAGCTGATGAAGATTAACCAGGTTAACGATCTGTTTGCACAAGCGCAACCCAAACAAGGCCCCGAATTTGTGGATGCCATTTTACAGGGTTGCGGAGTTACTGTAGATTTTGATGAAAGTGAACTAAAGAACCTGCCTGCTGATGGCGCTTTTATTGCCATTGCCAACCACCCTTACGGCGGTATTGAAGGCATGATATTGCTGAAGATACTTTGTATGGCCAGGCCTGATGCTAAGCTCATGGCTAACTTTTTGCTCAAGAAGATCCCGAACCTGAGCGATTACTTTGTTGCCGTAAATCCTTTCGAGAACGTAGAACATTCATCAAGCATAAGTGGCATTAAAACTACACTGGAGCTGCTCAGGGAGGGTACGCCTATAGGCATATTTCCGGCCGGCGAGGTATCAACCTATAAGCTGGATGCCAAACAGGTTACCGACCGCATGTGGCACCCAGTAGTAGGTAAGCTAATAGCCAAAGCTAAAGTGCCGGTAGTGCCTATTTACTTTCATGGCAATAATGGCCTGCTGTTTAACCTGCTTAGCCTTATACACCCAACGCTACGTACCGCTAAGCTGCCGTCAGAATTGTTTAACAAACAGGGCCATACCATTAAGCTGCGCATAGGCAAACCCATTAACGTACAGGATATACCTAATTATAATAATGCTACGCAGCTGCTCAATTTTTTACGAGCTAAAACTTATGCTTTAGGCACCGGACTCGAAAATGAGAAGCGCTTATTTAACCCGCGCAACCTGTTCAAGATAAAAAAAGATCCTAAAGAAATTGTAGCCCCAACGAACAGCGAACTCATGGCCCGGGAACTGGCCCCGCTGAGAGAAAATTACAAAGTTTGGACGGAGAAGAATTATGAGGTTTTTATAGCCCCAACAGCGCTCATACCCTGCATTATACGCGAGATTGGCCGTTTGCGCGAACTTACCTTCAGGGCAGTAGGCGAAGGCACCAATAACAGTACCGATTTGGACGAGTATGATATTTACTATCATCATTTATTTATCTGGGATACCAAAACCAATATGATTGTGGGTGCCTACCGCATTGGTATGGGTGATGAGATATTTGACAGTTACGGTAAAAAGGGCTTTTATACAGCCAACCTGTTTAAAATTAAATCGCAGTTTAGCGAAGTGCTGCAAACCAGTTTAGAGCTGGGCCGCTCGTGGATACGTAAGGAATACCAGCAAAAAGCTCTCCCCTTATTTTTACTATGGAAAGGGATCCTAAAGTTTTTGATTGATAATCCGCGTTATAGATACTTGATTGGCCCGGTTAGTATCAGTAATACTTTCTCAAAATTCTCTAAGTCGCTTATTGTTGATTACATCACCCGTAACCATTTTGATCACGAAATGGCGCAGTATGTAAAACCACGCAAAAAATTCAAAGTGGATTTTGCCAGCATTGACACCGATTTGCTGCTGGCCGGTGAGGAAAATTTTAAGAAACTGGACAACCTCATTTCGGAAATTGAAACGCACAACATTAAAGTACCAGTACTGCTGCGCCAATACATTGCTTTAAACGCTAAAATTATCTGCTTTAATATAGACCCTAAGTTTGCCGATTGCCTGGACGGCTTTTTGGTGCTTGATTTGCAAAAGGTACCTCAAGATGTGTTAGATAAAATAGGACGCAATTTGTAAGCTTTAAAAAAATGAATAACAAAAAAGGCTGCCTGTATTAGGCAGCCTTTTTTGTTATTTAGATACTGTTAGTTACTTAACCATACCTGGAGTAGTGTAGGCTATATTTTGAGGATCGAATACCGCCCAGCTTGCAGCCCAGTTAGTAGTACCAAAGGCACCTTTGTAAGCAACTCTTTCAAAGAAAGAATCGCCGGTAAATTTAGGTGAAGCAAATGCAGCACCTGTAGCAGCAACCGAACCTGCTTTTAAGGTAAAGTCTGGTGTACCTGCGTATGTTGCATCAGTAGAAGACTTAAAGTCGATACCGTATTTCAACGGTGCAGTTAATAAATCATTTACCGATTTAGTAGCATCAAATAGGTTGTTTGCACGCAAGCCTGCTTCGAATAAAAGCTTGCTGGCGGCATTTACACCTTTCACTTCATTGCCCTTAACATTGCAACCATAAATGATGTTATCCAAAAATACCGAACGACCAGCTACATAGTTTGATGAAGCAGCAGTACCTGTACCGTCATCATAGTAAACACCTTCAGTATAGTTAGTTAATAATGTATTGAATATGCTGATAGATGAGTTACGACGTATTTGAGCAGCATGCTGAAAGTTAGCATTGATGTTTGATGTGCTGGTAACTGATACTAATGGACCAACAATAGTCATGTTTGAAAAAATCGCGCTGGTCTGCGGTGAGTTGGTTGAACCGGCGGCATCGTTATCAGACTCAAAACCGTTTGAGCCCGAAAAGTCGGCTATTACTTGTGCACGTTGCGCTAAACCAAATTGCACTTTACCCGAGAAACCAAAATCAGTATCAAAGTCATCATCCACCGCACCAATTGATAATAAGTGCTTAGCATTTACTGTCCCGCCAAACCATTCGAAAGAGTCATCGCCCGAGCGGTAAACTTCTACATAATCAATTGTAGTACCAGCACCAACACCACCCATGGTTAAACCATTGATTTCGTTATCTGGTGAAAATGGAATACCAGCGTACTCTATACGCACATATTTTAACGTACCCGAATTATCATTAGCATCAGTACCGCCATAACGGATGTATTTTTCCTCGTCGCCTTTGGCATCTAAACCACCTTCGATACGGGCAGTGTTACCAGTTGGGTTAATAGGTGCTTTACCTAATAAAATTACACCGCCCCAGTCACCGCTTGAACGGCCACCAGCTGCTGCATTTGATGTGAACACAATAGGTTTATCAACTGTCCCGGTAGCGTTAATTTTAGCGCCGCGGGTAATAACCAAAGTTGCTTTGCTAGCTTTATCGCCTTTAATGATAGTGCCCGGCTCAATAGTTAAAGTAGCGCCATTGGTTACATAAACAAAGCCTTTAAGGGTATAAATTTTATCGGCGGTCCAGGTTGTGTTGCTGGTAATATCGCCCGAAACTTCATTAGAGAAAGTTACTTCTTCGCCTTCGTCTTCATTTTTGCTGCATGAAGCGAAGCCTAAAACTGCAAGTAATAATAGGAGTAAGGAATATTTTTTCATATCAATTTTTTGATTTGTACAAAGTAATTAAGACAGTATAAAGTATATGTTAAGTGGCCTTTATGATACCGTTAACGTTAGCTTAGAAAGTGTAAGCGTATGACAGTGTATAGTTACTACCTGACTTAAAGCGGCTAACTATTGAACCGTCGCGCTCAATGTTATACTGCTTAGTGCTGTTTTTGTAATAGAACTGTGTTGGCTGGTTAAGGATGTCCCCGGCATTCAGTTTAAACTCGCCCTTGCCTTTAAATACCCGGTAGCCTATTTGTGCATCTACTACATCGCGTGAACGCTCGTAAATAGCCGGGAACTGGAAGCCACGTGCACGGTAAATGCGCTCACCAACGCGGTTATACAATAAATTAAAGCTTAACTTATTATCCATGGCGGTTTGTAACAGGCCTCCGTTAATTACATAAGGTGCCTGGCCTATCATTGGGCGTTTGCCACCTTCATCGGCAATAAACGAGCGCGTATCAGTTACCTGCGATTTAATAATGGCTACGTTGGTATAAAAGGTGGTATGCTTAAACTTAGGACCGATAAAATCGAGCGTTTTGCGCAACTCAAACTCAACGCCGTAATTATTTGCTTTTTGTGCGTTAAAGAAGTTAAAATCGGGTGTACTGTTCACATCATAGTAACCAGATTCAATCAGGTTTTTAAAGTTTTTATAGAAACCAGATATAGATATAATTTGACCGGCCGATGGGTAAAACTCATAGCGTAAATCAACATTATGAATTTGCGAACGCTTTAAGCTTGGGTTACCAGTAATAGTAGCCAGCAACTCATAATCATAATAACCAAATGGTGCCAGTTCTCTTAACTCGGGCCGGGCAACTGTGCGTGAATAAGAAAATCTGAGGTTAGCTTTTTGCGTTAAGCTGTAAGTAAAGTTAGCAGATGGTAAAAAGTCAATGTTATCTAAAGTTACTTCTGGCGTAGATGGGTTACGAGTCTTCAGATTAAGATTAAATTTTTCAACGCGTAAACCCCAAACCAAACGCATTTTATCGCCAAATTTGTTATCCAACATTGCATAACCGGCATTAGTCATGGCATTAGCTGTATAGCGTTCATCAGCATTTGGCAGCTCGCGCAGGTAGAAATTACCGCCATTTATAACCGAGCGACTGAAAATTTGATTTAAAGGCAGCTGGCGTACAGCCGATGCATTAGGCGAATTATCATTTAATAATAATCCTAAAAAGCGCACGTCAAAAGTTCTGTCGCGGTATTGCGAAACCAAACCAGCTTTAAAGGTTGCCTGCTGGTTAAAAAGCTTAACGGGTTTGCTGTAGTTGACATCTCCGGCAAATATATTTTCGTTCAGGTCTGAAAAAAAGCGAGCATTTTGCTTGCCTACTGAGGTGACGTCGGCTATATAAATACCGTCCCGTAACTGATAGTTTGTTTTACGCTGATCAGGCTGTTGGTTCATTACATTGCTATAGCTGGCATTCCAGGTAATTTTAGAACTGCCATTACCCAAGCCATGATCGCCTTGCAGTGTACCTTTGTATATACTTTTTTCAGTTAGGTCAAAAGCGGTAAAGCGATTGTCGGCGCTGCCCGTGGTCATATCAACACCTGATCGGGCAAAATATTGGTCGTCAAAAACCTTATTATAAAGGTTTTTAAATGTGATTTTATTTTTACCGAAGGTGTAGGCAAAGTTGGCGATGGCTCCTACGTTAGTTGAAAACTTATAACGATCGGCATTGTAAGTGTAAACGTGAAAATCATTTATTACGTTAGGATCGTGCTGCAAAGAGTTGCGGTAAGTAACTGCGAAAATAGCGCCTAACTTATTGCCGTTTTTGCCTACCTCTTTTACACGACCTAATGAAACCTGATAGTTTTGGTTCAAAAAAGCATTGGTGTTGTAAACATTGAAATTTGGGTTCAGTGAACGTAAAGGCGCAATGCTTTGCTCGGGGTTAGTAGTGCTTATGGATTGTACACGAGTTGAAGAAGGAAAGCTGCCGGGCAATTTATGTGATCCATTGTCAAAGCCAAAATAATCGGTTGTGTTACGGTAACCGCTTTTGAAATCTTTAAAGGTGGTGTTGGTATTGTAACCTAAACCTACATTTATTGATGTGAAATCTTCCTGCGGTATATCACGTGTGATGATTTGCACAGCGCCGCCTGCAAAATCGCCTGGCAAGTTGGGCATAGCCGTTTTGTTAATGATTAAATTATCAATAAGGTTTGATGGCACAATATCAAACGAAAAAGCTTTGCGGTTAGGCTCGGTGCTGGGCAGAGCAGTGTTATCCAACAAAGCAGTATTATAACGGTCGCCTAAGCCACGCACTACCACAAACTTGTTATCCTGAACGGTAGCACCACTTACCCTACGCAAAACTTCAGATGCGCTTTTATCGGGCGAGCGTTTAATTGTTTCGGAAGTTATACCATCAGTAATGGCCGCATTATTTTTTTGCTGTGCGTATAAAGAGTTAACCGATTCCTGACGGAACGTGGCCCGTACCGTAACCTGCTGAAGCTGCTGTGAATTAGCCGATGTTAACGTAATATTTAATGGTGTAACACCAGTAGCCTTAATTTGTACATCTGAAATGATCTTGTTTTGATAACCTACATATCGTATTAAGATACTGTATGTGCCGGCTTTAACGCCGGTTAGGCTATACTCGCCGTTTACATTAGTGGCGGTACCTTTATTAATACCTTGTACCATTAGGGTAGCGCCAATAAGCGCTTCGCCAGTTTTCTGGTCGGTGATTTTGCCACTCAACTTGCCCCCGGTTTGGGCCTGGGCTACATTGAATAAAACGGTTAATGATAAACAAAGGATGAGTTTAAATTGAATCGGGGCTAATTTTTTCACTTGCGTTTGATTGATGCAGCAAAAATATTAGCACAAGATTAGCTCAATATTACCTCTAAATTAACGATGTGTTTTGTTCATGTTAAACTAATGTTAATGAGCCAGGTTTGCATTGTTGATATAGCTTTAAGGTTACTTGAGTGTTATTGAGAAGTTAAAGTAACGGCTCCTCATATTAATGGTAATATACAATAGGAAGTTGGCTTTAAAACCCCGAAACAAACGGTGCCGCTTAATCTAAACGGATTGCTAAAGTGGCGCTGCTCTCTCAAAACAGAAAGCAGCCCCGTCCTTTTACATCACTAACTTAATAACGTCCTCGAGTTTGGCGCTAAATGCATCGTAATTTAACCTGGTTTCAAACTCATTTAACGAGGACTTAGAGAGCTCCACATAAGTTTCCCTGTTATTCCAAATCTTTGCCCACCGCTCTGCAAATGCTTCCGGCGACTCCGACTCGCCTAACATCAAACCATTGACACCTTCTTTTATAATTTCCGTTATTCCACCTGTGTGCCGACCTAAGGAGGGTAATCCATAAGCATTCGCCTCGCAAAACACACATCCATAACACTCGGCTACCGATGGCAACATTAGCGCTGAGGATGTTGCCAACAACTGCCTTAAGCGCTCCGCCTGTTCCGGTATATTCTTCCGCAAAAAGCCAATCTGTTTTACGTAAGGTTCAAACTCTGCTGCAATATTAGGAGTGCAGCCAACAATAAGCAGTTGCGCTTTTACACCCAGTTTATTTAGATGAACCACAAACCGCAGCGCGTCTGGACCACCCTTACGTTCCCAGGCAACGCCTAAAAATAAAAGCTTACAGGTGGCGCTTTGGGCACGACTGCCTATCCATGCATGTACAGCGTGTGCAACAGGCGCTTCTTTTAAATTAGCACCTAAGGGTATAGTATGAATTTTGGATGCTTCAACATTGTAATCTTTTAAAGCACTTTCAGAAGCCCAACCCGCAGAAAAAACTGCTGCAGTGGCTCTGTTTAAGGCCTTTTGATACATATCATTACCAGCCCTAATACTTCGCCCAGCTAAATTGCTAAAATCGCGGTAGTAGCCTACTAAGCTTGCAAAAGTAGTATCGTGAATCGATATGGCTGGTTGTTGAAAGGTTGTATAAGCTAAAAAATCAGCATGAATGCAAAGTACAACATCGGGTTTAATACGGGCCACTTCTGCATCAAACTGACGGGCAATGGCTTGAAGCGTTGTTTTTTCGACAGCAGACATAAACCACTTGCCTTGAAAGCGGTGATAAAAACGGCGCAACCAATTGTAATACCAAGGCTCGGCTGGTGTTATTAAAGTAATTGCTGAGATGCTATGCCCTCGTTTTTCTAAGGCATGTATAATATGTGCAGGAGTACCTGACCAGGTCTTTACAGAATAAGGGTCACCTAAGCTAGCAACAGCAATCTTCATTTAATCGAATGTTTAGGCGTGAATATTAAAGCGTTTTTTCAGTAACCTGTAATTCTTCCTTAAAACGTTGGTATAGGAAAAGTCTTTAGGCTTAGCATTCTTAAACGGCGTAAGTTTAATATATTTCCAGTAAAGCTTTTTATAAGGGTGATTATTGAAGTAATGCCACGGTTTGCCGCCAGTTGCGTAATGGATTATAGTTGGTGTAACCAGTAGTTTTGATGTTAAATTCATTGAATTGAACTTTTCGTCAAATCGCTCCCATTTATTACGGAAGAAAATGTTCAGTACGTCCTGATCCCACCAACGCAGTTTTCCCATAAACTTTTGGGCTATATCCATTAATTTGTCCGACACGTTGTCTTCACGCCATTTCTTCAGATTAATTAATAAAACACCTGCGTTAAAATATTTCTTTGTAGGGAAGCCAATTTCGTTCATCCATGCAATGCTGTCTGAAAGATTAAAATCATGAGAAGCCATGAGATAATTATCTTTTAGGTCAGTATCGGCCAACTCTTTTAAGCTATTTGTGACAATCAGATCTGAGTCTAAAAACAATCCTGAGTTTATATGGTCAGGTAATATATCAGCCAATAATAACCTAAAGTAGGTAGCCTTTGAAACATGACGTGAAATTGTATACTGATCAAACAGTGCTCCATCAATACTTATTAGGTTGATTGATGTTTGATATTTTTTCTGAAAATATTGAAGCACATAATTGAATGGACTAAAGTCAGCAATATCATTTATTAAATATACATTGATTACTAAGTCCTTATTGTTTTCTAATAAAGATGTCAGAGCAACGGTAAAGTGCTGAATATAATTTTCATCTATGGTAAAAAAAACGTTGAGCTCCTTTTGCATTTTGAAACAGATTAGGCAGCGATTTATTTAAAAACTTTATTTAGTCGACCAGTAGCTTTCATGGTATAACGCTTGCATAAAAAATTAGAAAAAGACATTTTCTTATTAAGTAACTCCTTAAATAGCCTTGCTAATACCTGGTAATCCTTAATAGATGTACGAAGAAATAGCCTGTTATATGCATTTTTTACATACAACAAAAGCTCGGGCTTTTGCATAACATCATATAACATTGATATTACGTAATACTCCTCGACCATTTTGGTCAGCCTACTTTCCGCACTAGCATAGTTTCTCGTCGAATTTGTATGTTCTCGGAAATAATTTAGCGCAAGGGCATTATACGCAACTTTGTTACTTTTAATAAGCAATATCCAAAACAACCAATCCCCTGACTTTTTTAGCCTTTCGATTAGTTTGAAAGCACTTTCTTGTAAATAGGATTTTCTAAAAACAACTGCGCTAGCGTTTACTATTACATTTTTTTTTAGCAAACAGGTTTCAATCAACTCATCTCCGCTTGTTACAAAATCAGCTTCCCAATTATATCGTGGCAAGTCACTTGTCCACCACAATAAATTGCTAAGCACTTTATCATGTTCATCAACCTGGTTTGAAGCGGAAAAGAATAAAGCCAAGTTTGGGTCGCTTTTTAGGGTATCAATAGCTGTAGCTAGAAAAACCGGGGCACACCAGTCATCACTTTCTGCTACCCATATATAATTTCCCTTAGCAAGGGATATACCTTTTTGCCATTGTTTAAAAGTAGTGCCGCTATTCTTTTCGTTGAAAATTATGTGACTTACCTTATCATTATCCCGGTATCTTTCTATTACCTCCTTGCTCTTGTCAGTTGAACAATCATCTAAAATAATCAATTCAAAGTTCTGAAACGTTTGATTTAAAACAGAAGTGATTCGCTGGTCAAGAAAACGCTCGTGGTTATAATTCGGGATAATGACAGAAACTTCAGGCATCCTTTAATATCTTAGCTGTTTGTTCCAAATATTGCCTTCCCCACTTTTGGTCGGGTTCGAGGTGATTGCCTTCTGCCCATTCATTCCAGGCATTTATAAAGAGATAGGTATCCTTATTTTCGTATCTTCCCTTTATAGCTTTCAGCCATTTGCTATAGTCTGAAGGTGTTGAATCTGTGAATATGGTTGCCCCTTTTGTACGCCGGGCGGCATTGTCCCAACCGGGCGTAATACCCGGAAACTCGTTTGCTTTGTAAGTGAATTCGCTATTAATCATTTGATCCACATAACTTGGGTACGAAGCAAAACGGTGACTATAAAAATCAGGCAACGGGTGCCCCAAACGGCGCTTTATCCTGTCTTTCAATTTCCGCTTAGGCTTTTTGGCAAAGCTTGACAAATTCGGTTGAAAATCAATTGAACAATCAAATCCCAGACTTTCAAAGTTATCGGGCTTGTAAGCGAAGCTCTGCATAAAGCCTATATACAGTTCTGTGCCGCTTTTTGCCGCTTCATCCCGCCAGGTTTTGATGGTTTGCTTAATATCAGGAAAAAGTGCAGGGCGGTATATCACAAAAAATGGCTTACCTTTTACTTTGATATATCTGTCGTCTTTAAAGAAAGTATTAAGCAAAAATCGAATGTGCTCAATGTCATCTTCGGTACTATAATCTTGCTTAATCAAAACCTCATGATCGAGCCCATCCCACCTTTTTGTCCAATTTTCATTAGCCCAGCAAAGCATAAATGGAAAGTCAGGAGTCTGAGTCTTCAGCATATCATCTAAGGGCCTGTTCATGATACGCTTACCGTTAAACCAATAATGATAATAACAAAAGCCATGAATACCGTACATACGCGCTAATTCGGCCTGAGCAATTCGGGCCTCTTCCAGCCTTAAGTCATAAAATCCTAAATCGGCAGGCAGATGAGGTTGATAGTGGCCTTTGAAAAGCGGTTTAGCTTTGGTAACGTTAGTCCATTCAGTAAATCCCTTCCCCCACCATTCGTCATTCTCGGCAAATGGATGAAATTGTGGAAGATTTATAGCGATAGGTTTGATCATTCTATATGCCTTCGTATTTTAAAATATAAACTTATAAGAAGCAAGTAAGCGGCACTCAAAAACTTAAATTGTCTTAATTGTAGCTTTGCATAACGCGAAATCTTCCGCTCTAAGCCTTTAAATGTGTCTTTATAAAGATCCTTAAAAAAGTACTTAATTATATTATTTGAAAAATCTTGCTCAAACTTCAAATCTCTGGAACTGGTACTAGCCCCGCCAGCATTGAACACAGCAATTTTTCGATCTACATAATGCATTTTGAACTTAGCTGCGACCCTGAGATTCAAGTCATAGTCAGCACAAATTTTATACAACTGGTTATAATTTCCGCACTCTTGAAATACGCTTCTATGATAGAATAGAGCTTGATGCGCAATATTCTTTTTAAGTAGCTTTTCAATGCTGAATTCGCCGTCATAAAGTTGGCCGTCAGTTCCCCAGCCAGTATTCCCTTTCAGGATAACGTTTCCGTAAATAACTTTTTCATTCCTATCCTTAATAACATCCACTATGTCACTAAGCACCTTGTCATCCGCAAGTTGATCATCGCTTCCTAAAAACATCAACCACTGGCCTTTTGCTAAAGCGATACCCTTATTCATGGCATCGTATATTCCCTTATCCGCTTCTGAGATGATTTTGATTTTGGGGTCATTGTAGGAATTTATAATTTTAGAAGTTTCATCTTTTGATAGTCCGTCTATTATCAAAATTTCATACCTGTCGTTAGTTTGATTTAAGATACTATCCAATGCATATCCTATAGTTGCCGAGCTGTTATACGTCGGAATTACTAGAGAATATATAGGGGAGTTATTTATCATTAAGATTTAACCAATTTATATCCCAAAACACGGAAAAGCTTTTTGATAGTCCGCCTGAATAACTTTTTGTAAATCGAGGAGGCCTGCTTCCTTGTCGCATGCGAAATATTAGTGTGCGGTGTTTCAAGTACCTTCTTACTTCTATGATGATTCAAGAGTTGCCCATAAGGCGAATTATAATATGGTAAGAAATGGTAATAATCTATTCTGCCTTGCTTACTCTGATTAACACAAAGAAATTCCTTGCTAATTCTATAACAATGTTCTTTATAATGATTTCCAAATTGAGTAGGCATCCTATATAAGTTTATCTTTCTTTTTTGGGCCAGTAATGAAAGTATGGATTGATCCCAACGATGATCAGCAAATCCAGGTAGGTTCTCTTTACCACAGGTATTTGGTAAATCAGTTATTATTCTTTCGTCAGAGCCGTATTTCAGCCACTCATTTAAAAAAGATATGGAAAGTTCATTTTTCCTCCAAAGAGAAAAAGCAGCATCACAATGCGGGGCGTGCCAGTATTCAGATTCATCACAGTTCATTAGGACAAAACAATCTCTTTTCGTCCATTCGTAATTTAACTGGTTAGCATTACCAAAAAGAAGAATAGGTTCTTTGTGTGCACATATGTTTATTAAAGGTTGCAGGTCTGCTATAACTTCTAAACCAGCATCACAGTATATCACAATATCATCTTCGGCAAGCTTATTAAAAGCCTCTAGAATAATGTAAGGTTTCCATAACCAATAACCAATTCCCTTAGGTTGCGAAAGGATACTTTCATTGTCTTTAAAAAACGAAGATTCCTTAATATCATCAAAGTCATATGATTCTATTCTATTGATATTAAATGACTGCGCCGAAGTATTCAGCCTAAAACGACTTTCTTTATAAAGATTATTAGAAAGATTCACCAAAGTTACTTCCATTTTAAATCAATTTCTTACTTGCACGATTGCTTCAGTTCTATTCTTGACCAACACATTTGATGGAACATCTTTAAAAATTAAATTGCCTGCACCTATTACAACATTATCACCAATAGTAACATTGTTCAATATAGTAACATTAGCCCCTATCCAACAATTAGAACCAATTGTTATATGGCCTATCTTACAAGGTTCATTTTGGATGATGGAATCCACGTTTTCGTAAATATGATTGTGATCATATAATTTCACTCCCTCCCCAAAAATTGTATATTTTCCTATGCGAATGTTGCCTAAGCAATTGATAGAACAATATCTGTTAAAATGCACTGAATCTTCTAGGATTAAACTTGCGTCTTTATACACCATGATGTTACAGAACTCTCTAAACCGCACATCATTTTTAATTTGTACATAAGCTTTAGGATCTATTTCTATAGCATTTTTTTTAAAGTCAAACCTAAATCCGTCACCTATAGACAGGTTAGGTGCATATTTTAAGAGCTTTTGTTTATTAATAAAATTAATTTTGTTATCTAATTTTACTTTAACCTTAATTAAAAAGGCGTCGACTATCCCTGATAATGCCATTTATTTATAGATATAAGTAATCCTGGTCTAGCTCCTGTGTTTAGAAAATTATCATGTTCAATACTGAAAGTAAGGTCTATCAAATCAAAAAGTTCAATATTAACGATACCCATTAAAAATTGGACTTTATAATTTCCAGTATTCAAATTATGAATATCTATTGGTACTACTACTTTATATCTTCCTTTCTTTCTGTGCAGCAAGGATTCGTCCAAGTCTGTATCTGCATTTGAATATATATGAGTTTCAAACGCATCCTTAACTAAAACACCTACGTTAAAATTTAAATAGTCTTCATTTACAACATATTCTAATTCAATATACGGCTTAGTACCGCCCTGAAAGACATTTGTGAGTTCACCTGATTCATTGTAAATCTTCGCCGATATAAACTGCCCTCTCTTTATAGGATTAGCCTCTACAAAATAAGAGGAAATATCCCCTCCGGCTGACATGTAAGTTTTTAAAGTTTCATGCACATCACTATCAACCAACACATTACCTTGTTGTAATAAAATACCTTTCTTGCATAACTGAGATATGCTGCTCATATTGTGACTGACAAATAAAACAGTCCTTCCCTCGCCCTTACTCACATCGTTC
This sequence comes from Mucilaginibacter sp. PAMB04168, assembly GCF_039634365.2. Classification (NCBI taxonomy): domain Bacteria; kingdom Pseudomonadati; phylum Bacteroidota; class Sphingobacteriia; order Sphingobacteriales; family Sphingobacteriaceae; genus Mucilaginibacter; species Mucilaginibacter sp. PAMB04168. Next base: position 4,400,825 of record NZ_CP155079.2, read on the forward strand.
ATTTTACCCAAGCACTTCTTTTGAAATTCTGCATCGCCTACGGCTAATACTTCATCTACAATCAATATCTCAGACTCGAGGTGGGCGGCCACGGCAAATGCCAAACGTACGTACATACCGCTTGAGTAGCGTTTTACCGGGGTGTCTATATAACGTTCTACACCCGCAAAATCAACTATGGCATCAAAGTGCTTCTTGATTTCGTGTTTGCGCATTCCTAGGATGGCGCCATTGAGAAAGATGTTCTCACGACCGGTAAGTTCAGGGTGAAAGCCGGTACCCACTTCCAGTAAGCTGGCTACACGGCCTTTTATTTTTACCGACCCGGTAGTCGGTGTGGTTACCCGACTCAACACTTTTAACAAGGTACTTTTACCGGCTCCATTGCGCCCTATAATTCCAACGGCATCGCCTTGCCCTATCTCAAAGTTTATATCTTTTAAACTCCAAACAATATCACTTGTACCCTTAATTGTGCGATCATTGGTTTGTCCAATCTTCAAATACGGATCTTCTTTACCGCGCATTAATGCAATACGGCGTTGTATATCTCTCGAAAGCGTACCTGTACTGAATTCTCCTAACTGATAGGCTTTGCTCAGGTTTTCGGCTTTAATAGCAATACTCATACTAATTGTCTAAAAATTTAATTAAACCGTATCCACAAAATTCTTCTCTACCCTGTTAAACACTACTAGGCCCAGAAAAAATATCACTATAGCAAAGGCTATACTATAGGCAAAAGCGCCGACATAGAAATGTCCTGTACCTAAGAAGCCATATCGCACTGTCTCAATTAAACCACTTAACGGGTTTAGAGCAATAATATCACGGTATTTGGCCGGAGCTGCTGCCAGTGGATAAATAACTGGAGTAGCATACATTAACAATTGCACACCAAATGTTATTAAGAAAACTAAATCACGGTACTTAGTTGTCATAGCGGTTATTATTAAACCTAAACCCAAGCCGATCATAGCCATAAGCAGTATAACAACTGGAAATAACATTATATACCAGTTTGGCTGAATGGTGCTGTTCTCTTGAAAAATGTAGTAAACTAATAATAGTAAGAATAGCACCAACTGTACAGAAAACTTCACCAAGTTTGAAAAAACTATACTCAGCGGCATAATTAAACGAGGAAAATACACTTTACCAAAAACGCTCGCGTTATCTCTAAATACAGTAGATGTTTTATTCAAACAGTCAGAAAAATAGTTCCAGGCGATAGTACCCGACATATAAAATAGAGGCGCGGGCGCACCACTGGTACTTATACCGGCTAACTTACCAAAGATGAAAGTGAAGGTTATGGTAGTAAAGATGGGCTGAATAAAGAACCAAAGTGGACCAAAGATGGTTTGCTTATAGAATGACACAAAGTCGCGCCGAACTAATAACCATAATAAATCCCGATAATTCCAAACATCCTTAAGATGAAGATTAAACACGCTATCCTGCGGTTTAAGCTCTATATCCCACTCGTTGGTTTCAGTAGTTACAGTACTCATGTTTATTTATTATTCAAGTAATTTATATGTATTCAGTTTGAATCCTTACTACTTCCCCCGCTCCAAATAAGCAAGCTGTTCGTACTGGTCAGAAATTCCGGAAGTTGCTCCGGAACCAATGTACTTAGGTTAATATGCCGCTTAACAAGTCCTTCAACTTTGTTAATTAAGCTTAGAATATATTTTTCATTCAGTTTACTACCCACCAGCAACAAGTCTATTTGCTGGCTATCAATTCCGCGTGCAAAATCGCCTATTATATAAGCCGATTGAAGATCGCCAACACGGCGTAAAACTTTTTCAATGATTTCATCTATACCCACAAACTTCATCAGTAAGTTATGGATATCGTTATATATGGAATTATTCTTATTAGCCTGGTAAATCTTTTTATTTCCCTCGGTGGCAGACACCAAAAGACCAGCTTCTTCGAACCGGTTTAGCTCTATACGAATGGCGTTGCTCGATTCACCAAATTCGCTTTCTAAACCCCGGAGGTAGGATTTATTATTACCATTTAAGAAAAACTTAAGCAGCAATTTTAGGCGAGTCTTTGATGTTATAAGTGTATCGAGCATGTATAATATTCTATCTGAATTTAACTTACAGAATAGATTGAGTAACAAAACTACTCAATAGCAATTTGACATGCAAATAAATATTTATCTTTTTATCAAATAATATATTGGTTTGTTGATGAAATTGTGTAAAAACCGAGAAATTTTTTAAATATCACTATAACAATTAATAATTCAGTTTAAAGCGCTTCATAATGGCGGTCAGCATCCATAAGGGTGCTTTAACGAGCAATTTCATCCTCTTGCTAAGCTCCGTTTCACTATAAAAGAGCAACTGTATCGTCAAACCCATTATTAGCGCAACCGCACTTATAAGCCATAACTGAGGTCCGCCGCTTTTCTGCCAACCTTCAATTTGTATGATAATGTAAGAAAAAGCAAACATCACAAATAACATCACATAAGATATCACAGGAGACAAGCGTAAGAGGTAATAAATCAGTCCGGCGATTAAAAAAGACGCCCAATTAAGGTATCCATTATACTTACCTAAAAATGCGAGATGCGGAAAAGGCAACGCCCAAATAAAAGCTACCAAACCGAACAAAGTGAGTACTATAGACACATATAATGCTACGCGATATGGTGTACGCTTATCTATTAAATCATATTCTTCCACATAACGATCAATAGTACGCTGCCCTATTTTGGGATTCATGGTTTTAGGGATTAAAAAAAGCGATAAGGAAATCCTTATCGCTTAATATTAGTTTACTAAAAAAGATTATTTAGCAAAAGCAACCGAACGTGTTTCACGGATAACGGTTACTTTAATTTGACCCGGATAGGTCATTTCTGTTTGTATGCGGTTGGATATATCAGCGGCTAAAACCTCTGATTGTGCATCACTTATTTTTTCACTCTCAACTACCACACGTAGTTCACGGCCGGCCTGTATAGCAAATGTCTTTTCAACACCAGGGTATGATAAAGCCAGTTCTTCAAGTTCCTTTAAACGCTTAATATAGCTTTCAACGACCTCCCGGCGTGCACCAGGGCGAGCGCCAGAAATAGCATCACAAGCCTGAATAATGGGCGAAATCATAGAAGTCATCTCCACCTCATCATGGTGAGCGCCAATAGCATTGCAAACTTCAGGATGTTCTTTATACTTCTCGGCCAGCTGCATGCCTAAAATGGCGTGTGGTAGCTCCGGATTATCATCAGGCACCTTACCTATATCATGAAGTAAGCCTGCACGTTTAGCCAGCTTTACGTTTAAACCTAACTCTGCAGCCATGGTAGCACAGAAATTAGCTACCTCACGCGAGTGCTGAAGTAAGTTTTGACCATAGGATGAACGGTAACGCATACGACCAACCATTCTGATTAACTCGGGGTGCAGGCCGTGAATACCAAGGTCGATCACTGTACGCTCACCTATCTCTACAATTTCTTCTTCGATTTGCTTGCGTGTTTTGGCAACCACCTCTTCAATACGGGCAGGATGTATGCGGCCATCAGTTACCAAACGGTGCATAGCTAAACGGGCAATCTCCCTGCGAACTGGGTCAAATCCCGACAATATGATAGCCTCAGGAGTATCATCTACAATAATCTCAATACCAGTTGCTGCTTCCAGTGCGCGGATGTTACGACCTTCACGACCAATTATACGGCCTTTAATTTCGTCATTCTCAATATTGAAGATTGATACCGTGTTTTCGATAGCTGATTCGGTGGCGGTACGTTGTATGGTTTGTATTACTACTTTCTTTGCTTCTTTAGTTGCCGTAAGCTTAGCCTCATCCACAATGTCTTTTATTTGCATCATGGCTTTAGTACGGGCCTCTTCGCGCAGGGTATCCACTAATTGGTTCTTTGCTTCCTCGGCAGTTAAGCCTGCAATGGTTTCCAACTGCTGTACATGCTGTTGTTTCAGGTGCTCAACTTCCTCCTGCTTTTTGTGCAAAACATCCGTTTGCTTTTCCAGATTTTTGCGAGTATTATCCAGCTCGTTTTCCTTACGGCTGGCATTCTCGATCTTTTGATTTAACGACTGCTCTTTTTGTTTAAGGGAATTCTCGCGCTGATTGATTGCATTATTCTTAGCGTTTACTTCCTGCTCGTGCTCAGCTTTAAGTTGTAAGAACCTCTCTTTAGCTTCGAGTTGTTTATTCTTTTTGAGTATCTCAGCATTATTTTCGGCGTCTTTCAGTATCTTCTTAGCCTTGTTTTGTGCTGCTATGTCCCGCTCCTTGAATAGCTTGTTGAGCAGGTAACGCCCAATAGCGAAGCCTATTATGGCTCCGACCAGCAGGCCGATGATTATTTCTAGTATGTTCATAATTTAGTTATATATAAAAAAACCGCAATAAAATTTAAGTATCATGTAATTAAGCCATTACTATAACCGTTAACAGTAAATACCGTACAAAACAGTTATAGCAGAGCTTATGCTTGCCAGTGAAACTTAAAATTTAACTGCGGTTAAATTCAATTTGCTCTATGTCGTTATAAAGAACTTTATTGCTTGTTAAAGAATTCCGTTAGCATATGATCCAATTGGTAAGCCTTTTCAGCTACCGTCGTATCTTCTACCGTTACCTTACGCTCTGCCTTCAATGCCGCAGTTGCATAATGTAACACACTCATTGAAAGCAAATCCTGTTTATCTTTAACCGCATAATTATCCTGATATTCTTTTATGCGATCGTTAATTAACTTGGCTGCACGGCGTATTAATTCCTCTTCTTCCATCTCTACCTTTAAAGGGTAAACACGGTCGGCAATGTTTATTTTTATGGAGATCTCTCCCATTTGAGCTTGTTCACTTTACAGTGTTACTTTTTTAGCAACACGATACACTTATCAATTTCCCGCACAAATTCGTTAATTTTTTGCTTGATGTCAAGGCTTTTTTCATTTGTGTCTGAAAATGATTTTGCCAGTTTCAATACACGAAGCTTTTCCTCCAGGTCTTTATTCTTATTCTGACTTACATTTAATGCCGTACCTAACGACTGATTTTCCAACTTCAGTAAATCGTTTTCTTCCTGCAAAGCCTGACAAAGCGCAATCAGGCGCTCTGTTTTTTCAACTACTATACTTAACTGATCAGTTACTGAAGGCATTATTTGTTTTAGTTATTCAGTTATTAAGCTACTATATTATTTAAAATTGTGCCGCTTGAAGCGACTAAGATACTTAATAACTTATACACTGATATCTATTTTCTAATCTCTGCCCCTACTTCTTTCCCAAAATTGTAAATCAATTTCTGCATAATGGCATCAATGGTTTTCTCAGTAAGCGTTTTCTCTTCATCCTGCAGGGTAAAGCTCAATGCATACGATTTTTTACCAACCGGAAGCTTATCACCTTGATAAACATCAAAAACACTCACTTCGGTCAGTAACTTACGCTCTGTCTTTTGAGCTATTTGTTTCAACTGACCAAAAGTAACGGCAGTATCTACCAGCATAGACAAGTCCCGACGAACAGAAGGGAATTTAGATATTTCTTTATTGATGATCTTATTCTTTTTAACCAGCGCTAATATGGCGTCAAAATCGAAATCGGCATAAAACACATCTCTTTCAACGCCGGTCTTTTTCAATGCGGCAGGCAGCACGGCCCCAAGTTTAACCAGTGTTTTGCCACCACGGAAATTATATTGAAGGCCGTAAGCAAACTCCTGGTCTTGTATTTCTTCAACGGTATAATCTGCAATATTAAGCCTGCCCAACAAGCCATCTACAATAGCTTTTAAGTGATAGAAAGAAACGGTACCAGTTTTTTGATTCCATTGCTCCTGTTGTATAGCGCCGGTAATGAAAACAGCCATACGCTGGTTTTCGACATACTTGCCGCCTTCAAAGAAGTATGTTTTGCCAAACTCGTAAAACCTTAGATCGACCTGACGACGATTTTGGTTGTAAGCAACAGCTTCCAAACCCGAATACAACAGCGTTTGACGCATAATATCCAAATCACTGCTTAGCGGGTTTAATAGTTTAACGGCATTATCCAGGTTGTCTGAATAAGAGGAGCTGGTTAAAGAATTTGATAGTATCTCGTTAAAACCATTGGCCGTCAGCAATTCAGAGATGGCATTTTGTACAGTATCTTTCTCTGGCCTTTGCGAGTTGTTTAAAGATGCGCGAATCTGCGTAGGTATTTCGATGTTATTATAACCGTAAATACGCAGTATCTCCTCTATCACATCCACGTCGCGGGTTACATCAACACGGTACGGCGGCACCTGCAGCGACAAGCCTTCCGCTGTTTCATTAACCATAGTAATATCTAAAGCCTGGATGATGGATTTAATTGTATCCTGACCAATAGCCTTTCCAATCAACCTGTCGATGTTTTTATAAGTCACTTCAACGGCAAATGGCTCAACCGGTGCTGGATAAATATCCGAAATCTCAGATGAAATAACACCGCCTGCTACTTGCTGTATTAGTAAAGCGGCACGTTTTAAAGCAAACACTGTAATGTTAGGATCAACACCACGCTCAAAGCGGAACGAAGCATCAGTTTTTAAACCATGGCGCTTAGACGTTTTACGTACCGATACCGGATTAAAGTATGCGCTCTCCAAAAATATCGCAGTCGTACTTTCTTTAACACCTGAGCCGGCGCCACCGAATACACCTGCAATACACATAGGCTCTTCGGCATTCCCAATCATTAAATCATCGGCTGATAACTTGCGTTCAACATCATCAAGCGTAACAAAGGTGGTACCTTCTGCATACGTTTTTACTAAAACCTGGTTGCCGGTTATAGCATCAGCATCAAAAGCATGTAGGGGCTGTCCCAGTTCATGAAGTACATAGTTGGTTACATCAACAATATTGTTAATACTGCGTACTCCTATAACGGCCAAACGTTCTTTTAACCACTGCGGCGAATCTTGCACCTTAACGCCGGTTATAGTTACACTGGCATAACGCGGACAAGCCGCCTCTGCCTCAATAGTAACCGGAATGGTTCTATCCTGGTTATCTACTCTAAAGGCAGATACATCGGGCTTGTTAATGCCAATTTTCAGGAAGGCGGCAATATCGCGGGCAGTACCCAGATGCGAGGCAGCATCAGCCCGGTTTGGGGTAAGGCCAATCTCGAAAAGGTAATCATCGTTCAGTTTAAAATATGCTTTGGCGGCTGAGCCTACCGGAGCATCGGCATCAAGTACCATAATGCCACCATGATCATCGCCCAAACCTATCTCGTCCTCGGCACAGATCATCCCTTCGGACACCTCGCCTCTGATTTTAGATTTGTTAATCTTAAACGGCTCCCCCGCAGTTGGATGCACGGTTGAGCCAACTACAGCTACTACCACCTTTTGACCAGCAGCAACATTAGGTGCGCCACAGACAATCTGCAGATCCTCAGTACCGCCAACATCGACCTTGGTTACGCGAAGGCGATCTGCATTTGGGTGCTGTTGAGCATCCTTTACGTAGCCAATTACCAAACCTTCCAGGCCGCCCGGAATGGCCTGCACCTTTTCGAGGCTTTCCACTTCCAGCCCTATACCGGTTAGTATCTGTGATATATCTTCAGGCGACTTATCAGTGTTAATAAACTCTTTAAGCCAGTTGTACGAAATCTTCATTATATAGACTAATCAGCCAAAGATAGGATTTTTTTGATTTCAGTATTCGGATGTTCAATTTCAGACTGACCAAATCTTACAACCTTATCCTGCCATGACAGGCCTATTGTTGGCCGTTGCAGTGAAACGGGCGAAACACCCTTCGAAAATCAAAAGTTGCAGACAACATCACGCACGCTGTTCATGACATCGTTTTGTCAGTAACGTTCATAAAACAAATAACTTTTATATAAGTAAATAAACATTTACTTATATTTGTGCCGTTAAAGCGATTAATATATACATGAGACCAAAAAATTTAGACAAAGAGCAGGCTATACGCACAATGGCATTGCACATAATAGCAGAGGAAGGACTGGAAAACCTAAGTATGCAAAGGCTGGCTAAAGCTGCTGGAATTTCGCCGCGTACCATCTACATCAAATACGAGAACAAGGAAGACTTACTTATTAAACTGTTTATTGAGGAAGTTTTAGGTGCTTATGAACGAGCGGTACTGACAGATTTTAGTCCAGATTTAAATTTTGACGAAGGTCTTAAATTAATCTGGTTAAATACCTTCCGGTATTTGACTGGTGCCAGGCCACAATTTGCGCTTATACAATACGGAAAATCATCTCCGTTGCTTAATAAAGCTTTTCAAAAGGCTAACATTCGCGAAGGACAGTTCTTTGCGCCCATCCATCAGTTCCTGGTACGGCATGTGGCGGAAGGTGCAATTAAGGCTTTTCCGTATGATGTACTCCGCGCCATGCTCTTCTCCCCTGTTATTGACCTGGTAAGCGAGTATTTTGACTACCGGGAAAGACCTGAACAAATAATTACTGAAGAATTGATTGTAGCCTGCTGCGACTCTGTTACAGCCGGAATACTGGTATTAAAATAACAACATGAACAATATCAAAAACAAAACTATAGCTATTGTGGGCGGTGGCCCAGGAGGCCTCACACTGGCCCGGCTTTTACAAATAAAGGGTGCAAATGCAGTAGTGTATGAAAGAGATACCGACAGAAACGCCAGGCCACAAGGTGCCACGCTGGATCTACATGAAGAATCAGGCTTGAAAGCTCTACGTGACGCAGGGCTGATAGAAACCTTTATGGCCAACTACCGGCCCGGAGCAGACCGGTTGCGCATTATGGACCAGAACGCAAACATCATTTCAGACGATCATACTTTTGAAAGCGATGAAACATTCAGACCAGAAATTGATCGTGGTCCGCTGCAAAATTTGTTGTTAGACTCGTTACAACCAGGTACAGTTGTTTGGGACAGCAAATTAGTATCACTTACGCCACAGGGTCATTTATGGAGACTGTACTTCCAAAACGGTCAGTCGGCTATTGCTCATATGGTGATTGCTGCTGATGGGGCAAACTCTAAAATTCGTTCTTATATAACACCCATAAAGCCTTTTTATTCAGGCATTACAGTATTAGAAGGCGCTGTGCACAACAGTGAAACAGCAAGCCCTAAAATACATAAGCTATTGAACGGCGGTAAGATTTTTGCACTGGGTAATGAAAAATCGTTAATTATAAGCTCGAAAGGCGATGGCAGCCTTGTGTTTTATACCGGCTGTAAAACCAGCGAAGACTGGAGCAAAGAATGCGGGATAAACTTTGCAGATAAAGCACAGGTACTGGCTTGGTTTAAACAAGAGTTTGCGGGATGGGACCCAATATGGCTGGAGCTGTACAAAAACGCAGATGCTCCGTTTGTGCCCCGCCCGCAGTATTGTATGCCTTTAGATCAAACTTGGGAGGCTCAACCAAACTTAACCATGCTGGGTGATGCTGCACACCTAATGCCGCCATACGCCGGCGAAGGTGTAAACATGGCTATGCTTGATGCACTGGAATTGAGCCAGCACCTTACCGATAATGATTGCCCTAACCTTCACTCGGCCATTGCAACTTATGAAAAGCAAATGCGTGCTAGAGCTGCAGAAGCCGCACAAATGACAATGGAATCGACCGAGGCCTTGCATAGCCCTAAAGCCCTTGCTTATTTGCAAAATGTAGTTGGTTAGATATTGCCTAATGTTTGAGGGATAACAGCCCTGCTACAATAATATAGGAAAGCGATTTGAACCACCGGCGCATTTTTGCTTTCTTTATAACTCTCTATTTTATTATGCTTTTGGCTATAAAAACTTACACACTCCGTTCTCTCTTTACCTTTGCCTTGCTGGCTGTTTATTTTTCTGCCTATGGGCAAAATGTAGCAACGTATTCGGTTTACAAACTCGAAAGGAAGATTGGAGAAGAGCGGTGTACTACTCGGTCGGTGGCGGGCGAGCAGTTGTATGATATAACTATTGAAACCAACGACCGGGGCACACCACTCAAATTACGTGCCTCGTTAACGCTCAGCAATAGCCAAATAAAGTACTCATCAGCCGGACAAACATCGCGCTTTAAGACCGAAAGTATTGATACGATGGTGTCATCAGCCGGCGGCTTCGCTATCAGCAACAATGGCTCTATAAAACTTAAAGAGCTGCTGGTAGCCTCTTGGATAAAGGCTTCAAAACCACCTCTTTTACAATCGGCCTTTAATAAAGCAGGCATTAAGCTGAACGTTCTGGGTACGGAGCAGGCACTAATTCCAAATAAAGAGCTTATTGTTATTGCTATAGAAGGAGTTAATTCAGTAAACGAAATACTGTGGACTGACAATGAGGGGCATGCTGTTTTTTTGGCAACTTGCGATACCGAGGGTGACAAGCGTGAAGTGATCGACAACAGCTATATATCTTTATTTAAAGCTTTCAACCAAAAGTCGAACCAGTACCTTATTAACGCTTATGCGGTCCATAACCAAACGCTCGGCAAAACCTACAGGCGCATGGCCATAACCGGTGGCAATGTAATTGATGTGCTTAACGATGGGCACATTATGTACAACACCTTAGTTCTCATAGAAGACAGCAGGATAGCCTACATAGGCAAAATGGATGCGTCGCGCATCACCAAAGACATAAAGGTCATAAATGCTTCAGGCAGGTTTCTGCTTCCCGGTCTATGGAATATGCATGCACACTTGTTTCATCCTGATTATTTGAAGAGAGAACTACTGTCTGGCGTTACAACTGTACGCGATCTAGGCAATGAGTTTGATTTTATAACCCGGCTAAAAGCGGCCGCAACCAGCAGTATGCTACCTGCACCAACTGTTCATAACGCCGGGCTAATTGACGGCCGCAGCGCTGCTACATTAGGCAGTATGCTGGCTAGTGGCGATAAGGAAATAAAAGATGCCGTTAAGCAGTACTATGATGCCGGGTTTGATCAAATTAAAGTTTACAGCTCCATTAAGCCCGGCAACTTAGCTAAGATTGTACAGGAGGCCCACGGGTATAATATGGATGTGGTAGGGCATGTTCCGGTTGGCACTACCGCAACACGTTGCGTGGAAGCGGGCATGAAAAGCATTAGTCACATTCATTACTTTATGAATGCTTTAAAATGGAAGAACAGCACCTTTACAATAGCCGACAATAGAGACCTGCTAGATAAAATGAAGTTGCGTGGCGTAGTATTAGACCCTACACTCAGCGTTTATGCGCTCACAAACGACCCCAAGCTGCCGTCATACAAACGACTGGTAAAATTTTTTAATGACTACGGCCTACCGATTGTAGCCGGAACAGACAATGAAGGCACCATTGCCAACGAATTACAGTTGTATACAGATGCGGGCCTGACTCCTTTACAAGCTATACAGACGGCAACCGTTGTGCCGGCAAAATTCATGAAGCTGTTGGCCCAAACCGGCAGCATTGACTTCGGCAAAAGCGCTGATATACTAATTTTAGACAAGAATCCTTTGCATGATATAAAGGACTTGAAGAGCGTAAGTACCGTAATTAAAGGAACCTTGCTGATGAAGATGCCGGTTAGTAAATAGCCAGCTTATTTACCAAGGGATACATCCTTGTAGGGTTGGTATCTGCCATGATGATCGGGTTTGTGATAAATGCGAACGTGGGTTGCTTCGAAAGAAACCGGACTGGCAGATAAATAGGCGTCAGCCAGTTGTTGCATTTGAATAAAATTTTCAGGCGTAAAGCCGCACCATGCTCTGCCCAGGGTAAGATGTGGGTGAAAACCTTCAGGACCTTTGTTTACTTCAGGCGTCTCAAAAGGTTTAAGGGCTGGAATAAGCAGATCATGTAACAAGCCAAGGCGGGTTGAGTTTACGCTCACAAATAGTACTCGTTTACCAAAATAGCCCGTACACGGCAGTTTGATGTCAAAGGGTTGAAAATTACTGGCGGTTTCAGTTACTATATTTACCCAGGCTTCGGCATCTAATGGACTAACCGGCGGTCGCAGGGTTATATGCGGTTCGAGCCGGTTACCGCCAAACTGCTGTTGTATTTCTAAGAGCTTGCGGTAAATGTGCAGTGGTGGTACTATGCCTGCAAAATACTTCATAACCTTAACGGTATATGTTATCTCTTTAAGCCGGCTAACTGTGTTTTTTTTACGGTAGCCGCCATGCGTTTGATGAACATATAATTAGCCGAGCCGCCTATAACAGCGCCTACTACGGGCACCAGTCGCCGGGCTGCCTTGCCTCCAAATACAAGCAACAGTTTCTGAGCGACCTCCTCCATTACGTTCTTGCTAACGGTCATACCAGCATCTACCTTAAGCGATGACGCCACAATTCTAAAGAAATCGTTGAAGTTTAATTGATAGCTGCCTGTTTTATAATAAGACACCGCCAGCGTTACTCTGAATTGTTGTGTAATGAGGTTAATAAAATCTAATGGTACACCAATAAGCATGGTAGCTATACCACCTGCACCCGTTAAAGCGCCCGATCCGGCTGCCAGCAACGCGCATTGATTAATAAATTTGTCAAGCCCTAATTGGTCTACACCCTTTTTAATGCTCAGCTGATCTATTTGGCTATAAATTTTCTGAAAGCCACCCTTAGAAAGGTCGGCCAGAACGTCTTTAAAGCCGTCTTTTACTTTTTGCAGGTTAAGCTGAGAGGATATTAGTGAGCCCATTTTACTTCAATTAATTGATTAACTGATAATGTGCTATTTCTATGCCACGATTTATATATCGACATAAAACCTTACGCTTGAATAAACTCCACACTTCTCAGTTCGTAACCTTTTTCTTGAATCTGCATTGTCCTGTTTCATTAAATATTAAACCAATGGTAAAAAAACAAGTACAACCCATTACAATTAGCTAACTTTGTTAGTATGAAACGCTCGGGCAAGGCCGATTTACCTTTACACTATGGCTTTGTACCACCATGGCTGGCCGAACGTATGGCCAAGCTTGGCCTCGCAGTGGTTGAAACCATGGTGATGGAGTATGGCAATACTGCGGTACTCTCCAAACTTAGCGACCCATTCTGGTTTCAGAGCCTGGGTGCGGTTATGGGAATGGACTGGCACTCATCGGGTATTACAACGTCGGTTATGGGCGCTTTGAAGCGGGCTGTTAATCCGCATGCTAAAGAACTGGGTATTTATATATGCGGCGGCAAGGGCAAGCACTCAACTCAAACCCCTAACGAGTTAATGAAACTGAGCGAAACTACAGGGCTTGATGGCAATTACCTAGTGCGTTGCAGCAAGTTGAGCGCCAAGGTAGATAATACCGCCGTACAGGATGGCTTTCAGTTATACACCCATAACTTTGTTGTGAACAGTGCTGGGCAATGGACAGTGATACAACAGGGCATGAATACCCAAACACGCGTTGCCCGCCGCTATCACTGGCATTCTGAAAATCTGCAATCATTTGTAAGTGACCCGCATACGGGCATATGCGGCCCTAATACCGGCCGAATCCTCAATATGGCCGATGCCCGCGCCCAAGGCTCGCGCAACGCTATTATGAGCATGGCCGGTGAGCGCCCCGAACATATGCTGAAAGAGATCAGTCAACTGGTTATGCCATCACACCATGACGTTAGGGCAAAGGATGTGGATTTGAAACGACTGGGCGCATTGTTATGGCTGGCGCACGAAAAGCAACCTGCCGATTTTGAGGAATTACTACTATTGCAAGGCTTAGGCCCGCGTACATTGCAATCATTGGCTTTGGTAAGCGAGGTGATTCACGGCGCGCCATCGCGGTTTACTGACCCTGCCCGGTTCTCGTTTGCACATGGGGGTAAGGATGGTCACCCTTTTCCGGTACCTGTAAAAGTGTATGACGAAACCTTAGGTGTTTTACACACTTCCATACAGCAATCTAAGCTGGGCAGTAGTGATAAGGCCGAAGCCATAAAAAAGCTAAGCCAGATAGCCCGGCAAGCCGAACAGGGCTTTACGCCCAATGCCGATTTTGAAAAAGTGATTGAAAAGGAAAGAAATGAATCTTGGCGGTACGGCGGCCGCACGGTGTTTGGCAAAGCCAAGCCCTCGGTGCAGCAGCAGCTAAAATTATTTTAAGCAGCTAACCACTACCAGCCATTTGAATTTTAATGTACGTTGGTATAATTGACCACTAATCTTATTTTTTCGTCCAGTTCGGCTACGGCTTCCTGCATCAATTGCAGTTCCTCAATACTTTCCGTATGGCCATCAATCTTTAATATATTCATTAAGCCCATAATAGATGCAACCGGCCGGCGTAACTCATGCGATTGTATAAAGGCTATTTGTTTGAGTGATTCGTTTTGTGCTAACACCGTCTCTTCGTGCTCTATTTTTTTGGTTATATCGGTCGAATTAACGGTTACACCTATAATCACACCTTCGGCATCAAATGCAGGTTCAAATTTGGCTATGCGCCAATCGTAATCATTGCCATTCTTAACTCTTCGTTGTACAAAAACGGCCGTACCCTTGAGCGCTTTGCTATAGTCCTGGTAAAAGGTTACCAGATTATCCGGATGAAGAAAGCCCGACATAGATTTACCTCTTTCTAAGGGCAATCCATAAGCTGCTTGTGTATAACTTTCCCAAGCCTTATTAAAGGCCAAAATTTCAAACTCTCTTCCTAAAAGTAAATGACAATCTATAGAGCTTTCAAAAAAAGATCTAAGTTCAATCTCGGTACGTTTCGCTTCCTGATATTGTTGCTTAAGTAACTGCATACTGTTATCAAGTTCCATTAACTGGATGGCTTGTTTTGAAAGCGCCTGCAACATGAGTTCCTGCATTTCTGTTAAAGTGCCGGGCTGCTGGTCAATTACGCATAAACTGCCCAGGTTGTATCCGTCTTTGGTAGTAAGGGGTGCTCCTGCATAAAAGCGGATATTAGGATTGCCCAATACCAACGGGTTATTAAGAAAACGATGATCAAGCAAAGCATCCGGAACTGTCATAACCTCTGATTGCTCAATAACATGGTTACAAAAGGCATCGCCCCGGGGTGTGGTATCAAACGCAAAGGCGTGCTTAAACTTGATGAACTGCGTATCCTTGTCTATCAAGGTAAGCAGGGCAGTGGGCGTGCCGCAAATTTTGGCAGCCAGTTCTACAATGTCCTGTAATTCTTTTTCTTTGCTGATTTCGAGTTCGAGAAAACGCCTAACAGCCTGCAACCGCCCGTATTCTTTATGAGGCATAAAAAGTGTAATATTTAAAAATAACCAACTACGCAATTTAAACACATACCGATTTGTTATACTGGTTGTAGCAGCAAAAAGTTAGCTTAACTTGACGAAAATATCGCGATGGTTAACATGATTTAATCAACCAATCACTTCCACAACCAGCCGCTCTAAAAGTTATTGACTAGCCGAAGCAAACGAATAAATGACAGCAAAACTATAGCTGTAAAGCAATTATGTTTTATGGCAAACTAAGCAACCAAAGGCAATGAGAAGGAAAAGGTAGAACCTTCGTTTTCCTTACTTTCGGCCCAGATGTTGCCCTTATGCCCTTTGATGATGTGAGTAGTGATGTACAAGCCCATCCCCAAGCCCGATACTTTTTGAGAGATATCTTCTGCCCTGAAGAACTTTTCGAAAACACGGGCAAGGTTCTCTTCAGAAAGACCAATACCTTCATCTTTTACGCTAATGACCACCTGGTCGTTTAGCTGTAAGTTTACAGAAACAGTTATAAGTTTACCTTTTGCGGAGTATTTGATTGCGTTACCAATTAGGTTTACCAAGGCCTGTTCTAACCGCAGCTTGTCAATACTCACAAAACCGTTGCCAACCATTGGTTTTACTTCAATAACATGCGAGGGGTTTGCAATTCGTATATCACCCAATACTTCGGCAATAAACGTGTTCAGATCTACCCTTTCCATTTGGTACTCCAGCTTGTTATTTTCAATCTTGGATACATCCAGCAGTTGCTGGATAAGGGTATTTACTTTGGTAGCCTGCTGGTTAATCTTATCAAGATACATGGCCATTTTTGCGGGGTCTTTGCTTTCGAAGCTTTTACCCATTTGTGCATAAGCCTTAATGATGGTTAACGGCGAGCGCAACTCGTGCGAAGCAATAGAGAGGAACTCAGATTTTTTTTCGTTAAGCAAGGCGGCCATTTTTAGCTGCTCTTCTTTTTGCTCGGCCAGACTGAATAATTCCTGGTTACGCTGCTTAACCTCCTCGTATGGCGATTCGGCGACAGAGGTGCGCATATGTTCGGCCAGGCGGGATGCCATGTCGCCACTTACTTTTACCGAACGCGGTATACCTAATCTGAGCAGGATGATAGTGGCGCCATGATTTTTGGACACCTCAAGCACAGGTATCAAACGCCTGGCATATTTTAGCTCTTCACTGTTTTCGGTAAAGTGACCATCGGTTGTAATGCGGGCAGATAGAAACCACCTACCGTCCTCGCGTTTAAGCCGAAAAGACAGCACACTGCTCAGGGTTTTTTCCAAAACTGCCCGGCAGGCTTCTGAAACGGCCGTAGCAAAAGTTGTTTGCGTTGAAAGCGTTAATCCGATATACTTGGTTATGGCCGCCGCTTTTTTGTGCGTAATGGGCAAATCCAGTTCATTATCTAAATTAATACTAACAATTTCCAACATGTCTTATCTCAGTTTAACGATCACCACCGATGTATCATCTGTGCGTCTTGAAAAATCTTTATAAATAGCCGCTGCCAGCACCGCTGCATCATATCTGCCTATCCCCTGATACTTGTTCAGATCTAATCTCGATTTTATACCATCTGAACATAATATTAAATAACTATAATCAGCAAAGTTATACTGCTGGTTGTTCATGGTATTCGGAATATTATGACCTATAATGCCATTGTAGGAGATTTGGTTTTTCACATCGCCCCCTAAATGTAAAAGCTTGGCGGCAATATTGCCTATGCCTGCAATCTGTAGCTTCTTGGCTTCAACATCAAAAGTTACCACGGTGCCCACCATGCCACGCGTTTTGCGGATACCCTGGTGCAAATATCGTAAAATATCAACCGGCAATTCATGCGGGCAAGTTTCGAAGCATTTTACGGCCTCGTTTACTGCAACATTAGCTTCTACGCCGTGCCCTAAACCATCGGCAACCAACATTTTTACTTTATTGCCCTCCGTTTTATAATACGTACCATCGCCGCTTACGGTTTCACCAGTTTTAGCTACCACCAGCGGTTTAATTTCTAAATTATGGAGCGGCAATTTTTTTACGTCGGGCGGGCTTTGATAAAGGCGGCTTAAAATGATTGATCCCCAGCCTTTAACAGAATAAAGGTCAAACACATCAGACATTCTGCTGATGCTGCCCAAACCATGTCCCATACTGCTTCCGGTCGAATAACCATCCTGCATCATTTTAGCCGGATCGACCATCCCGGGGCCGTTATCAATGGCAATAATTTCCATATAGTCACCAAGAGCATCTTGGCCTACCGAAACCAGTATTTCGCCATCATTAGCATACTTATGGAGGTTTGAGGTAAGCTCGGCCAGTACAAGATCAAGCTCGGCCAACCTGCCGGCGTTAAAACCTGCCTGCTGCGCTTTGTGGTGTATATCTTTTTTTAATAAGGAAAAGTAACTCCTGTCGCCAGCCGGATAGCTGGTATGTGTTGCATCAACCATTAGCCCACTTAATTATGGTAACTGTAGTACCTTTTCCAGCCTCACTTTTGATATTGAATTCATTAACCAGTCTTTTGGCACCGGGCAAACCCAAACCCAGGCTTTTTCCGGTTGAGTAGCCGTCCATCATCGCTTTGGCAATATCAGGTATACCCGGCCCCTGGTCTTTAAACGTTAACCTGATACCGTTATCGCGACCACGGGTAACTACTTCAACTACCGTTTCGCCGCCGCCGCCATACCTGAGCATGTTACGCACCAGCTCGCTTGCGGCGGTAATGAGCTTGGTTTGATTAACCAATCCCATTTTTATTTTAACTGCGTGCTCTTTAACACGATTTCTGAACAAAATAACATCCTGCTCCTTATATACCTTGAGGGTATCTTTAGCTAAGGGCAGTATCGTCATCTTCTTCCTCTTCTGTTTCTTCGTCTATAATAATCAGGCTGCTTAATAGCGCCATGCCTTTTTCAACATTCAGGGCGGTATGCACACCCGGCAATTCCAGGCCCAGTTCAACCAGGGTTATGGCTACAGCAGGCTGCATACCCACTACTACTGTTTCGGCGTCTAAAAGCTTCGACATACTGGCAATGTTGCCAATAATACGGCCCATGAACGAGTCTACAATACTAACGGCCGAAATATCGATCAAAACAGCTTTAGCACCAGTGATGCTTACCATTTTTACCAAATCGGCCTCCAGGTCCATAGCCAGCCTGTCGTACAAATCCACCTGTATGGTCACCAGTAAAAAGTGACCCATTTTTAAAATAGGAATACGATCCATGTTTTAATTAATTCGCTTTTTCAACCACTACTCCAGCTTTCTTTTTCACCTCTAATCGCAGAGTAGCAAAAGCAAATTTAAGTGCATGGGCTAATGAAGCCTTGGTTACGATGTTAGAAAGATCTATACCGAGGTGAACAATGGTTTGCGCAATTTCGGGACGAATACCACTGATTATACATTCGGCACCCATTAGGCGGGTAGCGCTTACGGTTTTTATTAAGTGCTGCGCTACAAGCGAGTCAACCGCCGGTACGCCCGATATATCTAATATGGCAATACTGCTACCGGTATCTACAATCTCCTGCAGCAGGTTTTCCATTACTACCTGTGTGCGTGAGCTGTCTAAAGTACCAATAATTGGCAGGGCTAAAATGCCGTCCCAAACGCGTATAACGGGTGTAGAAATTTCAGCAATCTCATCTGTTTGACGTAAAATAACTTCCTCGCGGCCCTTAATAAAAGTTTCGAAAGTGATAATGCTAAAACTGTCAATCAGGCGACTTACTTTAATGCTTTCTTCATACAAAGAAGCCAGGTCGTTTTTAAGTTCAGTTTCCAGGATTGAAAGCAGCGCTTCCTTCAGGCTTAGTACGTAAGCTCCTGTCTCGCGCGGGCTGTAACCCTGGCGGGCACGTGTTATAGATATGCCACCCAATATCTCAATAACACCGTCAAAGTCAGACGACTCGGCATCGGTAATATTATCTGCACTTAGCGAACCAATCAGGGTATCTACCAGCTCTTCAGATTGTGAGCGTAACTCTTCGTTGCTCATCAAATCATCGCGAAGGCCAGCATCAGTTAACTGGTTTTTCATCCATAGTTCCAGGATGTCATTTTTCTTATTCTTTAAGATCTGTGCAGATTGAGCCATATTGTTCAGATTGAAACTTAGGAATGGTTTTAAAATTACAATTGCTGATTTAGCAAAAAAGATAAATCAGTACCTATTAATTAATTCTCGGCCTAAAAGTAGGTATTTTAAATAAGTGATAGCCGGATATTTTTCTATATTACATTTAAAGTAAATTTTATTCAGCACGAGCAACAAGTGAGCTGCTTTAATTAAAAAAGGAAAGTCCTGCACTTATAGTGCAGGACTTTATTTCTTGTTTTTAATATGTAACGCCAGCTTACTTTTTCACCAGTTTAATTTGATACAATTTTGGCCATTTCTTGCCGGTTACAAATAAGCGCTTGCCTGCAGCATCCCAGGCTATGCCGTTCATAACTTCAGCGCCCGGAGAACTTGCGCGCGCATCCTCAGGGTACAAGGCACTTAAATCTACCCGCTGTAGCACGGCACCTGTTTTAGGATCAATTACCACAATATCATTGGTTTCGTACACGTTGGCGTATATTTTGCCATTAATATACTCTAATTCATTAAGCTTATTTACAGGGCCCTGATCATCATATACATCAATAGAACCGATTGCATGGTAATTGTTTTTATCCAGGAACCATATGCGGTTACTGCTATCGTCCATATATAGCTGTTTACCATCATAACACATTCCCCAGCCCTCAATGCCTACATTATTGGTAAAGGTTTGTAGCAGCTTAAATGTGTTAGCATCGTAAACGTAGCCAATCTTTTCGGTGTAGGTGAGCTGTACAATTTTATCGTCTACCAAGGCAATACCTTCAGCAAAAACTTTAGGGTCAACATCTGTTTTTTGCAGCACCTTGCCGGTGGTTAAATCTACTTTACGCAGGCTGGATTGCCCGGTTCCTTCGGCTACCCTTCCACCATCGCTTTCATATAAAAAGCCGTTATGATATACTAATCCTTCAATATAACTGCTGGTATCATGCGGAAAGGTCTTCTCAACCTCGAAACCGTAAGCCTCAGGTGCCCTGGCAGCCAACACGTTTATGTTGGTACTTACCTCCTGCACCTGGCCTGCAGCGTAAATTTTTGCTGTGATGATTTTTGGACCCAGGGTAATGCTATCAGTGGTAAGTTCAAACGCAGATGAGTCTTTACGACTGGCTAAACGAGCCGAATCGAGCAGGTACACTACAGAGTCAGTCTTCATATCGGCAGGGTAAGCAACCTTAATACTTACTTTATCGCCTTGTTTGTAATTGGTGCCGGCCTCGGGGCTAATGCCCAGGTTTACCGATTGATTTTTAGGATTACAACTGTATATGGCCAGCAAACCCGCCGCCAGGTATAAGATATGCTTATGCTTCATGCAAAATTTATAATCAGGCTGTTGGCCAAAAGGCATCTTCAATATGTTTTAATGTATACGTATCTTTAAGTGTAAATAGTATAGCCACAATATCAAATCGCACTTCGCCCTGGTGATTCATTAAATAAATATATTCGTCGGCCGCATCGGCCAGCAGCTTTTGCTTTCGGCTATCCACAAAATCTTCGGGTTCACCAAAGCCGTTGCCGGTACGCGTTTTAACTTCGGTAAATATAATAACCTTGTCTTTATAAGCAATTAAATCT
Source organism: Mucilaginibacter sp. PAMB04168 (assembly GCF_039634365.2). Lineage (NCBI taxonomy): Bacteria > Pseudomonadati > Bacteroidota > Sphingobacteriia > Sphingobacteriales > Sphingobacteriaceae > Mucilaginibacter > Mucilaginibacter sp. PAMB04168. Next base: position 4,421,755 of record NZ_CP155079.2, read on the forward strand.
ACCTCGGCGCGGCCAAAAGTCCAGTTTTCGTCCAGTATTTCATAGCCGGCTGCTTCCAGATGCGCCTTGGCTAAAGCTTCGCCACGGCGGCCTAAGTCATTATGCGTGGCCATTTTATTTAATAATAACAGACCCCAGGTAATCTACAATGTGCTTTTCAATCTTCTTCATTTGCAGGTACTGCGTCATGATGATGTCCTGATCGGCCGGTTCCTGGGCATTTTGCAGGTCGGTGCGCAGCTGGTCTAGTATCTTGCCCACCTTTTGTTTTTTGAGGTGAAATATGGCGCCCAATATAGTGGCTTTCATATTCATTTGCTCCTCGTGCACAAAAATGCGATGCATGTTATACCAGTTCTCGCTCAGTGTATATTTGGTAGCCAGCAGATCTACTGTTAAATCAACAATCTGCTTATCAGGATGATGAATAAAAAACTGTTCTTCGGGCAATACACCGTTCTCGAGCTGTTGCTTATATATTTCAAAAAAGCTTTTGCAGGCAGCGTTCTCAAACTCCACATCGCTTAGCTCTGCTATTACAAACGGACCAATGTAAGTATTGGCAATATTATCCCAGTTAATGATCTGGTTGCCATAAACCAATAATAAACGTATCACTTCGCGCTCTTGCAGGAGGCTGGTTTCAACGGGCTTGGCTGGTGCAACAGGCTCATCAAAAAAGTGCGGTTCATCGGGCGGGGGCAGCTCTTCGTATCCATAAGGCCGTTGTTGTTGCTGACCATCCTTTTTACTTTTGGCCAACCGCATCTTATTCAGTTCCGACAACAAAATACGCTCATCAATCTGCAACTGGTGACTGCACTCGCGAATGAATACCGATGCTTTAATAGAGTCGGGTATACGCGCAATGCTCTCCACTATTTCACGTATTACGTTAGCGCGCTGTATGGGATCGGAGCCGGCTTCCTTAAGCAGGATGCTGGTTTTATATAAAATAAAATCTTTTTTATTTTGATCAATATAGCCCTTAAACGCATTGCTGCCAACTTCGCGCACGTAAGAGTCGGGGTCGTGCCCATCCGGAAAGAGCACTACCTTAACATTAAGTCCTTCTTCCAAAATAAGATCAAGTCCGCGCAGCGATGCCTTGATACCTGCTGCATCACCATCATATAAAATGGTGATATTTTTGGTAAATCGACCAATGAGCCTGATCTGCTCCACCGTAAGCGACGTGCCTGATGAAGCCACCACGTTTTCAATACCGGCCTGGTGCACCGACAACACGTCGGCATAACCCTCAACCAGGTAACAATTATCCTCGTCGCGTATGCTTTTTTTGGCAAAGAAAAGCCCGTATAATACGCTCGATTTGTGATAGATCTCCGACTCGGGTGAGTTTACGTACTTGGGTACCTTTTTATCGGTTTTAAGCGTACGCCCGCCAAAGGCAATTACCCGGCCGGTAAAGCCATGTATTGGAAACATTACCCGGCCACGATAGCGGTCATACAATGTACCATTATCACGTTTTACCGATAACCCGCTTTCTTCAAGATACTGCGGCTGGTAGCCCTTATTGATAGCTGTTGAGGTAAATGCCTCCCAATTATCGGGCGAGTAACCGAGCTCGAATTTCTTGATGATATCGGTTGTAAAACCGCGTTCTTTAAAGTAGCTCAGGCCAATGCTTTTACCCTCACTGGTATCCCACATGGCCTCCTGAAAAAACTTGGCAGCATAGCTGGTTACCACCATCAGATTTTCGCGACGGTTATCGGCCTCTGCATTTTCCGGCCTGTCCTGTAATTCGTCTACCTCGATATTGTATTTTTTTGCCAGCCATTTCAGCGCCTCAGGGTAGCTGAATTTCTCATGCTCCATCAGGAACGTAACGGCCGACCCGCCTTTACCAGTGGAAAAATCCTTAAATATTCCCTTAGCCGGCGACACCGTGAACGATGGCGTTTTCTCGTTTGCAAACGGCGACAAGCCTATAAAGTTAGCCCCGCGTTTTTTCAATTGCACAAACTCCCCAATCACCTCAACAATGTCGATGGCTTCCATTATACGGTCTATGGTGGCTTTGGTAATCATGCAGGTACAAAGATATAACTAATTGCCCACAGAGTTAAAAACGGATTAGCGCATATCGGCTTTTCTGTTTTTGTGATAGATGTACTTAATGGCAAAAGTGTAAAGCACCAACGCTAACCCAATAAAGCTAATCAATGCATTTATCCAGTGATGGAAATAGTTAACCAATAAAATGCTACCTATAATAAGCACCCCGCCTATGATAAAGGCCCCATCATGATACCTTTTGTACACCATGGTTTTGGAGTAAAAGATCCACTTTTTAATAATGGCATTGTCGGGTGTTAAAACCAATGTCTGGTTAAAATGATCCAGCGCATTTTTGTAAAAGTTTAAATTGTACAGCGCCTCCCCTTTAAAAAACATAAGGTGCAGGTACCATTTCTCTTGAATTGGCTGCATTTTTAACAGGCGCATATTTGCATCAAACTCCGTAAGCACACGATCAACTTCATCAACTACTTTTTGGTACTGCTTTGTTTGCATTAACGCTTTAAAATACTTGCCAACAATGGCAGCCACTTTTAAAAGGTCATCCCGTTCGCGCAATTGGCCCGGTGCAGCCAGCACAGCCGGATTTAGTTCAACAAACTTGATCACGAAAGCCGGACTATCCACAAAATTGGTTTCGTAATCATCAAAGATTTGCTGGAGCGATTTAACGGACATCTAAAATTTATGGCTGGTTTACTACAAAACTAAACAAATTAAAAGCCCCGCGTAAGTGCTGATAATACTCTTGGTTCCCGGCTCTTGATTCTTGCATCTAAATTGTATTTTTGCGCTTCTTAAATTTTTAGACATGAGTGATCGAATTAAAATTAAAGCACTGTTGCAAACTACACCTGCCGAACAGGAAGTAAACGTTAAAGGATGGGTACGCACCTTCCGTAATAATCAGTTTATTGCTTTAAATGATGGCTCAACCAATAGTAACATTCAAATTGTTGTTGATTTTCAAAATACGGACGAGGCTTTACTTAAGCGCATTACCACCGGTGCCGCGCTGAGTGTAACGGGTAAACTGGTTGCCAGTTTAGGCAAAGGGCAGGCGGTTGATGTTAAAGCTACCCACATTGAGATTTTGGGCGATAGCGACCCCGAAAAATACCCCTTGCAGCCCAAAAAACACAGCCTGGAATTTTTGCGCGAGATTGCACACCTGCGTTTTCGTACCAATACATTTGGCGCCATCTTCAGAGTGCGTAACAGCCTGGCTTTTGCGGTGCATCGGTTTTTTCAGGAGAAAGGCTTTGTGTACCTGCATACGCCGGTAATTACGGCTTCGGATGCAGAGGGTGCCGGCGAGGCTTTTAAGGTAACCAACCTTGATCTGGCCAATCCGCCAAGAACCGAGACGGGTGAGATAGATTTTAAACAAGACTTTTTTGGCCGTGCTACTAATCTTACCGTATCTGGTCAGTTAGAAGGTGAATTAGGCGCTATGGCCCTGAGCGATATCTATACTTTCGGTCCAACTTTCCGTGCCGAAAACTCCAACACAACCCGTCACCTGGCCGAGTTTTGGATGATTGAGCCCGAAATGGCTTTTTATGACCTGGCCGACAATATGGACCTGGCCGAAGGCTTGTTAAAATACGTGATAAACTATGCCTTAGAGCATAACCGCGAGGATATTGAGTTTTTAACCCAGCGCCTGCAGGAAGAAGAGAAAACCAAACCACAACAGGAACGTTCGGAAATGACCTTGCTGGAGAAACTACAGTTTTGTTTAGATAATGAGTTTGAGCGTTTAACCTATACGCAGGCTATAGATATTTTAAAAGATTCGACGCCGAATAAAAAGAAAAAGTTCCAGTACCTAATTGAGGGTTGGGGTGCCGATTTGCAATCAGAGCATGAGCGTTACCTGGTAGAGAAACACTTTAAGAAACCGGTTATTTTAACCGATTACCCTAAGGAGATCAAGTCCTTTTACATGCGCCAAAACGATGACGGCAAAACAGTTGCCGCTATGGACATTCTGTTCCCTGGCATAGGCGAAATTGTTGGCGGTTCGCAGCGTGAAGAACGTTTGGACAAGCTGGAGCAGCGTATGGACGAGATTGGCATCCCTAAGGATGAGCTTTGGTGGTACCTGGATACCCGCCGTTTTGGTGGCTGCCCGCACGCCGGCTTTGGCTTAGGCTTTGAGCGCCTGGTACTGTTTGTAACGGGCATGGGTAATATCCGCGATGTGATTCCTTTTCCAAGGTTCCCAAAGAACGCCGAGTTTTAATAACCTAATAACAAATAGAGCCTCCCCTACAGGAGGCTTTTCTTTTTTGCAATAAATCCATTAAAAAAAAGGCATTAAACAGCTTTTTACCTACTTTTAATGCATTAACTTCTTATTTAACTCACTAAGTGCATGAAAAAACTCCTACTCCTGCTTACGGCATTTGTTTTAGCCCAAAGTACGGTGTTTGCGCAGCAACACTTACTCTGGATGCAGCAGCCTACCCTATCTCCAGATGGTAAGTGGATTGCTTTTGAATACAAAGGTAACCTATTTAAAGTAGCCGCAAGCGGCGGCACTGCTGTTCCCTTAACGATCAACAGCGCCTATAACGGCTACCCTGTTTGGAGCCATGATAGTAAAACTATTGCCTTTGCCTCCGACCGTTATGGCAATTTTGACGTGTATGTAATGCCTGCCGATGGCGGCCAGGCTACCCGCCTTACCTTTGCTTCTGAAAGGGATATTCCAATGGACTTTTCGGTAGATAATCAGAAGGTATATTTTGGCACCGACCGTCATGATATTTACACTTCGGTACGCTTTCCGGGCAATGCTTATTTTGCAAAGATGTACGCTGTGCCGGTTAAAGGCGGACGCAGTATTATGATTAACTCGGCAGGTACAGAGTATGTACATTTTAACAAAACAGGCGATAAATTTATTTACCAGGACCGCAAAGGGTATGAAGACCCCTGGCGCAAACACCATACCTCAGCCGTTACACGCGACATCTGGGTGTATGATGTAACCAAAAAATCATATACCAAGGTATCAACCTACGTAGGCGAAGACCGCGAACCGGTTTGGGGCAACGGCGATGCCTTTTATTATCTGAGTGAACGCAATGGCAACCAAAACTTGTACCGCGCCTCATTAAGCGATTATAACAACCCTACACAGCTTACCACCTTTACCAAAGACCCGGTACGTAACCTTTCCCGCTCTGATGACGGCCTGTTGGCATTCACCCAAAACGGCGAACTGTTTACCATGAAAGACGGCCAGCAACCGGTGAAAGTAAACATTGGCCTCAGCGCTGATTTTAACGGCGACCAGGTACAAAACATGCCTGTACGCGGCGATGCTACCGAAATTACCGTATCACCGAACGGCAAGGAAGTAGCCTTTGTTTACCGTGGCGAAATATTTGTAGCCTCGGCAGATGGGAACATTACCAAGCGCATTACCAACACCCCTTATCAGGAGCGTATGGTAAAATTTAGCCCGGATGGCCGCACTTTGCTGTATTCGGTTGAAAATACCACATCATGGGACATTTATAAAACCAGCTTAGCCAACCGCAATGAGCCTTACTTTTTTGCATCAACCACGTTGGCAACCGAACCGGTTATTAATTCCTCCAAAGAAGAATTTCAGGGCGTTTACTCGCCGGATGGCAAAAAGATAGCCTACCTGGAAGAACGCAACACCGTTAAAGTGTATGACGTGGCTACCAAAAAGTCGGTCACTGTAATTCCTGCAGGCATTAATTTTTCTTACTCTGATGGCGACCAGTTCTTTTCATGGTCGCCCGATAGCCGTTACCTGGCTGCCGAATCAAGCGAGGGTGCTTATGGCCGTAGCGAAATAGCCTTAATAAAAGCCGATGGCACCGGCGACCGCATCAACTTAACCGAAAGCGGCTTCAATGATGGCCATCCGCAATGGGGACTGAACGGTAAGATGATCTACTGGCTATCCGATAAGCAGGGCCGTAAAAACTTCTCGCGCGGTGCGCAAGATGACGTTTATGCCATGTTTTTTGATCAGGCTGCCTGGGATAGGTTCCAGCTAAGCAAGGAGGACTTGGATATTCGCAAACAGGAAGAAAAGAGAGATTCGCTAAACAGATCATCGGCCACTACCAAATCAACACCTGCTAATGCCAAAACTCCGGCAGGCATAGCTCCTTATGCATATACGCCCAACCTTAAAAATCTGAGCGACCGCACCGTACGCTTAACTTTAACGTCTACCGATATTTCGGACGTTATTATGTCTAAAGACGGCGAAAAGGTCTTTTACCTGGCCCGTTTTGATAAAGGCTTTGACCTATGGGTGAGCATGCCACGTACCAAGGAAAGTAAAGTACTGGCTTCGCTTAATGCACAAGGCGGTTCGTTGGAGCTAACGCCCGATGGTAAAAGCCTGTTTGTGCTGGCTGGTGGTAATGTAATGAAAGTAAACGTTGATGACGGCAAAATAACGCCTGTAAAAATCAACAGCACTATGGATCTGGATGCTGCCGGTGAACGTGCTTATGTGTTTGACCATGCCTGGAAACAAGTAACCAAAAAGTTCTTCGATCCTAAACTGCAGGGCGTGGATTGGGATTACTATCATACCACCTATGCTAAGTTCCTACCGCACATCAACAATAACTATGATTTTCAGATACTGTTAAGCGAGTTTTTGGGCGAGCTGAATGGCTCACATACTGGCGGCCGCTATTCGCCAGTGTTCCCTAACGCTGATGAAACCGGCGCACTGGGCTTGCTGTACGATCAAACCAAAGGCGGCAACGGCTTGGTAGTGGCCGATATAATAACCGGCGGTCCGTTTGATGTGGCCCGTACCAAGATGAAAAAAGGCTTTGTGATTGATAAAATTGATGGCGAAACTATTACCGATGATGCAGATTGGACAAAGCTATTGAACCACAAGGCCGATAAGTATACGCTAATTAGCTTCCATGATCCTAAAACCAATACTCGCTACGAAGAGAATGTAAAACCGGTACGCCCTAGTTTTGAAAGAAGCGTTCTACTGTACAACCGCTGGATCAGGCAGATGGAACACCTGACTGACAGCCTATCGAACGGACAGGTTGGCTATGTGCATGTACAGGGAATGAATGACCCCAGCTACCGCGTAACAGTTGACAAGGTACTTGGCCGCAACTATAACAAAAAAGCACTGATTGTAGATACCCGCTTTAACGGCGGTGGCTGGCTGCACGATGAATTGGTTACCTTTTTAGGCGGCAAGCTATACTTCCAGCTGCGGCCACAGGGCACACCAACCGAGGGAGGAGAATCATTAAGCAAATGGAACAAACCCAGTTGCGTGCTCATGAGCGAGGGTAATTACTCTGACGCATTTATGTTCCCATACGCTTATAAAGCTTTAAAATTAGGCAAGCTGGTAGGTATGCCGGTTGCCGGCACAGGTACCGCTGTTTGGTGGGAACGCCAGATAGACGGCACCCTGGTGTTCGGGATCCCGATGGTGTCTTCATGGGGACCAGGTGAGAACCACCCGACAGAAAACCATCAGCTGGAGCCAGATATTCGCGTTCCGGCCGACTACAGCAAGATTTTGAACGGGCAAGACCAACAACTGGAAGCAGCCGTTAAGGAGATGCTGCAAACGGTAAAAGGTCAGTAATCGCCCCCCTTCGAGCGGAGAGAGGGCTTTACAAAACATACAAATAAGCTCATCCATTCAAGATCTCTCCCTGCCATTTGAGGTGATAGGTTTTATGGCCTTAAACACAAAGAGCCCTGCATTTGCCAGGCTCTTTGTGTTTTATCATCCGTTAACTCAGTATAAACAGACAACTATAAATGTATTTTACCAACCTGGTGCAAAGCCCATCTGGGAGGGTTGGCAGGATATTACAACAAATCAAATCCAATATCTTTCCTGAAATACTTACCGTCATAATAAATACGGCTTGCATCCAGTGTGGCTTGTTGCAGGGCGGTAAAAAGATCATCCTGCAATGAAGTAATGGCCAGCACACGGCCGCCGGTAGTTATCACATCATCGCCCTGCATACCAGTACCGGCATGAAAAGCGATGGAGCCGCGCACATTATCCAATCCGCTTATTACTTTATCTTTCAAATACTCGCCCGGGTAGCCGCCTGCTACACAAACTACTGTAGCCGCTATTTTGGGTGATATGGTAAATTGTTTTTCAATCAGATTGCCTTCGGCCACGCCCATTAATAAATCTATCAGGTCAGACTCTATACGTGGCAACACGCTCTCGGTTTCGGGGTCGCCCATGCGGCAGTTATATTCAATTACCCATGGCTCACCCTCACAATTCATCAGCCCAATAAATATAAACCCTTTGTAAGGAATGCCATCCTGCTTTAAACCTTCAACGGTGGGTACCACCACACGCTCTTCTACTTTCCGCATAAAAATTTCATCGGCAAACGGAACCGGCGATACTGAACCCATACCACCTGTATTCAAGCCGCTATCGCCTTCGCCAATACGTTTATAATCTTTAGCCTCGGGTAAAATCTTATAGCTGTTACCATCGGTCAGTACAAAAACCGATAGTTCTATGCCTTGTAAAAACTGTTCTACTACTACTTTAGAACTGGCTTCGCCAAACTTGGCTTCGGTAAGCATTTCTACCAATTCCTGCTGGGCTTCCTGCAGGGTAAGGCATATTAAAACGCCTTTGCCTGCCGCCAGGCCGTCGGCCTTTAAAACCACCGGCAAACCCTGGGTAGCCAGATAGCTTAAACCATCCTGCAAGGTATCGCGGGTAAACGTGCGCGATGCCGCCGTTGGGATGTTGTGCCGCTGCATAAACTGCTTCGAAAAATCCTTACTGCCTTCAAGCTGAGCCGCTTCACGCTGCGGCCCAATAACCGGAACGTTTTTCAGTTGCTCATCATTTAAAAAGAAATCGTGTATACCTTTTACCAGCGGTTCTTCGGGTCCTACTATAACCAGGTTAATGCCGTTGCTAAGTACAAAGGCCTTAATACCTTCAAAATCGGTTACTTTAATATCAACGTTGGTACCATACTGGCCGGTGCCTGCATTACCGGGTGCAATAAAAAGCTGTTCGCATTTAGGGCTTTGGCTTAGTTTCCAGGCAAATGCACTTTCGCGGCCGCCCGAACCGATGAGTAGAATGTTCATGGCGGTAAAGATAATAGTTTGGGTTCAGAACCAAGTGCCAAGAGTCGAGAACCGGTTCGTATTTCTATAGCTCATTAAAAAACGTGGTTCCAAACGCTTGTTTCTTGAGTGTTGATTCTTGGCTCTATGCCTAAAAATCACTACCTTTACCTGCCATTATGCCACCCAAGGTGTGGCTGGCGTAATTGTTGGGATAGACGGAGTATTATATCGAAATTATGTTAGGATTTATTAGTAAGCTTTTTGGAAGTAAATCGGAAAGGGATGTAAAAAGCATACAGCCCCTGGTTGAAAAAATAAAAGGCGAATTTGCAAAGCTCGACAACCTCAGCAATGATGAGTTAAGGGCTAAAACAACAGATTTTAAAGCGAGAATTGCCGAAGGCCTTGCTGCCATTGATGAGCAAATACAAGCCATTAAAAGCGAAATTGAATCGGCTGATACCAACCTGGACGTGAACGCCAAAGTGGAGCTTTACAGCCGTGTTGACAAGCTTGAAAAAGACCGCAACAAAGAGCTGGAAGTTATCCTGTTAGATATATTACCTTCGGCTTTTGCCGTAGTAAAAGAAACGGCCCGCCGTTTTGCCAACAACCCTACTATTGAAGTTACCGCTACCGATTTCGACCGCCAGCTGGCTGCTAAAAAAGGCAACGTTGTAATTAAAGGCGATAAAGCCACCCACAGCAATACCTGGATAGCTGCAGGAAACGAAGTTACCTGGAACATGGTACACTATGATGTGCAGCTGATTGGCGGTATTGTACTCCATAGCGGTAAAATTGCCGAGATGGCAACCGGTGAGGGTAAAACCCTGGTAGCTACACTGCCTGCGTATTTAAATGCACTGGCCGGCCAAGGCGTACACATTGTAACTGTGAACGATTACCTGGCTCGTCGTGACTCGGAGTGGATGGGACCGCTGTACGAATTCCATGGTTTATCGGTTGATTGTATTGACAAGCATGAGCCTAATTCGGAATCACGCCGTAATGCTTACCTGGCCGATATCACCTTTGGTACCAACAACGAGTTTGGTTTTGATTACCTGCGTGACAATATGACACGCACTCCAGAAGAGCTGGTACAACGCAAACTTCACTTTGCTATGGTGGATGAGGTTGACTCTGTTTTGGTGGATGACGCCCGTACACCTTTAATTATTTCGGGCCCTATACCACGCGGTGATGAGCATGAATTTTACATGCTTAAACCTCGCATTGAGCGCTTGGTAAATGCACAAAAAACTTATATAAACACTGCTTTAAACGAAGCAAAAAAACAAATAAACGACGGCAAAACCGGTAGCGATGAAGGTGGCTTGGCCCTATTGCGTGCTCACCGTGGTTTGCCTAAGAGCAAAGCGCTGATCAAATTTTTAAGTGAAGGCGCTAACCGTACCGTTTTGCAAAAGACAGAGAATTATTACATGCAAGACCAAGGCAAGGAAATGCCTAAGGTTGATACGGAATTATTCTTTGTAATCGATGAAAAAAACAACTCGGTTGAACTTACTGAAAAAGGTATTGAGCTGATCACTGCATCCGGCGAAGATCCTAAATTCTTTGTAATGCCTGATGTTGGTACCGAGATTGCAAAAATTGAGAAGTCTGATCTTTCGCCAGAGGAAAAATTGGCGCAGAAAGATGAGCTGATGCGTGATTTCTCTATTAAATCTGAGCGTATCCACTCTATCAACCAGTTACTAAAAGCCTATACCCTTTTCGAAAAGGATACTGAATACATTTTGGATGAAGGCAAGGTAAAGATTGTGGATGAGCAAACCGGTCGTGTACTGGATGGCCGCCGCTATTCTGACGGTTTGCACCAGGCTATTGAGGCTAAAGAGAATGTAAAGGTTGAGGACGCTACGCAAACCTTTGCAACCATTACCCTGCAAAATTACTTTAGGATGTACCACAAGCTTTGCGGTATGACCGGTACTGCTGTAACTGAAGCAGGCGAGCTATGGGAAATTTACAAGCTGGATGTAGTAGAAATCCCAACTAACGTAGTTGCCCAGCGCGATGACCGCCAGGATTTGGTATACCGCACCATGCGCGAAAAATATAACGCCGTGGCCGAAGAGATCGTAAAGCTTACCCAGGCAGGTCGCCCGGTGTTGGTAGGTACCACTTCGGTAGAAATATCAGAACTATTGAGCCGTATGCTTAAGCTGCGCGGTATCAAGCATAACGTACTGAACGCCAAAATGCACCAAAAGGAGGCCGATATTGTGGCCGAAGCGGGTCAGGCTGGTACTGTAACCATAGCTACCAACATGGCTGGCCGTGGTACGGATATTAAGTTAGGCAAAGGCGTAAAAGAAGCCGGCGGTTTAGCTATTGTAGGTACCGAACGTCATGAGTCGCGCCGTGTTGACCGCCAGCTGCGCGGTCGTGCCGGTCGTCAGGGCGATCCGGGTTCTTCACAGTTCTTTGTATCGTTAGAGGATAACCTGATGCGTTTATTCGGCTCAGAGCGTATCTCTAACCTGATGGTACGCATGGGCATTGAAGAAGGCGAGGTTATTCAGCACTCTATGATTACCAAATCGATAGAGCGTGCGCAGAAAAAAGTGGAAGAAAACAACTTTGGTATCCGCAAGCGCTTGCTGGAGTATGATGACGTGATGAACTCACAGCGTACCGTAGTTTACGCTAAACGTAAAAACGCCTTATTTGGCGAGCGTTTGGATGTAGACATCAGCAACACCATTTTTGATGTGGTTGAGGATGTAGTTACCGAATACAAAGAGGCTAACAACTACGAAGGCTTCCGTATGGAAATGATCCGCTTGTTCTCGGTTGATCCGGAGATAAGCCAGGAAGAATTTACCGCGGCTAACCTGAATAACCTGGTTGAAGGCACCTTTAATGTAGTAACCGATTTTTATAAACGCAAAACCGAAGGTATTGCCGAGCAGGCTTACCCGGTACTGAAAGACGTTTATGAAACCCGCGGCGAGTATGTGGAAAACATTGTAGTACCATTTACCGATGGTGTACATGGCATACAAGTAGCTGTTCCGTTGAAAAAAGCGGTTGACAATCACGGTCTGGAGGTGTTCAAATCTTTTGAAAAGAACGTAACCCTGTACTTGATTGACGATGCCTGGAAAGAACACCTGCGCGAGATGGACGAATTAAAGCAATCGGTACAAAATGCCGTTTACGAGCAAAAGGACCCATTACTGGTGTACAAGTTCGAAGCTTTCCAATTGTTCCGTCAAATGCTGGCCAATGTAAACAAGGAGCTGGTTAGCTTCCTGTTCAGAGGCGGTATTCCGGTACAGCAGGCTCCTGAAGAAGTGCACGAGGCCCGCCCTATTCCGCGTACCGATATGCGTCAGATGCGGATGAGCAAGCCCGAACTTGTACACGAAACCAACGGCGTGCCCGATGAAGAGATACAGGAAAAACAAACACCTGTACGTGCTGAGCAAAAAATAGGTCGTAATGATCCTTGCCCGTGTGGTAGCGGCAAAAAGTTCAAAAACTGCCACGGCGCATAGGTTTCGTTAACACAAAAATAACTATGTAATGCTGTTTGCAGGATTTGAACACAAGCCTGTAAACAGCATTTTTTGTAAAAAATGGATAGAGGGAAATTATTTCTTAAACGTTATCTGAAGCTTAACCCCAGCGTATGCTTAATAACTTTTATTTGCCTTGCGTTATACTTGCCTGCCCAGGCTCAAACCCAGCAGCGCGGCAAGCTGGAGATAATAAAAGATCCGCGCATTGACTCTTTAATTGCGCACCGGTACAGTAAAAACAAAGGCACCGGCAAAGCTATCCGGAGCGGTATTTCAGCTTACGGCTACCGGGTACAGTTCTTTAGCGGGCCAAATCGCAAAGCCGCCTTTAACGCACAAAACAAATTTCAGCAGCTGCACCCCGAGTTGCGCACGTATATTAATTATAAAGAGCCTAATTTTAAGGTAAAAGGCGGCGACTTCCGTTCCAGGCTGGAGGCATCTAAACTGGTGCAGGAGTTAAAGGGAGTGTTTAGCCCGCTTTACATTTTATCAGAAAAAATAAATTTGCCCAAATTAGATCCAAACACCACCCCGCAATGATGAAGGAACAAATACAGGAACTCTCGCAAAAGATATTTAAGGATGTAGTAGCCAACCGCAGGCACCTGCACGCCAATCCCGAGCTTTCATTCCATGAAGTGGCAACATCAGCTTACGTGGCATCAAAGCTTGATGAGCTGAACATTCCGTATGTACGCATGGCAGATAATGGCATTGTAGGGCTACTGAAAGGGAACAAGCCGTCGGACCAGGTAGTAGCCCTGCGTGCAGATATGGATGCGCTCCCTATTACAGAAGCTAATGACGTGCCTTACAAATCGCAAAACACCGGTGTAATGCATGCCTGCGGCCATGATGTGCACACTTCATCATTGTTGGGTACGGCCACTATATTAACCAGCCTAAAAGACCAGTTTGGCGGTACTGTAAAACTTATTTTCCAGCCAGCTGAAGAGAAGCTGCCTGGCGGAGCCAACCTGATGATACAGGAGGGCGTATTGGAAAACCCTAAACCGCAAGCCGTACTAGGACAGCATGTAATGCCCCTTATTGATGCGGGCAAGGTAGGTTTCAGGGCGGGTAAGTACATGGCCAGTACCGATGAGATTTACGTTACCGTAAAGGGCAAAGGCGGCCACGGTGCACAGCCACAGCAAAATATTGACCCGGTAATTATTACTGCCCATATCCTTACCGCACTACAACAAGTAGTTAGCCGGTTTGCCGATCCTAAAAGCCCATCGGTATTATCGTTTGGTAAAGTGATTGCCAATGGCGCTACTAACATTATCCCTAACGAGGTTTACCTGGAGGGCACCTTCCGTACCATGGATGAAAAGTGGCGCAGTGAAGCTCATATCCGCATGAAAAAAATGGCCGAAGGCATTGCTGAAAGCATGGGCGGCAGCTGCGAGTTCAACATCATGCGAGGTTACCCTTTCCTGATTAATGAAGAAAAGCTTACGGCATCGGTACGTGGCCATGCCGAAGATTATTTAGGTAAAGAAAATGTGCTGGACCTGGATATATGGATGGCTGCCGAAGATTTTGCTTATTACTCACAAGTGGCCGATAGCTGCTTTTACCGGTTAGGCACCCGTAACGAAAGCCGCGGCATTACGTCGGCTGTACACACGCCGACTTTTGATGTGGAGGAAAGCGCACTAACAGTAAGTACCGGCCTGATGGCTTATATGGCATTAAAGCAGTTAGGAAATTAATAACGATAAACAAATACCACTTAGTGGTGCCGTATAAAGTTGTTCTTAAACAACAAAGGCCTTTCGATAAATATCAAAAGGCCTTTGTTGTTTTTTTACTATATGTTTTACTCCGCTTTCGTTTTATCACTCTTAGCTAACACCTCGGCTAGCTTAGCATCTAAAGCATCGCCCCGTAAATTTTTGGCAATTACTTTGCCGTTAGGGTCAAGTAAAAAGTTTTGCGGTATAGCTTGTACACCCCAAGCTTTTGCTACTGCATTTTCCCAATATTTTAAATCAGATACGTGAGTCCACGTTAAACCATCTTTTTGAATAGCGGCCAGCCACTTGGCTTTAGCGTCTGGTCTGTCAAGAGATACGCCTAGAACAGTAAAATTGCGGTCTTTGTATTTGTTAAACGTACGTACCACATTTGGATTTTCCTGACGGCAAGGGCCGCACCATGATGCCCACAGATCAACCAGTAAATACTTACCTCTAAAAGATGATAACTTCACCATCGTTCCGCTGGTATCGGCCATGGCAAAATCAGGAGCAGTGGCGCCAAGGGCTACACTTTTCATCCCAGCCAATTGTTCACCGAACTTTTTACCGCTTTCGCTGGATTTTACTGATGGCGACAAAGCAGCGTATAACGGCGCTATTTCAGCATAATCGGCACCGTAAGCAATATTGCGCAACAGGTTCAAGCTCATTACAGATTTAGGATGGCTTTTTACAAAGTCCTTGGTAATAGCTTCTGACTTTTCATCAGCTGCTTTATCCATGGCTTCTATTTCCTTTTTAAATTCTGCCGATTCGCGCTGTTGAGGAGTTGCAGCTTTTGCTTTGGCATTCATAGCTGCATAAATATCATTCACTGGTTTGTTGGCATCTTTAAAAGCCTGATTATCCATATTGGTGGGCGTACCGCTTACTGTTGCCATTTTCATGGTATCAACCTTGCTTTGCACAGTAATTATTCCTTTCTCCAGGTAAATTAACTGATAGTCGCGGCTTTTATTTAAACCATTACCCGCCGGGTTGAGTAACAAATAAGCTTGTACCGGAGCTGCCGGAGCCGTACCTTTAAATTGAAACTCACCATTTTTAAGCGTCACCGAATCATCGATGGTTTTTCCATCCGCCCGATACTCAAGGTAAGCTTTAGCCGGCGCACTTAAGTTTCCAACTTTACCTTTTACGGTAAAAGTACCGGCAGGCGCCTGTGCCATTACCGCAACTGGTAGTGCAGCAAGGGCGGTTATTATTATTTTTTTCATGTTTGCTTAATTCTTTTTTATGACCAATTGAAAGGTGTATAAATTTCAATTGCCCTATTACAAATCTAATATTGTGCAACCTCAATTACAACCATTTAACCGCTTTTATAATATTAACAATTACAAGCTTGTATATATCACGCCCATTATAAATTCGGCATTAGGCATTTCATTTATTAGTACCATGAGGTATTAAGCTGCTAATTTTCAGTTAGAGTAGCCAATTCATGCAAAAAATCATAAATTGCCACTTTACTTAAAATATATCAGGCCATGACTACTGAAACGCTTGACATCAAGATAACCAAATCTGCCCAATCGCGCCTGGCGCAAACCGACTTTAGTAAGTTAGTATTTGGACATACTTTTACCGATCACATGCTGGTGGCCGATTATGCCGACGGCGAATGGAAAAATTTTGAGATTGTGCCTTACGGCGAAATAGGTATGAGCCCGGCTATTTCATCATTGCACTACGGACAAGCCTTTTTTGAGGGCCTAAAAGCTTACAAACATGCCGACGGGCAGGTTTCTGTCTTTCGGCCGGATAAGAACGCAGCCCGCTTTAACAAATCTGCTGAGCGCTTGTGCATGCCCGTAATGCCCGAAGAACTTTTTGTACAAAGCATTGCCGCACTGGTTGATGTAGAGCGCGATTGGATCCCTACCGCCGACAATCACTCGCTGTACATTCGTCCGGTTATGTTTGCTACCGATCCGTTTTTGGGTGTTGTTCCCTCAAAAACTTATAAATACGTAATTTTAACCTGCCCTGTTGGTCCTTACTTCAGCAAGCCACTGCGCGTAAAATTCGAAACCACTTTCACACGTTCGGCCGAAGGTGGCTTTGGCTACGCCAAGGCAGCCGGCAACTATGGCGGCGCAATGTTGCCTACCCGCCGGGCTATTGAAGAAGGATTTGACCAGTTGATTTGGACCGACGCCAAAGAACATTTGTATGCAGAAGAAATGGGTGCTGCCAACGTTATGTTTCTGTTGGATGGCAAATTGGTTACGCCATCAACCCGCGATACCATCTTGGATGGTGTAACCCGCGATACCGTAATTGCAATGGCTAAAGACTGGGGCATTACAGTTGAAGAGCGCCGCATATCTATTACCGAAATTTTGGAAGGTGCCCGTAGCGGCAAGTTAACGGATGCCTTTGGCGCCGGAACAGCTGCTACCATTGCCCCTGTTGGTGCCTTTAACTTTGAAGGCGAAGAATATACATTGAGCGATCCTGCTACCCGCGAATTCTCTAACCGTTTATTTAACACCCTGAACGACCTCCGCTACGGCCTTATAGCAGATACGCATGGCTGGAACTATATGGTATAAAACACCAATACGTGCATCAACAAAAAAGGCGTTTCTTTTGATAGAAACGCCTTTTTTGTTGTATTATAGCAAGTGGCTCAAGCCTTGTAGCCAATACACCTGGCAAAAAGCTAATAAATCATGTCAAATTATACGGTCTCTGCTTCGTTCAAAGGAACAACTAATACCGGAACCTTTGATTTACGAACAACCTCTTCAGCCACGCTGCCCATCAACAAGCGGTCGAATCCGCTACGGTGATGGGTGCCTATCACAATCAAGGTAGCGCCAAATTGAGCGCCGCAGTTCACAATACCATCGGCGCTTGAGCCGTAGTCGGTGTATTGGGTTACCTGCAAGTCAGTACCATATTTTTGTACAATACGTCCAAGTAAGCTATCGGCTGCCTGGTTTTGAGTATTCATCATTTCAACGGTGTTTATTTCGGCAGTACCTTCAAAAGGCAAACCAAAAGTGGTATCATTCATGGGCGAAACCACGGCAGGCACAGGCTCTATAATATTTACAATACCTACAGCGGCATCCAGTTTACGGGCAAGGTTAAAACCATACTCGGCAGCGTAGTCGGCATATTTGCTTTCATCTATACCTATCAATATTCGGGTAGTTTCCATCTTAAAAGGTTTTACGGTTTTATTACTTTATAACAGATGAAACAGGATATGTTTTTATTTAGAGAGGCAAGTGTACAGAATCGAGATTATGAACACAAAACTGCGCTTTTATCTCGATTCTATACACTTATTAATATAGCAGCCTAAATTTAATTGTATTTTCTATAGCTTTCAGTTCGCTGAGTATCTGCTCGTCGTAGCCGGAACTTACGTCGGTAATTACATAACCAATTTGTGCGTTAGTAACCAGAAACTCTCCTACAATGTTAATATTATGGCGAGCAAAAACCTCGTTTATCTTTGCAAGTATACCCGGTACGTTTTTGTGAATGTGTATTAACCGGTGTGCATTATTAATACGGGGTGGCTGCAAATCAGGAAAATTACAGCTGGTATGGGTTTTGCCCTCGTTCATAAAGGCTATAACCCTTTTAGGGATAAAATCAGCACTACGCGGATTATGCTTTGGATCATCAAAAATGATGATACCATTTTCGCAGGCAGCATCCATCACTTTTCTGCTGTTAACTTTGCCAAAGCAACCTATTACTTTTAACCGGCCTGCATTCTGTAATTGCTCGGGCGTGGGCTGGTGAGCTTCATCGCAAAGTAAAACACCGGCCTCCTGCAAATAGGATTCCTTTATTTCGTCATGATGGCGAATATTGTAACCTTCCTTTTGCATTTGTACCAGCGCCTCTTCTTCAACCTTACCTACCACTAAGCACTTTATACGGTTTTTAGGATAAGATATAGCCCGGGGCAAGCGATTGATGTATAAAAACTCATCGAGGCTGGGCGTTACGTGATCTGCCTTTTCCACTACCGATTTACGTTCGATGTTCTCCGTAAAAGCAAAAAACTTTTTAATAAGACCCGATTCCTTCAACTGAAAATCTGAATAGCCATCGCCAATGCCATGGATCTCGCCTTGTAAATTAAGTTCTTTAAGCAGCTTCACTTTACCGCCTTCTTGTGATAAGGGATTGCTGCGGTCATAACCTATTATATCGCCCTGCTCGTTAAACTCAAACGTGTTGGCGTATATATTTTCTTTTTTAATATAATACTCGCTTACAACAGGAGTAATAAATTCTTTAAAACCACCCGATACGATCAGTACCTCGTCCTGGTGATTTTTAAAGAACATACTGTTACGGGAAAAAGAAGGCGACACCTTTTTACGAAGATGTTTCACCAGTTGACTCAAATGCTCGCGGTTAGCGCTTAATAGTCTAATGCGCCCTTCCAAACTATCAGCAAAGGAAAGCTTGCCTTCCATTGCCGCATTGGTTAAATCTTCAATCTGCTGGTAAATCTGTTCCCGCCCGGGATGATCTTTTAAACTGATACGCGCCAGTTCATCTAACGCTTCAACCTGTGTAAAGGTGCTATCAAAATCTATAATATAATATTGCCCCATGGTTGCGGCAAATATAGCAGATTGGTTGATTAGTTGAGTGGTTAAATGGCAAGTGGTTCCCTGGTTAAAGCTTGCAATATTGAATAGAATAAATAAAATATCGAACTAATCAGCCCCTCATCCATTCAACTACTTAGCCAGCTTTAGCGCCTCGCAAACCTCTTTGATGGTATTTGCCACAGGTTTAAACTCCAGGCCAATTGCTTTTTTAATCTTACTGTTATCGTAGTTTTGCTCAACAGTAGCAGAGCGGGCGGCAATCTTATCCAGTGAGGGGTCTTTACCTGTTAGTGTAGCTACAAATGCGGCGCTGCGCCAGGCTAGTTCCAGCATCCATGGCTTGGCCTCGGTGGCGGGTGGCTTTATCTGGAAACATTGGGCTATGGTTTGGGTAAGTTCTTTAAACGTCCAGTTCTCGGCATTTATAATGTAGCGCTCGGCTGTTATATCGCTGTTCATCAACATAATCATACAGCGGGCAACGTCTTCCACATCCACTAAGCCGCAGCTGCCGCGGGTATAAAATTTCAGGCCTCGGCGTACTGTTTCAAATATTTTACCGCTGCCATCAACACCTGCAGCAGGTCCAATAATTACCGATGGGTTTACAATTACGGCATCCAACCCTTCAGCAATACCGCGCCAAACTTCCATCTCGCTTTCCAGTTTGGAGATGGCATATCCGTTGTTAGCCGGCGTTTCTTCGAGGTGATGTTTCTCACTGATCAACTCGCCGGGCTTGGCCTGCCCTATGGCGGCTATTGAGCTTACATGCAGCAGCCGTACATCATTATCCAGGCACAGGTTTACAACATTAGCGGTACCATTCACATTAGTGTTAATCATTTGCGCCTTATCGGCTTCCTTAAATGATACCCAGGCGGCACAATGGTAAACATGAGTAACGTCTTCAAAAGCATCCTCCAGGGTAGTGCTGTCTAATATGTCGGCTTCCCGCCAGTCTATCAAATGACTAAAACGTCTCAGAAATTCGGGCGTAACAGAGGTACTGCGCTTAATACATCGGATAGGAATATTTTGCTCAACCAGCTGTCGGGCCAGTACGGAACCTACAAAACCTGTTGCGCCGGTAACCAGAATCATCTATGAGGGTTAGTTTTTATTAAAACAGCGCAATTTAATTTAAAAAATGGATATTTGAACTTTTTGCAAGCACGGATATGTCATTAGCGGATTTCTTTACCCCGGTTGAATTAAACAAAATTGCGCCGAGCGAGGGTTATAAGCCCAGCCAATTGGGTAATAAGATTGAAACCTATACCCAATACTTTCCAGACCTGGAACAAAGACCCGATCTGGTAGTTTTTGGTGTTCAGGATGATCGCAATGCAGTGGGCAATCCGGGCTGTGCGCTGGGGCCCGATTATGTTCGTGAAAAACTGTACAACTTGCACGAGGGCGACTACAAATCAAAAATATACGACCTGGGCAATATACGCCGAGGCGCCAGCATAAACGACACCTACTTTGCCCTTAAAACTGTTTTAGCCGAACTGGTGAAACAGGATATAGTAGCCATAGTTTTAGGTGGTGGGCAGGATCTTACCTATGCCCAATACCTCGCTTATGAAGAGATGGAGCAAAAAGTGGATATGGTAGTTATCGATTCGCATTTTGACTTAGATGAACAGGCCGATATGGAGCAGGATGATTCCACTACATCACACTCCTACCTCAATAAGATATTTTTGCACGAGCCTAATTACCTGTTTAATTTCAGCAACCTGGGGTACCAAACTTATTTTGTAAGCCAGGATAGCCTGCGCGTAATGGACAACCTGTTTTTTGATGTGCACCGCCTGGGCGAATTGATGGGCAACGTTAGTGTTACTGAGCCTGTTATACGCAATGCCAACGCAATAAGCTTTGATATTGGCGCCGTACGTTCATCAGATGCGATGGGCAATGCCAACGCCACGCCTAACGGTTTTTATGGCGAAGAAGCCTGCCAGATGTGCCGGTACGCCGGCTTTAACGACAAGTTGAGCTCTATAGGGTTTTACGAATTTAACCCGGCTTATGACAGCAACGGACAAACTGCTATGCTGTTGGCCGAAATGATATGGTATTTCATTGACGGCTTTTACAACCGTAAAATGGATTTTCCGCTGCAACCCAAATCGCAGTACCTGGTATATAAAACTACGCTTAGGCACGATGAACACGAGATTGTGTTTGTAAAAAGCAAAAAGACCGACCGCTGGTGGATGCAGGTGCCCTATCCTACCGGTGGCTCACTCAACGAGCGCTACCACCTGGTGCCCTGCCGCTATGAAGATTACACGACGGCCATTAACGGAGAAATGCCCGATTTATGGTGGCGGACCTACCAAAAGCTGGCTTAAACGCATCTTACTTATTAACGGATGATTACACTTATACCAAAAGCTATGCCCGTCCGTTAGATATTCATTTTAACAAGCATGCTTAAAAAGTTTTTCCTGTACATAGCCGTTCTGTCTCCCTTGTTATTATCGGCACAAACGCCCGAGACGTTTATTATCAACGGCCGGCTCAATACGGTTAAAACCCCTTTAAGGGTATATTTGAGCTATCTGGTTAATAATAAAAAAGTGCTCGACTCAACCGTACTGGTTGATGGCAGTTTTCAGTTCACGGGCAAAATACTGGCGCCGGTTAGCGCACTTATGCTGGTTGACCACAAGGGAGCAGGTTTTAAAGGTTTTAAGCCAGATGATGACGTACTGAGCTTTTACCTGGAAAAAGGCAATATATACATTGCGGGAGCCGACTCCATCTCCAACACGCAAATTACGGGTTCAGCCATAAATGCCGATAACGAGCAATTGAGTACAGCCATGGCTCCCATATACCTAAAAGGGCAACAACTGCAGGCCGAGCAGCGCGCAGCCACGGCCGACATGCAACGTTCGGCCGTTTATCAGAATACTTTGCAAGATAAGTTTCAAGCTATTCAAAAAGAGCGGGAGGCCGCGCTCAGAACATTCATTATTGCGCATCCCGACAGTTATTTAAGCCTGATGGCCTTAAGCTCAATGGGTGGGCCATCGGCAGATTTGTCTGTTATTGAGCCTTTGTACAACAACCTGGCAACAAAGCTTAAAGAAACCGATGCAGGCAAAAAACTGCAACAGTCGTTTGTTGGGTTAAGGGCAACGGCCATAGGTGTTACAGCACCCGATTTTACCCAGCCAGATACCGCCGGAAACCCGATTAAGTTATCATCTTTAAGGGGCAAATACGTACTGCTCGATTTTTGGTCATCCAACTGCGAACCTTGCCTGCAGAGTTACCCAAACCTAGTTAGGGTTTATGAAAAGTATTACAAAAAGTTCACCGTTCTGGGCGTATCGCTTGATAAAGCCACTTATAAAACAGCCTGGTTAAATGCCATCAAGCAAAATAATTTAGATTGGACCCAGGTGAGTGATTTTAAAGAATGGAACAATGAAGCAGCAATGCTGTATTATGTGAACGCCATACCGCAAAACTTTTTGATTGATCCTGATGGCAAGATTGTAGGCAAAAACCTTCGCGGCGCAGCGTTAGAAGGCAAGTTAATTGAACTGTTGTTGAAGTAGTTTTTAACTGTCCGTAACGCAAACCGCATACATTACTGCAAACATTCTCTTTTTAAATTGCTTACGTTATTATCACAAAACTTAAGCGCAATGACCTTTGAAGAAGCTGAAATATTACTAGACGAAAACCGGCACTTAATAGGCGAAGAACATAACGGTTTAACGATACAGGAAATCTTGATTGTTCCATTCCCGGTTGATTACGACAGCCTGACGGCTGACTTATTGCGATTAAAAGACCTGGAGCCGTACATGCCCGATACCACTTACCCTGATTACGTTTTTATGGCAGTACATGATCTGGAAAACTGGTCGGTAGGTTCACCCTTGCCTGTTCAGGAACTACCTTACCTACCAAAACCATAAGTATAACTTCTATCTATTTAGCTCCTTCTTCAAGTTAACTACTTGAGATAAGTAAGGCAATTTTATACATTTGCGTTATACCAAAAGGTGATGGTGCTCCACCTAATTGAACCGCTTGCAAAAGCTGATGACGCCTGCCCGGTAAATTGTAATTTATGGCACTGCAGGTTTATGTATAAACTTTTTTCTTCCAGGCATTATTCGGCCTTACAGTATTTACTCCGTTGGACGATCGTAACTATTCCGGTGGCCGTAGCTGTGGGCAGCATGGTTGCCCTATTTTTGTGGCTGCTTAACTGGAGCATTCATTATCGTTTTGCACATACCTGGCTTTTATATCTACTGCCTTTTGCGGGTATTGCTATTCATTTTTTGTATAAGCTTTACGGTCAGTCTGCTGAAAAGGGCAATAACCTGATTATTGACCAAATACACGAGCCGGGAGCCGGTATTCCTAAGCGCATGGCTCCACTTATTTTGGCAACCACCGTAATTACGCACTTGTTTGGCGGATCGGCCGGGCGCGAAGGCACTGCCGTACAGATAGGCGGCAGCATAGCGCACTGGATTGGCAGCTTGTTTAAACTCAGCGCTAAAGACTTGCGCATTGTGCTTACGGCAGGCGTAGCAGCGGGCTTTGGTGCCGTGTTTGGTACGCCGCTGGCAGGAACTATATTCGCCATGGAAGTAGTTACCATAGGCCGCATTCAATACAATGCGCTTATCCCCTGCCTTATAGCCGGTTTAATAGGTGATGCTACTGTAGCAGCCTGGGGCGTGCAGCATACCACCTACCATATTCGATATTTAACCACAGGCCAAACCATTTATGGCCATCACATAGCCGTTAACTTTTGGTTGCTTGTAAAAGTTATAGTTTCATCCGTATTTTTTGGATTAGCGGCTTATGCTTTTGCCAAAGCCACACATGGGATTAAAACGATAGCCAACAACTTCATTAAAACAGGCTGGATGATTCCGGCTGTGGGCGGCATAATCATTATCTTGCTCACGCTCCTCTTAGGTAAGCCCGATTATTTAAGCTTGGGGGTAGAACCCGAATACCCCGGCGCAGTAACCATTGTATCGGCCTTTGAGCAAGGTGGGGCACACTTTTTTAGCTGGTTGTGGAAACTTATCTATACCGCCATTACACTTGGCACCGGCTTTAAGGGTGGCGAAGTTACCCCTCTTTTTTACATTGGCGCCACGTTGGGCAATACCCTTGCCAATATATTTAATGCACCTGAGAGCTTGTTTGCAGCTTTAGGCTTTATAGCTGTTTTTGCCGGCGCATCAAACACCCCGTTGGCCTGCACCATAATGGGTATTGAGCTATTTGGCAGCCAGCACGCCCTGCTTTTTGCGGTGGCCTGCTTTACCGCCTATTTTTTTAGCGGCGATACAGGCATCTACAGCGCACAACGTAAAGGCGTGGAAAAATATAGTGTGGATGGAAGTGACAGATTAATGAACGGATTTTTCAAGAAGAACTAAGTTCATCGCCAAAATCAAAATTTATAAAATTAGGAACTGGCAAATACTTTTTAATCCTATTTTATATATATAAGGAGCGATAGCCAAGTGGTAGTCTCTTAGGTATGATGTACAAATACATTTTAAATAAGACTTTCTGTTACTGCTCGAAACACTGAGCGCTATTTAACCTGCAAATTCTTTGCTACCTCGTTAACCAGCATATCTACCCATAACATATACATTCTACCCGACGGATGTAAACCATCGCTAGCAACCAGCGTAGGGTCGGCAATGGCCTGGCGTGATATAGGCGTAATATTAGTATAGCTTACGCCCGCTTTGTCGCTTTCTTCCTTGTTAATGGCATTGTAAGCATTAATTTCTTTGGCTATCTGGGTCCTATCACGCCCCTGGCCAAAAGGCGTAACACCCCAGTCAGGAATGGAAATTACAAATACACGCTTTTTATTGCCGTTGGCATATATTAAAGCAGTATTCAGCAATTGCACAAACTCGGTACGGTAGGTATTGATATTATAGTTGCGGTATTGATTATTAACGCCAATAAGCAACGTAACTATGTCAAACTTCCGGGTAATGTTCTGCGCTTTAATTTCGTTAATCAACTCATCAGTTGTCCATCCTGTTCGTGCTATGATGACTGGTTGGGCCGCTTTATAATTAGCTTTATTAAGCGCAGCACTCAGCTGATACGGGAATGACTGCGCAGCGGGTACAGACTCGCCAATGGTGTAGGAATCGCCCAAGGCAAGATAGCTTACAGCCGAGCCGTCGCCGGTAAAGGTTGTGCCGGGTACTATGGTTGGCACTGATCCATATTGTACATCGTCCATATTTTTGCCGGAGCAGCCCATCAGGGCGGTTATTATTAGCAGGGTTAAACTCAGGTTTCTCATTCAAAAATCTCCATACCAAAAAGTACGGAAATTTCCTGCTTTAGGATTTTTTTTACTTCATTCAAATCTACATCGCGGCCCAGCTCCTGGTTTAAAGAGGCTACAGCCTTACCCTCAATGCCACACGGTACAATGTTTTTAAAATAATCGAGATTGGCGTTTACGTTAAGTGCCAGCCCGTGCATAGTAACCCAACGGCTGCAGCGTACGCCCATAGCGCAAATTTTCCGGGCATGCTCATTATCAGCATCCAGCCAAACGCCCGTGTAACCCGGGTAGCGGCCAGCTGTTATACCGTAATGAGCTAATGTGTTTATAACAGCTTCTTCGAGGGTACGCAGGTAAAGGTGTATATCCGTAAAAAAGTTGTCGAGATCCAATATAGGATAGGCTACTAACTGTCCCGGGCCATGGTAGGTAATATCGCCACCACGATTTATGGGATAATAAACAGCGTTCTTTTCTTTCAAACCTGCTTCATCAAGCAACAAGTGGTCGGCCTTGCCGCTTTTGCCCAGGGTGTAAACATGCGGATGCTCACAAAACACGAGGTAATTGGGTGTCAGACTATCATCTTCCGGTTCTTGGCCTGCCGCAACGGCCAACTGTTTATTACGCAGTTGTGTTTTAAGTTGCACACTGGCCGAAAACAGGCTTTCCTGTTTATCCCAGGCTTGTTTATAATCTATCAGTCCCCAATCCTGATATTCTACCCTCTTGTTTTTCATGGTTTATGCTTTTACGTAACCAATCATGTAATCTTCGTACTGCAAAAAATCAACTTTATAATCTATATGCAGTTCGCCTTTATGTAAATGTGCTTGCAGGCTACCTTCGGCGGTAAACGGAAAACGCTCTAAAGCAATATTATCTAAGAACGACACTTCCTTTTGCCCGTAACATTTGTAAATGGCCTCTTTGGCGCACCAGCACACATAAAGGTGGGCAATCTTGTTATCTGCATCAATAGCAGCCTGTTCCTCATGGCGCAAAAACTTAGGTGCTATACGCTCCACTTTTTGCTTAATCTGCTCAATATCTATTCCCACCGGTCGGCTTTTGCTTATCATCACGGCAGCATAATCAAACGAATGACTGAGTGAGATATGGTAAGGCATATCATATAGATAGGGTTTGCCGTGAGTATCGATGCGGCAATCAATATAGTTAGTGGTATCGAGCATGGTGCGCAGCAGCACCCGTGTACCCAGCCAGTGCAGGTGCCTTTTCCCATTAGCCAACTGATCAACATAAGCCTTTTCCTGCTCGTTTAGCTGTAGTTTATGGTACAGCGTATCAGCATCTTCCTCTATGCGCCAAAGGGCTATTTCGGTATCGGCATCAACCTGCTTTCTGAATGCTATGGCCATATGTTAAATTAAAAAACAGAGCGCAAAATTAGCTTAAATAATTATAATTTAGGCGGTGCAAGCCGTCACCCCAAAATGATTTTATCAGACAAACGTATTTTAGAGGAAATAGAAAAAGGCAGTATAATTATTGAACCCTTTAAGCGTGAGTGCCTGGGCACAAACTCTTACGATGTGCATTTAGGTAAATACCTGGCCACTTACCGTAACCGGGTGCTGGATGCTAAAGTACATAACGAGATAGACCAGTTTGAGATTACGAAGGAAGGCTTTTTGCTGCAACCGGGCACCCTGTACCTGGGCGTAACGGTGGAGTATACCGAAACACACAAGCATGTGCCTTTTTTGGAAGGAAAATCAAGCACGGGCAGGCTGGGTATTGACATACATGCCACAGCAGGTAAAGGCGATGTGGGCTTCTGCAACACCTGGACCCTCGAAATATCGGTAGCACAACCTGTGCGCATTTATGCAGGAATGCCCATTGGCCAGCTTATTTATTTTGCGGTTGAAGGCGATATAGAAACGCTTTATAACACTAAAGGCAACGCTAAATATAACAATCCTACTACAAGACCGGTTGAAAGTATGATGTGGAAAAATAAATTCTAATTTATACGTTATTAGGTTATAACTAAGTAACTTAACCTCAATTTGCTTGTTATTCTTTAAGTACGCAAACGCATATACCCTGCCTTCATAAAAATGAACCTCAAAAAAATATTTGCCGGCCTGGTCATACTGGCTGTAACGGCTGCAGCTACAGGCTTTGTTAAATTTGATGATGATCCTATCATTAAGAAAATTGTAGACCAGCTTGAAAAATGGACAAGTGACCACCCCCAAGAAAAAGTTTACCTGCAACTTGACAAGCCTTACTATGGCGTTGGCGACAATATTTGGCTAAAGGCTTATATAACCGTAGGCCCCGAACACCGGCTATCGGCCCTGAGCGGTGCTTTGAATGTGGAACTGCTTGATGAGCAGGACTCGGTTAAACAATGGATTAAGTTGCCGGTTACCAGCGGCGTTACCTGGGGCGATCTGGCCCTGAGCGATACCCTACAGGAAGGCAACTACCGCATAAGAGCTTACACCAACTGGATGCGCAACGCCGGGCCAGACTATTACTTTGAGAAAAACATAGCTGTAGGCAACGCAGCAACCAATACGGTTTTTACTAAAGCTACCTATAGTTATACTAAAGCCAACGGTGCACAAAAGGTAGATGCTACCATAAATTATGTTGACCTGGATAACGCGCCTTATGCCGGCAAAGAAGTTAGTTATGCGGTTAAACTCAATAACAAACAAATTTTAAAAAGTAAAGGTGTAACTGATGATAAAGGTAACCTGGCGGTAAGCTTCCTTAACACAACACCCGCGGCAACATCATCAGGCAGTATTGTGACCAATATTAAGGTGGCCGATAAAAAGACCGTTACCAAAACCATCAGCTTTAGTTCGGCCTCCGGACAGGTGGATGTTCAGTTTTTTCCTGAAAGCGGCAACCTTGTGAATGGCCTGCGTTCAAGGATTGCGTTCAAGGCTGTTGGACCAGACGGCCTGGGCGTAGATATTAAAGGTACTGTTACTGATAATGACAATCAGGAACTGGCTGCTATAAGCACGCGCCATTTAGGTATGGGCATATTTGCCATAACACC
The DNA here is from genome assembly GCF_039634365.2 of Mucilaginibacter sp. PAMB04168. Lineage (NCBI taxonomy): Bacteria > Pseudomonadati > Bacteroidota > Sphingobacteriia > Sphingobacteriales > Sphingobacteriaceae > Mucilaginibacter > Mucilaginibacter sp. PAMB04168. The sequence goes on from NZ_CP155079.2 coordinate 4,450,236, forward strand.
ACAAAGCGGTAAAACTTATAAAGCGCAAATTACTTACCCCGACGGCTCACAAAATACAGTTACCTTACCTCAGGCTTTACCACAAGGATATGTACTTACAGTAAATAATAACGATACAGCCAGCATAAGTGTACGGGTAAACGGAGCTGCCGGTGTAGATAGCAAAAATGTATACCTGGTTGCGCAATCATCCGGAGCGGTTTGCTATGTGGCCCGCAACAATGCAGGATCAAATTCTTTTAGCGCTGTGATTCCGAAAAGTAAATTTCCATCAGGGATTGCACAGTTCACATTGTTCTCGGCTACAGGAGAACCATTGAACGAGCGGATTGCCTTTGTACAGCGCCAGGACGATTTGCTTAAAATGAGTGTAAACGCCGATCAGCCTAATTCAGCACCGCGCCAAAAAGTGAAGATCAGCTTAAATGCACGCAATAACGGTGGTAAGCCCGTAGTGGGTGTCTTTTCAGCTGCGGTAATTGACGAATCGAAGGTACAAAGCGATGAAACTGCCGAAACCAGCATTATGTCGCAGTTGCTCTTAACGTCTGATTTAAAAGGCTATGTTGAGCAACCTAACTATTACTTTACTAAAGCTAATGAAAAAACTGCCGCTGATTTGGACATATTAATGATGACCCAGGGCTATCGCCGTTTTGAGTGGAAGCCTTTGATGGCTAACCAATTGCCCCCAACTTTGTATCAACCCGAAAAATCTTTACAAATATCGGGCACTTTAAAAACATCAGGCGGCAAACCGGTACCTAACGGTAAAATTATGTTACTCACAACTGCCGGCGGTACTTTTATATTAGATACCGTTGCCGACAGCCAGGGCAAGTTTGCGTTTAAAAATCTGGTATTTAAAGATAGTATTAAGTTTGTACTACAGGCCCGCACAGCTAAGGGCAGTAAAAATGTGGAGATTGCGTTAGACAATCTGCCATCTCAGGCTAAGATGAGCAGCAAAAGGATGCCCGACCTACAAATAAACAGTGTAGCTGCCCTTACATCTTACCTCAAATACAGCAAAAAACAGTATGACGAGGAAGCTAAATATGGCATAGGCAATCATACCATTATGCTTAAAGAAGTTACCGTAACCGAAAAGCGTAAATCGGCGGTAAGCAACTCCTCTAATTTGAACGGGCCAGGTAACGCTGACCAGGTAATTACCAGTGATGCGCTCGATAAAATGGGTTGCACCACAATTGATCAATGCCTGCAGGGCAGGCTGCTGGGTGTGATTTTCAGAAATGGCATACCGTATTCTACCCGCAGTTTCAATAGCCCAATGCAGTTAATTGTTGATGGAATTTATGTAGAAGGCGATTATTTAACTACTATCCCTCCATCTAACGTAGCTAGTATTGAAGTATTACGTACCATAGGCAATACCGCTATTTACGGTAGCCGCGGCGGCGGCGGTGTACTTATCATCAACACAAAGCGTGGCGGAGAATACGCTTACAATGCCTCGCAAATCTATTCACCGGGCATAGTGACTTATACCCCTAAAGGGTTTTACAGCGCACGCCAGTTTTATGCGCCTAAGTACGATGATCCTAAAACCAACACCGTACTGGCCGATTTGCGCACAACTATACATTGGGTTCCGAACATACTGACCGATAGTAATGGCAACGCCTCATTTGAGTACTTCAACGCAGGCAGCAAAGGCACCTACCGCGTAGTGATTGAAGGCATAAACGATGAAGGCTTTATTGGGCGGCAGGTATACCGGTACCAGGTGCAGTAGAGGATATAGCCCGCGTAGCGTTTTTTAAGGGATAAGCTTTGAAGTTTGAGGCTTTTAGTATCTTTGCGTTGATATGCCAACTGAAATACAGGAAGAAACGCTAACGCTTGAAGAGATACTGGCGAGCTTAAAAGAAATGCACCGCCTTATATTGTGGAACGATGATGTGAACACTTTTGAGCACGTGATCTACTGTATGATGAAGTATTTGGATTACACCGAATCGCAAGCTGAAAAAATTGCTTGGAAAGTGCATAATGAAGGTAAATGCGCCGTACTGGAAGGCTCATTCACTGAAATGGAAGTTTACCGCAAAATACTGCAACAGGAAGGCCTAACTGTTTCAGTAGATTGAGCCGTTCTAATTAGCTTCGACGGAGCTTGTTTTAAAACAATTTATTCTATCACGGTAAAAGCACTGTAAGCATTTATATTGAGATATTTACCCATTTAGTGGGTAATCCGTTTTGTTCATGATGTTTCACAAAAAACTCATGCCCGAAAGGTAGCACAAAGCTTAATGAATAAGTCACCATTTTCGTTACTAATCCCGTAATGTAGGCCTCAGCCATTAGCCATCTTAACTAAGTGTCCTGATAATTAACACTCTGGCAAGCTTATAGGTATATTAATGGCCAAACCGCCATCAGAAGTTTCTTTGTATTTGGAGTTCATATCAAGCGCGGTTTGCCACATGGTTTTTACCACGGCATCTAAGCTTACTTTTGCATTGTCGGGATTACTTTGCAGTGCCAGTTGCGAGGCGGTAATTGCTTTTATAGCACCCATGGTATTACGTTCAATGCAGGGCACCTGCACCAGTCCGCCAATGGGGTCGCAAGTAAGGCCAAGGTGATGTTCCATGGCTATTTCGGCTGCCATCAATACCTGCCTTTGCGAACCGCCCAGGCACTCTGTTAAGGCCGCAGCCGCCATTGCTGAAGATACACCAATCTCAGCTTGACAACCACCCATCGCTGCCGATATGGTGGCGCCTTTTTTGAATATACATCCTATCTCAGATGCTGTCAGCAAAAACTGAATGATGCGCTCATCGCTAAAGCCATCGCAAAAAGCAATGTAATACATCAATACCGCAGGTATCACACCGGCAGCACCATTGGTAGGGGCTGTAACCACGCGGCCAAATGATGCATTTTCTTCATTTACTGACAGCGCAAAGCAGCTTACCCAATCAAGTATGTTCTGAAAACCGTTACCTGTTTGGCGTACCATATTTACCCACTCGTTAAAATTATGGTAGTCGCGGTTACCAATAAGCCTGCCGTTAAGGCCGGCGGCTCTCCGGGCTACGTTCAGGCCTCCTGGTAAATAACCCGTTGTGTGGCATCCCCTGTAAATACATTCTTTAATCACCCTGAAGATTTCAAGCACGCCTTCTTTGGTTTTAGCCTCGGGGCGCCAGGCCAGCTCGTTCTCCATCACCACTTCCGATATTTTCAGGCCTGTTTTGCGGCACCAGTGCAACAGTTCGTCGGCCGTATCAATAGGAAAAGGTAAGTCTACTTCCGTTACACAATTGCTTTCGGCCCCCTCTTTAACTACAAAGCCGCCACCTATGGAGTAGTACGTTTCGGAAACAGCCTTGCCGCTGCTTAAAAATGCCTGAAAGGTAACTGCATTAGGATGAAAGGGCAGACTTTGGCTGTACAAGAATAACAAGTCGTCTTCTGTAAAAAAACTAACCTGGTGACTGCCGCCCAGCTGAAGCTGGTGTAAACGTTGAATTTCTTCAATGCGGTTATCCAGCTGGTCTACCGGAAAAGTTACCGGATCATACCCGCTTAAGCCGAGCAGTATGGCAATATCGGTACCATGCCCCTTACCCGTTTTAGCCAGCGAGCCGTACAATAATATTTTAATTTGAACCACCTCGTTCAAAGCGGACTGTTGCTGCAAAAGCTGTACAAACTGCTGCGCGGCACGCCAGGGGCCAAGCGTGTGTGAACTGGATGGGCCAATACCAATCTTAAAGATATCAAATACAGAAATCTGCTCTCGTTGCATGTACCGCAAATTTACATATAGCAAATTTGGTAACGCTATTGGTAAAGTAAAATTATATAGATAACTTAAGCCACTAAACAAAAACAATCACTCAAAATGGAACAACCTCCTTTTTCTCAGCAACCTTTCTCACAGGCTCCTATGCCACGCCCTAAAAACTGGCTGGTGGAATCAATCCTGGTAACTTTATTTTGCTGCTTGCCATTGGGCATTGTAGGCATTGTAAACGCAGCCAGCGTAAACAGCCGTTATGATGCCGGCGATTACAATGGCGCTTTAGCAGCATCGCAGGCTGCCGGTAAATGGACTAAAATTGGTTTCGGTATTGGTATAGTATTTATTATATTATATGTTATTTTAGTATTTGTAATAGGTATTGGCGGCGGATTGGCCGGATACAGATAACATTTGAAAAAGCTATACTTTGCATTAACAGCACTGGCCGTTGTGTTTTTGCTGTGGCTGTATTACAATTACAACCCGGCAAAGTATAGCTTTTTTTTACAGTGCCCCTTTCATAAACTTACCGGGTTAGATTGCCCGGGCTGCGGCTCGCAAAGGGCGGTATTTTGTTTACTTCATGGCGATGTAAAAGGTGCCATACATCAAAACTTGCTGTTAGTTGCCAGCTTGCCTTTCCTGGCCATACAGGCCGGTTATAGAACTAAAAGCTGGCTAACAAAAAAAGACCATAAATGGCCTTTACTTTACCACAAGGTTACCCCGGTGGTGGTTGGCGTAATTACAGTTGCTTACTTCATCATTCGCAATTTGCCCACTTATCCTTTTAAGCACTAAAATTACTATCGCTTGTGGCAACAATGTGGTTATAATCTTTAATTAAGGTTTGCAAAAATTGCAGATCGTCCATAAAAGGTTTCGTTTCCACACTCAAATGCTCCTTTACTTTTGCGGCCATGTTATACACAACCGTGGTGTTGCCGGTTTGCATGTAAGTATTAATGACTTCATGCATTAATTCTATATCCCTGTCATTTAACTGCGTAGCTTCCTTATAAACAGGCTCATAGCCCTGATCAACCGGCGCGAAGGCTACCTGATCCATTTGTGTACGTGGCTCAGTTTTAATTAGCGTGGTATTGGCTACAATATCGCCCACACGCTGTTTTTTGTCAGATACAGCTACAGTGATAAGCGCGCAAAGATCGGAGGTTAAGCTAAAATCTACAATCCGGAAAAGCCAGCGCAACAAGTATTGCCCAATGCTGGGCTGCGCACCATCTAAACTTACTACCTTAATCTTCATCACCCGTTTGCCAATACTCTGTCCATTCAAAAAAATTTCGCAAGCCAGATCATAAAACACATACAGTGTAAAATAAGTACCAATTACAAGCCCAATAACAACGTCACCCAGCGTTTTATAATTACTGGCTATGGCAATAATAACCAGCATAATCATTATAATTATAAACAAAGCTATATCTACCAAACGAGCCAGTATACGATCGCCAAGGCTGGCTACTTCATAGTCAATATCGATATTTTGGGAGGTGTGTATGGTAACGGTTTGCATGCTAACAAATATATAAGCAAAACTGAATTTTAAAATTGAAAGCTATTGTTTTTCTATTTATTTTAAGCCAGATTTAATAATTGACCTAACCCATGCGCGAACCCTTGTTTGTAAAGCAAAACACTGCTAAATGGAAAACCTTTGAGCAGGGTATAACCGGCACGCCCGATGAGCTGGCCGACCGCTTTATACAAATAACCGACGACCTGGCTTATGCCAAAACCTTTTACCCTAAATCAAAAACAACAGCTTATTTAAACGGACTGGCGGCTAATCTGCACCAATCCATCTACAAAAACAAAAAGGTAAAGAAAAACCGCTTCAAACTTTTTTGGAAGTACGAGTTGCCGCTGCTTTTCAAAACACATGAAAAGCCATTGCTTTATTCCTTTATCTTCTTTATTGTTTTTTCGTTACTGGGCGCTTTATCTGCCAAGTACGACGACCAGTTTGTACAGCTCATTTTGGGCCCCGAGTACGTAAATATGACCAATGAGAACATAGCCAAAGGTGATCCATTCGGTGTTTACAAATCAAGCAATGAGTTCTATATGTTCTTTCGCATTACGATGAATAACATATTTGTATCCTTTGTTACGTTTGTGGCAGGCGTGTTTGGTTCGGCAGGCACGGTGTTCTTTCTACTCAAAAATGGTATCATGCTCGGCTCATTTGAGTACTATTTTTTTAGCAAGGGTTTAGGCTGGCAGTCTATACTGGTTATATGGATACACGGCACCATCGAAATATCTTCTATTATAATAGCCGGAGGAGCCGGCTTGGTTGTGGGTAACAGCCTGCTTTTCCCTAAAACTTATAATCGTATCACATCCTTTAAAAATGGCGCAAAGGATGGCATGAAGATCGTTATCGGCCTATTGCCGTTATTTGTAACAGCGGGCTTTTTTGAAAGCTTTGTAACCCGCCATACCGAAATGCCTTTGTGGTTAAGCCTAACTATATTGGGCGGCTCCTTGGCTTTTATGGTATGGTATGTAATTATTTATCCTAACCAATTGTATACAAACAAAACCTTACATGCAACAGCAGAACATTGAACTTTCAAAAAAACGCGACCTGGGCGAAGTGGTAAGTGACACGTTCACTTTTATAAAGCAAAACTTTAAGCCGCTTTTTAAAGTGGTTCTTACCTTTTGCGGCTTGTTTATGTTGGCCACCGCTGCGGCGTATGCCATGCAGCAGCTTAAGACTTTTGAACTGCAACGTGAGTTATTTAACGGAGCCGGAGCACAAAGTTTCTCTTCACCTTTTGATCGTTTTGGCATTGAGTATCTTTTGTCGATGCTGTTTATGATGCTTAGCTACACTTTAATGACGCTTACTGTATTAAGTTATATGGCTTTGTACAAGCAAAAAGGGAACGTACCCCCTACCACAGAAGAGGTTTGGGGATATATTAAATATTACTTTTTAAGAGTCTTAGGCGGCACTATACTGCTCAGCATTTTATTAATATTAGCTACTGCAGCGTGTATTATTCCCGGCGTGTACGTGTATCCTATATTCGGATTAGTGTTTCCCATCATGATTATGGAAAATGCGAGTTTCACTTACGCTTTTAACCGCAGCTTTACTATTATTAAAGAGAACTGGTGGTTGACCTTCGGAACGCTGTTCGTAATGGGCTTAATTACTTATGTGGGTTACATGATCTTTTCTATTCCCACTATCATTATCACTGTGGTTAACCTTTTTACGCATGGTACTAAAACGGCTGCATCTTCGGCTCCTTTACTTATTGTTATTTCGTTAATACAACAAGCCGGACAAATATTATATGTGTTACCGTTAATTGCCCTGGGCTTTTGTTACTACAATTTAACGGAGGTTAAAGAAGGATCTGGCCTTATAGATCGTATCAATCAGTTTGGCACTCACAACCCCGACAGTAATTTACCAGCCGAAGAATATTAAGAATGCGCTTTCTGTACTTACTGCTACTTCTTTTTATACCTTTTGCAACCGTTAAGGCGGGCCAATCTGTAAAACTGGTGCCTATAGCTAAAACTAAGGCCAAAGCCGTACTCCGTACCGATAGTTCGGTAGTACAAGTACGGCATTTTGATGCAGCACAGTTGGCCCGGCTCAAACAAAAGCCCGATTTTAGGTATGATGAAGAAGCCTCAGGCCCATCACTCTGGACCCGCTTTTGGCGCTGGTTCTGGCATCTGTTTACTATGCCTAAATTCAAGCCCGAAACCAATATACTGTTCACTGTATTAAAATACTTTTTTATTGCCTTGGGCATAGCTGCCATTGCATTTATTATTCTGAGGCTGGTAGGTGTTGATGTAACCGGCCTGTTTAAGCGTAAGCCTGCAGATGCCAGCGTGCCGTACGAGGAGACGCTTGAAAACATCCATGAGATAAACTTTGATACCGATATTGACAAGGCCATTGCTCAGCACAACTATCGTTTAGCCGTGAGGCTGCTTTACCTGCGCTCATTAAAACAGCTCAATGATGCAGGTTTGATAAACTGGCAAATCGATAAAACCAATGCCGCCTATATTGAAGAGTTAACCAACCCTGAACAGCGTGAGGCTTTCACTGTACTTACACGCCAGTTTGAGTTTGTGTGGTATGGTGAATTTATGATCAACAATTCGGCATTTCAAAACATCAGTGCCTTATTTGGTAACTTTAAACAAACCCTGTCATGAAAGATTTTAAAGTAATCACATGGATAGGGGCTATATTGTTGGCGGCGTACTTAATAGCCGAGTATAACAAACCCAAGCCGGTAAACTGGCAGTCTACCTTGTCATACGGCGATAAAATTCCGTTTGGTACTTACGTACTGCACCAGCAACTCGTAAACCTATACCCTACCGGCAAGGTGATACGTACTAATGAGCCATTGTACAACGCACTGCATCAGAAAAATCTACAGGGCAACTACTTCATCATAGCTAAAACGATCGATTTAACGAAGTATGATTATGCGGAACTGGTGAAATTCATAAAGGCCGGCAACAACGTGTTCATGTCGGCGTTTGTGTGGGATGGCATTTTGCCCGATACGCTTAAACTGCACACCAATGCCGAGTATGGTAAAAGCAATGTGGCCGTTAACCTAGCAAACCCGCAGCTAAAAAGGGCCGCCAATTACACTTTCCAGCGCGATATATGCAACCAGTATTTTAGCAGGTTTGATACTGCACATGCTGTAGTGTTAGGTCAAAATTCTATGAAGCATGCCAATTACCTCAGCTTTGCTTTTGGTAAGGGGCATTTATATTTGAGCGCTAATCCGCAGCTGTTTACCAATTACAGCTTACTGTCTGATCAGGGTGCCGATTACGCTGCCAAGGCGCTTTCCTATCTGCCAGCAGCAGCTAACGTTTACTGGGACCAGTATCAGAACAAGGATATACCTTTTGATAACTCGCCGTTGCGGGTAATTTTTAGCCATGATAGTTTGCGGTGGGCTTACTACATTAGCTTAATTACTGCTCTTGTATATATTATTTACGAGGCCAAGCGCCGCCAGCGTATCATACTGGTTATAGAACCCCTCCGCAATAACACGCTCGACTTTGTGAACGTAGTGGGCCAGGTTTATTATGAGCAGCGTGATAACAGCAACATTGCGCACAAAAAGATCACTTACCTACTGGAGCATTGGCGCACTGCCTACTATTTAAAAACCAGCGTACTAAATAAGGAATTTACCGATGCCTTAGCGAACAAAACCGGCATTGAGCCAGCCTTTGCCCGCGAACTGGTTAACCTGATTAATTATACCCATGTGCAACACAAAGTAACCGACAGCGAGCTTATTGCACTGAACCAAGCTATAGAAAACTTTTATTCCCAAACCGGAAAATAATGGAAGAAGAAATATTTGAACAAAGAACTGATCTGAGCAAACTGAGCCATGCGGTTGAGCAAATTAAAGCCACCATTGGCAAAATAGTAGTAGGTCAGCAGGAGACCGTCGATTTGCTGATTGCCGGCATACTGGCCGATGGCCACCTGCTTATTGAGGGCGTGCCCGGCGTAGCTAAAACCTTAACGGCCAAACTCATTGCCAAAGCTATTGATGCTCAGTACTCCCGCATCCAGTTTACGCCCGATTTAATGCCTTCGGATGTGATAGGCACATCGGTATTCAATCCTAAAACCACTGATTTTGAGTTTAGACGCGGACCTGTATTTGGAAACATTGTACTGATTGACGAGGTGAACAGAGCCCCGGCTAAAACACAGTCGGCCTTGTTTGAGGTGATGGAAGAGCGGCAAATTACAGTAGATGGCCATGTTTACCCTTTGCATGAACCTTTTATTATACTGGCTACCCAAAACCCCGTTGAGCAGGAAGGAACCTACCGCCTGCCAGAGGCGCAATTAGACCGCTTCTTATTTAAAGTTGAGGTAAAGTACCCAACGCTTGAAGACGAGATAGCCATATTAACCCGTCAGCATCAGCAAAAAACTGCACTGCAGCTTACCGATATTCAGCCGGTATTGTCTGCACAGGATATTATCAGCATACGGCAGCAGGTGCGTGAGCTTTATGTGGAACCTAAACTTCTGGAGTTTGTGGCCAAGATTATTCATGAAAGCCGCAACAATAAATCACTTTATTTGGGTGGATCGCCACGAGCTTCACTGGCCATAGTAAGTGGTGCTAAAGCACTTGCCGCTATGAAAGGCCGCGATTTTGTTACACCGGAAGACATTATATGGGTTGCCCCTGCCGTGTTACGGCACCGTATTATGCTTACGCCCGATAAGGAAATGGAAGGCGTTACCCCTGACGAGGTGGTTGCTCAAATAATTCAGAAAATAGAAATACCCCGCTAAGCAAGTGAAAAACCTCATCAGCCAGTTTTATACCAACTTGTTTTTAACCCGCCGCTTAACGGCGGCGCTGATAGGTTGCAGCATACTATTTGTTGTAAGCTTTTTTATGGAATGGCTGGGCATTTTGCCTTACCTGTTCTTTGGGGCATTGATGGTTTTAATGCTGCTTGATATATTATTGCTATACCGTACCCGCAACGGCGTATTTGCCCGCAGGCAGGCACCCGATCGGCTCAGCAACGGCGATGAGAATGAGCTGGCTGTTTACATAGAAAATTTTTATCCATTCACGATACAAGCAGGCATTATCGACGAAATTCCGCACCAGTTTCAAAAACGCGACATTTGGTTTAAAACCAGCGTTCAACCGCGTAGGAACAAGACATTGACGTATATACTAAAGCCACTTAAACGCGGTGAGTATGATTTTGGATTGATACGTGTGTTTGTGCACTCCCCTATTGGCTTGCTAAGCCAGCGTTATAATTTTAAAGAAGAAGAAGTTTTACCCGTTTACCCCTCTTTTTTACAGATGCGGCAGTATGAGCTGATGGCCATTTCTAACCGACTGAATGAACTGGGGATAAAAAAGATAAGAAGGCTGGGTAACAGCATGGAGTTTGAGCAGATCAAAACTTATGTGCCCGGCGATGATTACCGCGACATCAACTGGAAAGCATCTGCACGCCAAGGCAGCCTCATGACCAATTCTTATACCGACGAGAAATCGCAGCAGGTGTATTGCATTGTTGATAAATCACGGGCTATGAAGATGCCATTTGAAGGGCTAAGCCTGCTTGATTATGCCATTAACGCCAGTTTGGTACTATCTAACGTGGCTTTGCTCAAAGAGGATAAAGCCGGACTTATTACTATAGGTGAACGCACGGGCGCTGTTATACCTGCCGAGCGCAAGCCTGCCCACATAAACAAAATATTGCAAGTACTCTACAAGGAGAAGACACGATACCTGGAAACCAATATGGAAATGTTATACAGCACGGTAAGGCGGGTTATTAAGCAGCGCAGCCTTGTGGTATTCTTCACCAATTACGAAAGCCTCTCGGCCCTGCAACGGCATTTGCCTTTTTTGAAACGGATAGCCAGCTTTCATTTACTGTTGGTGGTGTTTTTTGAGAATACGGAGCTTAAAAAGGTAAGCCAGGAGCCAGCTGCCGATGTGGAGGGCATTTACATAAAAACTATTGCCGAAAAGTTTGCTTATGATAAAAAACTGATTGTTAAAGAATTGGCCAAGCATGGCATACAATCCATACTAACAACGCCACAAAATTTAACAGTGAATGCGGTGAACCGCTATTTGGAACTAAAGGCAAGGCAAAAAATTTAAACAGAACGCTTAAACTTTATTACTGGATAAGGCCGAGCCGATTGGAAGAATACGCTAAAGCTATAAAAATACAGTAGCAAGCGTTTAACCTACGACATTAAACTCACGAACAACTCAGGACCTTTGATGATAACCCATTCAAATATCCTTGTCTGCAACTGCTTCTTTCTTTGGGTAATGTGTTTCATAATACTGCTTACATATCAAATGATATGCCTGCGGATGATTATTTATTATTTTATACAAAAATACAGTTGTCTCAAGCAAAATTTGTCATGAGTTAATCATTTGATTAACAAAATACAACCTGAAACGCAGTTTTTCGTAAACATGCGGTTCTAAAAACAAGAAACCCTGTCTGAAAAATCAGACAGGGTTTCTTGTTTGTATATATTATAACGCGTATGATGATTACATCATACCGCCCATGCCGCCCATTGGAGGAGCACCTGCACCGGCTTTTTCATCTTCAGGATCATCAGCCAACACACACTCGGTAGTTAATAGCATTGATGAAATAGAAGCAGCGTTTTCTAAAGCTACGCGTGATACTTTAGTTGGATCGATAACACCAGCACCAATCAGGTTCTCGTATTTATCGGTACGTGCATTGTAACCAAAGTCGGCAGTGCCTTCTTTTACTTTTTGAACAACGATTGAACCTTCGATACCTGCGTTTTCGCAAATCTGACGTAAAGGCTCTTCTATAGCACGTCTGATGATTTGGATACCTGTTTTCTCGTCTTCATTGGCACCTTGCAGATCTGCTAAGGCAGCAACCGCACGGATAAAGGCTACACCACCACCAGCAACGATACCTTCTTCAACCGCAGCACGTGTTGCGTGTAATGCATCATCAACACGGTCTTTTTTCTCTTTCATTTCAACCTCGGTAGCTGCACCTACATATAATACAGCCACGCCACCTGATAATTTAGCTAAACGCTCTTGCAGTTTTTCTTTATCGTAATCAGATGTAGTAGTTTCAATTTGAGCTTTGATTTGGTTTACGCGAGCTTTAATGTTCTCAGCGTCACCAAAACCGTTAATAACAGTAGTATTATCTTTGTCAATAACTACTTTTTCAGCAGTACCTAAGTAAGTCAGGTCTGCATTTTCTAATTTGTAACCACGCTCTTCAGAAATAACAGTACCACCGGTCAAGATAGCAAGGTCTTCTAACATAGCTTTACGACGGTCACCAAAACCAGGCGCTTTAACAGCAGCTACTTTCAGTGAACCACGAATTTTGTTAACTACTAAAGTAGCTAAAGCTTCACCATCTAAATCTTCAGAGATAATAACCAGTGGTTTGCCGGTTTGTACTTGTTTTTCAAGGATTGGAAGTAATTCCTTCATTGAAGAAATTTTTTTGTCGTAGATCAGGATGTAAGGATTATCCAGTTCTGCTTCCATTTTATCAGCATTGGTTACAAAGTACGGAGAAAGGTAACCACGGTCAAACTGCATACCTTCTACAGTTCTAACTTCGGTTTCAGTACCTTTAGCTTCTTCAACAGTAATTACACCGTCTTTACCAACTTTACCCATTGCGTCGGCAATCAGGGTACCAATAACCTCATCATTGTTAGCCGAAATACTGGCTACTTGTTTAATCTTGTTATTGTCATCACCCACTGCTTGTGATTGCTCTTTCAGGTTAGCTACCACGGCAGCTACTGCTTTGTCAATACCACGTTTAAGGTCCATCGGGTTAGCGCCAGCAGCTACGTTTTTAATACCTGCAGTTACAATTGCCTGAGCCAGTACAGTTGCAGTAGTAGTACCATCACCTGCAATATCAGCAGTTTTTGAGGCTACTTCTTTCACCATTTGGGCACCCATGTTTTCTAAAGCATCTTTTAATTCGATTTCTTTAGCCACAGTTACACCATCTTTAGTAATAGCTGGTGAACCGAATTTTTTGTCGATAATAACGTTACGACCTTTAGGACCTAAGGTTACTTTAACTGCGTTAGCTAAAATATCCACGCCACGTTTTAAAGCGTCACGTGCTTCAACGTTGTATTTAACTTGTTTTGCCATGATTTGTTAAGTTTGAGATTTGAGTACTGAGATTTGAGATTAAACTCTCATCTGCAATTTCAAACCCCTATGTTTTAATAAATTTATTTGAACTAAGTAATCTGCGTTAGATGCAAGAAAGAAGAAGCTGTCTCAAATCCCCTATCTAACGTCTCACATCTAAATTTACAGTATGCCGTAAATGTCAGATTCACGCATCATCAGGTACTCATTACCATCAATTGTAATTTCGGTACCGCCGTATTTGCTGTATAACACTTTATCACCTACTTTAACAGTCATAGGCTCATCTTTTTTACCGTCACCAACAGCTACTACAGTACCTTGTTGAGGTTTTTCTTTAGCAGTATCCGGAATGAAGATACCAGACGCAGTCTTTTCTTCGGCAGGAGCAGCTTCCACTACTACTCTGTCGCCAATAGGTTTAATGTTTAATGACATAACTATAATTAATTATAAATTGATTGAATGTTTGATTGCCATTCATCACTAATTATGCCAACCGTGTAAATGACATACTTTAACTGTTGAGTTGTCAGTTGCAAAATATTAAGCCTAAAAAGGCAAAGAAATCTTGACTTTACACCGGTGTGACAATGCCATGATGACAGGACAGTATAAAACTAAAAAAGGCTTCGGTAGTAACGAAGCCTTTTCTGTTAATTTATTGTTATACTTTATTTCTTGGTTGTATCAGCTGGTTTAGCAGGCAGGCTCAATGGAGCTGTAGTACCAACCGGACCGCTCGGCTTAGATGCCTTTTGGATCTGATCCCGGTACTCTGAACCACCAGCACTTGTACCGCCGCTTTTAATAGCTACGTTTACCGCTAATGACAATACCATCAGCATTATAGCCAAGATCCAGGTACCTTTTTCAAGAATATCACCTGTTTTTTGAACGCCTAATAGCTGTGATGAGCTTGAAAAGTTTGAAGACAGGCCGCCACCTTTAGGGTTTTGAATTAATACAATTACGCCTAATAGTATACAAACCAGGATGGCAACAATTAATAATACTAAATACATTTTATATGCTAATTAATTTTCTTTTCTAAAATTTCAATCTGGCTGGCAAAGTAACGTCTTTTTTCCGGATTTTTCAACATTAATATTTTATAAGCAGCTATAGCTTTGGAATATAACATTTGGTCGGCATAAATACGGGCTAACGTTTCGGTAATCAATTCTTCCTGATCCTCGGCACTATGTTTGGCTTTATTTTCGGTATCAATTTTATCGCTGGTGGGCGGCTTCATTTGAGGTTCTTCCTGTATAAAGCGATCAACAATATCGTCTGTTTTATGCTCCTCGGCTTCTAGCTTGGATTCGGTTACTGGCCTTAAAGAGTTACCAGCAGTAGAACCGGCATAAGGCCGGTACATAGAGCTGTGTTTGCTGCGGGTTTTATCTAACCACCACAAAAAGCTGTAAGGCATTTTATCGTCGTGGTAGCGGGTAACCTGGCCCTCTTCCGTAGTCGGCTGCTCTACTTTAGGCTCGGCAACAGGTTGAACAAGCACTTCGGGTTCCGGGTTGGGCTGGTTACGCTCAACAAAAGCCTGATCAAACACAAAGTAGTCATTAGCGGCAATGCTTTCAATAATCAGCTGCTGTGTTTCGTCTAAAGGTTCATCTTTAAAAATAGGCCTTAGCGTTTGATCTGCTCTGTCGTTACTTTCAACTTTGCCAACGGGCCCGGCATCCGGTGTTGCAACGGGAGCATCGTTTTTAATATTTTCATAAGCATCGGCAGGTTCCGGCTCTTTGGATACAAAAGCTTCTGTAGCAGGCCGCACTGCAGGCTCTGTAACAATAACAGGAGCCTCAGCTACCTCTACAGCCGGCCGGGCTTTTATCTTATTCTCTTTAAATATAATTTGAGCGGGAGATACAGCTGGTAACTTCTCGGGTGATTTGATTACTTTTTGTAATAACATGCTATCACCAAACCAGGCAGCGGCTTCGCTTAGTTGCGTTGCGTTGCCCAACCGTGCTTGTATGGCATGCAGCACCCCGCACTCCGGAAAGCTATACAACAAAGTTTGCAAGTTATCCCTATGCGCATCGGTAAGCTTGGCTGTACTGCTAAGCACCTGCTTTAAAAGATCGGTAGGATTATGGCTGATATCTTGTTGCACGTGGTTGAAACTAATAAAATGATTACCAGTTAGCAAAGGCTTTGTTAAAAATATCCTCTGTTAACTGCTGGTTGATAATTCTGATCAGGTTTTGTTCCTGCGAGTTAATATCACCGGTAAAATCGGTATAGCGTGAAAATGATTGCTCAAAGTCAGGCGATAGCTTTTTGTCTTTGTTATTGGTGTACTTTACGTTAACGGTTATGGTTAAACGTGTGGCGGTAGCCCTTGGCGCCGTGTTATTATCGGTAGCCTGTACAGATACTGGCGCATAGCTAAAGCCGGTTATTGCCCCTTCCATTATGGCATCAGCATCACCTCTCACAATACTGAGCCTGCTTTGCGAGCGTATACGCTCCTTAAGCGCCTCGGTAAAAGATTGACTCATATTGCTAACCACTAATGGGGCCGTGTTTTCAAAAAACACGATGTTAATGGTTTGCATATCGCGCGGTATGGAAGCGCCGTTAAGCGTAACGGAGCACGATGAGTAGATCATGCCTATCATCAATATAGCAAAGCACAATAGTTTCTTTTTAAACATTACAGGTTTAATTCTTTTATTTTACGGTACAGCGTCCGCTCCGATATACCCAACTCATTGGCTGCAAGTTTGCGCTTGCCTTTGTGCTTTTTAAGCGCCTTGCGTATCAAGTCAGATTCCTTTTCGATAAGTGATAAGGACTCTTCTACCTCTTCAGCATGCGGGGTAATCACAGTTTCGTTCTTATGATTATTTACAACGGGCTGTTGGATGGTAAATTGTGCTTCGGGACGAGCCGGCAACTCAATATCATGATAAAGTTGATTAAGCGTTTGCGTGCTGCTGGGCGTATATGAGCCAGGAGCACCGCCGTGTTCAATTATCTCGGCTACCAGCTTTTTAAGTTCCACCATATCCCGCTTCATATCAAAAAGCACCTTATATAACAAGTCCCGCTCTGAGAAGTCTTCGCGCGGCTGGTTGTCCAGTCGCATGGGTAAATTACTACGGCCGGCCTCTTGCGGCATATAAGTAAGTAAGGTAGCTGCGTTAATGGTACGATCTCGCTCTAACACGGCCAACTGTTCGGCTACGTTTTTTAGCTGGCGCACGTTACCTGGCCACGTATAGCTAACCAATACCTGCTGAGCGCTTTCGTCCAGGTGTAAGCCTGGCGTTCGGTATTTGTCGGTAAAATCGGCCGAAAATTTACGAAACAGCAAAATAATATCTTCTTTCCGGTCGCGCAAAGGTGGTATACGCAACGGAACGGTATTTAAACGATAATATAAGTCTTCGCGAAACTTGCCTGCTTTTACAGCCTCATACACATCAACGTTGGTAGCTGCTATAACACGCACGTTGGTTTTCTCTACTTTGGATGAGCCCACGCGGATAAACTGCCCCGACTCCAGCACACGTAACAAACGCGCTTGGGTACCCAATGGCATCTCCCCTATCTCATCTAAAAATATAGTGCCGCCGTTTACGGTTTCAAAGTACCCTTTACGCTCGCCAACAGCTCCCGTGTAGGCACCTTTTTCATGACCAAAAAGCTCCGAATCGATTGTACCCTCGGGTATGGCACCACAGTTTACGGCAATAAAAGGCCCATGCTTGCGTGCACTTAACTGATGAATGATATGCGAAAAAGCCTCTTTACCGCTACCACTCTCCCCGGTAATGAGTACCGAAATATCGGTAGGTGCTACCTGGTTTGCAATATCTATAGCCCGGTTAAGCAACGGCGAACTGCCGATGATACCAAAGCGTTGTTTAATTTCCTGTACGTTCATAGATTAGAATAAAGAGTATAGAATCAAGACTAACGCTCTTGTCGCTAAGTATATATTCTCTAAAAAGAGAACAGCATCTCTTGAGTTTATTCAGTTGTAGCTAAACCGTTAATCAATAATTCAACATTCCTATATTTTTTCTTCCTTGGTAAATTATTAATTGAGCTTATAACTCATAATGAAGAAACCGACCTTCAATAAAAATTCCGCAAAATGGATTACTGACTCTGTACTCTTGAATCTATATAACCTTTCCTAACAGTGTTGCGGTTGTGCACCGGTCTATTAATACGTTTACATACTGACCTGGCTTATAGTTTTCACTAACCGGAAAAACTACCATAGCATTGTTATCGCTGCGGCCGCAATAATCGAGGTTTGATTTTTTTGAAAATCCCTCAATCAGTACCCTTTGCACTTTACCAACCTGTGCCTGCAAACGCAAATGCGAATGTTGTTGCTGCTTAATTACTATTTCCTTCAAACGGCGGCTTTTTATAGCCTCGGGTATATCGTCGGCATAACGCTTGGCAGCCAGCGTGCCAGGGCGTTCCGAGTACATGAACATATACGCATAATCATACTGTACAAAATCCATCATGCTTAATGTATCCTGATGTTCTTCTTCCGTTTCACTGCAAAAGCCGGCTATTACATCGGTTGATATGGCACAACCCGGAATAATGCGGCGAATGGCTTCTACCCGGTTCATATACCATTCACGGTCATAAGTGCGGTTCATCAGCTCCAGCACACGGCTGTTACCAGATTGTACCGGCAGGTGAATATACTGGCAAATATTATCGTGTTTGGCAATGGTATACAACACCTCATCGGTAATATCTTTAGGGTGTGAGGTAGAAAAACGAACCCGTAAATCAGGATTAATCAATGCTACCATCTCCAGCAGCTGTGCAAAGTTGGTTCCCTTAATATCGTTAATTGATACTTCTTCACTTTCGCTGGTATCAGGCTTCCATTTATACGAATCCACATTCTGCCCTAACAAGGTAACCTCGCGGTAGCCTTGGTTAAACAGATCGGTACATTCTTTTATAATAGACTGCGGATCGCGGCTGCGTTCGCGGCCCCGGGTAAACGGCACAACACAGAATGAGCACATGTTGTCGCAGCCACGCATAATAGATACAAAGGCATTAATACCATTAGTATTTAACCTAACCGGATTAATATCTGCATAAGTTTCCTCACGTGATAGTAATACGTTAACGGCTTTCTGTCCGTCGTCTACCTGGTCTATCAGGTTTGGTAAATCACGGTAAGCATCAGGACCTACCACCACATCAACCAGCTTTTCTTCTTCCAGAAACTTTGCTTTCAGGCGCTCGGCCATACAGCCGAGTACCCCCACAATCATACCCGGATTTTTAACTTTTGCAATCGTAAATTCTTTTAAGCGGTTGCGCACACGTTGCTCGGCATTTTCGCGAATAGAGCAGGTATTTATAAAAATCACGTCGGCATTGTTAAAGTCTTTGGTGGTTTCAAAGCCTTTATCTAATAAAATAGATGCAACAATTTCACTGTCCGAGAAATTCATGGCGCAGCCATAACTTTCAATGTAAAGTTTACGGCCACTATATTTTTCAGGGGTTTGCTCCAGCATCAACGCTTCACCTTGCCTGCTTTCATCATGTGTTTTTTCCGGAATTAGCAAATCCATCATTTGTTAAAATTTTTGAGTTGCAAAAATACACAAAATTTAAATAATAGCGTGACAGATTGGCAGCATTTTGTAAAAATCGGATATGTTGCAAAAGCTGATAGAACAATACTTTTATTAGCTAAGAATTTAGTTTTTAGGTGTGGCAACAAATAGCTATTTTGGGAAGGAAAATGAGAACTATTGATGCCACACCCGGCTTAAGGTGTGATGGGGGCCGAGCATAAATGAAATTATCCTTTTTAAGACATACTTGGCAAAAGTTTTTAGCAGCCGCTTTCGTAGTATTTTTGTTGATGGTAACGGTAGTGGCTTATTTTGTAAACCGGCACTGGGCACCTATTTTGGCTACAGAGCTGCGCAACACTGTTTTGGCCAGCTCAGACAGCTTATACCAAGCCGATTTCACCGATGCAGAATTACACATTGTTCAGGGTAAGGTAATTGTTCATAATCTTACGCTTAAACCTAACCTATCTGTTTACAACAGGCAGTTAGCCCGTGGTATAGCGCCTAACAATTTGTATACGCTTAAAGTGAAACGTATTGTTTTTAAGCATATCCATCCTTTAAAATTATACTACAAACGCAAGCTGGATATTACGCAGATAGTGTTGAGCGCACCAGAGCTACGGGTGAGTTATCAGCTCAATCATCAGCTAAGCAAACCATCGCAAAAAAAAATAAGCGCCTGGCAGCGTATTAAGGGCTTACTTAAATCGGTACATATAGGTGAGGTGATGTTGAACGATGTAAAACTAACTTACCAGGATTATTCCGGAAACAAGCTGGATATATCGGAGCTAAAAGAAATGAACCTAACCGGTAAAGACCTGCTTATTGATTCGGTTACGCAATTCGATTCTACACGGTTTTATTATTTTAAGGACGTACAGGCCGAACTGAATAACTTTAGCCGGCCTGCAGATAATGGCCTTTATACTTACCGCATTAATCAGCTGCAATATTCAACCCTTACCTCGCAATTAAAGGCAAGAGGTGTAGCTTTACTACCCGCTGCAGATTCTGTTTTTTTTAACCGCCATGTGCGTACCTGGTTTCAGTTTGATGCCGATACCTTAAACTTATCAGGATTTGATTTTAAGAAGTATAACAAAGTGCGTTCACTTAACGCTGCCCGGCTTTTAATAGGCCGCAGCAATTTAACAGTGTTCTCAAACCCCGAAGGCCAGTCAAAAAAAGGCGACCGGCTTATAACTTATCCGCACGTCGCCATCAGGCAGGTAAAAAGTAATTTCAAGTTGGATACTGTTGATCTGCATCGCATCCATATTACGTATAATGGGTACGGTAAAAAGTCGCATAAGCCGGGCTACGTCTCCTTTTACAATACTGAAGGCCGTATTTTTAATATAACAAATGATAGTGCAGCTTTAAAGCGCAACCCCATAACACTGGTAAAGCTTCGTTCGTACTTAATGGAAAGCGGCCCGGTGGAGGCAGAAGTATCTTTCAACCTCACCGATTCGGCCAAATCATTCACCTATAAAGGCAGCGTTGGCCCTATGGATTTGGAAAAGATGAACAAGGCTACCATGCCATTTGGTCTCATAAAAATTGCCTCGGGCAAGCTGGATAGACTATCATTTGATTTTAAGGCCGACCGATATAAAACCAAGGGAAAAGTTAGCTTTTTGTACCACGATTTAAAAGTGCGTATTCTGAAAATGGATACCCTGGCCGACCGTTACCGTCATCGTACTATCGCTTCTATATTGGCTAATGCGCTTGTTGTAAAACGACATAATCCCGATTTTTTAGGCGGAACACCGCGCGAAACTGATGTTACCTATATCCGCCAGCCCGATACGCCCTTTTTTAAAACGGTGTGGAAAAGCCTCGCCATAGGCATAAAAGCCGGAGCCGGTTATGATGCAGCTACTGAAAAAATGGTAAAGCAGCATATAGCCCAACGTATAGACGATAAAAAAAGACGCGAGTTACGCAGGCAGCTGCGCCGCCAGCGGCAGGGCAGGCGCTAAGGCGCCAGTAAATTATTTTCTTTATTTGGTGCAACGGATACCATTTTACTGCTGTCTTGTAAATAAACCAACCCTCATAACATGATGAAAAAATTTATCTATACCGCAGTTGCTATCTTATTCATGATAGCCGGACAGCAGGCATCAGCACAAAAAACTACTGCACAAAGCCGGCCGGTAAGCAGCTTTGATAAGGTGGCTTCGGCGGGGCCGTTCCAGGTGCAGGTAGTATTGGATGGCACAGAAAGCGTGCGCGTTACTGGTAATGAAGATGTACTTCAATATATTGAAACTGTTGTGGAGAAAGAGACCTTACAAATTAGACTGAAAAAGGACATTAAATGGGACAGAAATATTGGCAAAGTTGAAGTTTATGTTACAGCCAAGAGTTTAAACACGCTTATTAACAGCGGATCGGGCAGCATTAAGGTTGATGGCACTATCAATACCGAACACTTCAAGACTGTAATGAGCGGCTCGGGCAGTATATCAACCGATATAAAAACTAAAGACCTGCATGCCGTATTAAGCGGCTCAGGCTTTATTAAACTGAGCGGCAGCGCCCAGGATGCCAGCATGGTTGTAACGGGATCGGGTCAGGTGCTGGGTAAATCATTAGGTACCGAAAAAACTTCGACCGTAATAACCGGATCGGGCCAGGTATATGTGGCGGCAGATAAACACGTAAGCGCTCGTATCACCGGATCGGGCCAGGTTATTTACACAGGCAATGCCGAAGTGGAAAGCCGCAGTATAGGATCGGGCAAGGTTACCAAAGCAAACTAAACATACCACCCCATTATATATACAATAAAAGCACTGTGAATTCACAGTGCCTTTTTTGTTTAGTCCTCATCGGCTATAAACTGGTATCTCGATGTGATCTCTACGCAGAAGGCGTTGGGTGAGCAAATACTGGATATGGCAAGCCTTCGCAAACCATTTGATTCAATGGTGAAATTTGCAGATGCGTCAGGATCGTTTGCTTTTACCAACTTATCCCGGCTGGCATACGGCCCATTAACCGGATCGTTAATATAAGACTCCTTATTATAAAATAGAATGGTATTTCCTTGCAGCCGGTACCTGCCGGATGTGTATTGCAGATAACCTAAATAATTGGAGCTATTGGGGTCTTGTACCATCCTGGTAAGGTAGTACTTACCCTGTTTATCAAACAGATAAAACTCATGTATGTGATTGGCAGCAAGCTGTGGTGCTCCTTCGGTTTCCCACCGCCCTATAATTTTGTTATTAGTTTTGTCCTTTTTGCAAGCAATAACAACAATTACCAACAATGTAAAAACAAGCGTAATCTTCTTCATCATAATAACTTTACAGCCAATACGATAAATCATTAAAAGTATAACACTAACAATAAAATTTAACCTCTTGAGCGTTCCTCTTATTGCAGCAATAATTTCAAGTTTACGCCAAAGTTGGTAAACGCCGTGTTAAATGTTTGTGAGGTATAGGGCTTGGTAATGTTCGAGTCGTAGAAAAGGTTGAAGTTAAAACGCTGGTTAATCACATAATCAATAGACGGGCGGATGGTGATATTTTTGGCGCCTGATGATATTTCGGCAGTTTGCACATCAGCACGGTAAATTACAATCTTATTATCGCGCAGGGCAAAGTCCATTTTAAAGTTCAAATCGTTATTCAGCTTAAAATTCCTGAACAAACCAAACGGAAATCTGAAGTTACGGGTACGATACCCAAAGCCAAACACCATAATATTTTCGTTTTGCTGCGCCAGCTGGCTATTCAGCAAGCTTAGGCTCATGGTACGGCTGTTACGGTATTCGGCATTTACGGTCATGCTATTTTTAAAGCGGATGTCGACTCCTAACAAAGGCACAAACTGTTCAAATAAGGTTACTTGCGTAAACTGGTAAAATGGCAAAAAATCGCTGTTTACATCACGTTCACTTGGCGCACCGTTTACTTCGCGGTAACGGATAAGCGAATTAAAGCTGTTTACGCTGTAAGTTGAACGATAACCATGGCGTAGGTCAAATGAATCAAACAGTTCTTTAAACCAGCTAATTCTGCTTAAGCCATTATAGGTAAGCTGCCAGTTAGGGATAGGTATTTGCGGAAAGCTGTTCAGACTCGACTTGCTGGCATCCTTACCACTATAAGCCGCCAGGAAAGAAGACACTAATACGTCCTGCTGATTTGGCCCATAACCTTCACGATAACCATCTGCGGTAGTACCACCCGAATTGGCATTTTGCGCCCCTAAGCGCTGCGATATTATACGGCGGTTATTCAACAGGGCCTGGAAAGTACTGGAGTACTTGTTGATACCTTGTTCTTTTGAAAACGCTGTACCTATAGAGAGGAAAGAAACACTGTATGTTCCGGACGTGATTGGGCTTAAGCTCTCGAAACCGCCTGATGCAGCGTTGTACTTGTAGTTGGTTTGAAAATTACGGTCACGTGTACGAAAGGCAGTCAGTTCTATATTTAAGTCAGGAAACGGCCTGATGGTGCTCCGGAAGTGCATATCCTCATTCAGCGTGGTCGAATAAAGCTGATTTTGTAAGGTATCTCTGCTTAACCAGCCGTTGGCAATGGCCTTAGGACGCAGATCGGCCTGGCTGCCCAGCAAAAAGCCTATACCGGGTGCATTGTAACTAAAGTCCTGACCTGCAAATGAGGTAGTTGGTAAGTAGCCCGGTAAATAAGTGCCTTCGCTACGCGTATACGTTGCGCCAAGGTTTTTAACACTGGTCAGCAAACCCACCAGTAGCTTACTGGCTTTATTTGTTCCCTTGCCATCAGCATTGTTAAACTTGCGCAGGTAAGCAAACTTATTGTAAAGCCCGGTTAAGTTAAGGGTTGGATTAATTTGAACCGACCGTGAATTTTGAATAGTATTACCCACATTGAGGTTAACATCATCAATAGCAAATTTGGGTTGGGTTTGCCAGTTAAAGTTGGTGCTGTAACGTGCAATAGTGCTTACCCAATCCAGCCCCGGCACCTGGTTAATAGGCACGGTATAGTTAAAATTGATGGTATGGTTGTAATTGGTGGTGCGGCCCAGGCGTTTCAGGTTATCCCACAAGGTGTCGCGCTTTAAACCATTCACCCGTCCGGCAGGTTCATCCACTACCGATAGGTTAGTAGCGTCAATATCCATTTGCAGTGATTTGGTGAGGTTCCAGCCTATACCGTAAACACGGGTAATGTTAAAGTTTTTGTTGAAAGTAGTAGTAGGTATGGGTAAAAAGTTATTCGGGTCGTTATTACGCAGGGTATTCTCGGAATAAAACCTATCGAAACTGATCGCAAAATTTAACCTTGATGGTAAAATACTGAAGTTGAAATCGCGCAGCAGTGAGAGCATATTGCTTTTAATTACCTTCTCGAGCGGCGTATAATACCTGGCTTGGTTTAAGTAGTTATAAGCCAATGCCACCTTGTATATTTTTTGATTATCGTTTTCAGTTATAAAATCATGGTGCTCATACTCTGAGTAGGCGTAAGTGGCATTTAAGTTTTCTACATCCCATAAGCGTACCGGCTCGGCGGGGTTTGTTTTAGCTTTGTGCACATTGGTAAAGTTGATGCTTTTGCGCATAGTATAATCCTGAGCCGTGCGTTTTATTTCATCACGCTTTTCATCGGTTGGGGCATTGCGCAGTGCATCTTTCATTTCCACATCGGGCTGAGCCGGGTTATATTGCGGCATGGCTACCTGTTGCGATAAGTTAACATACATAGGTATATGCACACCTGTTTTAGCCGGAAAGAACTTGCCCAGTTCCAGGCTGCCGGCTACGTCAAATGTTTGGTTGTCGCTCCGGCTGCGCTCGCTTACGCGCTGCTCAATAGAGCCAAAACCGATAGTAGTTTTGCTGCCAGCCAACGTTACGTCGGCAAAATCGGCCAGCTTGGCGTTAAGCCGTGCAGTGGCTGCCCAGCCGCCGCGCTGGTCAAAATCGGTTAAGCGCAACTCGTTAAACCACACAATGGCCGACTTATCAAAACCGCCTGTTGCCCTGTAAGGATTACGTACTCCCAGCATAATGGCACGCAAACGACTCAAATCGGGTTGGCCTTTAATGGTAATGCGGTTGTTGCCCTCCATTATGGTAAAAGGTACCGTTAAAGAAGCCTGACCAGTAGCTATGGCATTATCACGAGCCAGCTTAGCACGTGTTAAAGCCGCCAGCTCAAGGTCTATATTATTAACCTCAGGCCATATAGCTCCTGGATCTGACGTGCCCGGACGAGTTATTTTCAATGGCACTTCATACTCGTAATAGCTGTCCTGGTAATCAACCCCCAAACGTATAAAAGCGCTCAGGTCGTTATCGTTCAACTGATCACCCTCGGCGTGCACAAACATTTGCAGGCGTTTGTAGGCGCGTAAATCATTATAAAAAGTACGATATGCCGCCCTTGAATAACCGTTGCGCAGGTTTAATACATTTAAAGAGAGAGACTGCTCATTTAACCGGGTATCAGTACGCAGGTTGTTATAATCGCGCTGGCGTTCAATGCCCGGCGGCAGTACGTAAGGTATTGGGCTGCGGTTACCGTTAGCCTCCAGGTTTACAGCTTGTACATTCAGGGTCGAATTATCTATCGGCGCATTTACCAATGCAGGATCGGCAATTACCTTAGTGGCATTGTTCTCTACGTTATATCCGCGCCATTCGCCACGTACCAATTGCAGCGTACCCATACGCAACACCGCGGTATCGGCAAAGTTGGTCATGAACATACGCATGTAGCGGATGGCCTTAAAGTCCTGAATATTTCCCTCGCGCGATTGATAAGCTAAAATAGGCACCCTAAACTGGTACCAGTTTACACTTTGTGTGGTACCATCGGCAAGTTTAACCTGTGCGGTTACCTTATCGTTTATAAAGTTTTGTCCCACCACCAAATCCTGCGGCCTTACCGATACCTTGTACTGAAAATATTCATCAGCCTGACTCATGCTGTTGTCACGGTTCAGGTCTTCCCCATCTGGCAGGGAGGTTGAAGCGGAAGTAGAAACACCCAGCTCGGCCTGTGATTGCTCGGCAGTTTTGGAGTTACCCTCGGTACCGTTGTAGCGGCTGTAGCGCTGCAAAATGCCGGCCCGGTTC
Source organism: Mucilaginibacter sp. PAMB04168 (assembly GCF_039634365.2). Classification (NCBI taxonomy): domain Bacteria; kingdom Pseudomonadati; phylum Bacteroidota; class Sphingobacteriia; order Sphingobacteriales; family Sphingobacteriaceae; genus Mucilaginibacter; species Mucilaginibacter sp. PAMB04168. The sequence continues at coordinate 4,476,504 of NZ_CP155079.2, forward strand.
TGATCCTGCTGCGAGCCCTGGTAATATTGGTAATTGTCAGATGATGGGTCGGCAGTAAGTGCGTTGGCTGCTTGTGGTGTAAGCTGTGTTCTTACCTGCTGCAAAAAGCCGGAGAATTTGGTTTGCTCGCCGGCATCATTCATCCCATCCAAACCCACATCCTGCAAACGGCGGGCATCGGGGTTATTATCAAAAGCATTAATAACCGGCTGCAGGCGCGGCACGCGTCCCCAAACAGTTTCGTCGGTTTGCGTATTGCTGCCGTCGGGCGGTAAACCGTTTTCTACTGACTTACGGCCGTCTTTCAAAATATCTTCGGTTATGCTGCCCAGGTTTAAATACAGATCACCACCTTGTGAGTTGGGTTTGTAAATGAAAGGGTCCATCATCCAAAACTCAATGTACTGTACGTTGAGCGATTCAAAATCGTTGGTTTCCAGCTTGCGGAACATACCGCCCCAGCGCGTACGCGGATTGAGCAATGTACCATCCGGACTGATGCCTGTGGTAGTATAATTGTACTGACCACGTGTATTAGGGTAAAAAGCCAAATCGAGCGTAGGCAATATCAAGGGCTGGCCGGTTACCGATTGTCGGTAAGGCAACACCTCGGTTTCGAGCACCTGGCGCACGTAGTGGTTTGACAGATCGGCCCGGGTAATGTTAAAGTTAGAGCTGGATGTGTAAAATATAGGGTCGATGTTGTAAAAGGCCAGGCGGGCACGGTTGTAACCATAACTCAGATCGTTAAACAAACGCGACTCCGGGAACAATTGCGGCGTGCCCGAAATTTGCCAGTTTAAGGCGCTTTTTAAGTCGATAATGGATTGGCTGCTTTCAAAATCATCCAGGTAAGATGTACCGCCTTTGGAGCCCGCAAAATTCACTGCGCTGGGGCTGCCCGGCATAAGGCGCGCCACCTCTCCCGAAAAGTTAATGAACGATGGTGCTTTGGTATTGATGAACGGTAATCGATCTACCAAACGCGTTAACCAGCGCGACTCGGTACTATAATTAACATCGAGGCCCATAATCGTGTTGGATACCGACTCCTCGCCAATGATTTGCTTTTGGGTAAGTGGCTGCTCACTTAAGTGCATGATGGTACCACCCAAGGCTAACTTAGGGCTGGCACGGTAATCAAACCGGGAACCATACAAGGTTTTTTGCTGGATGCCAAAGAGCTCGTTATTCTCAATATTAATAGTGAGTGGCTGGCCCGATGATAACAGCGCCTGGTTTAAAACCCTTATACGGCCAATGCTGTAGTCAACGGTAAAATCGGTTCCTTCCTGCAAGCGCAGGGCACCGGCATTCACTACTACCGAACCCTGGGGTATGTTTACCGCATTAAGTTGAAACTCTGAGCCCGACTGTGATGAATAAGTACCTTTAATGATATACCGGTTAAGCTGTGGAAAGTATTGCTGGGCAATGGTACGCGTACTATCGTACAGCGGCTGGTATACATAGCGCCTTACCAGATCCTGCTCTGTTGGCCTGAACCTGCGAGCCAAGTCGCTACCAAATGGCTCTACCACCGGAAACATGATACGCCCGTTCTGCGAATCAATCGTAATACCTTCCAAAAAGTCGAAGTAGCCGTCGCCCTCAGGCAGGCGGTCGTTCTGCTGGTTCAGGGTATCCAGACGGGTAAGTTGCAACCACCGCTTGCCGGTTATGTTGGCCCCCTCGTCAATATTCTGTTTCTCGATGTTCGTCCGGTCGTCCAAACGGGCAATGGTAAGCCTGAAGTTTACCGGGCTAACCTGGTAAGCACCCAGCGAGTAGATGTTTTTCATCATCAAATCCCAGGTGGGCAGGTTAGTTTTCAGTATCTCGTTCTTCAGCAACTTCACATAAAGTGCTTTTGGGTTTACCGGGTCAACGGGTATATCGTTAGAGAACTCCCCTACCTGATATTCAACACCGTTGTAAGTATAGCGGTAGGCAACTGCCAGTACCTCATCGTTATTAAGCGGATAATTTAAAGAGATATAGCCCAACTGCGGATGAAGCGTAAACTCCTTGCTGGTTAATTTACGCGCATAAGGTAGCTTGGCATAGTTATCAGTAGCGCCAGATGACTGGAAAAAATTAGCAACATCATTAGAGTTAGACAAGCGCCCCTGGTTTGGCAAACTGAATAAGCGGTTTAACAATGAGTTAGACTGTTGTGTAAAACCAGGCCCCTGGAAGCCTGCAGGCAAGCCCGAAAAGCCCGGTCCGCCTTGTATTTGAGCGGTGTTGTATGGCCTGTTCTCACCTAAGTCTAACAAGCCGATGATATCGCGTGAATCGGTAGTGGTGTTAGTTCGGTTGGTGGTCCAAACCTCCACACGGGTAACCACCACATTGGTGCTGATGAGCGGAATATTTGCTAAAGCCCTGTTATAATTATTTCTGAAATACTGTGACAGAAAGTAATGGCGGTTGGCCTCATAATCGGCTGGTGTAAGCCTAAACTCGCCTTGCTGTGCACCGTTAGTAATGGTGATTGTACGTGCTTGCGAGCGTTGTTGAGAGAATATACTGGTTACATCGAGCTTTCCAAATTTCAACTTGGTTTTTAAGCCAAACAGCGCCTGACTGCCACGAATAAGGGCGGTGTTCAAAGGCATGCTTACCGTACCGGCCTCAATCTTTTGAATGATCTCGTCGGGTCGGCCGGTATAGTCGAGCTTTACCTGGTTCTCAAACTGAAATTGGGCATCTGTATTGTAATTGGTGGCAATCTTTAATTTATCGCCGATAGCACCCGTAACATTCATTTGGATGCGCTGGTCAAAGTTGAAGTTGAACTGCTTGCGCTGCTGGGTATTAAACAGCGGGTTTTGATTGCTGTTTACCTGACCCGCAAACACCAGTTGGGCAGATCCTTGCGGACGAATATCAATGGTATTGCTACCAAATATCTGCTCAAAAGTACGGCTCCTGATTTTTATTTGCGGAATAAACCCAGGCTGCTGAGAACTGTAAGCATAATCGTCAGCAAGTTTTTTAAAGTACTCCCGGCGGTTTTGCTGCTGAGTTAGCTGCAGGTATTCGGTAAAGGTTAAATACCGGGGCGCACGGTAAAGCAAGTTGCCCACCTTCTCAATAAGTATGTAACGATTGGATGAAGCATCGTACTGAATGGTACGCACTAAATTGGGCGGATCGTTCTCAAAGCGCCCCTCGCGTAGTTTCGCGTTTTTAGATTGCTGGTTGCGGTACGGAACACTGATGGTAACAGAGTCCTTCCTGCCGGCAGGCTTTTTTTGGGCAAAAACAAAACTTATTCCGCTGCAAGCAGACCACAACACCAACCATGCAACAAACCTTGCAGTAAAATTTCGAATCAAGAACCGTTAAGAATTAAAGATTTAAAACTATAAACTTTTTAAAGCCGATTTAATCAGTTGTTCTACTGTTAAAGTATCTGTGCTCTTACCTATCTCCTGGTCTATAACCTTTTCGGCAGCAGCGCGGGCAAAGCCCAACATTACCAAAGCCGATAGCGCTTCGTCTTTAACCGTATTATTTGATGGCATGGATATCAGGCTATCAGGCCCTTCCTTACGCAATTTATCCTGCAGCTCGAGGATAACACGCTGAGCCGATTTTGGACCGATACCCTTTATACGCTGTATTTGAGTAACGTTACCTTTTACAATGGCAGTCTGAATCTCTTCGGGCGTTATGGATGATAACATCATGCGACCGGTATTAGGGCCAATACCCGAAACAGATATCAGGTGTAAAAACAGACGTTTTTCACCTTCATCGGCAAAGCCATAAAGGGTGTGCGCATCTTCCTTTACGTGCAGCCACACGTACAGGCGGCAGCGCTCGGCATCAGCAAGTTTAGAGAATGTATTTAAAGAGATGTTGATTTGATAGCCTATACCGCCCGCATCAATCACCACATAAGCCGGGCTTTTGAATACCAGCTTCCCATCAATATATGCGTACATGTTTTATTCGATATGATGTATTTTTTGTTAAAAATACTAAAACAAACGCTTATACGGCACGCTCTAAAAAAAGATTTGCCTCTGTTCAAATGAACAGAGGCAAATGACTTTAAAATTAAGATAACTAAAATTTACAGGTTGAGCAGCAAGCCTTCGGCATGGGCTTTTTGCTGTGCATCAACCACTGCAATGGTAATCATATTCACAATCTCGCGTACGGAACTGCCTAACTGGAGTACATGAACCGGCTTTTTCATACCCAATAAGATTGGACCGACCGCCTCGGCACCGCCTACTTCCTGCAACAGTTTATAAGCAATGTTGCCCGATTCGAGGTTAGGGAAAATAAGCGTGTTTGCGGCCTTACCATTTAAGGTCGAGAACGGAAAGTTATCGCTCAGCAAAGCGGGGTTCATAGCAAAGTTAGCCTGCATCTCGCCATCAATTACCATGTCAGGATATTGCTTATGCAATACTTTCACTGCCTCACGGGTTTTATCGGGCACCTCGCCATCGTTTGAGCCAAAGTTTGAGTAAGATAGCATGGCGATACGAGGATTGATGTTGAACTGCTTCACCGAACGCTCTACCAGCACGGTAATATCAACCAAATCCTGTGTTGTTGGGTTTACATTTACTGTGGTATCAGCAAAAAACAATGGCCCCTTCTTGGTAATCATCATGTACATACCGGCTACCTTGTTTACGCCGGTTTCGGTACCGATGATTTGCAAGGCCGGTTTTACTGTGGTTACGTAATTTTTGGTTAAGCCGGAGATAAGCGCGTCGGCATCGCCAAACTGCACCATGCTGGCACCATAATAGTTCCGGTCGCGCATCATTTTGCGGGCCTCATACAGGGTAATACCGCGGCGCTGGCGCTTTTGGTACAAGTGCTCTGCGTACTCTTCCTGCTTTTTGCAGGGCAGCAGTGTATTGATGATCTGCACATCGCCTAAATCAAGCTTATGCTCTTCAATAATCTGCTTAATTTTTTCGGTATTACCCAACAGTATAGGGATGGCAATGCCTTCGTCTTTCACAATTTGGGCAGCGCGTAAAATCTTATAATTATCGGCCTCGGCAAACACCACGCGCTTAGGATCTTGCTTGGCTTTGCCCGATAGATTACGCATCAGTTTATCATCTGCACCAATACGGGCACGTAGTTGCTCGGCGTAAGCATCCCAATCGGTTATAGGCAAACGCGCCACGCCCGATTCAACAGCAGCTTTAGCAACGGCAGATGACACCTCAGTTATGAGGCGCTGATCCATTGGTTTAGGAATAATGTAATCGCGGCCAAAGCGCAAGTTGGTGGTATTATAAGCCAGGTTAACCGCTTCCGGAACCGGCTTTTTGGTAAGCTCGGCAATGGCTTTAACCGCAGCCAGTTTCATTTCTTCGTTAATAGCTGTGGCACGCACATCCAGCGCACCGCGGAAAATGTATGGGAAACCCAGTACGTTATTTACCTGGTTTGGATAATCGCTACGGCCGGTGGCCATTATAATGTCCTGACGAGCAGCTACAGCAATGTCATAAGCTACCTCGGGTTCGGGGTTAGCCATGGCAAACACGATAGGATTTGGCGCCATGCTGCGCAGCATATCCGCATTAACCAGGTTACCTGCCGAAAGGCCAATAAACACATCAGCACCGTTCATCGCATCGGCCAGGGTGGTTATATCAGTACGGTTAGAGGCAAACTCTAAACGGATTTCGTCCAAATCGGTGCGGTTCGGTGTAATTAAACCGCCAATATCGAACATTACCAGGTTCTCTTTTTTCACACCCAGTGATAGATATATTTTGGTACACGATACGGCTGCTGCGCCAGCACCGTTAATCACCAATTTAATATCTTCCAGCTTTTTGCCCTGAATTTCGCAAGCATTCATTAAAGCAGCACCCGATATAATGGCCGTGCCATGCTGATCGTCGTGCATCACCGGGATCTTCATCTCGGCTTTAAGCCGCCGCTCAATCTCAAAGCAGGTTGGGGCCGATATGTCTTCGAGGTTTACACCACCAAAGGTTGGCTCCAAAGCCTTTACAATGTTTACAAACTCGTCTACATTTTTGGTGTTCAGCTCCAGGTCAAACACATCAATATCGGCATATATTTTAAACAAAAGGCCTTTACCTTCCATTACGGGTTTACTGGCTTCGGGACCAATATCGCCCAGGCCCAACACCGCCGTGCCATTACTGATTACAGCAACCAAGTTACCCTTGGCGGTGTATTTGTACACATCATCAACGTTTTGTGCAATTTCGCGGCAGGGCTCGGCAACGCCGGGCGAGTAGGCCATTGTTAAATCGCGTTGGGAATTGGTAGGCTTAGTTGGGATTACCTGTATCTTGCCGGGACGGCCTTTAGAGTGGTAATTCAGCGCATCTTGTTTACGTTTCGTATTATTCATTCTTCTCGTATTCAGGTGGGCAAAATTACAATTCCTTTTTTAACCAAATGAAGATTAGGTTAATATTAACCAATTTGGCATAGATTACCTGCTAAGAGCGGTGTTTATAGCAGGATAAGCAGTGAAGTGGTAAAAATTTCTTAATGGCAAGGCATCTCCGGTATAGCGCAAAGTGCATGCGCTGTTGCAAACCCGGTAGCCTACATCCAATTTAAAACTATAATAACAAAAAAGCCTTGGATAGTTTTGCTATCCAAGGCTCCAGGTTTATGGTAGGTTATTGAATATTTAGTTGGCCATACCAGCAGCACCTATGGCGTTGCCCAACGTGGCCAGTTCTTTGCCTGTTTTAACCGATTTACCAGCCGCCAAACCTGGCGCGGAAACTTTTAGCTTTTGGCCCGGCAGCGCTTTATTGCCGCGTATGTTATTCCAAATTCTTAAATCTTCTAAATCAATACCGTATTTATCGGCAATGCCACTTAGCGTTTCGCCTCTTTTTACCGTATGCAATGCAGCGGCGCTTTTGTTTACAGCCACAGCTTCTGCAGGTGCATCATCAGGCAATGAAGCGTATACCGGCTGGGCACTTACGCTTAAAGACTCGCCATTAAGCGCGCTATAAAGCAAACTATATTTCTCTTTGCCTAATTGCGGTATAACCATACGGCGCGGTGCCTTGGTAGTACCGTTTACAATGCGTTGTGTATAAGCCGGGTTTAACTTGGCTAACTCATTAGCGTCCAGGTTTAATATACGGGCTACGTTGTTGATCGATACAAACTTGTTTACCATAACGGTATCGGTATTCATGGTCATGTTGCAGGCCTGTGGCATAATGCCGTGCTGGTTGTAATATTTCATTACATACATGGTGGCAATAAAGGCGGGCACGTAGCCACGGGTTTCGGCCGGAAGGTACTGGCGTATAGACCAAAAATCAACCGCATTGGCTTGTTGCATGGCACGTTCTACACTGTTTTTACCACAGTTGTACGATGCGATAGCCAGCAGCCAATCGCCAAATTCCTGGTAGGCATCTTTTAAGTAAGCTGCAGCTGCATAGCTGGCTTGTATAGGATCGCGGCGCTCATCTACATAGTTATTCATGTTGAGCCCGTACATTTTAGCTGTAGAGTACATAAACTGCCATGGGCCTGTAGCGCCAACACGCGAAACTGCATTAGGGTTTAATTGCGACTCCACAATCGAAAGGTATTTGATCTCGTCGGGGATACCGGCATCGCGAAAAGCCTTTTCGTAAATAGGAAAGTAATATTTGCTCAAGCCCATTACCCGCCCCATTTCGCCGCGGCGATTGGGTGAGGTGTAGTTATTAATAAAGGCTTGTACGTACTCATTATAGTCCAGTTGAACGTCTTTTTGTATAGAATCCAGACGAATTTTAAAGGCTGAATTTTCGTAAGCGTTTTGTTGTAACTGTGCTGCTACCTGAGCGGGTACGGGTGTTGTACGTTTATAGCTCTGTAAAAAACTTTGGCCTAATCCTTGCTCGTATGAAGTGTCCTGGTATGCAGGCTGCGCCAACGCTTTATAGGACTGCAAGGCTGTAAGACAAAAAACAATCGTAAATAGTTTTCTCATTATCAGGGTACTATAAATACGGCTATTGGGTTAATTTCCGCATTTTACTAAATTATTAACTTTTACGCAAACTCCCAAAATAAGTTGCAAAATTTAACAATTCGGTTTCGCTAAAAGCTTTGGTGATGAATTGTAAGCCTAACGGCAAACCCTTGCTATTGTTTTGAACCGGTAACGAAATTGCAGGAACCCCGGCCAGTGATGCCTGTACGGTAAATATGTCTTCTAAATAAGTAACTATCGGATCAATATCTTGCCGGCCTATCTTAAAAGCAGGCTCAGGCGCAGTGGGCGTCAATATAAAATCGTATTCCTGTAAAATTTCGTTAGTACGGTTCTTTATAAGCCTGCGTACTTTTTGCGCTTTGGCATAATAGGCATCGTAGTAACCGGCACTCAGTACAAATGTGCCCAGCATAATACGGCGTTTAACCTCGGTCCCGAACCCTTCCGACCGCGAACGTTTATAAGTGGTAACGAGATCGACCGCATCAGGACTGCGGTATCCATAATGCACCCCGTCATACCGTGCCAGGTTTGATGAGGCCTCGGCCATGGTTAATATATAATAGGTTGGCACTACATAATCCAGGTACTCAAACGATACTGGCTCAACTGTGTGGCCATCGGCTTTCAGATCGTCTATTGCTTTTAATAATGCTGCCTTTACTTCAGCATCCAGACCTTCGCTGTCCAGCACTTCCTGTAAATAAGCTACTTTCTTTTTATCGGTTGATGCCTGTAAGGTTTTGGTGTAGCTGGGGACAGCTTGTTGCGATGCAGTGCCGTCATAAGCGTCGGGCCCTGCCATTACTTCCAACAACAGTGCAGCGTCTTCAACACTTTGGGTTATAGGCCCGGGCTGATCGAAAGAAGATGCATAGGCGATAATACCATGCCTTGATACGCGGCCATAGGTGGGTTTTAACCCAACCACACCGCAAAATGATGCAGGCTGGCGGATTGAACCTCCCGTATCGGTACCAATGGCCGCATGGCACATACCCGCTTGTACAGCCACCGCCGAACCGCCCGATGAGCCACCCGGTACGCGTGTTTCATCGGCCATGTTCTTTACGGGGCCAAAATAAGAGTTCTCGTTGGCGCCGCCCATGGCAAACTCGTCGCAATTGCAACGACCAATTATAATGGCATCTTCGGCCAGCAACCGCTCAACAACGGTTGAAGAATATATAGAAGTAAAGTTTTCTAATATTTTAGAAGAGGCGGTAACGGTGTGCCCTTTGTAGCAAATATTGTCTTTTATAGCTACAACCATACCGGCAAGCTTGCCGGTAGGTGCACCGCTTTTAAAGCGGCTATCCAACTCTTCGGCTTTTTGTAAAGCTTCATCCGCAAATACCTCGTTATAGGCATTTAAGTGCACGTATTGCTTAATGTTAGCCAGGTATTGGTTTACCAGCTCTTTAACGGTTGTTTGTCCGCCCTGCAAATCTTGCTGTATATCCGTTAAAGTGGTGTAAATTTTAGCCATAGGCCGCTAAAATAAAAAAACTTATCAGTTGATAATAAATAATTATCTACCGATAAGCTTAATTTATGAAGAATAAAGTATCGTTTATCCGATTAGGATTGCACTTTAGTTTTGTCTTCCTGCGTTTCCTTTGTGTTCGATGCGTCTTTAAATTCTTTAACGCCCTGGCCTAATCCTTTCATTAGCTCAGGAATTTTGCGTCCTCCGAATAAAATTAAAATTGCAACGATAATCAGAATGATTTCTGGTGCGCCTAATCCCATGATTGATAATTTTTATATTTAAAATTCTTTTTTGATAGAGTGTTCCGGCTCAACTGTAACCGTTTCGGTATTGGCAGCGGGAACCGTGTTTTGTGTCTCGGTCTCGGCCTCAATAACAGAAGTACGCACTACAGGCTCAGACGGTTTTTCATCAAAGCTATTTATTTGATTATGTATCTCCCGTTTCACCCCTTCCGACGCATCTTTAAAGTCGCGTATGCCTTTGCCTAAACCCCTTGCCAGTTCAGGAAGCTTGTTACCACCAAAAAGCAATAAGGCTACAAACAGAATTAGTATTAGCTCCGGTGTGCCAATGTTCAAAAACAAAAAAACCGAACTGAACATGAGTTATTTATTTAAAGGTACAAATATATACAATTATAACTGTACAATGTTTCACTTATTGTGATGCCAACCAAGATTTTGGATTAACCGGCGTACTGCCATTATACAGCTCGAAGTGAACTGTGGTTTCGCCGGTAGCAGCATCAGTTGCAGCGGCACCGATAGTTTGGCGTGTACTTACCTTTTGACCCGAACTTACACTAACCGACTTTAAGTTAGCGTAGCCCGTAAAATAAGAACCATGCTGTATAACTACCAGGTACGTACCGCTAATATCGTTTACGGCAGCTACGGTACCTTCAAACACCACACGTACAGGCGCACCGCCCGACGTACGGATATCAACACCGCGGTTGTCATTCCTAATGCCTTCTGGCGTGGTGTAAATACCAAAACCCTGAATTATTTGCCCTACACCTACCGGCCACGGCAAACGGCCTCGGTTACCTAAAAAGTCGTTTGAGAGTTTGGCGGCAGCTGGTGTAGCCGACAATACTTCTGAGTCGGTTTTACGGGTAATAGGTTTAGGTTTAGCGGCAACGGCAATTTCAGCAGCCGATTTATTGTCGGCCCTGGCTTTATCGGCAGCTAAAGCGGCACGACGGGCAGCCTCGGCGCGCGCTTCTTCTTCAGCTCGGCGGCGAGCCTCAGCAATCTCACGGCGTATGGCGGCCGAAATTTGCTGATCTACCTTGCGGCGTTGCGCCAATACAGCTCTTTGTTGTTTTTTAAGCTGCCCCTCCTGTTTAGAAAGATCGGCCACTACGGCTACCTGGTTATTGCGCTCCTTACCTAAGGTTTCCTTCTCTTTTTCCTGTTCTTGCAGCAAACTGCTTTTTTGGTTCTTGGTACGGTCCAGCTCGTTTATTTTGACGTGAAGATCCTTTTGGGTGCCTTGTATGGATTGAGCCTGACGCTCGCGGTAAGTACCAAATTGTTGCAGGTATTTGAGACGCTTATAAGCCTGATTAAAATCCTTGGACGCAAAAACGAACATTAACTTGTTGTAGGCGCTCTGGTTATGATAAGCAAACACAATCATGGCTGCATATTCCTTCTTTAGCTGATTTAGCTGTTGTTGCAGGGTTTGAACGGTATTGCTGTTTTCGCTAATCTCGTTGTTAAGCAACCTGATCTCCGAGTTAACATTCCTGATCTTTTCTTCGCGAAGGCCTATTTGTGCTTTTAGGATGTTAAGTTGCTTGATGGTCGATTTTTTATTGCTTAAAGTAGCGCGATACTCGCGGTTCAAATCTTCCAACTCATTATTTAACTCGGCCCGGCGGCGTTTCAGTTCGGCACTGCTTTGGGCGTGCGCATCAAAAATGCAGAAGGCCAGAATTACAAACAGTACAAGCTTTATAAATTTCATTAATCCAAAAGTACCTATTTTAATTGGCAGGTTCAAATCCATCCGGTATGCTGAACGGGTATTCTAAAGGCTGGTTAAACTCGGTGCGGTTGTACTGCAGCGAGGCTTCAATGCTTTTATCACGCACGTTAGACAGAATGTTAATCTGCGATGGAATGATCTTATTATCGGCCTGGATAAACTGGCTGTTGGTTACCTGCAGCGATTGGCGTGCAGGTGCATTGGCAAAACTGGTTTGCGTAACCTTCGAGTCAATCCCTACAAGCAACCGGTAAGCAATCTCATTTAAATTACCGGTTATAGTTATACCACCGCCCGGTGCACTTTCAATTTTCCCGTTCTCGCTTAGCAATTCGTTTATTGCATTGCCAACCAGCAACGATTCAACTGTTTGGTAATTTACCTGCCGACTGGCGTAGTTGTTTATGTAGCTGAAAGGCTTTTTTAGATATACGCGCTGCAGGCGGTTTACAACCACTACACTATCAGGCGTGATTTGCGCACGGGCAACTTCTATACCTAACAGAGCTGTTATAGAAACCCATATCTTTTTACCGTGTTGTATACGGATATTCAGGGTAACATCATTGCTTTTACCGTCAATAGTAAGTTTGGTTTTGGCCCTGCCCGAAAACGTATTAAAAACAGTTTGCTTAGAACGAATAGCCTCTAAACGTGCCAGCATAGGGTTTACAGCTTTCGCGGTTACGGTTGAATCGGCTTTACGAACTACCAGTTGCTTCTTTGCCTTGCATCCAAACAGTGCTGCCAGGCATAATGTCAACAGCAGCTTATTCAACATATTTCTTCTCATTTATCTTACGATCTAAAACTGACGATTGCCCGCCATACTCCTTTGCTTTTTTCCAGTTTTGTACCGCAGCTTCGGTATTGCCGAGGTAAAACATAATATCGCCGTAATGCTCGGTTTGTACGGCATTACCGTCTTTACTATGCGTTAACGCTTTTTCTATCCACTGACGTGCGTCTGCATACTTTTTTTGTCTAAACAAAATCCAGGCATACGTATCTTCAAACGATGCTGTATTAGGTTGCAGATCAATACTATGTTTCGACATTTGGGCAGCCTTTTCGAGCTGCTCACCACGTATAGACAGATAATAGGCGTAGTTGTTTAATGTATAAGCGTTATCCGGATTATAAGTTAATGCTTTATCGTAAGCAGCGTCAGATTTGGCATTATCCTTCAGTTCGTGATAACAATCGCCCAATGCGGCATAACTTTGCGCCGAAAGGTCTTTATCATCCAGTTCAAGCGCTATGGTATTTTTTAAATAACCTAATGCCTTGGCCGGTTGCTTTTTTTGCAAGTACGCTATAGCTACCAGGTAGTTCATCCACGCCTGATTAGGAAATAACGACAAGGCATTGTCTCCATCTTTAATGGCTTCATCTATAGCATTTTCGCCGAGCTCCAGTCGTACTAGCTGCTCATGCACCATATAGATCTCCGAGTTCAGTTCTACCGATTTTTTATAAGCGGCTTTAGCTTCCTTCAGCTTATTGTTTTGTGCCAGCATATCGCCATAAATGGCCTGCGCTTTGGCATCATTAGGGTGAACGTTGGTGGCAATACGACTTAGCTCCAATGCACTAACTTTCGCGTTAGCATCCGGAAACTTGGGTGTATAACCGAGTATAATGCGTATCTTTTGATCTATGTCCAGACCCGGCGCTTCAAAAGCCAATTGCAGTTGTTTGTAACTGGCCTCGATTTCTTTTTTGTTGCGGTAAGCATCGGCCAGGGCCAAGTGCAGCATGCCGTTGTTAGGCAGTACCTTTTCGCCGCGTTGCAATACTTTAACGGCCTTATCAGTAAGGTGGTTGGAATTATAAATTTCGCCCAGCAGCAGGTAATACCTCACCTGGTCGGGATTTGAGGCAATCAGTTGCTCCAACTCCGCCGCGGCTTTTTCTACGTTGTTTTGTTTCAGATATACCTTTTGCCGGTTAATTACCAGGTCATCGGTTAAACCGGTTAGCTGCTCCAGCTTGGCATATACGGACAGGGCCTCGTCATACCGCTTTTCCAGGAAAAGGGCATTGGCTTTGTCATAGTAATAATCGGTTTTATCGGGGTTAAGGCGCAGTAACTCGTCAAAAACATGCTCCAGTTTGGGCATGCTGCTGGTTTTCTCGTAACTATCGGCCAGGGCTACCCAATACCATTCATTATTGGGTTTCAGAGTTACGGCTTTTTCAAGTAGTTGCTGTACATCAGCATGCTTGTTTTCCATACTGCGCAAGCCTGACAGCTGGTACATAGCTGCATCATTATTGGCATCAACCTGCAACACACGTGCAAAAAGCTCGGCAGCGCCTTTAAGATCTTCTATCGTTTTTTTGCGCAGGGCCTCATAATAAATTTGCTGCACAGCCATGCTGTCAACGGATGTTACCGGCGTACGGGAACTCAAGTTTGTGCCATTGGTTTGTGCAACCGCCATAGCCGGAATGAGTAATAAGCCTATACCAAAGTACCCGATTTTCATATACTTATTTATACTACGCCTGTATGCCCATAACCGCCAGCACCGCGCGATGTTTCACTCAACACTTCAACTTGTTGCCACTCCACTTTTTCATGCTTGGCTACTATCATTTGTGCAATACGGTCGCCCGTGTTGATCTCAAAATCATTATCCGAAAAATTAATGAGCAACACTTTTATCTCGCCGCGGTAATCGGCATCAACCGTACCCGGAGAATTTACAATGCCAATACCATGCTTAAACGCTAAACCACTACGTGGGCGTATTTGTGCCTCAAAACTTTCTGGCAGTTCAATATGCAGGCCGGTTGGAATTAGTTTACGTTCCATGGGTTTTAGAACCACAGTGTCTTCTATATCGGCGCGCAGATCCATACCGGCAGCATGCAAGGTTTCATAAGCCGGCAGGTCATTTTTAGAGTTATTGATGATTTTGATGGTCATTACTATTTTTTTAGTATGGCCAGTATTCTTTTCCGCTCAGCCATAAAGGCAGCCCCTGCAAATAACACAAGCAGGGCATTACCTACTACTAAACTGCGATGAAAAACACTGAATGATAAAAATACGATTATGATTGAACTTATAATATAGGTTAAGTTTTTTTTGACGTTGTATGGTATGGGATAGTTTTTTTGCCCCCATAAGTAGGACAGCACCATCATAACCGTGTAAGCAATTAAAGAGGCCCAGGCAGACGCCATGTAACTGTACGCCGGGATAAAAACAACGTTGAGTACAACAGTAACTAAAGCGCCTACACCAGATATATATAAGCCATACTTGGTTTGGTCTGACAGCTTATACCAAATGGACAAATTCATGTATATACCTAAACTTACATACCCGAACAGCAGCAATGGCACTACATTAAGACCCGACCAGTATGATTTGCCTATAAAGTACTTAAGCAATTCTATGTTAGCCATTAAACCCACAAAAATTACCGACACAGCAATTACAAAGTAATTCATGATTTGCGCATATGTATTTGCAGCATTCTCTTTTTTTGCCTGGCTGAAAAAGAATGGTTCTGCGCCCAGCCTGAACGCCTGTACAAACAAGTTTAAAAAGATGGCGATTTTGGCACAGGCATTATAAATACCCAATTGTGTACTGCTGATATTCTCCGGTAAAAGCTTCCCTATCAATATCTTATCGAGATTTTCATTAATAATAAAGGAGAAATTGGCAATGAGCACCGGCCAGCTATAGCGCAGCATGTCTTTAAACATGGGCGCATCAAAATTAGGTTTCAGTTTTAGCAGTTCAGGCAACAGCATTACAAAGGTGAGCAAACTGGCTACTACATTAGATAGGAATACATACCCCAGCCAACCCGGCCTAAACCAAGACTGAATCCATACCGCCCCTGGTAATTGGTGGTTTACTACATAAGGCAGCACCAATATAAAAATAAGGTTAAGCCCAATAAATGTAAATATGTTTACCAGCTTTAACAAGCCGTATCGCCCCGGCCGCCCATCTGCACGTAGCTTGGCAAAAGGGATAACACACCAGGCGTCAATAACCAGAATGGCAATAAAAAAGCGGGTGTAATTATTATAATCCGCAACGGATGTTTGGGAATCTACCCTGATCCAATTGGTTATAGCGCTCACAAAAGGCAGCGTAGTGAACAAAAAAAGCAAGGTGATAATGAATATGGCAGCAAAGGAGTTGTTATAAACCTGCTGCTTATCGTCGGCTCTTTTATTAAGGTACCTAAAGTAGGTGGTTTCCATACCAAAAGACAGCAAGGCATTGAGCATAGATGCCCAGCTGAACATGTTTCCGAAAATACCATACACGCGCGGTGGGTACGCCCGGGTGTATAACGAGGTGAGGAAGAAATTTAACGTTCGGCCTGCAACGGTTGTTAAACCATATACAGCAGTTTGACCGGCAAATTTTTTAGCAGTAGACAAATTGTTTGAATTTAGCGTCCGTAGATGATGGTTGAAAACTCATAGTATGCGAAAGTCCTTAAACCGTCGTAAACTTTGAATTACAAACTAAGACCTTATTATCATCTTTTAACTACTTCAAAGTTACGATAGTTTTTGATTTCACCTTCCTCACTGTTTACCGATGTTACGCGTGCCCGTTCGGGTCCTTCATTGCACCATTCTAAAAACATTTCGAGCATAGCGGGCTCGGCCTCTGCTTCGATGTATACATCGCCATTGCCTTCGTTCCGGGCAATACCACGTACGCCTAACTGATCGGCCACGGCCTTGGTAGAGGCACGAAAAAAAACGCCCTGTACCTTGCCTTGCACGGTTATGTTTAAATGCTTTATCATACAGCCTTATAAATTAACTGCAATAATACGGCTTATGACACAATGGGAAGTGATTAAAGTAAACGTTTTACCTGCGTTTCGGGTGTAATTTTCAACCCATCTAACCCGGTTAATAAGTTCAACCCTGGTGTTTTACCGGGCTCTAATGTACCATACTCATCATCGATTCCTAAAAAGCGGGCCCCATTTATTGTGCCCCACTCCAGCAATTTAGCAATGGTTAGTGATGGAAAAGCACCTTGCAGAGTGCGCATTTCGTTTAAAATACACAATTTATCATTGGATGCCAGGCTATCGGTACCTAAGGTAAGATTAAAACCTTCGTCTAAAAACAGTTCCACTTTAGGGAGGCGGCCTTCAATGTACAAGTTAGCATTGGGGCAAAAGCACCAGTTTATTTTACGGTCAAACCGTTTTACAAAATAAATATCTTTTAAGTTGGTACAGGTATTATGTACCATTAAAATCTCGCTTCGGCTGCTCAACAGCGGCACTATTGATTGAAGGGAATTACGGGCCTGAGGTTTGAAATAGCTGATATCCATTCCAAATGACTCATAAAGGTCGATAAACTTTCCGTTTTTGTAACGGTAAAATTTATTCTCATCCTCGCACTCCTGGTTATGCATGCTCAGAAGATTATCGTAATTATCGCTATAGGCTTTAATTAGCCTAAAAAGTTCTTTAGATACCGAGTAAGGTGCATGAGGAGTAATGGATGTAGCCATTGGCTTGAACTGCTTTTGCAGCTCGAGCGCATTTTGAAAGGCAATTTCTGCCCGTTCGGGCAAAAAGCTAAACATCTCAATAAACGTATGGTAATATAATTTACTGCCCTGTTTAGCAGCTAAACTGTTGGCACTGTTGGAGATATCACCAACAGCTACAATGCCATTGTCAAACATCTGCTGATCGGCCGCTGCTGCTGCTTTCGCTATAGCATTGTCATCAGCAACGCGCAGCTTTTGCACGTCCTTAATAAACTCTACAAGGCCTGTACCTTTTTGAGTTTGGCCCTGTAAGTGAGATAGTTCCACATGGCAGTGGGTATTCACAAACCCAGGGCAAAGTATACCGTTCAACTGCTCAACCTCAACTCCGGGTTGTGCGAAAGTACTTACTGAAATGATCTTACCTTCATCGTCAACGGTTACAATTCCATTTTTTATCGGATCGGCTATTATTGAAAAAACGTAATCGGCTCTAAAACTTTTCATTTAATGAAATTTATCTTTCAAACTCCCCACCTATCCAGAACATTATTTAAATGTAGCAACATAACTGTGTACTACAATTAACTTTTAGTTGTTGTTTTTTAATTTTACAATTCTAAAACGAAGCTTTAAAAGCCGCCCAACTATTTTATTTATCTTTGTATTGTGAACGCAAACAATAGTAAGATTGATATCCGCAGCCTGAGTTTAGAAGCTCTGCAACAACACTTTATAAGCATGGGCGAAAAGGCCTTTCGTGCTAAGCAGGTGTATGAGTGGCTTTGGAAAAAATCATGTTTTTCATTTGAGGACATGAGTAATATTTCAAAAGAACTACGCCAGAAACTGGAGGCGCAATTTACTATTAATAATGTGATTATTAACAACTCACAGTTTAGCGCGGATAAAACTATAAAAAATTCCTTTAAGTTGTATGATACACACTTAATTGAGGGTGTGTTGATTCCAACTACAGACAGAATGACGGCCTGCGTGTCATCACAAGTTGGTTGCAGCCTTACCTGTAAGTTTTGTGCTACCGGCTATATGGACCGTAAGCGTAATCTTAACCCGGATGAGATTTACGATCAGGTTGTTTTATTAAGCCAGCAGGCACAGCAAAATTACGGCATACCGCTTACCAATATTGTTTACATGGGCATGGGTGAGCCTTTACTTAATTATGCCAACGTACTAAAATCTATTGAACGCATTACCGCCGAAGATGGACTTAATATGGCTGCTAAACGCATTACGGTATCAACCGCTGGTATTGCTAAAATGATTAAAAAGCTTGGTGACGATCAGGTGAAATTTAACCTGGCATTATCCTTACACGCTGCTAATGACGAAAAGCGCAACCAAATTATGCCCATTAATGAGCAAAACTCACTAAAAGCTTTGGCCGAGGCTTTAAAATATTACTACAACAAAACTAAAAACTCAGTTACTTACGAGTACATTGTATTTAACAACTTTAATGATGAATTGCAGGACGCCATGGAACTGGCCCGTTTTTGCAAGCACCTCCCCTGCAAGGTAAATATCATTGAGTACAATCCTATCTCATTTGCCGACTTTGTAAATGCTGGTGAAGACAAAATTGATGCCTTTGCCGCTTATTTGCGTAAACAAGGCATTATTACCAACGTGCGCCGTAGCCGCGGTAAAGACATTGACGCCGCATGCGGTCAGTTAGCCGTAAAAGATGGCGATAAAGTAAAGAGTGAACAATCGGCAGAAAAAACGCTGGTTGTTTAAAGCTGAAATTACCTATTGTGCACTGATAGTTTGCTTTTTTAGTACTGAATCTTTATTCTTGGCTACTGAAGCTTAAACAAAGTGAATCTGCGCAACACCTACCTTGGTAATTTTTTAAACCTACTTTTCCCGAGGTTGTGCCAGGCCTGCCGGGCCAGTTTGCTGGGTACCGAAGATCTTCTTTGCACACACTGCATTTATGATTTGCCTTATACCAACTTTGCCAGCCAACCGGGCAATATTGTAGCGCAACAATTTTGGGGCAAGGTTAATGTACAATTTGCCTACGCCCTGCTTTATTTTGAAAAAGGCGGCAAAGTACAGCACTTAATACACCAGTTTAAGTATAAAGACATGCCCGCCATTGGCAATAAGCTGGGCAATATAGCAGGCGAACAATTAATTGCCAATCCATCACTCGGCACAGTTAATTATATTATCCCCGTGCCGTTACATATGAACCGCTTGCGCGAACGTGGCTACAATCAAAGCGCCCGCTTTGCACAAGGATTAGCCGATAAGCTTTCAGCGCCTGCATTGGAAAACAATTTGGTGCGACTGGTTAAAACTTCTACCCAAACGCGTAAATCGCGTTTTGAAAGGCACGAAAATATGAAACAGGTTTTTGCTGTATTGAAACCAGAACAGCTTGCCGGCAAACATATTTTACTGGTTGATGATATTGTAACCACCGGCTCCACGCTGGAAGCCTGCGCGCAAGAATTATTAAAAGTGCAGGGGCTCACCTTAAGTATTGCCACCATTGCCTACGCGGTGTAAGTTTGAATTATAGATGGTCTATTTCAGATTATCTAACCTGAATACAGGAATTAAACAGATGTTTTTTATCACATCACACACCTTAAGAGCGCTTTTTTGGCGAGGAATAAGCAATCAAAAATCCAACATCAGAAATCTGAAATATTTTTGAAACTTTCTGAGAAACAACTCCGTACAAGTACATGGAGCGTTTGATCATAATTAATGGCAGGAGTTCGTTGTAAAAAGCGGCTCCTGTTTTTTGTTATCATATAACCACAAAAAAAGCCGGCAAAACCGGCTTACATGCTTTCAAGATTCTTTTACTGCTGCTGGTAGCGGCTCAGCTTATCGTACAAATTTTTCGGATCGAACGGCTTCAGAATAAAATCATTCATACCCACCTCTTCAATCTGATTTAGCTGATTGCTTAACATAGACGCTGTTAAAGCTATAATAGGCACATTTTTAAAGTACTCATCGTCCTTACCGCGCAAAGCCTGTGTAGCTTCCAGGCCGCCCATTTCGGGCATATGAATATCCATCAAAATAACATCATAATTGCGGTTGGCAACTGTTTTTTGCACAGCTTCTAAGCCATTTTCGGCAAAATCGGCTTGTATACCCCACTTTTTGAGCACCTTGTTAATTAACAGACGGTTAATTTGATTATCATCGGCCACCAGTACATTTATTTTTAAGCCAATCTCGGCTGCATTATCATTTGCCATGGTGTAATTTTCCACTTTTTTGAAGGTAATAGTAAACCAAAAAGTTGAACCCTGCCCCAGCACGCTGTCAACGTTAATACGCGAATCGTGCAGTTCGATCAAGCTTTTTGTTATAGCCAGCCCTAAACCTGTACCACCATACTTACGGGTAGTATCGGTAGAAGCCTGTTTAAATGACTCAAATATAGTATTAGTTTTGTTAGCAGGAATGCCTATGCCGGTATCAGTTACGGCGAAACGTATGCGTACCTCCTGCGAGGTTTGCTCTAACACTTTCAAGTCGATAGTGACACCGCCTTTTTCGGTAAACTTAACCGCATTACTTGCCAGGTTAAGCAGTATTTGAACCAAACGAGTACGATCGGCAAGTATGCGTTGCGGCACCTCGCTGTCTACGCTTTCTTTAAAATAAATTTCTGTAGCATTAAGCTTATACTGCATAGAGCTTACCACGCTATGCACCAGCTCACGTAAATCTACCGGCGTTTTTTCGAGCTCTATATTGCCGGTTTCAATTTTGGCAAAGTCGAGCACATCGTTAATCAACGTCATCAAGTTCTCTGCCGAGAATTTCAGAATATGTAAATTCTCTTTTTGTGACTCTGTCGGGTTATCTTCTGACAATAGGTGCGACATACCTATCACGGCGTTCAACGGCGTACGTATCTCATGGCTCATTACCGATATAAACATATCCTTAGCCTTGCTTAGCTGCAGTGCTTCTTCTTTGGCCGCAATCAGCTCCAGCTCGGCTTTTTTCTTGGATGTTATATCAATAATTACTTCAATAAACTTTTTAACCTTACCCGTTTCATCTAAAATAACCGAATTAATTACAGATATCCACAATGGCTGCCCGTCCTTTCGGTACACCAGCAAATCCACTTCAAACGACTGCTTGTTTTTTGAAAGCTCCCGTGATTTCTCAATGATACTACAGTCAGTAAGTTCTCCCTTCAATACATCGCCTAGATGGGTGCCTTTTACAACGTCCAGGTCGTACCCTGTAATTTTCTCGAAGGCATCATTTACCCATTCTACGTTGCCTTCGCTATCATTAATTACTATGCCGCTCACCGTGTTACTGGCCACTAATGAGAGTAGCGTTAATTCTTCTTCGTTTTTCTTACGGTCGTTGATATCCACACATACAGTAACCTGTCTTTCTAATTGTCCGCTCTCGTTAAAGAAAGGACTGTTAGACAAGAATACCCAGTGTGGGGTACCATCTTTTTTGTAGATTAGGATCTCTATTTCGTAAGGTGTGTTGTGGGCATAAGCTTCTTTGGCTTTTTCGAACACATTAAGGTCGGTATGTTCACCAACCAGCATATTGCCAAACATCCTGCCTTTCATCTCTTGCAGGGTGTAACCTAAAGCCTCTTCCAGCGCCTCATTCATCCAAATCACCCGGCCTTCGCGGTCGCGGATGAGAACACCGCTTGGCGATTTGGCTGATGCAAATGATAAAACTTCGAGGTCCTGCTCGGCCGTTTTACGTGCAGAGATATCAAGAAGGATTTTAATGTACTTTTCAACCTTGCCTTCGCTATTCAATATAGGCGAATTTGTTACCGATACCCACATAAAGTGGCCATCCTTATGCTGAATTTTAATCTCGATTTCGAAAGCTTTTTTAGACTGCAGCAGTTCGTTTAACCGGGTACTGATAGCATGATCGGTATAATCACCTTTAAACACTTCGCCCATCTGCTTATTCATCAAATCGGCCAGGTTATATCCGGTAATGCTTTCAAAAGCTTCGTTGGTCCATATCACCTTGTTATCGGCGTTGGTAATAGCGACGCCGTTGCTCACCTTACTGGCAACCAGCGAAAGCTGTTCAATTTGGGCCTGGGTCTTTTTCTGGGCTGTTATATCGCGTCCACTAGCATACCATTTACCGTCGCGGTTTATGGCTGTCCAGCTTATGCACTTTTCTTCCTGACTTTTAGCAAGTACACAGGTTTCAAGCTCGAATGCTTTTTTAGTACGCAAACCCGACTCAATTAACTGTGCAAACTGATTACGGTCATGATCAACTACAAACTCCCATAATGAGCGGCCTATCAGTTGCTCGGGTTTGTAACCCAGCACATTTTCAACAGCATTGTTAATCAGTTCAATCTTCGAAGTTTCATCAGCGATGTAATGTATTTCAGATGAACTGTTAAACAGCGTAAAAAAATCTTTATGCCGCTCCAGGTTTTGTTCCAGCTCCTTTTTTTGCCTGCGAAGCGAAAGGTGTGAGATGACCTCGCCGGCCAGGGTTTGCAGAGCGTCGCGTTGCTCTGGGCTTAATGTTTTCGGCTGATTATCAAAAACACAAAGTGATCCCAAACGGTAACCGTCGGGATCAACCAATGGTGCACTTGCATAAAAACGTATGCCCATGCCGCCTTTCACGAAGTCGCTTTCTGCAAAAATTTCATGCTTGCTGGCGTCGTTAACCTCTACCAGCAAATCATCCATAATGGTATAACGGCAAAAGGCGTCGGCCCGCGGTATTTCATCGACCGGCAAACCTATTTTTGATTTAAACCACTGTCTGTTTCCATCAATAAAGGTAATAAAGGCTAAAGGCGCCTGGCAAATGTATGAAGCCAAACGAGTGAGCGCATCATACTCCTCTTCCGGAAATGAATCCAGAATATCATAAGAATGAAGCGCTTTTAAACGTTCATCTTCATTGGCAGGAACAGACGACCGGTCAATTACCATGTATTACTTTAATGATTATACGTGCTTAACTATACAAGGGAAACTTTTCAGTTAACGCATGTACACTTTTACGTACTTTCTTTAAAGATTGTTCGCTTTCCGGATCTTTAATTACATCATCAATTAATTCGGCTATTTGCTCCATTTGTTTTTCTTTCATGCCGCGGGTAGTTACCGCTGCGGTACCTATACGTATACCTGAAGTTACAAAAGGCGATTTATCATCAAACGGAACCATGTTTTTATTTACGGTGATGTCTGCCTGCACTAAGGCATTTTCAGCAGCTTTGCCCGAAATATTTTTGTTACGAAGATCAATCAGTATCAAATGGTTATCTGTACCGCCCGATACAATTTCATAACCTAGTTCGATCAGTTTTTTAGAAATGGCCTGTGCATTAAGTTTTACCTGCAGCACATACTTCATATAGCTGTCGCTAAGCGCTTCCTGAAAAGCCACAGCTTTAGCAGCGATAATATGCTCCAGCGGGCCACCCTGTGTGCCGGGGAAAACAGCGCCATCCAACAAAGCCGACATTTTTTTGATCTCGCCTTTAGGTGTTTTGAGGCCCCATGGATTATCAAAATCCTTACCCATCATAATCATACCACCACGTGGGCCGCGCAATGTTTTGTGGGTAGTTGTAGTTACAATATGACAATGCGGAAGCGGATCAGTTAATAACCCGCGGGCAATTAAACCTGCCGGGTGCGAAATATCGGCCAGTACCAAAGCACCTACCTCATCGGCCACCTGGCGTATAAAGGCATAATCCCAATCGCGCGAGTAAGCCGAAGCGCCGCAGATGATCAGTTTAGGTTTCTCCTGCAATGCGGTTGCACGTAGTTGCTCATAATCAATCAAACCTGTTTCTTTAACTACACCATAAAAGAACGGCTGGTACAATTTACCCGAGAAGTTTACAGGCGAACCATGGGTTAAGTGACCGCCGTGCGACAGGTCGAACCCTAATATCTTATCGCCTGGCTGTAATACGGCCAGCATAACAGCGGCATTGGCTTGCGCGCCCGAGTGCGGCTGCACATTTACCCACTCGGCATTAAACAGTTGCTTGGCACGCTCAATGGCAATGGTTTCAATTTCATCCACAATCTGGCAACCGCCATAGTAACGCTTACCTGGTAAGCCTTCGGCATATTTGTTAGTTGCTACCGAGCCGGCAGCTTCCATTACCTGCTTGCTTACAAAGTTTTCTGACGCAATAAGCTCTAAGCCTTCTTCCTGGCGTTGTTGCTCAGCATCCAGTAATTCAAATATCAGTTTGTCTTTTTTCATGGTCTTTACAAGGCGCCTAAGTTAATCAAAATCAGTGTGGTGTTCGGGGCGCAATCCAAAAATTATTATAATCCAGTCCTAATTGTATATCTATTAACTCCTGCTGTAGCATCTCCAGCATGGCCAAAAAGTTATAAATAAAATGCACCCGGTTCTCTGAGTTTTTCACCATGGCATTAAAATCGAGCTTGCCATTAATACGCAGCAGATCATCAATCACTTTCTTTTGTTGCTCAATGGTGTAAGGGTATTGCACTACCGTGTGCGTCACTTCCTCTGAGCGGCTAAGGTAACGTCGTGTAACCCGTTCGTAAACCTGCATCAGGCGGTAAAGGGTAAGTTCTGAAAGCTCTTCGCCGGGGGTAGCTACGGCTTCAATGCCAGCAAGTTCGGCCGCGATATTGCCACGGCGCTCCTGCTTAAAGCGCTCATCCTCAAGTGGCCGCAACTGCTCACATATATCTTTAAACTTTTTATACTCAATCAGTTTTCTGATGAGGTCCTCTTTGCTGTCAACCTCGTTCTCACCATTTTCGGCCTCATAACGGGGTAACAGCATTTTAGCCTTTATGCGCATAAGGGTAGCGGCCACAAATATAAACTCGCTGGCCAGCTCCATATTCAGGCTATTCATCTGGTGTATGTAGTCCAGAAAATCGTTGGTGATACGGGCTATGGCAATCTCATGAATATCCAGCTCATCTCTTTCAATAAAAAAGAGCAGTAAATCGAAGGGGCCTTCAAACTGCGGCAACCGGATAGCAAAACTCTCATCGGCCATAGTATACCAAAGATAAGATTATTATAAATTGACCTTACAAATATCTTTAATTCACCCCCTATTGCACGTAACCACATACAACTGTTATTGTAAAGTATCTATCAAACCATAATGCATAACTGATTTTTTTGCCCCACCCGGGTAATCATCAAAGGCGGTATACTGCAGATACTTTTTGTCTAAATCAATACCCGGCATCACCTGGCCTATTACCTTCCTCAGCTGCATATTTTCCTTTTTCAAGGCAGCCGTATCTTTCAAGTTGAGTTTTGATACGTAATAAATCATCGGAAACATACCTTCATCCATAGGCTGGTTAAACACCCTAAATATTTTAGGCTGTGTAGGCAATTGTTTCACAATGAGCGGAAACTTGTAGGCAGCCTCCGCTTCAGTAATTACCTTACTATAAAATTCGTCAATCTCCGGCTCTTTGGCATAGCGCCATATAGTGCTGGGCAGCGCGCAACTGCGTGACAAGTTAAGCGTATTAACAACGTCCATAAGGTAGCCCTTGGCATATTTTTGTTTAGCAACTTCGTATAGCTCCGGAGCAGTTTTACCTTGTATAGCGTAAGGGTTTAATTCCAGCTCGGTTAGTTTCCAACCGTAATCCAGTTTGTTATAATAAGCTGTCAGCAACCATTTATCAGTTCCATTTTTTAATAGATAAAAGGCAAAGTACATCTCCTTAGTACCGGGCTGATAATTGAGCGAATAATTGTTAGCCCCGTGATGGTTAGCTTTAATAACGTTAGGGCGCTTATACTGATGCACTACGTAAAATTCATCGAGTAAGCTGTTTTGGCCCGATTGCATGCGTATGCTGCACAGCTCAACCGTGCGGTTAATATTTACATCCTGCAACATAGTGCGCGACATGATATCCTCAAACAGCTTGGCATTGTTGGCTTTTAAGCCGGCTAAAAGTGTTTGGTTCATGTTATGAAAATCACCGGCGATGCCCGACGGAATTTCCTCATTTTTCCAGGTACCTGGACCATTTTTACAGGCGTTTAACGCAACAAGCACCGCCATTAACCAGCCAATAAAGCAACGGCTTCTTGAAAATATCATAGCAATTAATCAGGTTGATAATCTATTTTCAAATATGGCAATTATAGCTGGTTATGGACATAGACTTCAATACGTTACAATCATTTTTTATAATAACAGGAAAAAGGCCATAAAATAAATCCCGCATCCCACTTTCAAATTAAAAGTACTTTTATATATATTTGCATACAGCAATTTCAGGTTGTGCTTAACATTAAAAACGTAGTCTCCTTAGCAATAATAGCGGCATGAGCATTAAACGAAAAATATGGATTGGTATAAAAGTGATTATTACCGTAGGCGCAATATGGCTATATATTAGGTGGAAAGACGCCAGCAACTACGGCGGCCAGCGATATAAGGAGCCTTTCCGCATAGCCGGCAACCTTTATTACGTAGGTACACGCGATGTAACTTCATACCTGTTGGCCGGACCAAAAGGCCACGTCCTGATTGATGGTGGCTACCCGGGAACTGCGCCTATGATTATAAAGAGCATTACCCAACTCGGCTTTAAAATTACGGATGTAAAAATACTGCTCAACTCACATGCTCACGTTGACCATGCAGGTGGCTTGGCCCAACTGCAAAAAGCATCGGGGGCACAATTGTGGGTGAGCGAGAATGATGCCGATATTATTGAGTCGGGCGGCGCAAGTTACAGAAACCCGGGCCCGTTAAACTTACTGATGCATCTGGGTATTATAGGCTATCCTGCTGCCCGGGTTAACCACCGGTTTAAGGACGGAGCCCAAATACGCCTGGGACCAATTGAACTTACCGCACACGTTACCGGCGGCCACACGCCTGGTGCCACTACCTGGGCAATCCCGGTTCAGGAAGGTAACCGCAAATTGCTTGCGGTTGATATGTGCGATTTACAATTGCCTATGCCCCAGTCAATTTTTAATTGGAATTATGATACACAAATTCAGAAAGAATTTGAACGTGGTTTTAAAACACTGCGCAGCTTGCCCACCGACATTTACCTTGCCAACCACGCCCGAACCTACAGCCAGAAGCGTAAGCTGGCCGAACGCAGCATTGCAAAAGACCCTATAGCACCGTTTATAGACAGGCAGGGTTATTTGGACGATATTAATAAGGCTGAAAAGAAGTTCATACAAACCATAAAAGAACAGAAGCAATCTGATTAACGGTTAAAACATACGTACAACTAAGCTTACAACCATAAGCTATTTTACTGGCTAATTAAATTCATTGCCCATAAAAACAAATAGCTTTAACAAATTGTCAATTCAAATACCAACAAAAATAGCTTACTTTGTAAGTTAATTATCTGTATTCAATTCATGCAAGTACCGGCCGGCGATTTACTCCAAAAAATAAATTCACCATCTGATTTAAAGCAGTTTAGTGAGGATGACTTAGAGCAGATCTCGCAACAGCTACGCCAATATATCATTGATGTGGTGTCGGTAAATGGCGGCCATTTTGGCGCCAGCCTGGGTGTGGTTGAACTAACTGTAGCCCTGCATTATGTACTGAATACCCCTTATGACCAACTGGTTTGGGATGTAGGCCACCAGGCCTACGGGCACAAGATACTGACCGGCCGTCGTGATAATTTTCATACCAACCGTATTTACGGAGGTTTGAGCGGGTTTCCTAAACGTTCAGAAAGTGAATATGACACGTTTGGCGTAGGCCACTCTTCCACTTCTATATCGGCTGCATTGGGCATGGCCGTTGCTTCGCATTATAAAGGTGAGAAAGACCGCCAGCACGTAGCCGTAATTGGCGATGGCGCCATGACTGCCGGCATGGCCTTCGAGGCATTAAATCATGCCGGTATTGCCAACAGTAACCTGCTCGTTATACTGAATGACAATAACATGTCTATTGACCCTAACGTGGGTGCTTTAAAAGAATACCTGGCCGATATTACCACCTCAAAGCCGTATAACAGCTTTAGGGCCGATATTGGCTATGTGCTTTCCAAGCTTTCGGCCATTGGGCCCGACGCTTTGAAGTATGCTAAAAAGATAGAAAAAAGCATTAAGGGAACTTTACTTAAACAAAGCAATTTATTTGAGGCCTTAAAATTCAGATACTTTGGTCCCATTGACGGCCATGATGTAAAACATCTGACCAAAGTGCTGCGTGATTTGCGTGATATACCTGGCCCCAAATTATTGCATTGCGTTACCGTTAAAGGTAAAGGTTATGCTTTGGCCGAAAAGGACCAAACCAAGTGGCACGCCCCCGGCTTATTTGATAAAATTACCGGCGAGATTAAAAAGACT
This sequence comes from Mucilaginibacter sp. PAMB04168, assembly GCF_039634365.2. NCBI lineage: Bacteria > Pseudomonadati > Bacteroidota > Sphingobacteriia > Sphingobacteriales > Sphingobacteriaceae > Mucilaginibacter > Mucilaginibacter sp. PAMB04168. Next base: position 4,504,869 of record NZ_CP155079.2, read on the forward strand.
TACTATGAAAAGCCCCAGCCACCTAAATTTCAGGATGTGTTTGGGCACACGATGATTGAGTTAGCGGAGCAAAACGCTAAAATTATGGGTATTACCCCGGCTATGCCATCGGGCTGTTCTTTAAACCTGATGATGAAGGCCATGCCCGACCGTGCTTTTGACGTAGGTATTGCCGAACAGCATGCCGTTACTTTTTCGGCCGGATTAGCGTCCCAGGGCTTAGTACCGTTCTGTAACATTTACTCCAGCTTTATGCAGCGGGCTTTTGACCAGGTGGTACATGATGTAGCTATACAAAAGCTGAACGTGGTGTTATGCCTTGACCGTGCCGGCCTGGCCGGTGCCGACGGACCAACACACCACGGCGCTTATGATTTGGCTTACATGCGCTGTATTCCTAACCTGGTGGTATCATCGCCCATGAATGAGGAAGAGCTACGCAACCTGATGTTTACTGCACAATTGGAAAACGCGGGTCCGTTTGTAATACGTTATCCGCGTGGCAATGGGGTAATGGTAGATTGGCAACGCCCTATGAAAGCAATCCCTGTTGGCAAAGGCCGCAAGATTTGCGATGGCGAAGAACTAGCTATCCTGTCTATTGGCGCCATTGGAAACGAGGTAGTTAAAGCGACAGGCGAATTAAATAATGACGGCATCTATCCAGCCCATTATGATTTGCGTTTTGTAAAACCGCTTGATGAAGCTATGCTACATGAAGTGTTTACCAAATACAGCAAAGTAATTACGGTAGAAGACGGCTGCCTGGAAGGCGGTGCCGGAAGCGCCGTACTAGAATTCATGGCCGACCATAAATACCAGGCCGAAGTAGTACGCTTAGGTATACCAGATGCAGTGATTGAACATGGTGAGCAACCCGAACTTTGGGCCGAATGCGGTTACGATGCAGCAAGCATAGTACGCACGGTAAAAAGCATGGGTGTTAAGCAAAACCAACATATCATTGCTTCTTAGGCGCAGCGTTGAGAGAGCCAAGAGTCGAGACAGAGAACCTTTAATTAGTAGTATTAATAAATAGTTACAGCAAACTTAATAGCTATTACAGTAACCTATGCGGTTACCCTTACCACTGTTTGCCCAAACCTGAGCAGGTCAGGGTCAAGATTCAGGCTAACCATGTGATCGGGATCCAGGTCTATTACCACACCGCGCTCGTGTGTGCCTCTGCCGCTAAACTCCACCTCAACGCCCAATTGCTGGAATGCAAGCCGGATGGCTTCGCGGAGGGTTATTCCGTCGGCAATCATTAGCTCCATATCTACCGTAAATATTTGTATTTGGCGGCCTTCTACAACGGCGGCAACAGCTGTGTCTATTTCTTGTTGAGTCATGTTTATGGGTGCAATTGTACCTATTATTTAGAAAAAGCACAATGGGGATGATGAGTCTTTTGCCTTAAACGTTATAGCAGTAATAACAAGTCAGGTATCAAGGTATTAACCATGTACCATCCCACCCGGCACCTTGCCAGGTGAATCTGGCCCGGCGGTTGCCATCGCGACTCAGTTGCAGATATTCCAAATAATTCACATTTATTTTAACCACAGCAAAGTTTTCATATCCGCCGGCGTCGGCATCATCAAGCTTTCGATTCGATAGATGTAATAATCCATCCGTTGCCTCCTCAACAGATGTTGTGGGCGCTGGCTGAGCCAGGTAAGCCCTCCGGCTTCTGTAACCGTCCTTTTGCCAGTAAAATGCAGCAGTATCATTCTGAAAATGTATTTCGGCCTCCCCTTTCAAAATCAATTGCATCTTTTGCTCATCGTTATAGCTAATTACGGTGAGTTTATTATTTTGCTTTATGCCCCCTACTTTCGGCGAGCGTACGTCGGTATAAAAAATGAGCGAGCGGTTACCTGCCGAGCCTTCTCTTAAAACTACCGTATAAGCATCAATATAATCGGCTGCATAACTACATACCTGGATGTACTTAAAACCTCCATTATCACCGTCTCTTTGGCCTGTTAGCTTCTTCCAGCTGGCATTAATTATATCTTCCAGATCCTCATTCATGTAGCTATAAAAAAAAAATATTTTTTTTTGTGTAACACTTTGTAATACAGTGCGTCTTATCGGTACTTTTAAAAGTATTTGTTGTTCTTTATAAGGTCAGTTAATGATAAAAGGTCTGTTACAAATACACCAGGCCTTTTATTTTTGTAGCATTTTAGCTACTGTAGCCGGTATACGTGCAGCAACCTGCCCCGGTAATACAACCTGTAAACGGTTAGGCAACGCCAACTCATCCCCCGCCTTGCCATGCAAATACACCCCCATTATACAAGCCTGTTCGGGCGTAAATTTCTGCGCCAGTAAAGCCGTGATAATACCCGTTAACACATCACCCATGCCGCCTACTGCCATGGCCGCATTGCTGGTGGAGTTAAAATACAGGTTACCATCTGGTGTTCCGGTTATGGTATAACTATTTTTTAGCACGATGCACAGTTTCAATTCCTGCGCTTTCAGCCTCAGCGTCTGCAGGCGTTGCCACCAACTGGCATGTTCGCCAAACAAGCGGTCAAACTCTTTCATGTGTGGGGTAATGATGCTACCGGCCGGCAGCTCACAAAGTAATTTAGAATGCGCGGCAAGCAAGTTCAATCCGTCGGCATCAACTACAACGGGCTTATCATATTCATTCAAAACATGCTGTAGCAGGCTGAGTGCATCCTCATCTTTACCTAACCCCGGGCCAATGGCCACAGCGCTGTACCTATCCAGTTCCAGATCGGGCAATTCATACTCCTGCCGCACAATGGCCATAACCTCGGCCTGGTAACTGTTAAGTGCGGTTAGTCCGCTTTGGGGTATACATGCGGTGGTTAAACCGGCGCCAGCATAAACACAAGCCGACGAGCACAGCAAAGCCGCACCCATTGTTTTGGCCTGCCCTGCAATAATAAGCGCATGCCCAAAGGTACCCTTATGACTAAACCGCTGCCGAGGTTTAAGCCATGCTTTAATATCCTTCTCTTCTACCAGCTGATAGGGCGATTGCAATGATTGAATGTAGGTCTCGTTCAATCCTATATTTACCGCTTCCCAACAATTTATGTAAGGCCCCGATTCGGGCAGCAAAAAATTTATTTTAGGCTGCTGAAAAGTGATGACCAGATCGGCTTTCAGCACAGTAGCATCAGGCATAACTTCACCGTAGGTAAAAAACCCGGTGGGCACATCAATAGCTACTACCGGCTTTTCAAGACTGTTGAGGTAGGTGACCAGTCTTTCGTAATCGCCGCTTAACGGTTTATTAAGGCCACTGCCTAACAGGGCATCTATTAAAATATCGCTGGTTTCACTAAGTTCCTGATAACCGGCTGTTAACTCAGTTATAGTTACCGGCATCAATTGTAATCGTTGCAAGTTGGTACTAAAATCATCAGATGCGCGGTCAGAAAAGCGAGCAATTTTTACATTGAGAAGGGTGTAGCCATGCTCATGCAGCAGCCGGGTAATAGCCATGCCATCACCTCCATTATTACCGGTACCGCAGTATACGGTTATAGACTTCCGCTTATCGGAAAAGTGGTTGATAAACCAGCTTACAAAAGCTTTAGAAGCACGTTCCATCAAGTCAACAGAATTGATGGGCTCATGCGCAATGGTATAAGCATCCGCTTCGCGAATTTGAGGAGCTGTTAATAAGGGTAACATAAGGTAAAAAGCAGATAAATAGACCCTTTGTTTTAAGAAATAAAATCCAAAACAATTCTAATTAAGCCAAACTGATACAAAAATATACTTTCTGTTTAAATAAATTACCAACACTTTGTTGATAATAACTTTCGGCAAAGTATAAACCTTACAGCTCGGAAGTAGTTGTTACTCAACATCTAATTTACAGAAATCATGTCAGAAACTAAGTCAGAAGAACAACATTTAGAAAAAACCATTGAAGCGTTAGAGAACAGTATTGAAAAAGAATCAGCTACTGGCTCTTCAACCAGTATTAACAGCTGGATTAAAACACTTTCAGATCACAAAGGATACCAAACCATTGTACATGATCTGGAAAAGTTAAAAGATGCCATTGCAGACAAGGATGGAAAAAAGGTTTATACTTTACTGGAAAAACTAGGTAATGAAACCGTTAAAGCGGCCGAAAAAGCGGATGGTAAAGAAAATACCGCTATCAAAAAACTGGGCAAAACCCTGCTCAAGGGATCTAAACTGGTAGAAAAATTAGTTGGCAAAGAGTAAGCCTACTATTTGTACAACAAAGGCTGCCATAGCTGGCAGCCTTTGTTTTTTATTTAGAAGCTTTAGCAGGTTCCATTTCCTTTACCAAGAACTGACCGGTGAAGCTTTCTTTAACTTTACACAAACCTTCAGGTGTGCCTTTGAATAAAATCTGGCCGCCGCCGGATCCACCTTCGGGGCCAAGGTCAATCACGTGGTCAACTACTTTAATTACATCCAGGTTGTGTTCAATAACCAATACGGTATTTCCTTTATCAACCAATTGCTGCAGTACACCTAACAGTACGTTAATGTCTTCAAAGTGCAAGCCTGTAGTTGGTTCATCCAATATATAAAAGGTGTTACCCGTATCTTTCTTCGATAACTCGGTAGCTAGCTTAACGCGTTGTGCTTCGCCACCCGAAAGGGTTAACGAAGACTGCCCTAAGGTAATATACCCTAAGCCTACATCATTCAAGGTTCTCACCTTGCGGTAGATAGATGGGATATGTTCAAAAAATGCCGTAGCATCCTCAATGCTCATATCCAATACGTCACTAATGGATTTTCCACGGTAGCGTACTTCGAGCGTTTCGCGATTGTAGCGTTTGCCGCCGCACTCCTCGCAGGGCACCTGCACATCAGGCAAAAAGTTCATTTCGATAACCTTCTGACCGGCACCCTGGCAGGTTTCGCAACGGCCGCCTTTTACGTTGAATGAGAAACGCCCCGGTTTGTAGCCCCTTATCTTCGACTCGGGTAGTTGTACATATAATGCACGAATATCTGAGAAAACACCGGTGTACGTAGCCGGGTTTGAGCGTGGCGTACGACCAATAGGCGTTTGGTCTATTTCAATTACCTTGTCAATGTTCTCTAATCCCTCAATTTTATCGTAAGCCAAAGGTTGCTTTTTAGCCCGGAAGAAATGGTGATTCAGAATTGGATACAACGTCTCTGTGATTAAACTGGATTTACCACTGCCCGATACGCCGGTTATACCAATAAGCTTACCTAACGGAAATTCAACCGTTACCTTTTTGAGATTATGACCGGTAGCTTTTTTAAGCGTCAGCGATTTGCCATTGCCCTTACGGCGGGTTTTCGGAACGGCAATCTCCCGCTCACCGTTCATGTAAGATGTGGTGAGCGTATGCGCGTTCATCAGCTCCTTAGGCGTACCCTCGGCCACTACCTGGCCACCGTGTACACCAGCTGCCGGCCCCATGTCAATTACATAATCTGCCTCCAGTATCATGTCTTTATCATGCTCAACCACTAAAACGGTATTGCCCAGGTCGCGCAGGTTTTTAAGCGCTTTTATAAGGCGGTCATTATCGCGCTGGTGCAGGCCAATACTCGGTTCATCTAAGATGTACATTACATTCATCAACTGTGAGCCAATCTGGGTAGCCAGCCGGATACGCTGCGCTTCACCGCCCGATAGCGTACGTGCCGTACGGTCGAGCGTTAAGTAGCTCAGTCCCACATCCAGTAAAAAGCCAATGCGGGCACGTATCTCTTTGAGTATCTCACGGGCAATTATGTTCTGGCGTTCATTAAGGCGTTCCTCTAAACCGGTAAACCAATCCTGCAGCGTGCGGATATCCATACAGGCCAGCTCAAATATATTCTTCTCATCAACCTTAAAATGCAGCGATTCCTTCTTTAAACGGGCGCCTTCGCAAACCGGGCAGGTTTTCAGCACACGGTAAGCTTCCATATCATCAGATATATCTTCGCTTTTGCGCTCCTGCTGCTCTTCCAGCATGCGGATCAAGCCATCAAACGTTACCTGATAGTTCTGTACATTCCATTTATTGTACTCAACTGCCACGGTAATGATCTCGTGCGAGCCATTTAAGATGATATCCAGCTTCTCGCGCGGAATTTTCTCAATAGGCACCGACAATGAGAACTCATACTTTTTGGCCAAAGCTTTCAGCACATGAAATATCCATGTTTCGCGATACTCTCCTATAGGGGCCAGGCCACCATTGATGATACTCAACTTAGGGTTGGGTATAACCGAAGCCTCATCAACAACAAATATATAACCCAAGCCATCGCACTTATCGCACGCGCCATAAGGCGAGTTAAACGAAAAAGTATTGGGCTGTGGTTCATCGTAAGAGATGCCCGAAACAGGGTCCATCAAAAACTTACTAAAATAGGATACGTTGTTATCCTTATCGGCAATACGGATAATGCCTTTGGCTGTTTTAAGCGCCGCCTGAACCGAAGTATATAAACGCTTGCTGTCTTTTTCGGTTACCACGAGGCGATCCACCACAATATCAATATCGTGTATTTTGTAGCGGTCTACCTGCATTTTGGGTTCCACGTCCACAATAGCACCATCAACATATACTTTTAAAAAGCCTTGTTTGCGTATCTGCTCAAAAAGTTCGCGGTAGTGGCCTTTACGCCCTTTTACCACCGGCGCCAGTATGTTTACGGGTTGGCCGTCAAACTTCTCGGTAATGGTGCGCAGTATCTGGTCTTCGCTCATGCGCTCCATTTTTTGCCCGCTTATGTAGGAGTAGGCCTCGCCGGCACGGGCATAAAGCAAACGCATAAAATCATAGATCTCGGTAATAGTACCTACCGTTGACCGCGGATTTTTACTGGTAGTTTTTTGCTCAATGGCAATAACCGGACTCAGGCCTGATACTTTATCTACATCGGGCCGCTCCATACCGCCCATAAACTGGCGCGAGTAGGCCGAAAACGTTTCCATATAACGGCGCTGCCCCTCGGCATATATGGTATCAAAAGCTAAAGACGATTTGCCGCTGCCGCTCAGGCCGGTAATAACAACCAGTTGGTTGCGCGGAAAAGAAACGTCGATATTTTTTAAATTATGTACCCGGGCCCCGTATACCTCAACTTCACTTTGTTCGCCCAGATCAATTGTTTTTTCGCTCATATTTTGTTTAGCAACAAGTATGTAAACTTGTAAAAGGCCGCTAAGTTTTTAGCCGCCTGTAAATAACTCAGATAGAGGCGCAAATATACGAAAAAGGCCGGCTTGCACAATGCAAGCCGGCCCAATTTGCTCCGTAAATACTAATTTTTTTAGTTGAGTGACAACACTTGCGCAGGCTTTAGATTTGCCCACATGTTGCCGTAGCCGTTCTCGACTGGCTTGTCAATCACTTCTTTCATGGCAACCAGTTTGTATACATACATACTGGTTTCGCGGTTGAGGCGCATGTAAAAATAATTGCCTTTGTTTTTTCGATTAATGGCTTTTTGCACCCTTGGCGAACCAGCATTGTAAGCGGCGGCGGCCAAAGTCCAGCTATTAAATTGAGCATACAGCTCTTTAAGGTATTTGCAGGCCGCAATGGTTGACTTACGTGCGTTTAAGCGATCATCCTTACCATGGCCCACTTTAAGGCCATACTCGCGGGCGGTACCGGGCATAAATTGCCATATACCTGCTGCACCGCGAGGAGAACGGGCTTGTCTTTCAAAACCCGACTCCAGCAAAGGGATATACTTAAAATCTTCGGGTATACCATAAATCTTTAGGATGGGCTCAATTACAGGAAACCATTTTTCGGCTTTGGTCTGTAAATCATCAGTTTTAAGCACATGATGACTATGCTTCCAGATAGAGTACCTGATTTTGCGATTTACTTTCGCATTAGTTAAAGGTAACTCCTCATCGGCAAAGTTTAAGGGAGTAGCGTTTGTACTTTTTTTAAACTCTAAAAAGTTAAAAAGAACAGGACTGTTTTTCAATGGCTTCTTGTCAGGAACACTAAAGACAAAGAGCTTTGAAATGATAAACAGCACACATATTACGGAGCACGTAACTAGGTGTTTTTTAATCATTCAATTAATTTTAGTTCAACAATACAGGTCTAGATGTGTTGGCAAAGATACAAAACCTTACACATAATCAAACACTTAGGCATACTTAGTGTTTGGAGCACTGTTGAAAACTTTTAAAAACACTGGGTTTAAACGGTCGTAAGCCAAGTTTTCGATGTGGAAATTTTTTTTATTAAATGGCAAATTTTCGTACCTTTGCTGCCCGCTTTTAGCGCTTTAACAAAAAAATATGGTGTTCAAAAAACCAGGGAACAGTCGCGACGACAAGTCCAACAAATCAGCCGGTAGGCGTACCGGCAGTGGCGATCAGCCACGCAACAGCTCTTCTCCACGCACCCGTAATGCAAATTCAGGTTTTAAAAAGTCAGACGATGGCAGCGCTCCTAAAAAAAGGTTCGGCAGCGATACTGATAAAAAGCCGTTTTCTGCATCACGCAAACCTTCAACCGGCAGCTATAATGCCGACGACCGGCCTAAAAGGAGCTACGGTGCATCAACCGATAAAAAGCCGTTTGCGCCCCGTGGCAGCAGGCCAGACCGCGAAGGAGGAGACAAACCTTTTAAAAGACCTGCACAAGGCGCAGACAGGCCATTTAAAAGAAATGCAGAAAGCGGAGATAAACCTTTCCGAAAAAGTTCTGAGGGTGGTTTTAAAAGCGACAGAGATTCTTCATTTAAAAAACGTACCGGCGGTGAGCAGCGCGAGGGCGGCGACAAAAAGTACAGCCGACCTACTGCATCATCACGTACCTGGAGCGAGAAACCAGCTGATTTTCAAGACAAGCCATTCCGCGAGCGCAGTGAGCGTTCAGAGGACCGCAAACCGGCTCGTAACGAGAATGCCGATGAACGCCCTACTCGTGTATTAAGGGGCCGCAATACGAAAAAGGCATCTGATAAAGACGAAAGCCACTTAATTAGATTGAACCGTTATATATCTAACGCCGGTATTTGTTCGCGCCGCAAGGCCGATGAGCTGATTGCCGCCGGTGTGGTTTCTGTTAATGGCGAGGTAATTTCTGAACTGGGCCATAAAGTGGACCCATCAAAAGATGTGATACGCTACAACGGCGAAACACTTAAAAGGGAAAAGATGGTGTATGTTCTATTGAACAAACCTAAAGATTATATCACCACAACCGAAGACCCGCAGGAACGCCGCACGGTAATGCACCTGGTAGAAAAAGCCAGCCGTGAACGTATTTACCCTGTTGGCAGGTTAGATCGTAACACTACCGGCTTACTACTCATGACCAATGACGGTGAATTAGCCGACAAGCTTTCGCATCCGCGCAACAGCATTACTAAAATATACCAAGTTGAACTAAACAAGAGCTTAACCCAGGGCGACCTGAACAAGATAAGCTTTGGTTTAGAACTTGAAGACGGCCTCATTAAGCCTGATACCGTAAGCTATGTACAAGGCGGCACTAAACGCGAAGTGGGTATACAGATCCACAGCGGTAAAAACCGTATTGTACGCCGTATCTTTGAACACTTAGGTTACGAGGTGGTAAAGCTGGATCGCACCATCTACGCCAACCTAACTAAAAAAGATCTTCCACGCGGCCGCTGGCGTTACCTGGATGAAAAAGAAATTATCCAACTGAAGCACCTGGTTCAGGTTTAGTTTATTTTTGGAATATAGAATATATGAGAATACAGCCTTTGCAGTTATGCAAAGGCTTTTTTTATGGATAAACTTCCCTTTCAGGTGGCTTAAAATAAAACTAACAAAATCCTCATCGCGACAAAAGATTGAATGTACGGGCCGGAAAGATCAACACCCTAGGTTGGCAAGCTAATCATCTTGCAATAACTTATCAAAATACTTTACTTGCAGAAACCCTTCATCTAATAAAAACCGTTTTTGCTACCTTGCGTTCTTCAAAACCAAAATTCCGATGAAAAAACTGTTATTACTACTGTATATGATACCTGCAACACTTGCTGCACAGCCTAAGCCGCCTAAAACGCTCGATCTGTTGATTGGCACTTACACCACCAATGGCAGCGACGGTATATACGTTTATCGCTTTTACACCGAAAGCGGAAGGCTGGCTTACTTAAGCAGAACAGAAAGAAATGTGGATAACCCATCGTACCTGTGCGTATCAGCCAACGGCAGGTTCATCTATTCGGTAAACGAAATTGGAGATGACCGTAAAGGCAGCGTGAGCGCTTTTTCATTTGAGCCTAAGGTTGGGAAAATTGAGCTGCTTAATAAACAAACAACTGGAGCAGGCCCTTGCTACATTTCGGTAGACAAGGCGCAAAAGCATGTTTTTTCTGCCAATTATGCTGGCGGTAGCATGTATGTATTCCCTGTAAACAAAGATGGCTCTTTAGCGCCGGCCTCGCAGGTTTTACAAGGGCCGTCAACAGGTTTGGGACCAAATAAATCCCGACAGGATAAGCCACATGTACACACGGCTATTTTATCTCCTGATGAGAAAAACCTACTCTGGACCGATTTGGGTGCCGACAAGGTGAACATTTACCGCTACAAGGCATCGCAAGCGCAAGCACTTACACCAGCTTCGCCGGCTTTTATAAGCGTTGCACCTGGCGAAGGCCCAAGGCATATCGATTTTACACCTAACCGTAAATATATGTACCTGGCTACCGAAATGGGCGGTAATGTAATTGCCTACGAGTACAACAACGGCCAGCCCAAACAAATTCAGAGCATAAGCATGATACCCGATGGTTATACCAAGCAAACAGGTGGCGCGGATATACATGTTTCGCCCGATGGTAAATTTGTATATGCTACAAACCGTGGCGATGCCAACGAAATTATTGTTTACGCTATAAATTCTGAAACCGGCCTGCTTACTTTTATAGAGCGCCAGGGTACGCTGGGCAATCACCCTCGTAACTTTGTTATCGATCCAACCGGTAGCTATCTTTTAGTGGCCAACCAAAAGAGTAATAATATTGTTGTTTTTAAGATTAACAAAACCACAGGTAAGTTAACCCCTACCAGTACGCGCTTAGAGATAAGCAGCCCAAGCTGTTTAAAGTTCGCATTAGCCGAGTAGAGATTATGATGGTGTTAGGCAGAGGCGTTTGTCGGCGGGTCAGGCTTCCACTAATTTAGCCTCCAAACCAGCATCTCGCTTCATTGCTTGAAACATGAAGAATACGTATAATGACACGGCTTATCATGGCTCTAAATTGAATTAAGAAAGGGCATGTAAAAAACTAATCAAACAAAAACGCCGGCAATTGCCGGCGTTTTTGTTTGATTAAATATTGATTCCTATTGCTTACTGAACGAGTAAACAATGTAACCCGTACCGTTGCCAATACTAACAGGCGAACGAAGCACCATATTGTTACCATCATTGCTGTTTACCAGCAACTGGTAGCCTTGTTGCACGTTTTTAGCTTTATCGCCTTCAAAAATCTTTTTAAATTGGAACATCTGTCCGCTAGGGCCTGAGTTATTTACAGACCAGAAAATAGTTTGCGAAGTACCATCGGCTAAAGTATACATACCGTTGCCGCTGTTGGTCAGTTTCCAGGTACTACCCACAAATGCCGACGGACGAGCCTGATCGAATACATTTGATACAGCGCTTTCTACCAAACCCTGGTAGCTTACATTATTCAATGTCCAGGTGCCGGTAAATTTACCCCGGCCTACATTACTTACACCAGTAGCGGCATTTTGAGTTGAGCAAGCCGTAACGGTAAGCCCGATTACTACAGCCATTAAAATAATTTCGAGTATCCTTTTCATATGTTGTGATGTGTGTTCCTGGTATTATACACAAATCTTGCCAAGCTTGTTTTAGCGCTGTTAAAACCGCTTGCTGCTTTCAATCACTTCCATATAGTAGTTTTCATACTGTGGCAGTATATTAGCCAGGTCAAATTTACGGGCGTGCGTAAGGGCGTTCTCCTTAAAAGTGTTCAAACGCTCTTCATCCTGCAACATGTAAATAGCTTTTTCGGCCATGCCGTCAACATCGCCTACATCACACAAATACCCGGTGTAACCCTCTACATTTAGCTCGGGCAAACCACCTGCATTACTGCTGATGACCGGTACGCGGCATGCCATAGCTTCCAACGCGGCCAAACCAAAACTCTCAGATTGTGAAGGCATCAGGAACAGGTCAGATACCGACATGATCTCTTCTACCGCGTCCTGCTTGCCCAAAAAGCGTACATTCTGGCTCACGCCCAGGTCGCGTGCCAGTTGCTCACACTCGGGGCGGTCTTGCCCATCGCCTACCATTAACAGTTTTGACGGTATTTGCGCATTTACCTTGGCAAATATGCTAATCACGTCAGACGTGCGTTTAACCCTCCTGAAGTTGGAAGTATGCACCAGTATCTTTTCACCCTCAGGTGCAATGGCTTTTTTAAAGTGTTCTTTAGGCGTATGGTTAAAGCGGCTCAGGTCAATAAAGTTGTAGATCACTTTAATGTCCTTTTCTATCTCAAAAAACCGATAAGTATCCTGCCTCAAATGCTCCGATACCGAGGTTACCCCATCGCTTTGGTTTATAGAGAAGGTAACTACCGGCTTGTACGTACGATCATTACCTACCAGCGTTATATCGGTACCGTGCAGCGTTGTAATTACCGGGATATGAATTCCATAAGTGGCCAGTATTTGCTTAGCCATAAACGCCGCCGAAGCATGCGGTATGGCGTAATGCACGTGCAACACGTCCAGCTTTTCAAAGCGCACCACATCTACCAGGCGGCTGGCCAGGGCAAGCTCGTAAGGTGGGTATTCAAATAAAGGATATTTGCTAACGGCAACCTCGTGGTAAAACAGGTTTTCGGAAAAGAAATCTAACCGAACGGGCTGATTGTAGGTTACAAAATGCACCTGATGACCCCTATCGGCCAGGCCTTTGCCCAGCTCGGTGGCCACCACACCGCTACCACCAAAGGTTGGGTAGCATACTATGCCTATTTTCATGCAGAAAATCTGATTTAAGTTAAAATGAAACTACCCGATTTACCCGAAGTAAAATCTGTACCAGGTGAGTTTATGCCCGCAAGTTTAACAGCATTTTGTGGCAAATGTGTTAAGCGTATGTAATCTTTACAAAGCCCGATTCTTATGCATCAGATTGTTACACGGCTGTGGTTTTGGCTTATTCACTTTATTTAAAACGCAACATTTTTATGATGTTACAGGCAAATTATTTTACTTGCATGTACTTTAAACCTAATCCCAAAAATCATGGGCCTTTTTTCACCCGAAGAACCGCTGCACTACTAAATCGACGGTAAGCAACTCATTTGTATGTTTTGCCAAAATGATTTCTTTTTTACCCGCCAAGAACAACTGCATAGCCCATCGCGTACGTTTTTTGACCTGGAATGGACTGATAAGACCGCTACCTGCTTTATTTGCAGCGAATGCGGCTACATTCATTGGTTTATGCGGTAGTGCGTTCCATGCTCCTATCACTTATCTCAACTTTAACTACAAAACCTGCGATATCCACCACGTATTACCAAAAGCATCCAGCACGCCTGCACTGCGGCCATAATCCTGATTAGCGGGTTCCATAATACTGCTGGCGCCGTTAGCTAACGCTTTTTGGTAGGTAGTATCACAATCGGCTACGTAAATAAATAAGCCCGCATTTTGTACCGGATAATCTTCGGTAGCATCGGTAAACATAATGGTGCTGGTACCTACCTGTAGTTCGGCATGCATAATGGTCGTTTCGTTGCGCATAACCTTTAGTTTCTCGGTAGCGCCAAAAACGGTTTGCATAAAGGTAAAAAAGCGGGCTGCATCTTTGACAATCAGGTAAGGCATCACACGTTGATAACCTTCGGGAATATTAAGCTCTTGCATATTTTTAGGCTGATATAAAGCAAGATAAGAACAAAAGCTGATTAACAACTTTTGTTGCCTTGTTGCCCCCGTATATACTACTGCAGTCCTTTTGCAATAGCCTCGTAAAACACGTCCTGTATACGCGGCCGGATGCGGCGGCTTACTAACAGTTGCGAATCTTTAGGATATACACGGTTGGAAAGGAAGATATAAACCAGGTTTGTTTTAGGATCAACCCAAATACAGGTACCGGTGTAACCGGTGTGCCCATAGGTTTGTGGCGATGCCATGGCTGATGGATAGTGTTTGCTTACCTCAGGATCCCACATATCGAAACCCAGACCGCGACGGCTAACGTTCGATTGCCTGGTGGTAAACTGCTTAACCGTTTCGGGCTTAAAGTACTGTATACCGCCGTAAGTACCACCATTTAATACCATTTGATAAAGTATGGCCAGGTCATTTGCCGAGGCAAACAAACCTGCATGACCAGACACGCCGCCTACCATAGCTGCACCCTGATCGTGCACATAGCCGGTTAAAAGCGTGCGTCTGAAGTAAGTATCGTTCTCGGTTGGGATGATCTGATCGCGGCTGAAACGGTTTCGGGGTAAAAAACCTGCTGTTTGCATCCCCAGCGGATTGTAGAAATTATCCTGCACGTAAATGTTTAACGGCGTAGCGGTAACCGTTTCTACAATCTCTTTCATAAAGTACATGCTCAGGTCACTGTACACATACTGCCCACGCGTGCGTAAAGCCGAATTAAGCATTTGCGGCCACATAACATCCTTAAAGTAATCCTTGCGCATGTAATACCCGTCGGCCACCTTGGTTGGATAGGCTGCTGATGAATCGGAGCTGTGATCGGCTGCTTTAATACGTTCGTAAAAAGGAATATAAGAAATTAAACCTGCCTGGTGCAGCATCAGCTCTCTTACCCTGATGTTGTTTTTATTAGTGGGTTTAGCTAAAGCCAGGTAACTACCCACGGTAGAGTCAAGGCTTAGTTTACCCTGCTCAACCAGTTTCATTACCTCCATAGTAGTGGCCGATATTTTAGTAACGGAAGCGATATCAAAAATATCAGTAATTTTATCAGGCTGCGTTTTATCATAGGTATGAGAGCCGTACGCCTTGTTAAATATTACCTTACCATCTTTGGCCGCCAAAACTACAAAACCTGGCGTGGCCTGGTCGCCAATGGCTTCGCGGGCAATATTGTCTATGGCTAAAAGGTTTTCGGCCTTCATTCCTGCGGCTTCGGGCACGGTGTACTGTAGCCGGGTTTTAGCTGTAAGAAAACCCGAGCCGGCAGTGTATTTGGCCGACACGCTTTTCTCCAGCTTATGTGTAACAGCTACACCACCAAATACAGCCTGTGCTGCATAAGCTGCAGCAACCGGCGTTACCCTCGAGCACCAAATAACAGGTGTAGTTACCGGATCAAGCTTACTCAATGCCGCTCCGCTACCCCAATAAACAACCACCAGTTTTTTCAGCTTATCATTCATGGTAATGAAATTAAGCAACTGTGCGTTACTCAAATCCACATCCGTTATTTGCAATAATACCGTGTTATAAAGCTTTAAATCGTCGGTTAACTTGCCTATAGTTAGGTAAGACAAAGCGTTAAAGCTTTTAACTTTCGTATACTTATTAAGCAAACTATCAAATATGGCGTCGTTTGCATGGTTAAAACGCACACTGGCTATAGTGCTTTTATCCAGATCTTGTAAAGGAACCAGATTCTGTTCGTTATTCAGCAACACGGTAAATTGCTCGGCCAGCTTCTCTTCATTCACGTAAGCCAAACCAGTAAGATTAATTAGCGGCGGCTTTTGTGCGCAAGCGGTGCTTAAAAATATAAATCCGGATAGGGCAACAAATATTAAGGTACTTAACTTATTTCTTCTCATAAACTTTCTCACCATTCACGTAGGTCTTTAATACTTTAATGTGCGGTAAATCTGCGCCTTTAGCCTTCATTAAATCCTGTTCTAATATCACAAAGTCGGCGTATTTACCTACTTCTATGCTACCCTTCTCTTTTTCCTCAAAGTTGGCGCGGGCCGCCCAAATGGTCATCCCTCGCAGGGCTTCTACGCGCTTCAATGCATTCTCGGGCTGAAAGCCTCTGGCAGGTAGGCCCTTCATGTCCTTACGTTCGGTGGCCGAATAAAAGGTATAAAGCGGATTGATATCCTCTACCGGAAAATCGGTTCCTAAGGGTAGCCAGCCATTTTGCTGTAATAATTGCTTGTAAGCATAGGCGCCTTTTAAACGCTGGGCCCCTAAGCGCTCGCCTGCCCAGTTCATATCTGACGTGGCATGCGTTGGCTGCACCGATGGTATGATGCTATTTTCACCAAAATATTTAAAATCGGCTGCGTCTATTATCTGGGCATGTTCTATGCGCCAGCGCAAATCATTCTTACCTTTAAGGGCATTAGCATAAATTTTCAGGATGGTGCGGTTGGCCGAGTCGCCAATGGCATGGGTACACATCTGGAACCCCTTACCGGCAATACGTGTGGCCACATCTTCGAAATGCTTTTGACTACTTAATAAGAAACCTTTCCAGCCTTTTTGATCATTGTAATCATGCAGCAGGCAAGCCCCTCTTGATCCCAACGCACCATCAGCATACACTTTAAACGAGCGTACGTTTAAGCCTGGTGTTTTGTAAACACCCCGTTTAAACAGGTAATTTATATTTTCTTCATTATCAGACAGCATTACATACATGCGCATTTTTAATGCTTTTTTGTGCTGCAGCTCGGCAATGGTATTAATCATAGGGTAGTCCAGCCCGCAGTCATCAACCGTGGTTAAACCCACGGCAAAGCAATTACGCTGTGCATTTAGTAAAGCACCTTGTACCTGTGCATCGGCTGGCTCGGGTATTTTGCGGGTAACCAGGTCAACGGCATTATCAACCAGTATACCGGTAAGCTTGTTATTAACGGTTTGTATTTCGCCCCCTTCCAGCTTTTGGCCGGGCTTAATACCAGCAATGTTTAAAGCCGCCTGGTTGGCAATAGCGGCATGGCCATCAATCCGGTTCAAAATAACCGGCCTAACCGGAAACAGGGAGTCGAGCTTGGTTTTGTCTGGAAACTGTGTGCCTTTCCAGTCGTTTTGGTCCCAGCCACGACCTATGATCCAGCCCTCGGGATTACGGGCGGAATAGGATTGTACTGAATCTAAAATTTCATCCCAGCCTTTAGTGCCTTCCAAATGTACTTCTTGCAGGCCCAGGCCATAGCGGTAAAAGTGAGTATGCGCATCTATAAAACCAGGATATACGGCTTTACCATTCGCATCCACCACTTCGCGGGCCAGGTAAATTTTTTCCAAACTGTCGGCTTTGCCTACGGCCACTATTTTGCCGGCGTTTACCACAAAGGCTTCGGTAGTACTAAAGTTGCTGTCAACAGTGTACACCAACGCATTTTTCACCAACAGATCGGCATTATACTCCTTTTGTTTGCAGGCTACAAAAAGTATCAGCAACAACCCGGGCCAGAATTTTTTCATACAGTAGACTAAAATAAAAAAACATTCGCATCAAAAGCCACACCAAACCTTGCTATCGCTTATACAGCGGCAGGCGCTTTTATGTTACGCTTTTGATTGCATTGCACGGCGTACTTATGCCGTCCAGCTAAATATACAACGCACCAAAGGTAAAGTTATGCCATCAAATTTTTAATTTAGCCCCTCGAAATTGAAGGGATTTTTTTGATGTCAGATATAATACAGCTTTTACCAGACGCCGTAGCTAACCAGATAGCCGCGGGAGAAGTAGTGCAGCGACCAGCGTCGGCCGTAAAAGAACTGGTAGAGAACGCGATAGATTCGGGTGCTGACAAAATACAGCTCATTTTAAAAGATGCCGGTAAGGCGCTGATACAGGTAATTGATAACGGTTGCGGCATGAGCATGACTGATGCCCGCATGTGTTTTGAGCGCCATGCCACCTCCAAGATACGTAAAGCCGAAGACCTTTTTGCCATACGTACTATGGGTTTCAGGGGCGAGGCCATGGCCTCCATAGCTGCTATTGCCCAGGTGGAAATGAAAACCCGCCGCCGTGAGGACGAGCTGGGCACCTGCATTATTATTGAAGGCTCGGAAGTAATTAGCCAGGAGGCTTGTGGCACCAGCGGCGGCACCTCTACTTCTATCAAAAATCTGTTTTATAACACCCCGGCGCGCCGTAACTTTCTAAAAAGCAATCCGGTTGAGCTACGCCACATTATTGACGAGTTTCAGCGGGTAGCACTGGCTAATCCGCAAATATTTTTCACCATGCATCATGACGGGCAGGAGGTATATCACCTGCCGGCCACGCAGCTTAAGCAGCGCATTGTTCATTTGTTTGGTAACAATTACAACCAGCGCCTGGTACCTGTTGAAGAAGATACCACCATTATTAACCTGCGCGGCTTTGTGGGGAAGCCTGAGTTTGCACGCCGCACGCGGGGCGAGCAGTTCTTTTTTGTAAACAACCGCTTTATACGCGATAATTACCTTAACCATGCCGTAATGACGGCTTTTGAGGAACTGTTGCCAGAGGATACTTATCCTTTTTATGTGTTGTTTATTGATATTGACCCCAGTAAAATCGATATCAACGTACATCCTACCAAAACGGAAATCAAATACCAGGATGAGAAGGCCATTTATGCCATCATCCGCTCGGCTGTAAAACGTTCGCTGGGCAGGTATAACATTACCCCTACCCTGGATTTTGATCAGGAGAATAGCATTGAGCACCTGATAACGCATAAGCCGCTGGAGCAAATTACGCCGCCGGGCATTACCTTTAACCCCAACTTTAATCCGTTTGATAGTGCGCCCAAAGCACCTGCACAGCGCGAAAGCAGCTACCAGCAGTCGCACAACCCTTACAAAAGCGGCATGCCGCAAAATTGGGAAACCTTGTATGAGATAACGCAGCAAGCGCCAAGTCAGCAACAGCAAATGCTGCCTGATGATAGTTTTGAGGTAAACGATCAGGCCATAAGCAAGCCAAGCGAGCGGCAATTATTCCAGATTCATAACCGGTACATCCTGTCGCAGATAAAATCCGGCTTCATGCTCATAAACCAGCAGGCTGCACACGAGCGCATTTTGTATGAGCGTTTTTTGCAGCAACTGCAAAATCACTCGGGCGTTAGTCAGCAAAGTTTATTTCCGCAAACAGTAACCCTTAACAGCAGCGACTTTACGTTACTGAAAGAGCTTTTGCCCGACATTAAAGCATTAGGTTTTGATATACGCGAGTTTGGTAAAAACACAGTAGTGGTTGATGGCATACCGGCCGATTTAAACCAGGCCAGCGAGCACCAGTTGCTCGAGCATTTGCTGGAAGGATTTAAAAACAATCTGGCTATATTGAAGTTAGATAAGCGCGACGCCTTAGCCCGAACACTGGCCCGTAATGCGGCTACTAAAGCCGGCACCCGGCTTACTTTAGAAGAGATGAATTTACTGATTGACCAACTTTTTGCCTGCCAGATGCCCAACATAGCTTTGAACGGCAAACCGGTAATTAGTACATTTACCCTGAACGAACTAATGGAGCGCTTTGAAAAATGAGAGCTAATGAGCGCCGGAGCTAGATTAATAATGAGGACATCAAAACAACATGATTATTTCAACTACCCAACATCTTGTTTCGTGACTCTCGTGTCCGGCTCTAAAAAGAAAATACATCTATGAATGCATACAGGCAAAACCCATTCGCTAACCTTACACCGGTTGTACAGAACTTACTAATCATAAATGTTATATTCTTTGTAGGTAACTGGTTCTTACAATCAGCAGGTATTAACTTAGAGCCTTACCTGGCAGCGCATTACTTTAATGCTCCAATTTTTAGGGTATGGCAAATAATCACCTACATGTTTATGCATGGCGGCCTGATGCATATTTTCTTTAATATGCTGGCCCTTTACATGTTCGGTCCCACACTGGAGTATACCATGGGGCCTAAGCGCTTTTTACAATATTATTTTATTACCGGTATAGGCGCTTTGGCATTGCAAATGCTGGTTCAGGCTTTGGAGGTTTACCAGGTTATTGGTACATTCACAGTGCCCCACGGCGATATATCCCCTTACTTTGCTACGCCGGGTTATGAAAAACTTGTAGAAATTTATAGTCCGTTAAGTGGTATAGTTGGTGCATCAGGTGCTATATTTGGTTTGCTGGTAGCCTTTGGCATGCTTTACCCTAATGTGGAATTATTTATCATGTTCATTCCGCTGCCTATTAAGGCCAAATATGCTGTAATTGGTTACATACTGCTTGAGTTATACTCGGGCGTGGCGCAATATGCAGGCGATTCGGTAGCGCATTGGGCGCATTTGGGCGGAGCGTTGTTTGGGTTTATTTTAATAAAAATTTGGGGTATGCAAAGGCCAAACAATTTTTATTAACTAATGTAAGTTTAAGTAATAAAACAGCTTCTATTTTATGAACTCCTTCTGGCAAGATATACGTTATAAGATGCTTCAATCCGGCAGCCGCATTAACCTGCTTATTGGCATTAACGTACTGGTTTTTTTATTAATCAACATCCCCGGCACGTTCCTGTATTTATTTATGGGAAACCCCATGCTGAACGAGTTTGCCAATGAATATCTTGCCCTGCCCGCAAGTTTGCCCAAACTGGCCACCCGTTTTTGGACGCCCGTTTCTTACATGTTTATGCATGCTGATATATTCCACATCCTGTTTAACATGCTTTGGCTGTTTTGGATGGGACAGATATTTGAAGAGTACCTGGGCAAAAAACGCATACTTGGCCTGTACATCATGGGCGGTTTAGCCGGCGCTGCGCTTTACATCCTATCTTTTAATGTATTCCCGGCTTTTGCAGGTGTTTTACCAGTAAGCTATGTGGTAGGCGCATCGGCCAGTGTAATGGCTATTATTATTGCTACAGCAACGTTACTACCAAATTATACTATTTACCTAATGTTTTTGGGCCCGGTTAAATTGAAGTGGATTGCCTTGTTTTATGTAGTAATCGACTTTTTGAGCATAGTTGGCCCCAATGCCGGTGGAGAGATTGCACACCTGGGCGGTGCATTGCTAGGTTTTATTTATATTAAACAACTTAACCGTGGGCATGATTGGGGCCGTTCGGTAGATTCTGTTTTTAACCAGCGGCCAAAGGTTAAGGTAGTATCGCAAAACAAAACTTATCAGCAGCAAACGTCATCCGTGCCCCGGCAGGAAGAAATTGACCGTATTTTAGATAAAATTTCGCAAAGTGGTTATGACAGCCTGAATAAGCACGAAAAAGAAGTATTGTTCCGGGCTAGTAAACATGACGGGTAAAAAAAAGAAGCTTAATATTCTAGATAGGTTATTTTTATGGCTGAGCGTTTTGCTCAGCCTGGGTTTACTTATCAGTTACCTTTCACCTGTAACCGATCCACGCACGTTTTGGCCAATTGCTTTCTTTGGCTTAGCCTATCCTTTCCTTTTGCTAGGTAATTGCCTGCTGGCGCTTTACTGGCTGCTACGCAAAAGCAAGTACATTGTAGTACCAGTAGTTAGCGTACTCCTAGGGATAAGCACCCTTAAGGACAACATCGGGTTTCGGTCATCAGGTAAAGCCGATGAAAATATAGAGTCTGCAAATTCGGTTAGGTTAATGACCTACAATGCCCATAATTTTAAACCATACGGCGAAAAAAACGACCTCGCAACCAAGCAACAAATGCTGCAGTTAATTAGTGATGAGCAGCCCGATGTTATAGGCATACAGGAGTTTTACAGCCGTAAACGCGGTCAGTATGCTATTAAAGACTCTATGTGTAAAATCATGCAGTCGCAGGTTTACTATTTTGAGCCATTTAGTTTCAGCAATGAGGATGAGGCGATGGGCATAGCCGTGTTTTCAAAATATCCAATCGTTAACAAGGGTAACATTATTTTATCCGATGAGAGAAACAGCGGCAACCAGTGCCTGTACGTTGATATTAAAAAAGCCAACCACACCTTTCGCTTTTATAGCATTCACCTGCAATCTATTCAATTTGACCCTACTGATTATGATTACCTGAGCAAGGTATCTAAAGATGGCGGCGCTAACCTCGGCTCGTCTAAACGCATTGGCGGTAAACTAAAACGTGCATTTTTAAAACGCAGCGAACAGGTAATTAAAATAAAGAATCACGCTGCCAGCTGCCCCTACCCGTATGTTATTGCAGGTGATTTTAACGATACACCCGCATCATACGCCGTGCACCAAATGGCTAAAGGACTTAAAAATGCATTCCGCGAGAAAGGATCGGGCTTTGCACGTACGTACAACGGTAGTTTTCCTAACTTCCAGATAGACTATATTATGGCAAGCCCTAATATGAACGTTGCCAGTTATCATATTGTAAAAAAGCGCCTGTCAGACCATTATCCGGTTTGCAGCACCTTGCTGTTTAAGTAAGGTTTATGCCATTTCTAACAGCATAGTTTACTGCAAACATTACTACCCTGAATTAAAAATTGTAAGTTTGCGCCCATGACACAAACGGTATTTGTTTACAATACTTTAACCCGTACCAAAGAAGAATTTATTCCGCTTGATGCCCCTTATGTAGGCATGTATGTTTGCGGCCCTACCGTGTACAGCGATGCCCATTTGGGTAACGCCCGTACGTATATATCATTCGATCTGATTTTCCGCTACCTTACGCACTTAGGTTACAAGGTACGCTATGTACGCAATATAACCGATGCCGGCCACCTGGAAGGTGATGCTGATGAAGGCGAAGACAAAATTTCAAAGAAGGCAAAACTGGCTAAGCTGGAGCCTATGGAAATTGTGCAAAAGTACAGCACTGGCTTTCATGATATAATGCGTGAGTTTAACGTATTGCCTCCCAGCATTGAGCCCACTGCCACCGGCCACATTATTGAGCAGATTGAGCTGGTAAAGATTATGCTGGATAAGGGCTATGCTTACGAAGTAGATGGCTCTATTTACTTTGACGTTGAAAAATATAACCAGGGAACTGATTATGGCGTACTAAGTGGCCGCCACCTGGAAGACCTGTTAACCAATACCCGTACCCTTGGTGGCCAGGATGAAAAGCGCGGCAGGCTCGATTTTGCGCTTTGGATTAAAGCCAAGCCCGAGCACTTAATGAAATGGCCCTCACCCTGGAGTGTGGGTTTTCCTGGCTGGCATTTAGAATGCTCGGCCATGAGCCATAAATATTTAGGTGAGCAATTTGATATTCATGGTGGCGGTATTGATTTAATTCCAACCCATCACACCAATGAGGTAGCTCAAAACACAGCCTGCTATGGTAAAAACCCGGCCAAGTACTGGGTACACACCAATATGCTTACCGTTAACGGGCAAAAAATGTCAAAATCATTAGGCAATAGCTTTTTACCACATGAGTTATTTAGCGGCAACAACAGTATCCTGAATAAAGGGTACAGCCCTATGACGGTGCGTTTCTTTATGTTGCAAGCTCATTACCGCAGTACGCTCGATTTTAGTAATGATGCTATGGAAGCCTCCGAAAAAGGTTTCAAACGGTTAATGAATGCTTATACTTTATTGGATGGCTTAAAGCCTTCTTCGGGAACTGAGGTAGAAATACAGCCCTTATCTGACCGTTGTTACCAAGCCTTAAACGACGATTTTAACAGCCCGGTGTTAATTGCCGAATTGTTTGAAGCTTCGCGTATCATTAATTCAGTGCATGACGGCAAGCTAAAAATTGACGAGGCGAACCTGCAATTGCTAAAAACCTTGATGCAGACCTTTGTGACCGGCATTTTGGGCTTAAGGAACGAACAGGCCAGCACTGATGAACTACCTCAGGTGCTCGATTTTATTGTGAATCTGCGAAGCGAAGCTAAGTTTAACCGCGACTATGCCACTTCAGATAAAATACGCGATGGCCTGCAAAAAATAGGTTTTCAGCTTAAAGACAGCAAGGAAGGCACTACCTGGAATAAAGCCTGATATCATTATAAAGTATTGTAATAATCAAATATTTTAGCCAGGTCTTCATCCTTTTTAAAGTTAAGGCCTGCTGTTTTTAAGTAAACGTCCAGTTCAGTTTTCTTATCGGCCAGCGCAGTTAATACTGCGCTTTTGCTTTTTTCAAACTTTTCAAGCTTGTTGTTTTTATAAACGTAGTAATTGGTATAATCCTGAAATTTCCTGGTTTCGGTGGCATCGTAATTTTTCACTTTGTTGAGTAGTTTGCCCTGATGTTTGAGTAAAGCCACTTTACCATTGCTCGATAATACCTCGTAATAAGAACCTGCTGTTTGCTTATCTATTGCCGGATAGCCGTTGGCAAACATTGGCGATAGCGGCGTGTAGATAGTGAAAGACTTTATTTGCTCTTCAAACTTCATGGCTTTGTCGCTGGTATCATAAACAAAGAGCAACATATCATCATACAAATTGTAATTCAATTTTATATTGTCATACACCTTGCCCGTAGTTGTTACGGCCTTACCTGGCAGAAACTTGTTATACATAAACGGGGTTCCATCCACATCCTCGTAAGTCCCTTTCCTAATTAGTCCGTTTTCGCCATTCACAAAATATTCCACAACTGTGGATGTTGATTGTGCGCTAACCTTAAATACTGTTAAAAGTAAAACAAAGAAGAATAAGGCGGGTTTAGATAGGTTCATGACTAAAAGCTGTTAATGTTAATGAAAATAGTGTATAGGGTATGTAATGCCATTGAAACGCCGGCAAATAAATCACTAACAAAATAGTGATGATTGGCCACTTATCAAAAAAATCATAGCTTATTTGATTTAAAGATCAGACAATTAGCGTTTCGTATAGTTCCATTCACAATATTTTCAACCAATTTTAGTTATATCAATTTGCATTTATCGCTTTAATTTAAGTAATCTTACCGCTTCATTTAAGCAAAGCTTCAATCTAAATATGAAAATGAACAAAGCTATATTGGCTGTAGCCTCCCTGAGTTTTTACGCCTTAACGGCAACTGCGCAAAAAAGCGCCTCTGTACAAACCGTAGTTAAAGCCGAAGAAGATTTTGTAAAACAGACCAGCCGCAAAGGCATCAAAGAAGCATTCCTGGCAGTAGCCGATGCCGAGGGCATTGTTTTTAAACCAGAGCCCATTAAAATAACTGATTTTTACGGCCGTATTGATAAGCAGCCGGGTACCCTTACCTGGCAGCCAAAATTTGCACGTATATCTGCCAACGGCGATTTGGCTTTTACGGCCGGCCCATATGTTTACCAAAACGGCAAAACCGATGATGACAAGGTATATGGTGACTATGTATCGTTATGGCGTTTGGATGCAGCTACCAATAGTTTAAAGCTGCTGATGAACATGGGTATACAACACCCGCCAAGCACCAGAACACAGTTAACTGATATTAAGGATCCTAATTCCACAACTTTGGTAGCCGCCAGCAAAGATCCATTTAATCCTAAAAAGATTATTATGGATAACGACCGCCAGTTTAACCAGGGGCTTAAAATATCAACTTTAGGCGCTTACAAAGAATTTTTTACGCCCGAAGGTCACTTATACTTTCCTGGTTTTGAACCCATGTCGGGCATAGATCAGTCCTTGAAATTTGTAGCAAATCAGGCTATCACTATCTCTGGCGAAACCATAAATGCAGGCCGCGCAACCAGCAATGATCTGGCTTATAGCCAGGGTCGTGCCCGCATTCGCAAAGGCAACATTGTAAGCAATTACAATTACCTGCGCGTTTGGGAAATGGATGGCCAACATCGTTGGAACATCATACTGGAAATTTACTCGGCTATCGAAAACGAATAAACAATTCTACCATAAAACACAAAAGCCTGCTTTGTAAGCGGGCTTTTGTGTTTTGTAACATTATTGGCTGCAGCTCATCTAATGGCATAAATACTGGCAATATACTTTGTATATTTCACCCAAATGATGATGTTATGAGTGATACTCCATTAATACAAATACGCAACCTTTCCAAATCGTACGGCAGCAAATTGGTGCTCAAAAATTTGTCGCTTGATATTTACCCCGGGCAGGTTATTGGTTATATAGGTCCAAACGGTGCAGGCAAATCTACCACAGTTAAAATACTTACCGGGCTTATACCCGAGTTTGGCGGCGAGGTACTGGTTGATGGCATCAGCATGCAGCAGGATCCGCAGGAGATCAAAAAACGCATTGGCTATGTACCTGAAAATGCCGAGTTGTACGACGTGCTCACCCCCATGGAATACCTGGACTTTATTGGCAAATTGTATGACATGGATGAGGATCAATTGCATACCCGCGCGGCACGGTTACTTACTGCCTTTGGCTTGGGCAATAATAAAGACGACCGTATGGACACCTTCTCCAAAGGGATGAAGCAAAAGGTGCTGCTTATATCGGGCATTATACACAATCCGCAAATCATCATACTTGACGAGCCGCTCTCGGGTTTGGATGCCAACGCGGTAATTATGATCAAGGAACTGATTATGCGCCTTTCGCAGGAAGGAAAAACCATATTTTATTGCTCACACATGATGGATGTGGTTGAAAAAGTATCAGACCGTATCCTGCTTATAAACAAAGGCGAAATTATTGCCGATGGCACATTTGAGTCGTTAAAGCAAAACCATGCCGACACGCTGGAACGCGTTTTTGCCAAACTTACCGGCCGCGATGAAGACACCAGTGAGGCTGATGCCATTATTAACGCATTTGATTAATAACGGCCGGGTATGAATAAATTACTACTAAAGCTGGTAAACCTTTTAATGCCCCTGCTCGAAAGAACCGGGGTAGATACCTATCAGCTCTATCATATACTGCGGATAAAGCTGCAAATGGACGATCGCAGGCCGAGCGCTATGTTTAGCCACCGCCGTAAAGCTGCAGCAACACCAGGCAAGGCCACCAGTTCCTGGGCTGTATCATTGGTTACGGTATTTGTAGGCGGCTTTATGGGGGTAACTTTATTGTTGTTCAAGGGCCCCATGACTGGTCAAACAGTTTACTTCAGCATGTTTATGGTAATGATGGCTTTAACGCTCATTACCGATTTTACCACCGTACTGCTTGATGTACGCGACCAGTACATTTTATTACCCCGTCCTGTGAGTGACCGCACACTGGCTATATCGCGTATTTTACACATCAGTATTTATGTTTTCAAGCTAGCCTTGTTGCAGGGTTTGGCAGGTATAGTAATTATAGGCTTTGTTGATGGTTTGCTGGCCGTACCGTTATTTATTGTGCAGATTGTACAGATCACCTTTCTGAGCATTGTACTGGTAAACGTGGTATACCTTATACTCATGAGAACCGTATCACCCGAACGGTTTAAAGACGTAATCAGCTACTTCCAGATCGGATTTTCGGTTGTTATTTTTGCCGCCTATTACCTGCTGCCCAGGTTAATTGACGTATCAGATTTAGCCAGAATAGAGTTACTACATCATACTTGGTCGTACTTTATACCTCCGGTTTGGATTGCAGCCCTTAATGAAGTTTTAATCCATCCCGACAGGGCTACGCTTATAACCAGTTTAATGGCAATAATTGGCGTTACTGCTCCTTTGGTTGGTTTATGGCTGGTAGCTAAAGTATTAGCCCCCGGCTTTAATAAACGCCTGGCTGTAGCGGCTACATCCGATGGCAATTCTACCAGCCCGGCTCCTGCCCACGGTGCCGGCAAAAAGCCAAAATTCGACCTGGTTGGTAAAATGGCCAATCTTTTAGCACCAAACCCGGTAGAAAATGCCGGCTTTCGTATTACCTGGAAACTGGCTGCCCGTGTACGCGAATTCAAATTAAAAGTATATCCTGCCTTTGCCTATGTGCCCATCTACTTTGTATACTTTGCCTTAAATGGCAAAGGTAGCCTTGCCGACAGGTTTCATAAATTACAAGCCGGCTACTACTACATTTTTTTAATTTACTTAAGCACATTTATTGTTTCATCAGTACTTCAGAACATTTCGTTTTCGGAAAAATTTAAACCGGCATGGATATATTATGCGCTGCCCATTAAGCAACCGGGCAAAATTCTATCGGGCATGTATAAGGCTGTAGTGGTATTGTATTATTTGCCCTACTGCATTATACTGGGTGGCATAAGTATAGCCATATGGGGCCCAAAAGTTATAAACGACATTATACTGGCCTTTTTTGTAGGAATGATATATGGCATACTGATGGCGCTTTTTATGGTAAAAGGATTGCCGTTCTCTAAACCGGTGTTAATTAAGCAATCGGGCGGCCGCATAATTACTTCACTGCTCGTTATGAGCTTTATACTGGTAATAGGCGCCGGGCATTATGCGTTGATTAAGTTTGGCTTTGATATGGTTATCTGGATATTAATTATCCCAGCAGCTGTTGTATTTTGGATAATGCTTTACTACTACAAGCGCCAGGGCTGGGACATTATTGAACTGGAAGAGTTTTAATACCGGCTGATTTATTTACCCCTTGCTTAGCAAACTTAAACGCTGAGCCGAACAGATTCATATACAAAAAAGCCCTGTATTGCTACAGGGCTTTTTTGTTATATGAGAATATTAATTTTAGTAACCCACTACAGTTTTAAAAATCGGAAAATCAACCAAGGTTTGATAGATAACACGGTGGCCGTTATTATTTAAATGTATGCCATCACCAGCCGAATAGTACTTTAAAATACTCCATGTTGGCGAGCTTAATTTACGCAGGTAATCATCAACATGGCCCGGAAACATAGCTAATACCTTATCATTTAATATCTTAATACGTTTACGCTGATCCAGCAGTTGAAAATTACGAGGCTGAGTGCTTGTAATAATAAACTCTATACGTTTGGCAGCAATTTGACCAATAATGTTCCGATAGTTGCTTATAATTTCTTCATCTCTGAAATTAAGGGCAATATCGTTAGTAGGCAAATTGATGATAACTAATGAAGGATTATACTTGAGCGCAGCCGTTACATTTCTGTTGGTATCAGGCTTTGGCCTTATAGATGCAGGAGACGACCCGGTTTGCATGAGCTGGAAAGTGGTATACCCCCCTTTACCAAGGTTAATTAATTTAAAGGGCTTCTTATCGCGAACGAGTTTGGCGTTTAAGCGTCCAGCCCAGCATGAATCGGCTACACTCGCACCAAAACCGGCAGCAGTAGAAGAACCTATAATTACAATACGCTTAGTGGTATCAATTATCTTACCCGGATCTATATCTAACGGGTTAGATGGAACGTTAACGGTTGCATTGTCGTCGGCAAATTCATTTGTTAGTGAATCTTTTTTACAGGCAGTAGCCAGTAACACAACAGCAATAATAAGAACAGAACACTTAAGTTTTTTACAATACATTTGTTATTAAGCAGGGATCGTAAATTTATAAATAATTTGTAAGAACAGCAATGTTGCAAATACTGTTTTTTCATTTTCTTTAATTGATTATCAGTAAGATAATTTAGCCAAACTTCATATTATAAACTTTGTTATGCCTAATGAGGGCAGCAAACGGATATTTCACTTTATTAACAAATGTTAATAATTAGTTAAAACTGATGAAGCTCCGTAGCGTTAAGTGAGTACAGAAAAACAAAACATCTACATTATGGCAACTACTAAAGCAAAAAAACAACCGGAGAATACCGAGAACGTTGAAGAATCAGCATTAAAAGAATTATTTGTTGACGAGTTAAAAGACATTTACTGGGCTGAGAAGCACCTGTCAAAAGCCTTGGTTAAATTAGCTAAAGCAGCTACTTCTGATGAACTGCGTGCATCATTAGAAACTCACAAAGAAGAAACCGACAATCAGGTAACCCGCCTTGAGCAGGTATTTGAACTGATAGGTGAAAAAGCATCAGCTAAAAAATGTGATGCTATGGAAGGTTTGATCGCGGAATCAGAAAGCATTGTTGAAGATACCGAAGACGGATCAATTACCCGTGACGCTGGCATTATTTCAGCTGCTCAAAAATCAGAGCACTATGAAATTGCTTCATACGGCACCCTGCGCACACTGGCCAACACTTTAGGTTACAGCGAAGCAGCTCAATTGCTGGAAGAAACTTTAGCTGAAGAGAAAAAAACTGACGAGTTGTTAACTCAATTAGCCGAAAGCTCAATTAACATTGGCGCTAAAAGCGAAAAGGCATAAGCTATACATAGCTTTACAAATAAAAAAAGCCATCCGATACTAGGATGGCTTTTTTTATTTACAACTAACTAACTTTATTAGCAATTCTTTATCTTTGCAACTCATAATCAAGATGAGTGCAGGGTTGAATTTTAATATTTTAGAACAGGATCTCCTTTTATTACCAGAGCGTGCCATTTACTGGCGGCAGCATAAAGCTTTAATTGTAGCCGATGTACACTTGGGCAAGTCGGGGCATTTTCGTAAGGCCGGTATAGCTGTGCCTCCACAAGTTGGCCATGAGGATCTTAACTGCTTAACCAAACTCATTCATCTGCATAAACCCGAAAAAATCTGGTTTCTGGGCGATTTGTTTCACAGCAGCATGAACGGTGATTGGCATGATTTTGCCCAATGGCGGCAGCAATATCCTGGCATTACAATGCAGCTGGTTATAGGTAACCATGACATTATTAAGGAGCAGCACTACCACGATATTGATATATCCACGCATCAGGAGTTGCAGGTTGGGCCGTTTTTAATGCTGCATCACCCGCAAGATAACCAGTGCCTGAATCAACATGAGCATTATGTGTTTTGTGGCCACATACACCCGGGGGTTAAGCTTAGCGGTAAAGGCCGGCAATCTGTAACACTGCCCTGCTTTGCTTTTAGTGATCGTCAGGCTATACTCCCATCTTTCGGTAAGTTTACCGGCAAGGTGGCTGTAAAGCATCATGAAACCGACAAAGTGTTCGGCATATTGGAAAATAAAGTGATTGCAGTTTAATGATGCGCCAGGTAATCGCGCACTATAAATTCTAAGCGGCTAAAGCTTGCATCACGCTCTATAATTTCCCATTTACCGTTCAATACATAATAGGTAGGTATTTTATTGATAGCCCACTGCTGCGCATTGGCCGATTCATCACCTTTCAGGTCGGCATATTGCGGCCAGGTAACTTTATCATCGGCAATGGCTTTAGTCCACCAGTCACGTTTACTATCCAGCGATATACCAATGAAACCTGCCTTTTTGTTATCCAGGTTTTTTAACATGCCATCGATTATATCTTTATGGTTCATGCGGCTGATTTGGTTGCCTGCCTTCCAAACCTCCAATACATATACCTTCTTGTCCAGTTTAGTTTTATCAAATTTAGCACCATCAGGTGTGGTGCCTGCAATATCGGGCGCTTTGGCGCCAGGTAGCAACTTCATCATACCGGCCAGTTTTTTGCCTACAAACTTACCTTCCTCGCTACTTTTTGCTGCCTGGCTTAGCTTATTATAAATTTCATAGTAAGGCTGCACGTCACGTTCGTATTGCAGGCCTAACATGATGTGTGTGGCGGCCGTACTATTGGGATGCTTGTTAATAAATTGCCTGAATGCCTTAAGCTTCAGCCTATCAATATCTGTTTCGCCCGGCTCCAATTTACCCACTACTTTATGGTGCGCTTTAAGGCTTAGTTCATCCTGTATGGTATAAAAAGCCGTAAGCTCGTTTTGTATAGCAGATGATGAGGTAATTTTTGGATAGCGGTCCAAGTGGGCAGCATCGGCTTCAAGTGTATAATGGCCGGCCTCCAGGTAAACTTCCATGGGGTAATCATCACTACCGGTTTGCTTAATGCTCACTTTGCCATAACCGGGGTTTTCAAAAACCGTATCCATTTTAAAGGAGCCGTTGGTAATATTCTGGCCGGCAATGTTATTGCCATCAGCATCGGTAACAATAATAACGGCATCTTTTGCGCCTGTAACGTTACCGCTGAAAGCGATTTTTGGCAACTTAGTGTTGCAACCGGCGATGAAAACTGCAGCCGCAAACAGGTAGTAAATTCTTTTCATTAAACTCAAAAGTGTGATGGGCTAATATAGTATTTTAAGGTTAGCTTAATAAAAACGGCTGCATAATTTTAGAATGTTTCTAAATAGACAATAACCTGACAATTACTCAAATCAATACCTATGTTTTGGGTTATAATAAATATTTTTGCCTGATTAAAAATCTGATATAATGAGTGAATTAAAACAAACCTTTAACTCTTCACTGGGAAAAAAGCTGATTATGGCTTTAACAGGCTTGTTTCTGTGTACTTTTCTAATTGTGCATTTGAGCGGTAACCTGTCGCTGTTTAAACATGACAATGGCCAGGCGTTTAACGAGTATGCCAACTTCATGACTCACTTCCCGCCAATACGGGTGGTGTCCATTCTGTTGTATTTATCTATCATAATACACAGTGTGTACGCGTTAATTTTAACCATACAAAACCGCAAGGCTCGTCCGGTTAGTTACGCAGTGGGTACTAAGTCTCCCGTTTCTTTTTCATCAAAAAACATGGGCCTGTTAGGATCGATCCTACTGTTGTTCATTGTTATTCACATGAAAGATTTCTGGTTTAAATACCACCAGG
Organism: Mucilaginibacter sp. PAMB04168; assembly: GCF_039634365.2. Taxonomy (NCBI): domain Bacteria; kingdom Pseudomonadati; phylum Bacteroidota; class Sphingobacteriia; order Sphingobacteriales; family Sphingobacteriaceae; genus Mucilaginibacter; species Mucilaginibacter sp. PAMB04168. The sequence continues at coordinate 4,537,303 of NZ_CP155079.2, forward strand.
ACGACTGGTTTGGTAAAAGCGCTTATTCGGTTCCGTTTACAGAGTACAAAACCGATTTGCGTACCGGCAAGCAAATTTCTGCCAAGGCACTGCCACCGGGCGAGTACGAATATGCAAGGTTTACTGAAGGCAGCACCGAAACCTTAATTGCTAAAAACCTGAACGCCAGCGTTGAAACCAGCTTTAAAAACATCTTTTACGTTATATTTTACGTAATTGCTATGGTAACGCTATCGTTCCACTTAAAGCATGGCTTCCAAAGTGCATTTCACTCTATAGGCTGGGTACACCGCAAGTACAAACCAATTTATGAGTTTATAGGTACCTGGCTGTTTGCTGTAATTATACCTATAGGTTTTGCTTTGATGCCTATCATTTATTATTTCACCAGATAATAACCGCTTAACCGCTGTTATCTAAATATAAATTTGAACGATGAGTTTAGATTCAAAAATTCCACAAGGCGCATTAGCCGAAAAATGGAGCAAACATAAATTTAACTTAAAGCTGGTTAACCCTGCCAACAAGCGTAAATACAACATTATTGTGGTAGGTACAGGCCTGGCAGGTGCTTCGGCAGCGGCTTCATTGGCCGAGCTGGGCTATAACGTTACTGCTTTTTGCTTTCAGGATAGCCCACGCCGTGCACACTCTATTGCTGCACAGGGTGGTATTAATGCTGCTAAAAACTACCGTAACGATGGCGACAGCGTTTACCGTTTGTTTTATGATACTATTAAAGGTGGCGATTACCGCGCCCGTGAAGCCAACGTTTACCGTTTGGCCGAGGTATCGGTAAATATTATTGACCAGTGTGTTGCACAAGGTGTTCCTTTTGCCCGCGAGTACGGTGGCTTGCTGGATAACCGTTCTTTTGGTGGTGCACAGGTTTCGCGTACGTTTTATGCCCGCGGCCAAACCGGACAGCAATTATTGTTAGGTGCCTACTCGGCTCTTAACCGCCAGATACATGAAGGCAAGGTAAAAATGTATACCCGTACCGAAATGCTTGATGTGGTTGTGGCCGACGGTCAGGCTAAAGGTATTGTTACCCGTAACTTAAAAACCGGCGCTATTGAAACCCATTCAGGCCATGCAGTATTGTTGTGTACCGGCGGTTATAGCAACGTGTTCTATCTATCCACTAATGCTATCGGCTCAAATGTAACGGCAGCATGGCGTGCACACAAACGCGGTGCTTACTTTGCTAATCCCTGCTATACACAAATTCACCCTACCTGTATCCCGGTAACAGGCACCCACCAGTCTAAATTAACGCTGATGTCTGAATCATTGCGTAATGATGGGCGTGTATGGGCACCTAAAACCAAGGAAGTGGCCGAAAAGCTACGTAAAGGTGAAGTTAAAATTGAAAACGTTAAGGAAGACGACCGCGATTACTTCCTGGAGCGTAAATACCCATCATTCGGTAACCTTGTACCGCGCGACGTGGCTTCACGTAACGCTAAAGAAATGGTTGACGATGGCCGTGGTGTAGGTGGCTCAGGTATTGCCGTGTTCCTTGATTTCCGCGATGCTATACAGCGTTTAGGCGAAGATACCGTACGTGCTAAATATGGCAACCTGTTTGACATGTATTATCAGATTACTGATGAAAATCCATACAAACAGCCAATGCGTATTTACCCTGCTGTACACTATACCATGGGTGGCCTTTGGGTTGATTATAACTTGAGCACTAACATACCTGGTTTATATTGCCTGGGCGAGGCTAACTTTTCCGATCACGGCGCTAACCGCTTAGGTGCATCTGCACTAATGCAAGGGTTAGCAGACGGTTACTTTGTTATCCCGTACACTTTAGGTGATTACCTGGCTACCATAGGCCCTAAAGCGGTTGATACCAATCACCCGGCTTTTGCACAAACCAAAAAAGACGTTGAAGCTTACATCGCAAAATTATTAGCGCTTAAAGGCAACAAAACCTTAGTGGAATATCACCGTGAGCTGGGCCACATTATGTGGGAATACTGCGGTATGGCCCGTACGGAAGAAGGTTTGACCAAAGCACGTGGTTTAATACAAGCTTTAAAAGACGACTTCTGGAAAAATGCTATAGTGGTAGGCGAAAATGAAGAAATTAATGCTTCACTGGAAAGAGCTGGCCGCGTGGCCGACTTTATAGAGTTAGGTGCATTAATGGTAGAAGATGCCTTAAGCCGTCGCGAATCATGCGGTGGTCACTTCCGGGTGGAATCGCAAACAGAAGAAGGCGAAGCTTTACGTAACGACGACGAGTTTGCCTACGTTGCCGCCTGGGAATATACCGGCGATAACCAGCCCGAAGTATTACACAAAGAAGACCTGGTATACGAAAACGTTAAGTTAACACAAAGAAGCTATAAATAAGATAGCATACGAGTATCAAGTATAAAGACTTGACATCGGGCACAAAAGGTTTAAAAAATCTTGATACTTGATACTGGCTACTTGATACAAAATATCAAACTCAAAAAACATGAGTAACGCAAACGGAACAATGAATTTGACGCTGAAAGTTTGGCGCCAAAAGAATGCACAAACTGCTGGTAAGTTTGTGACTTATAAGGCCGAAAACATATCTCCGGATATGTCTTTTCTGGAGATGCTGGACGTAGTGAATGAGAGCCTTATTCATGCTAAAGAAGATCCGATTCATTTTGACCACGATTGCCGCGAGGGTATTTGCGGTATGTGTTCATTATATATTAACGGCCGTCCGCATGGGCCTAAACGTGCTATTACCACCTGTCAGTTACACATGCGTAGCTTTAGTGATGGCGAAACCATCACTATTGAACCATGGAGAGCAGCTGCTTTCCCGGTGGTAAAAGACTTGGCAACCGACCGCTCTGCGTTTGACCGCATACAGCAGGCGGGGGGATACGTATCGGTAAATACCGGTGGCGTACCTGATGCTAACGAAATTCCAATCCCTAAGGTAATTGCCGACGAGGCCTTCAACTCGGCTACCTGTATCCAGTGCGGCGCCTGTGTAGCGGCTTGTAAAAATGCTTCAGCAATGCTGTTCACATCGGCTAAAATTAACCAGCTGGCTTTATTGCCGCAAGGTCAGCCGGAGCGCTACCGTCGTGTGCAAAGCATGGTAGCACAAATGGATGCTGAAGGTTTTGGCAGCTGTACCAATACAGGTGCTTGCGAGGCCGAATGCCCTAAAGAGATCACATTAACCAATATCGCTAACATGAATTTTGACTTCTTTAACGCTAAATTCTTTAAAGAAGAAGAAGTTCATCATGTAAGTGAAGGTTAATTAAATATTTAACCTAACAAAAAAGGCTTAAGAAATATTTCTTAAGCCTTTTTTGTTCTTTACTAGCATCAATTAATATTGTTCTCTTAAAGCTGTGCTGAAAAAATATCTGTTTTTACGCTTTAGCTGTGAATATTTTATAAAAAAACATCCCTTCATTTAGTATTTATTTAAAAACAGTTACTAAATTACCCAATCTGGCATAAATTATATTTAAGTGCCATAAATTTATTGAATTTCTATGTACAAATCTGCGCATTTTAGTGAGTATAACGCCATAAACGGCGTATGGGATGAAATGTATAGTGAAAATTCGGCTATACGAGAGCACTATCAGCGGGTAATCAGCTATTTAACCAAGGAATCGACTGACAATTTAAATAAAAAAGAAGAACTGGCTCGTCGGCTTTTCATGACCCAAGGTATAACGTTCACCGTGTATAACAGTGGTGAAGGCATTGAAAAGATCTTTCCTTTCGATATTATACCACGTATTATAACAGCCGCCGAGTGGACACTGGTAGAAAAGGGTATTAAGCAAAGGCTAACAGCGCTTAATTTGTTCTTAAAAGACGTTTATCATAATCAATTCATCATTAAAGATGGTATTGTGCCTATTGATGTGATTTACTCCTGCCCGCACTTTTTGCGGGAGATGTATCAACTGAATGTCCCTTACGATATTTACGTTCACATCGCCGGTATAGACCTGATACGCGATGAGCACGGCGCATTCTACGTGCTGGAAGACAACCTCCGTACCCCATCAGGTGTGAGCTATATGTTGGAGAACCGCGAAATTACCAAGCGCCTTTTCCCCGACCTGTTGCCGCAATGTAACGTACGCAGCGTAACTGAATACCCCAGCATCCTGTATAAAAACCTGATGGCGCTGTCGCCAAGGCAAATCAGCAACCCTACCATTGTGCTGCTGAGCCCGGGTATTTATAATTCGGCTTACTTTGAGCATACTACCCTGGCCCGCCTAATGGGCGTTGAACTGGTTGAAGGTCGCGACTTGGTGGTTAGTAACCATAAGGTATACATGAAAACCACTACCGGCCTGCAACAGGTTGATGTAATATACCGCCGTGTTGATGATGAGTTTTTGGACCCTTTGGTATTTAATCCTGCCAGTGTGCTGGGCGTGGCTGGTTTAATGAGCGCCTACCGTAAAGGTAACGTAGCTATTGTGAACGCTATTGGTAACGGCGTAGCTGATGACAAAGCCATTTACAGCTATGTGCCCGATATGATTAGGTACTACTTAAACGAGGAGCCACTGCTTAAGAACGTACCTACTTACCAGCTGCGCAACGCCGACGAACGTGAATTTACCTTTGCCAACATTAATACCATGGTGGTTAAAAAAACTAATGAAAGCGGTGGTTACGGTATGCTAATGGGCCATGCGGCCAGTGAGCAGGAAATTGATGACTATAAAAAAGAAATCCTGAAAGATCCCCGCAATTTTATTGCCCAGCCTACCATTAGCCTATCGGCAGCGCCGTGCTATATACAAGGGGTGTTACAGCCGCGCCGCATTGATTTAAGGCCTTACGCCTTATGTGGCCCCGATGGCATTGAGATTGTGCCGGGCGGACTTACTCGCGTAGCGCTAAAAGAAGGCTCATTAGTGGTAAACAGCTCGCAAGGCGGCGGCAGTAAGGATACCTGGGTACTGGCCTGATATTGCATTTGAATGTAAGTGTAGATCTTAACATCCGTGCACATGCTTGCGGGTTAGTATGTTAAACTTAAGAATAATTAAATAATTAACTACGATGACGACGGCAGATTGCTTCCGAATAAATGGGAAGCGAACATCCGAAATCCGAAATAACGATATATGTTAAGTAGAGTAGCAGCAAGTTTTTATTGGTTAAGCCGGTACATAGAGCGGAGCGATGGTATTTTGAGGATGCTGAAGATCAACTACGCTTCATCGCAGGATGCTGTGCGCGAATTTACCTGGGAACCGGTTATCCGTATTTATTCGGGGGCCGATACTGAACTGATGAAACAGCTCAATAATGATAGCAGGGCCGTACTGGGCTATATGGTAAACGGAAAGAACAATCCCAATTCCATATCGAATATGATTACCCTGGCGCGGGAAAATGCCCGTAGCGTACAGGAACACATTACCCGAGATCTTTGGCAATGCCTTAACGAATATTATCACTGCGTTAAAGACCCGTCACTCGACGAGCGCTTACAAAAAGACGACCCCATCAGTGTACTGGATATTTTGATTAAACAGATTATGCTGTATTACGGTACGGCCGAGGTATCAATGGAGCGCGGCCAGGGTCGGAGTTTTATGAACATCGGTAAGTTTTTAGAGCGTAGTATACAGGCTATCGATATACTGGACATAAAATTTGGTTCAGTTAATACTAACCCCGACTTGCTTACAGATATTACCTATTGGAAACACCTGCTGCAATCAATTGGCGGTTATGAATTGTACCTAAAAACCTACCGCGACGGCATTGAGGCGCAAAACGTCATGGAGTTGATTATTCTCAATACCGATTTTCCGCGCTCAGTTATTTACTCGGTTAATAACATTAGCCGGTATTATGAGCGTTTAAAAAAGGAGAGCAACCTGGGCAATTACCGCGATATTGCTTTTCAGATAGGCAAACTACAAAGCTACATCCAATACAGCTCGGCACAAAGCATTCGCCAGGTAGGTTTACACCAGTTTCTGACACAGATTAAACAGGACTTATACGCCATTGGCACATCGCTTAACGAGCATTACTTTGCTAACTCCTGATCTTGAACTTTTAATTCTACTCCCATGCCTGAATTTAAAATACAACATATAACCCGGTATACTTACGATGGCAAAGTGCGCGACAGCGCTAACCAGGTAATCCTCTTCCCTATTACCGATGTAAACCAGGAAGTATTGAAGCATGACCTGACAATAACCGGCAACCCTGTGGTTGATACCCATGTAGATTACTACGGCAATGAGGTGGGCAGCTTCACTTACCTGGAGCCGCATAATCAACTCATTATCAACTCAGAAGTACTGGTAGTCACCCATGCTAAAGAACTGCCTGCCGAGTCGCTTTCGGCGCAGGAGCAATGGCAAAAGCTGGCTTCGCTGCAAAACATAGTGCCTTACATTGATTTTTTAATGCACGAGTACTTTGAAGCCCTGCCCGAACTTTTGGCTGCAATTGATAAAGAAAAACAAGCCGTAGATACACCTTACCAAACTGCTTTGCGCTTTTGTGATTATGTGTACCGCAATTTTGAGTACCTGCCCGGGGTAACCACGGTTGAAACTACGCTTAAAGAAGTATGGAAACTTAAAGCTGGTGTTTGCCAGGATTTTGCCCATATACTTATACTCATGCTGCGCCTGTTAAATATTCCTGCACGTTATGTAAGCGGCTATATTTGTCCAAACCATAACGGCATGCGCGGCGAAGGTGCCACCCATGCCTGGGCCGAAGTTTATTTGCCCGAGTACGGTTGGCTGGGTATTGATCCAACCAATAATTGTGTAGCCAATGAAACCCACGTACGCCTTGCAGTAGGCCGTAATTTCTCAGATTGCTCGCCGGTAAAAGGTGTTTACAAAGGCACATCGGGCCATTTGCTGGAAGTAAAGGTAAGCGTAGAGTACCGCGACCAGCCGAGCGTCGAACCGACCGACGAAATTGATTCCAACAATTTTATAAAAGCCGCCGAAGCGCCGGAATTTACCACCAACAGCTACCAGCGCTATAAAGAAGCCATCCTGTTGCAGCAGCAACAGCAACAGCAGTAATAGCTAAACTCATAAATCTTTCCATGTCATCTGTCAGTATCGTTCGCGATGACATGGAAAGATATACAATCCCCTATCTTGGACCACCGCCACCTGCGCCGCCCAGGTCATCGGGGTTGCCGTTACCGCCGTTATCCTGGTCGCGTTGTTTTTGGCGTTTTTGCTCGGTGCTGCTGTTGCCGAAGCGGTAGGATACTGTAAACATCACGGTACGCGTAGCAAACCTGCGGTACGACTCAGAAGTGTAAGGTATAGCCGTGTTGGTGTTGTTAATAATAGAGCCAAACTTACGGGTATTAAAGATATCGCGGGCGTTTACGCTCATGTTCAAGGTCTTGGTAACATCATACCGCACACCTCCATCCAAACCGTATAAAGCCTTGCTGTAACCTTGTGCTATCACCTGCTTGCCCTGGTAATCTCCACGCAATTGTATCCCTAACTTTTTAACGGGCTTAATGTTAGCCGTAAGGTTACCGTTAAAGGCATAACCCGAGGTAGACCGTACATTAAGTGCCTCATCGCCTTTAATGTTACGGTAGTAAACGTTTACGTTACCGGTTAAGTCTAATTTAGGAGAGAACGTCCATTTGGCAATTAACTCGTAACCTGCATTGGCTGCACTGTTAATATTCTCAAACCGGGTTAAGGTAGTAGCCGAATCTAACGGTATTCGTACCTGCTGAATGTTATTGTTGGTATAACGATAGTAAAGTGAAGAAGTAAGCGTTAAAGCATTCCAGTAGTTAATGTAGCTTAACTCAAACGCATGCGTATCCTCAGGTAACAGGTTAGGATTACCCTGCTGAAAGTTAAAGGGATCGCTACGGTCAATAAACGGCGATAACTGCCTGTCGCGCGGACGGCTAACCCTACGGGTGTAACTTAGTTGCAGCGTTTGGTTTTCGGTCAGTTTATCGCTCAAAAACACACTTGGGTACACCCTTAAGTAGTCTTGCTTGTACTGCTGCACACTATCAACCAGACGGGTACGTATGTGGGCATCCTCCACGCGGGCGCCTACCTGCACACCAAACTTACCAAACTGGCGCTGGTAGTTGGCATATAAAGCATGTACCTGCTCATTGTATATAAAATGGTTGGAGCGGGTGTTATCAAACACATACTGGTTAACTGTTCTGTTAATCAATGTATCAACCCGGTAATCATTGTCATTACGGTTAAAGGTGCTGCGGTACCCGGCTTCAAGTTTGCTTTCTTTACCCAAAGGCATGGTGTAGTCGGCCTGTAAGTTAAAATTACGCTGCTTGCCGTTGGTATAGGTGTTCTGGTTAAAGCTGCGGCCAGTTGTAATGTTGTTACGGTAGTAATTATAAACGGTCGACAAGTTTTCATCGCCATCCTCTTTTTCCGAAGAATAACCCAAATTGGCCGTTAACTCCTGCCCTTGCTTTTTGTATTTGTGACTGAAATCGGCGTTGGCATCAAAGTTTACACCTGAGTTGCCCGAGAAGTTATTTTGCTGGGTAAGTTGCGTAAGTGCGTTACGGGTGGTAGTGCGGGTTTCACCATTCTGGAAACGGTCGCGGTCTCGAACGTTAATATTATCAGACAGGGTAAGTACCGTTTTAGGACTCAGGTTAAAATCGATACCCGTACGCACGTTGTGCGAGTTAAAACTAAATTTTTGGTCGGATAACTGATTCTGAAAAATAGCATCGGCAGTGCCGGGGTAAGTAATACGATCGGTATAGCCATTGCCTACACGGTCGGCCTTACGGTAACTGTAGTTACCAAACAAGTTTACTTTTGATGTTTGGTAAGATAAGTTTAAGCTGCCGTTATAGGTATTTTGTGTACCAACAGTACCGGCAACCGAACCATTGAAACCCAGCTGTGCATTACGTTTTAAAACAATATTGATAATACCCGACTGGCCTTCGGCATCGTATTTTGATGAAGGATTGGTTATTACCTCAATGTTTTCGATAGCGCTGGCCGGTATAGACTGCAGAATATCGCTCACGCTACCGCCTGATAGTGCTGAAGGTTTACCATTGATAAGCACACGCACATTGCTGGAGCCGCGCAGGTTAACGTTACCTTCCACATCCACCTGTACTGATGGCACGTTGGTTAACAGGTCAGTAGCGGAACCACCCTGACTTACCAAGCTTTGATCAACACTAAAAACCTTTTTATCGGTGCTTAGCTTAATTTGGCTGCGCTGTGCTGTTACCACCACTTCTTTTAGTACTCCTTTTGCAGGGCGCAACTTAACGTTACCCAGTTGCACCAGTTTGCGCGAGGCATTGATCTGGATACTATCTTTTGCGTAAGTTAAATAGCCTACAAAAGTGGCCTTAAACAAGTAAACGCCATCTTTCAGGCCATCCAGTTTAAAGTTACCGTTTAAATCGGTTTGTATACCCTTGGTTGTTTTATCGCCTTTGTGGGTTACACTTACGCTGGCAAAATCAAGCGGCTGGTTTGTATTGGCGTCTACCAGCTTACCGGTAACTGTACCGCCGGCAGGTGCTGCAGTTTGTGCACCTGCTTTAATCGTTATAATAAAAAGTGTTAAAAGTAACAGTCGTTTGAGTACCAAAAAGTTCATCCCGCAAAAGTCAGGCTTTTTAAACTTAGTCGACTTACTAGGCTTGTAACTTTATTGCTAAGCAAGGTTAGCAGCAAGTAAATTTTTTATTACTAAGTGATGAGTTGCATGATTAAAGCTTGATTAATCTTACAGGCACTTTCATCCCTCCTGGCAAAGGGTTAGGAGGGTTATCATGCCGGGTTGGCGCCAAAGTAAGCTTATAAAACTATCATCCCGAACGATAGTGGGGAATTCTTTGGAATGAAAAACTATTGCTTCGGACAAGCTGTCTCTCATGTCCTGAAAAAGACAGTTAGGAGAAAACAAAAAACGGAGCTGCTAAATACCGGCTCCGTTGATCCAAATCTTGTCATTTCAAACGATAATGAGCGATCTTCTTACTTAAGGATAAGCTAACCGCTTCGAAAAAGATTCTCGCTATCACTTGAAAGCACGAGCTGTTGTTGCAGTTGTTTAAAACTTTGCTACGTCTTAAGCTTTCTTTACCATAGCTGCCAGTTCCTTAAGCTTAGGGGCCTTTTCATAAGCTTTAAGCAGTTTGTGCTGGTGGTTGTAAATGGCGATGTAAGGCGTCATTTTTACATTGTAGTACTGCAGCACCTTGTAGCTGTTACCTTCGGTACCAACGGTAATGTTGGGATAGGTTGATATGCCAAAGTCGCGGTAAAACCCTTTAATCAGCTTGTAATCTACTGCGCTTACCATTACAATCTGTATGTCTTTAAAACTTTTCATCTGCCCTTTCATCTCATACATTAATTGCTGGCAGTGGCCACAATCGGGCGAAAAATAGACAAGCATTACCGGCTTGTTCTTTTTTAAAGTAGCAGGGGTACGTGTAGCGCTATCGGGCGCGGTAACAATGTGGTAATCGGGCAGGTTTTGTATACTCGTTTTGTTTTGCGCCTGTGTGCAGCCGGCCATAACCACCAGGCTCAGTATAAAAAGTAATTTCTTCATCATATAAGTTTATAGCTATGCCTCCAGCAGTTCAACCTGCCAGGCAATATGTTCATCTGTTATAGGGTACAATGCACCGTTTACAATAGTTTGATAAACGGCTTCGAATAAATTTAGATAATTGCCGGTATGCGAGGGCATCTTTTCAATGGTCTTTTCATTGCTAATACCCATCAGCACCAATTGGCCTTCGCAACCTTCGGGCTCTACGCCGTAGCCTGCATCGGTAGGTTTAATTTCCTGGTCCAACTGGGCTTCCTGCACATCGCAGCGGTCTTTTATATAGCTGCCTGCTGTGCCATGCAGCACAAACGCTGGCAGCGGCTGCGCTACCAGCAGGCTTGAGGTTACCTGCACGGTTAACTGGTGCGGGTATGTAAGCTGATAATTAAAATAATCTATTACGGCAGAACCTTCGCGGTGCGAAGCCGTAACTTTATGACTGGTAAGCGGCTTGCCAAATAAACTGATCACCTGATCGAGCAGGTGCGGACCTAAGTCGTATACCAGTCCATTAGAATCCATTCCGGCAGCTTCTTTAAATGCTTTAGGACTTAGCACCGGCTTGTAACGGTCATACCTAAAATGTGCTTCAACCAGGTTGCCCAACCGGCCACTCTCAATCACCTCTTTTACCGATTGGAAGTCACTATCCCAGCGGCGGTTCTGGTAAACAAACAAATGCTTGTTTTGCGCTTTGGCCAGGTCGTAAAGCTCTAGCAACTGTGTTAGGTTTGCAGTAACCGGCTTTTCGATCAGCACATGTTTACCTGCCTGCAAAACCTGTTTGGCCTGCTCGTAATGCAGTTGGTTTGGCGTATTTACAACAATAAGATCAATTTCAGCATCATTAAGCATATCCTCTATACGGTCATAACTAACCACATCAGGATAGTACTTCACTGCGTTTTTTTGGTTGCGCTCCAGCACAGCTTTAAACTGAAAGCCGGGATGCGCATGCACAAAAGGCGCATGAAAAATACGGCCCGACATGCCGAAAGACAATATACCGGTTACAATAGGTGATGACATGTTACAAGTATAAATCTTATCCGGTTAGCAGCCTCATAAAAAGATAAATTTTACAATTTCTACCTTCCCATAACGGCTTTCTAAACTATGTTGGCTCCAGCTTTTAATGATTAACCGAAAGCTTACTTAACCGGGCATTCCATCTCATCGCCCATACCAATTGGTGAGCCGTCAGGCATCATTAAACCCGGAGCAGGCTGAAACTTGTCTGGTGTGTCCTCAAACTGCTTAATTTGCGATAAGCCATAAAGCAAGTTAGCTTTTTGCATGGTACCAGCGGCGCTTTGCGCGGTTTGCATCCATTTCTTAAGCTCATCAATTTTGAGCATAGTAATGCTACGCACGTTTTCTGGCGCTTGTGTGGTGGCTGCCAGCGTTAGCAATTGTTTGAGCGCTTGGTTATTCACCATGCGCTGTAGTTCCCCTTTGTAACCTGCCATTTGCGGCGCTTTCCAGGTTTGTGCTATCAGCTTGTCCAGTACGGCGACTAGTCCCGGCTGTGTATTATCGCGCGATTGGTATTCTACCAAACGTGCGGCACGCTGCGGCTGTAATATGAACGACAGTGTGGTTCCGGCGGCAGATTCGGCAGCGCCTATGGGATCAAATGTTAAGCCGGTGCGCGATTTAAACAACTCGCGGGTGCGTAGGTAGCCTACCGGGCGGGGCGGTATCTTAGCAATCAGGGCTTCGGGCAGAGCCAGCGCATCAGGCGTAATGGTGCTCATTAAGGCATCAAACGCTTTCCATTGCTCAGCAGCAGGCACCATGCGGGTTACAGTTTGGCCATCCCCTTTTATAGCGTAGGTGTAATATAAACCACCCACAACTTTGGAGGCCGCCTCAATTTGGTAACGATGAATGAGGTACATAGGCACCAGTACTTCCTCAATGGTAGCCATAGGTGCATCCTGCCGAATGGACTTCTCGGAAAAGGTATTGATCACCTGCTTACGCAAAGCCATCAGGCGGTTTAGCTCATCGGCCGCATTTGTGCCGCTGTCCCACAGGTGAGCCTTGGGGTGTGCACTACCCGTTGGGCGCGAATCGGCATCGGCAATAAACACCTCGCCTTGCTTTAGGGTTTCGGTAATGATGTTTTTGAGTGCCTTACCTTCATCGCCGTTTTGTGAAACGTCTGAATAGCCATAAATAATAGCACGCTTGTCCCAGCTACCAATTTCGGCGGTGTAAGCATCGCTCAGGTCAATGGTACCATCAGCCTTTAACGTAACAGTTGGCGGCGGGTAATCCATTACCGAAGCCCGCTTGTTAGTACTGGCTACATAGTTGTGGTATAAACCCAGCGTGTGCCCCACCTCATGCGCTGCCAGTTGTTTTAAACGGGCAACGGCCAGTTTTATCATTTTGTCGCTCACCGGCTTGCCATCTTCATAAGGCTGAACCAAACCTTCGGCAATCAAAAAATCTTGCCGGTCGCGCAGTGAGCCAAGCGATACCTGACCTTTGATGATCTCACCGGTACGCGGGTCGGTTACAGAGGAGCCGTATGACCATCCCCTGGTAGAACGGTGTACCCATTGGATAATATTATATCGAATATCCATTGGGTCAACATCTTCAGGCAGCAGTTTTACCTGGAACGCATTTTTGTAGCCTGCTGCTTCGAAAGCTTGGTTCCACCATCTGGCTCCTTCAATGAGTGCATTGCGTACAATTTCGGGTGCGCCGCGGTCAACGTAATATATAATAGGCTTCACGGCTTCGCTAATGGCCGAACCCGGGTTTTTCTTTTCTAAACGGTGCCGGTTAATTAGCCGTTTAACAATAGGCTGTTCTATCGGCGTGGCAAAGTCCATATAATCGGTACTAAAAAAGCCCGACCGCGGATCGAAAGCCCGTGGTTTGTACTCATTATCGGGTAACCGGATAAATGAGTGATGCATGCGCACGGTCACAAAATTGGCATCGGGCGTAACTGAACGAATTTCGCCGCCGCTGCCATTGCCGGCCAGCGTAACGGTAGCCTCCATTTCGGTATTGTACGGAAAGCTTTTAGTATTGGCCATGTATATGGCCGAACGGGTGTCGTCGGCACGGTAAGTGCCCTGGTTAGCGCGTGCCAGGCTCAAGGATAACTGGTGGCTGTCCCTCAACAAAAACGGCGTCATATCAATGAGGATTTTATCGCCCTCTGCCGCCTCAACTTTAAATCCCCATATTACCGATTGTGCAAAAGCCTCCTCAACCGATCGGCGCTCATCAGCATTATTGCTCACCGCACGGTAATCATAATTAGGCTGTATGAGCAGCACCTTGGGGCCGCTCCTTATAAATTTCACAATCTTAGTATCGCCTAACTGACCGCGATCCAGCCCTAAGTCATTGGAGCCAACGCCAGCTGGCATGGATTCTACATATAAAAACTCCTGACCCAGTTTGTCGATTTCTAAAAGCAGGCGGCCAGTTTTATCATCCCAATAAGTATTAAAATAACCGGCTTGTTTAGTGAAGCCTTGCGTTTTGGCATCAATGCCGTCAGCCTTTTGGGCAAAGGCAGGCAACAAGGACATGAAGAATAATAGGTACAGCAGGTAAGCTTTTTTCATACTGTGGAGTTAAGGATTGATCTTATTCCCTAAAAATATTGTTTTTAGGTCGTGTATCAAACTACAGCGCATAAAAAAGGGCTTGCCGTTTGCGGCAAACCCTTTTTGTATCAGCTTTTTTACTGCCGACTATTTCATACCATCTTGTATAACTTTGATGTGTTGCTGGTGCATTTTAAGCACTGGCAAAGTTTTAACAGCAAAAGATTTCAATTCCGGGTCTTTGGCATCGGTTGATGCTTTTTCGAATAAAGAAACGTCTTTGTCATGATCTTTTACCATAGCGTCAACATAAGCTTTGTCAAAATCAGCACCTGATTTTTTTTGTAAATCAGCCATAACGGTTTGCTGATCGGCACCTACAGTAGTAGGCAGCGTGATATTTTTAGTTTTGGCAAGATCCATTAACTCGGTATTTGCTTTTGAGTGATCTTTGATCATCATTTCAGCATACTCTTTTACCTTAGCGTTAGTAGCTTTGGTTTGAGCTAATTTGGCCAGTTCTACCTCGGCCATGCCGCCGTTAGCAGCTTCAACGGCAAACTGTGCGTCATCGGTTACAACAGCAATACCGCCGGTTTCAACTGCATGAGTTGAGGTATCCTTGGTTTCGTTTGCACTGTCGGCATTTGCCTTACTGTCATTAGCAGCGTTACCGCCGCATGATTGGAATGCCAGGGCAGCTGCCGCCAGCATCAACATCGAAAAAATCTTTTTCATAGGTAGCTTCATTTTTATAGTTGTGTGAGGTATTAACAAATTAATAGCGTACAGGTTTTTATCATTGGTTAAATACATTTGTGTATAGTATTATTATGGTAAACTTAAAGGTTTTGTTATTTTTGGGCACCCAACACAAAATGATATGAATTTTCCGGCAGAATTAAAATATACCAAAGACCACGAGTGGATCAGAGTAGAAGGCGATGAAGCTTACATAGGCATCACCGAGTTTGCACAGCGCGAACTGGGCGACATTGTTTACATTGACATTAACACTGTAGGTCAGGAAGTAAGTAAAGAAGAAGTTTTTGGCACTGTTGAGGCTGTTAAAACCGTTTCAGACTTGTTTATGCCGGTTGCTGCAAGCGTTTTAGAGGTTAACGCCTTGCTTGACAGCCAGCCCGAACTGGTAAACACTGACCCTTATGGCGACGGCTGGATGGTAAAGATCAAATTAAGTGATCCGTCAGCAGTTGAAGGCTTATTATCGGCCGAGGATTATCAATCGTTAGTAGGCGCGTAATGCAAAACTTGTTAAAATATCAAAAGCTCACCTTATGGTGGGCTTTATTTGTTTTAGTGATGTGCAACATCAAAATGGGCAAAGCCGGTCATTCGCCGCTGTTTTTTGCCGGGTTTGATAAGCTGGTGCATTGCGGCTTCTTTTTTATGTTTACTGCATTGGCCGGTTATGGCATTATTAAACAGCGTGGTAACCTTACTTTGGCTACCGCCGTAAAAGTGTTCATCATAGCCGTGGCTTATGGCGCTGCGATAGAGGTTATCCAAAAGTACTTTTTCCCGTGGCGCGGTGCCGAATGGGGAGATTTATTTGCTGATACTGTAGGCGCCGGCATGGCTACTTTTAGCGGTTTAATAACAGTAACAGCGATACGTGATGAAAAGAATTAAATTAACAGCTGCATTTATTATTTGTATTGCCCTTTCTTCTTGCGGCATATTTAAAAAGGATTGTAACTGCCCACACTTTGGGAGCACAGTAAAAAATTATCCGGCACTGCGCAACGTTTAGTGTTGTGCTGCGTCTTGTGATAAGAAATTGACCGGCAAATATTATGGCCGGCAATCATCTAACTTATCACAAGACGCATGAAAAGAGCTTTACTCCTTCTCTTAACCTTTATTGTACTTACCTTTATTCACCACCCTACTTTTGCACAAAGTGGCGGTAGTGTTAAAGCGCACTTGGTTAACTCAAAAAGCAACGAGCCTGTAGAATTTGCCATGGTGGCGGTTGTGAAGGCCGCCGACTCTGCAACTGTAACCAATGCTAACGCAGATCAAAATGGCCGTATAACCATCACTGGCCTTGCACCTGGTAACTATAAACTGGTGGCAAAGCAGCTAGGGTTAGCAGCTAAGGTTACACCCTTTAGCTTAAGTACGGGCAAAATGACCATAGACTTAGGAAAATTAATCATGGAGCCTGATGTTAAATCGCTAAGCGCTATTGTGGTTGAAGGACAACAGGCACCTGTACGCGTTAAAAAAGATACCGTTGAGTTTAATGCCGGCTCTTACAAAACTCAGCCTAATGATAATGTGGAGCAGCTTTTAAAAAAATTGCCCGGCGTTGAGGTGGATAGAGATGGTAAAGTAACCGCCCAGGGCCAGCAGGTAAGCAAAGTTTATGTGGATGGTAAAGAGTTCTTCGGCAATGATCCTAAGGCGGCTATCAAAAACCTGCCTGCCGACGCCATAGCCAAAGTACAGGTGATTGATGACAAGACCGAGAAAACCAAAAATACCGGCATTGACGATGGTCAGCGCGAAAAGGTTTTGAACTTAACCCTGAAAGAAGATAAAAAGAAAGGCTGGTTTGGTAACGCATCTGCATCAGGCGGTAACACCGATCGCTTTTTGGGCCAGTTCAACATCAACCGTTTTGATAAGCAAAAGCAAGTTTCAGCGTTGTTCCTCAGCAATAACATCAACGAGTCGGGTTTTTCGATGGAAGACCTGAATGCCTTTACAGGCGGCAATACCTTCGATGCATTTAGAGATGCTAATGGGAACACTTCTATTAATATTGGTGCTAACGGCCGGGCCAATGTAAATGGCGTTTTTTCGGGTGTTAGCGGTGGTTTAATAACCAACCATACAGGTGGGTTAAACTACTCAGACCTATGGGGTAAGAAAGATGAGATTAAATTTAACAGCAGCTTTGTAACCGTAGTGTCTAACAATACGCTGGTGCAGGATGATGCCATCGAAAATCCGGCTCAAAATCTGCTTACCACACAGCGCAGTGTTGGCGAGAACAAGTATAACAGTTACCGCCTCAATATGAACTTAGAGTACAAGATGGATAGTCTTACTACCATGCGCATAAAGCCCAACTTGTCATACGGTTACCGCTCGGGCCGCAATACTTTAAATTATAATACCACCAGCTATGCCGCCGACCCGCGCAACTTGGGCAATCAGTTTCTGGATCAAACCATACGTACACCTGTGCTGGCAGGCCAGTTCAGCGTAAACCGCAGAATACCGAATGGCCGCGGCTCTTACAACATGTATATTACCGGCAGTTACAGCCCCTACAGCAACAAATACTCCAATAATTCGCTTTTAGCGCGCTTTAACGACGCGGGTATTAGGCAGGATAGTTTAAGCAACTTGTATACCGGCCAGACAACCGATGGCAGCCAGATCAACGGAACCCTATCTCACATCAGGCAAATTAACAAGAAGCAAAAGCTCAACTTAACCGTTAGTCAGAATTTGCAATACCGGCATGATGAAGCAGAACAAGCTACCTTAAACTATAATGCAGTAACCGGCAATTACGATATATTGAACCCGCAATACAGCGGCGACTATAACAACACGAACTACCGCTATTCATCAAGTGTGGGCTTAAACAAAGCTACCGATAAGCTAACGGTTAACCTAAGTGCCGAGGCCGCCAACCTGGGATTAAAAGGACAGGTAAACACCGCAACAAGCCCTATAGAACGCAACCAGTGGGTACTTGCCCCCAGTGCCAATATATCTTACCGCCCAAAGCCAGGGTCGAACTTTTACTTTTATATGCGTAATGATGCCCTTATGCCGGCTATTACTGATCTCCAACCATTTTTAAACACGGCCAACACCAATTATAAAAGGATAGGCAACCCCGATTTGCGTTTGGCCAGGTATGTAACCGTGAGTACCAATTTTAATACTTACGATCAGAAAACCAATAACTATATAAATTTTTACGCTAGCTACAATTATTACTGGAACGGCTTTTCGACCGAGAGCTTTACAGACGAAGGCGGTGTAACCACTTCGCGCCCTATTAATGCCGATGGTAATTACAATTTATCATTAGGTACCAACCTAGGCAGACCTTCAAAAATCAAAGGGCTGCGTTTTAACCTGGGGCTTAATGGCAACCTTAACCGCAATATCAACTTTATAAACGATAACAAAAATTCGGTACTGCGCATATCACCTGGATTGAGTTTGGGAAGCAGCTTCGACCGCGATAACTACCAGTTTAGCATACGTACCTACACGGCATACAACAATGCTAAAAACTCTTACCAAAGCGCGGCCGACCGTCAGTACTTTAGTTTCAATAACTGGTATTCGGCCAGTGTAAAACCGGTTAAAAACTGGCGCATCTTCTCCGAGTTGTTTCAAAACCTGTATAGGGGCAAACCATCTACAAGCAATACATCAGTGTATTTGCTCAATGCAGGCATTGAGCGTTATTTGCTAAAAGGTCAGAACCTTACCATAGGTTTAAACGCGTTCGACCTGCTCGATCAAAATGCAGCCTTACAACGCTCCTTATCAAATACGGGGCAAACCACGCGTACACAAACCAATACTATCGGACAATATTTTTCGCTGCGGCTAACTTACAAAATATCACGCGTGGGCACCCCAAACAGCAACACGCCTGGCGGCATGATCATTATGAGATAATGCTGTAAACGGCTCTCTTTTTTACAGAAATCAAACACTTCTCTTATTTGGATTTGATTTAAATAAGCGCTATGTTTGTCTTCGGTTTATGAAGAAGCTTTCGCAATTACAGATAGGTAAAAAAGGCGTGATTAAAGAATTCACAGACCTTGAAATGTCATTAAAATTAATGGAAATGGGTTGCCTCCCCGGCGAAGAAATCGTTGTTGAGCGGGTAGCACCACTGGGCGATCCTATTGCCGTTAACGTGTCTGGCTATATGTTGAGCTTGCGTAAGCAAGAAGCTTCGACCATTATTTTACAGTAGTTATTGCATTGAAGGCTGAGATTAGAGTTGCGCTTGTAGGAAATCCCAATACCGGTAAATCAACCCTGTTTAATTTACTAACCGGACTTAACCAAAAAATAGGAAATTTTCCGGGTGTAACAGTTGATAAAAAAACCGGCTATCTCAACTTGCCCGATGGCCGCCGTGCCGAAATCATAGATCTTCCGGGCACTTACAGCCTCTATCCTAAAAGCCGCGACGAATCTATTGTCTTCTCCGTACTGGCCGATCGTGTGAACGATCAGGCACCCGATCTGATTGTGGTTATTCTGGATGCATCAAACCTAAAACGTAATTTACTTTTATATACCCAGGTTGCCGATTTAAAAACACCCGTTATTGTGGCGCTGAACATGATGGACGTGGCCAATAAAGACGGCATTAGTATTGACATAAACGGCCTTTCGGCCAAGCTTGGCGTTCCGGTGGTTCCTATATCTGCCCGCCGTAACGAGGGTATTGATGAACTAAAAAAAGCTATTTCTTACGCTAATACATTTGCCTTACAGCAAGACAGTATTGATGTTAAAGCGATAGCCCCTCAACTGGTGGAAGCCATTGGCGAGGAGTTGAACGTAGACATTCCATACTTTGCCCTGCAGCTGGCGCACCAGCACGAGCACCTAAGCTTCTTGTCGGTTACCGAAAGCGGACGCATAGAGGAGTTGGAACAAATTCACAACTTTCACTCGCAAAAGGCCCAGGCTACCGAAACCATTGCCCGGTATAATTACATCAACGATTTACTATATGATACCGTAAAGGTAAAAGAAGCTGCCCGCGAGGAAAGTGCAAGTAATCGTATTGATAAAGTATTAACTCACCGGGTATTTGGCTTCCTTATATTTTTCGGCATTTTACTTTTTATATTCCAGGCTATATTTGCGTGGTCGGCCTACCCTATGGAGCTGATCGAAACGCTTTTCATCTGGATGCAGGGCGGCGTACACCAACTGCTGCCGGCTGGTCCGCTTACCGATTTACTGGCCGATGGTGTAATTGCCGGTCTGAGTGGCGTACTGGTGTTTATTCCGCAAATTGCTATCCTATTTGCCTTTATAGCTATTTTGGAAGATACCGGCTACATGGCCCGCGTTACCTTTATGATGGATAAGCTGATGCGCAAAGTAGGCTTAAACGGCAAATCGGTTGTACCGCTTATAGGTGGCTTTGCCTGTGCAGTGCCCTCTATTATGAGTACGCGCACCATTGAGAACTGGAAAGACCGCATGATTACCATTATGGTAACGCCGCTCATTAGCTGCTCGGCGCGTTTACCGGTTTACACG
Source organism: Mucilaginibacter sp. PAMB04168 (assembly GCF_039634365.2). Classification (NCBI taxonomy): domain Bacteria; kingdom Pseudomonadati; phylum Bacteroidota; class Sphingobacteriia; order Sphingobacteriales; family Sphingobacteriaceae; genus Mucilaginibacter; species Mucilaginibacter sp. PAMB04168. Next base: position 4,557,795 of record NZ_CP155079.2, read on the forward strand.
CTGCTTATTGCCTTAGTGGTGCCTAGTCGTAATATCTGGTGGATATTTAACCTGCAGGGCCTGGCGCTTACGGGTATGTATGTGTTAAGCCTGGTATCGGCCATTGTGATAGCCTGGGTAATGAAGCATATTCTAAAAGCGCGCGAACGCGGTTACTTCATTATGGAGTTGCCGGTTTACCGCATGCCCCGCTGGAACAACGTACTGCTTACCATGTTTGATAGGGCCAAAACCTTTGTGCTGGAAGCCGGTAAAGTAATAATTGCCGTTTCTATCATCCTGTGGGTGCTGGCTTCGTACGGCCCTGGTAATAGTTTTGAGCAGATTGAAAAGAAATATAAGGAACCGCAATACGGCCAGAAAATGAAACCCAGCGAGGTTGACCATGCCATTGCATCCGAAAAGCTGGAAAGCTCATACGCCGGTCACCTGGGCCGGGTTATTGAGCCGGTTATTAAACCGCTTGGTTTCGACTGGAAGATAGGCATTGCGATCATTACCTCGTTTGCTGCCCGCGAAGTTTTTGTGGGTACTATGGCCACCATTTACAGTGTGGATAACGCCGATGAAATTCAATCGGTAAAAGCCAAAATGCATAACGCCCGCAATGCCGAAACCGGTAAGCCTACGTTTACTTTGGCTGTGGCCTTTTCGCTCATGATGTTTTACGCCTTTGCCATGCAGTGCGCCAGCACGGTAGCCGTAGTTTACCGCGAAACCAAAGACTGGCGCTGGCCCGCAGTACAATTTGTGTACATGACGGCGCTGGCTTATACAGCTAGTTTCATTACCTATACATTACTGAAATAGGCACTTTCATTCTTATATTTGATCAGGAGTATCTGAGTTGGATAAAGTTAAAGTTTTAGAGAAATACGTTCCTGACGGCGCTGCGCCTTTATTGGCGAAGTGGATTGATTATTTTAAGTGCGAATTTAAAATTTCGCGCAGCCGTAATAGCAAGTTTGGTGATTATCGTCCGCCGTTTCAGAAAAAAGGTCACCGCATCTCAGTAAACCATAACTTAAACCCGTATGCATTTTTGGTGACTACCGTACACGAGTTTGCTCACCTGTATACCTGGAACCAACATAAACATCTTATTAAACCTCATGGTGCTGAATGGAAGGCTAACTTCAAAAAAATGATGCAGCCTTTTTTTGAGCAGCGGGTTTTCCCCGCTGATATACAGATTGCCATTACCGCTTACTTGAATAACCCGGCCGCATCCAGCTGTTCTGACTTGAATTTATACCGTGCTTTGCGCAAATACGACGCGGCACATTCATCGGCAACCACGGTTGAAAAACTGCCGTTGAAAGCTGTGTTTAAATTGAAAGACGGTCGTGTTTTTCGTAAAGAGGAACAGTTGCGCAAGCGTTTCAAATGTGTGGAGGTAAGTACTAAGCGGGTATACTTATTTAGTCCGGTTGCTGAGGTGGAAGTGGTTGAAGTAGCTTAACAACTTCCTTTATAAAATAATTAGCTTTTGGCCTTGCAAGTTTACTAATTAATTTAGCAAATTTGTTGTATGGCATTTGAGGCGAATCAGGATTTTTTTAAGGGGCGGGGGGCACAGGTTAACACGCATAACAAGTTCCTGAAAAACAAGTATGTAGCTCAACATATCGAAGCACTCGACGAGCCATTACTGCAACACAGCAAAACTCAAATTTTTGAAGAAACGCCCCGCAAGATCGTCAGCAAGTCTAACAGTCCCGATTTAAGCCACATGCATTCCATTAACCCCTACCAGGGGTGCGAGCATGGATGCATTTACTGCTACGCCCGCAACAGCCACGAGTACTATGGCTTTAGCGCCGGGTTGGATTTTGAGCGCAAGATAATTGTTAAGCGTAACGCGCCAGAACTGCTGGAAGCCTATTTTAACAAACGCCGTTATGAGCCTACACCCATCGTACTATCAGGCAATACCGATTGCTATCAGCCTATTGAGCGCGACCTGGAGATTACCCGTCGCCTGCTGCAAATATTTTTGCAATACCGCCACCCGGTAAGCATCATCACCAAAAACAATCTCATTTTGCGTGACATGGATATTATTACCGAGTTGGCCAAACTGAACCTCATCCACGTCAATGTATCCATTACATCACTGGATGAACAACTGCGCCAAAAGCTGGAGCCGCGTACCGTAACCTCTATTGGCCGTTTAAATGTGATTGAAAAGCTGGCTGCCAAAGGTGTACCAGTACGAGTAATGACAGCGCCTATCATCCCTGGCCTGAATAGCAACGAGGTACCCGCCATTATTAAAGCAGCGGCTAACCGCGGTGCAGTGGCCGCTGGCTTTACCATGGTACGCCTTAACGGTAGCATTGCCGAGCTGTTTACCGACTGGATTCACAAAACTTTCCCCGACAGGGCCGAGAAGGTACTAAACCTAATACGCGAATGCCATGACGGCAACCTGAACGATAGCGAGTTTGGCCGACGCATGAGCGGCGATGGACAAGTAGCCGATTCGATTCACCAGCTTTACCGCCTGGCCTGCAACCGCTACCTGGCCGATAGGGAAATGCCCGGTTACAACCTTTCCATTTTTACGCCAAAGACCGGCCGGCAGATTACGTTATTTTAAGTACAGGTAAAGAATAGTAAATTAAGGTGGATAGTTAAAGTCGCTGGACAATATTTATCCCTTATGCCTGAATGAAAAGCAGCTGGTTGTTGGTAGGATGCATGTACAGCTAATCACCCTCCCATATAATTACCTTATCTTTGCGGTAATCCATAACATACATGATCCAGCAATCCCTTAAAAATCTTAAAATAACTGCGCTTAACCCAATGCAGGAAGCAGCCATTGCCGCCGCTAAGAAAAGTGACGTTATTTTGCTTTCGCCAACCGGCTCGGGCAAAACACTGGGTTTTTTGCTGCCCATGCTGGGCGCTTTGAAACCCAATGTAACTACCGTACAGGCATTAGTTTTGGTACCCTCGCGCGAGCTGGCTTTACAGATTGAACAGGTTTTTAAAACCATGGGCACCGGCTTTAAAGTAAACTGCTGCTATGGCGGTCATGATGTTAAAACCGAACTGAATAACCTATCGCACCCGCCGGCTGTACTTATTGGCACACCGGGCCGCATTGCACACCACCTGCGCCGCGAAAGCTTTAGTACCCGCACAATTCACACCCTTATATTGGATGAGTTTGACAAGGCGCTGGAATTTGGCTTTCAGGAGGACATGGCTTACATCATAAAGCAACTGCCTGCTATTAAAAAGCGCATGCTTACCTCGGCTACCAAAATGGACGAGATTCCGGATTTTACCGGCATGATAAACCCTGCTACGCTTAATTTTTTAACAAACATAGCATCGGCACCCGATATTAAGCAAAAAGCGGTGATAGCGGCCAGTGAAGACAAACTGGAAGCGGTGTTTGCACTGCTTTGTAAAATAGGTAACGAATCGACCCTGGTATTTTGCAATCACCGCGATGCTGTTGACCGCATCAGCGATGTGCTTTGGGATATGGGCATACCGCATGGCATTTTTCATGGCGGTATGGAGCAAGACGATAGGGAACGTGCTTTAATCAAATTTAGAAACAGCAGCCATAAAATCTTAATCACAACCGACCTGGCTTCACGTGGCTTGGATATACCTGAAATTGAACACATTGTACATTACCAGCTGCCACATAACGAAGAAGCCTTTACACACCGCAACGGTCGTACAGCACGTATGAATGCCAAGGGCACCTCCTACCTTATGCTTACGCCTACCGAAAAGCCAACTTACTTAAAAGAAATACCCGAGACCGAAGATCTTACGGCAGAACCGGTACCACCGCAGCTATCGCCCTGGGCAACGCTTTATATTGCCGCAGGTAAAAAAGACAAGGTAAACAAGGTAGATATTGTAGGGTTATTACTTAAAAAAGGAGAGCTGGCTAAAGATGAACTGGGATTGATTGAAGTGCTCGATAATTCATCTTATGCTGCTGTAAAGCGTAACCTGATTGAACGTACCGTAAAGCTGCTGAAGGACGAAAAGATTAAGAATAAGAAAATAAAGATTGAAATATCCCGCTAATTAAAAAAGAATATGAGTAATAACGATATCATGAAGAAGCTGCGGGTAGCCATGAAATTTACCGATGATGACATTATCAAGGTACTGGACCTGGTAAACTTTCGCATCACAAAAACTGAAATTACGGCTATTTTCAGGGCTGATGATCACCCAAACTTTAAACCCTGCGGCGATCAGATCCTGCGTAATTTTTTGAACGGCCTTATTATTTACAAACGCGGCCCAAGACCAAAACCCGAGCCAAAAGATAAAGCATAGCATTGTAAGTTATTTGAGCTCCGCATCCTGATAAGATAGAACGCCTAATTTCAAGCAGGACGCGGAGCTTCTCATTATGACGGTTGTCGTAATCGGCAACCGAGAACACCGCTATCTAAAAATTTGCTTTTATAAGTTAAGCCACTTACCTTTAAGCAAATAACCTACAATCATTTTGTCATGACCTTTAAAAACGCTATCAGCTGGTTCGAAATACCAGCCACAGATGTTGCCCGTGCGCAAAAATTTTATGAAGCCATTTTTGACATTCAGATGCAGGCTATTGAGCACGAGGGATACAAAATGGCTATGTTTCCGCTCGAAGATCCGATGAGCGGTGTTGGAGGCGCTATTTGCCAGCAATCAGAATTTCATAAACCCAACGCTGATAGCGGCAGCCTCATTTACCTGAACGCTAACCCCGATGTACAAATCATAGCAGACAGAATAGAGGCCGCCGGCGGTACCATTGTAAGCCCTAAAGTTGAAATATCGCCCGAGTACGGTTATATGGCAGTGTTCCTGGATACAGAAGGCAATAGAATTGCGCTACACTCGCTTCCCGAAAAATATTTGTAGAGCCGCCTTTCCTAACACCGGAATGAACAGCTTGAGAACGACACATTTTACCAATAGGTCATCTCGAACGTGTACGAGAGATCTTTAAGCTGATTAACGTTTGGCTTAGAGAAGGTCTCTCGCATACGATCCACCATGATAGCATTGATAAGCAAAAGCCTTCTGTTAAGCACTACGTGCTACTGCTTCAGCCTCTTTAAGCCCTCTTTTGCCTTTTGCTCTATACTACTTTCCTGCTGATGATTTTTAAAACCAATAGCCATGTTGTAATAATTGATGGCTTTACTCTTATCCTGCCGCTGCTCGTAAATATTTCCAGCTTTTAAAGCCGACATGGGCCCAAAATAATACGCCATTCCCTTTCCAACCGTAATGGCTTGCTGGTAGTTACTTAAAGCATCGCTATCTTTTTGGAGGGCATCATAAACGCGGCCCAGGCGATAATAGTACTCGGCCTTGTCATGTGCAGACGAATAGCTATCTGCTTCTTTTTGTTTTAAAAGCATTAAGGCCTTATTGTACAAACCGCCATCAAACCATAAGCGTGCACGTAACAGAGTAGGATTGTATTGCGGGTCGGCTATTTCGGTAAGGGCACGCTTATCCTTATCATTATAGGTGTAGCCCTTGGTTTTAACCAGTTGCGTAAACGCGGTGTAACGCTTAGTATTTCCGTCCAATAAGGCGTCCCACGCTAAGCGCAGATAGGTGTCTTTAATAAAGTTTACACCTTTATTCGTTTGCAAAAACTTGTTGAAATAATTGATGGCTGTCTCGTCAGACACGTTCATCCTGGCCATGCCGGTTAAGTAATCCAGGTAAGGATAAGGCTGATATTCATCACCCTCCGGGCGCTTATCAAAATACCGGATGGCTTCAGTACTGTGTCCGGTACGCAATGCCACATAGCCCTGCATATAGTACTTTAACAAACTGCTGCTATCTATACGACCGGTGTATTGCAGCATCTTAGGATATGCCTGCGGATCATCAACCACATCGGTTTGCAAGTAGGTGGTGTAAAACACAGCCTCATCGTAAAACATAGCATACTTTGATGCCGGCAAATGAGCAGTTACGGTTTGCAACATGTTGATGCCGCCAATTATTGATCCCTTAATACCAAAAACGTTCAGTACACTCTTTAGCGCACCGTCTGGCAAAGCGCCAAGCGCTACATTCACCACTCCTAACGGTATATCATCCGGTAAAAACGCGGGGAATTTCTTTTGGTTATCCTGCAACAACCGGTAAGCCCTGTTAATGGCAAAGCCGGCGGTTGTATTATCGCCAAAGCGGCTATGCAGAAGCGCCCATTGTAAGTTTACTTGGGCCAACGCAAAATTACGCCAGGGCGAGTTTTTATCTTCATCGTCCAGCTTGTCCAAACGGTCAGACTTATTTGCTTTCAGACGGTCGTATTCGGCTTTGCTTTCCGTACTCAGCATCCAAAAGTAATCGTAATAATTATCAAGCATTATGGCAAAGCTGTTTTGGGGATGAACAGCCTTTTCATGATCGATTTGCTGACGTGCAGCTTTAAGTTTAAAGCTTAGGATGTTCTTGTAGGCCTGCGTGCAATTGGCGTTTACATCAAAATTAGCGTAAGTATTATTTACTGATATGAGTTGGATTAACAGAAAAACCAACAATAAATGGATATATTGCTTCAAAATTCGACCTGTGTTAGATAATATAATGCTTAATGTCTAAAAAAATACTTGCGTTACAAATGCTAAGAGCCATCGCTGTGGCTTTAGTTGTTCTAATCCATGCAGCTGCCGACAGGCAAATCAACATCTCATCAAATAATTTTGTTGAACACTTTTTCAATTTAAAATACTGGGGCTTTATTGGTGTAGATTTATTTTTCTGCATTAGCGGGTTTATCATGACCGTTGTAGTTCCATCCTACTTAAAGGAAGGCGGATGGAAAAAATTTGCGATTAAAAGAGTAGTCAGAATTGTCCCTTTATATTATCTGATCACATTATTTGATTTGGGCATAGCGGTTTTTAAACATCATAAGCAGTTAGACTTGCAGGTGCTATGCAAAAGCTTGTTTTTCTTCCCTTTTTTCGACCAGTCTACATTTGTAAAACCATACACCATTGTTGGATGGACGCTATCCTATGAGATGTACTTTTATCTCCTGGTTTGCCTTATGATTTGTTTGAAAAAGAATATTTACCGAAATCTTTTAATCATTATAGCAGCCCTGGCCACCGTGGGCACATTCCTGGATCCTGTAAATCCGTTAGTTAAGTTCCTTACCAGCCCTTTGCTGTTAGAATTTGCTATGGGTGTAATTTGCGGATTAATTTATGAAAGAGCTAATACAATAGCTTTCTCTAATAATACTTACAAATTTGTTTCAGTGCTCCTTGTTGTTTTGGGCATAGGCCTCTCCTGTATATCGCTATTTATATTGCCTACCCATAATGGCAATATGCTTGGCGAGTTAACTACGGTTGCCAACAATAATGTGGCCGCTTTAAAAAGGGTAATTATAATGGGCGTACCCAGCGCAATATTCTTAATAGGCGTTGTTTTCTCTGAAAAGCACTTTAATATAAAAATACCATATGTACTCATCCTTTGTGGTGATGCCTCTTATTCCTGTTACTTAATCCATATGCATACTTATCCGGCTATTGCAAAGGTATTTAATGCTTTGCATATTAATACTAATATCTTCTTACTGCTGCTTATTCCTATCTGTTTGGGTATTAGTGTAATTTTTTACAGAATTGTTGAAATGCCTTTAACACGATTTGCCGAAAAAATTACACATCGTTTTTTGCCTCAGCGCAAATTCGTAGCTAAGCCTGTCTAATTACGGTAGACATTAAGCGTTGTACCGTAAGCGATTGTTTTAGCAATAAAACAGCTATTACCTTAAAAATATTTAATTATTTTAGCCCTACAAGTTCAATAATGGAAACTACCAAAAAGGTTAATAGTTTAAGCTTCTTGAGATTTTTAGCTGTAATGCTGGTTTGCTTTTGTCATTTTGCTAATCCGTTAGTGGCAAACAACCCCTTAGCACCAATATTTCAATGGTTTAAAATATACGGCGTACATGGTGTTCAAATTTTTTTCGTCATATCAGGCTTTGTTATACCACTCAGTATGGATAAAGCCCAGTATTCTATTAAACACTACTTTAAATTTATAGCCAAGCGTGCAGTACGTTTGCACCCACCCTACCTGGTTGCCTTAGCGCTCACACTCGTTATCATTTTTCTAGCTAACAAGGTTAAACATATCCCTTACCCCGAAACTATTATATCGACCCTCAAAAGCTGCTTTTACTTGCATGAGCCGCAGCACATACCTGTATTCTGGACTTTGAAAATTGAGGCGGAATATTATATTTTCATGGGCCTGTACTTTGTGTTACTTAAAAACTTCCCTAAGCTAACCATGTGCTTAAGCTACCCACTGTTTATGTTTTTAAGCCAAACCCAATTACCCGATTACATTGGCTTATTTGAGCACCTGGTGTTCTTTTTAATCGGCGCAACCGGTTACCTTATATACATGAAACAGGCTCCTGGTATATTGGAATGGGCCTCACTTGCAGCTTTGAGTATTTTCACTTTTGTATATTATCCTTTTGGCGGAGCTTTGGCAGCATTGTTTACAGTGCTGTTTATACTCTTCTTCAGAGGCGAAATCAGTCCATTTTTTAATTACATGGGCGAGGTGTCTTATTCCATTTATTTAATTCACTACCCTATCGGCGTAAAAATTCATCAATGTGGCGATGACGCATATCAACCCAAATTACTGGTTGGGCTTGTTTTCAGGCACCCTGGTATTTGTAATTTTGATTTGCCTGGTATTCTGGAAATATGTTGAAGACCCTTTTGCCAGGCTTTCCAATAAAATTAAATACGGCGACAGGAAAAGGCCGCTTCCTGTGACCATCCCAAGCAGCATTTAAGCAAAACATTATAAAAACAAAAAACCCTTTACCATTAGTAAAGGGTTTTTGTTTTATGTTCTTAATTGGCTTATTAAGCAGTTTGCTCTTCTTCAAGCGCCATTTGCTCATCAACTAAAATACGGCCGCAGTGTTCGCAAACAATAATTTTTTTGCGCTGACGAATGTCAGACTGACGCTGTGGTGGAATCTGGTTGAAACAACCTGAACACGAATCGCGCTGAATGGTAACAACAGCCAAACCATTTTTGGCGTTACCACGTAAACGGTTATAAGCTATCAGCAAACGCTCTTCGATGTTTTGCTTGGCAGCTTCTGCATGTGCGGTTAATTCGTTTTCTTCTTTCTCAGTTTCAGAAGTAATAGTACCCAGTTCAGCTCTTTTTGCTTCCAGGTCGGCACGGCGGCCTTCCAGTTCGGCTAAAGCTTTTTCATAGATCTGTGTTTTTGAGGTAACCTCAAAACCATACTCCCTTATCTTTTTCTCACTAACCTGAATATCCAATCCTTGTATCTCAATCTCTTTTGAGATGGCATCATACTCGCGGTTATTCTTAACCTCGTTTAGCTGCGCCTCATATTTTTTGATATTAGCCTGAGCATCACGGATTAGGTTCTTGCGGGTTACAATATCATCCTCCACATCATCCAGCTCATTTTTTATTTTCTGAATGCGGGTTTCCAGACCAGCTACATCATCTTCCAGGTCGGCAACTTCCATAGGCAGTTCTCCTCTTACCTGGCGTATTCTGTCAATCTTGGTATGGATAGTTTGTAGGTCATATAAAGCTTTCAGCTTTTGTTCTACGGTTTGTTCCATCAAATAAAATATTTTATGGGGTTTGTATTAATTTCTGTTAAACGGACCGCAAAGTTACTAAATTTTTTCTGTATTATTTCATACAATAACTGCTGTGTAAATTGCTCACTTTCAAAATGTCCAATGTCGGCAATTACGATGCGGCCTTCAGCATCAAAAAACTCATGGTACTTGTAGTCTGCAGTTACAAAAACATCGGCTCCGGCAGCTATCGCCTGCTTCAACAAAAAGCCTCCCGAGCCGCCGCAAACCGCTACCTTTTTAACCAGTTTGCCCGTAAGTTGGGTGTGCCGAACTACGGCAGCCTTCATAGTATTTTTTAAATGCCTTAAAAACTCGTTTTCGCTTAATGGGCTTTCTAGTTCGCCAATCATGCCCGAACCTACTTGCTGGTGCTGGTTGCTTAGTGTGTACAGATCGTACGCTACTTCCTCATACGGGTGGTTTAGAAAAAGCGCCATCAATAACTTACTTTCCAAGTGTGCCGGATAGATGATCTCGATCCGGGTTTCAGCTTCCTGATGTATTTTGCCTGGTTCACCAACGTAAGGGTCGGTGCCCTGTTCGGCCTTAAACGTTCCTGTGCCTTCGGTATTAAAGCTGCACTCGCTGTAATTACCTATATGCCCGGCTCCTGCTTTAAATAGAGCGTTACGTACTACATCGGCATGGCTATGCGGTGCATAGGTAACCAGCTTTTTAAGCAACCCCGCCTTGGCAGATAATATCCTGGCGTTTTTCAGCCCAAGGGTTTGTGCAATGCGGGCATTTACGCCGTCCATTACATTATCCAGGTTAGTATGGATGGCATAGAGCGCAATATCATGCTTAATAGCTTTTTCTACCACACGCTCTACATACGTTTTGCCATTAAACTTTTTAAGACCTTTAAATACGATAGGGTGATGTGAGATGATAACCTGACAGCCGGAAGCAATGGCTTCATCAACCACGGCTTCGGTACAATCCAGTGAAATGAGAGCCTGCGTAACTTCGCGGTTTCCGTTACCCACAATCAGGCCCGAGTTATCATAATCTTCCTGGTAAGCCAGCGGCGCTACGCTTTCCAAAAAGGAGGTTAATTCGTTCAACTTCATAAGTGCGGCAAGTTAGCTGTTGCTTATCCAGTTCCAAACACGAATGATGATAAATATTAATAGGTTCAATAGTATAAGCGTGGCAACAGGAAAGTAAAATTTAAATTTTTCACGTTCAATATTGATATCGCCGGGCAGGTGCCCTATCCAACGCAACTTATCACCCAAAAAGTACCAGATAACGCCCGCCAATAGTATGAACGCTCCGATAAACATCAACGACTTACCCGTGCTGTTACCTACCATTAAGCCTTAAAACCGCCGCTCATATTTACCATTTGCAGCGCTTCGTAAGCCATATCTTTGTTATAATCGTTAGCCAGGCTTTTGTAATTAATTAAGTCAACAATAGTACCTATTAAACAAAAGCCACCTGTAAGCAAGTAAATAATACCCATGCCTATCTGGCCAACTACAAAACGCTGCACACCGGCTACAACAATAAAACCTAATAGTGTAAATAACAATATATCGGAAGGATTGCGGCGTTTGCCCTGATAAACGAACCTAAAGCTATTCACTTGCTCATCGGTTAAACCTGCAGTAGCCTGTTGTAAAAAGGCAAACTCTTCGGGTGTGATGCCCGGCAGCATAATGAATGGATTTTGTTGCATGATAATTTAAGTTTCTTAGTTTTTAAATATAAGACTTGCACCTAATTATTTTGTTACATACCATCATTTAATTTTAACGGTGCGTTAATATTGAAATCAACTGCCAAACCACTTCAAACAAAAAAAGCCCCGGTAATTCCGGAGCTTTTTTTGTTATTAAGCTAAGATATTAATCGACGCTGTTTTTTGATTTGGTCATGAGCAGCAGCGTAGCGCCTAATGATGACAATACGCCAATAAGCAATGCACCAAATAATCGGCCCGAAAAATCGCGCATGTTATGTTGTGACTCTACATAGTTCACATATATGATGCCTACAAATATGGCTACAATACCGCCCACTACCAGTATTTTAAAGCTTTGTATCAGCCCTTCTAAAAAACTCATTCTACCATTCAGGTCATGGTCTCGGTAGCTCTTAAGCCCTAAGAGTACCCCAACTATAGGGATGATTACCGATATATATTCGATAGGTGAAACCTGATCGTTAAACGTTGTATAGCCGGCCCAGCGCATGATAAACAGCCAAAGCCCGCTTAGTACACCTATTATTAATCCGGATGAAATTGCGTTTTTCATGGTATTATTGGTTAAGTTGATCTATTTAGTATCTATAATATCACTAAAAGGAACAGAGCTGGGTAATTGTTTGCTCGCTGCACAGAAACAAAAGCCAAGAATTAGGAACCAGATCCTTACCTGTACAGCTTGGCTCTCTGTTCTTGTCAGCGCTGGCTTCAACGGCATCTTTTTTGCTTATCTTTGTACTGTTTTGAACATTCGTGATATTTTAGATAGGTATAAAACCGACGAGCGGGTAAAAGAGCTTGCCCAGGCACTTAATAGTTCCAAAAACCCCAGGGTGCAGCTGCGCGGACTGGTGGGATCAAGTGATGCCACTATTGCGGTGGCCTTGTACTTTTTACAGCACAAGCACCAGCTTTTCATTCTGCCCGACCGCGAGGAGGCCAGCTATTTTATGGCCGATCTGGAAAACCTGACCGGTAAGGAAGTATTGCTGTTTCCCTCCAGCTATCGTAAAGCATTTGAGTTTACCCAGCCCGACAGCAGCAATGTGCTGGCCCGCGCCGAGGTTTTAAACGAACTGAATCACTCCACCGAGTTTGGGCAGATCATTGTAACCTACCCCGAGGCTGTTGCCGAAAAGGTGATTGACCGTTCATCGCTCGAAAAAAACACGCTCGAAATTGCAGTTAATAATAAGCTGAGTATCGATTTTATTAATGAATTTTTAATTGAGTACGATTTTGAACGTGTTGATTTTGTATACGAGCCCGGGCAGTTTTCTATTCGGGGTGGTATAGTTGATATCTTTTCTTTTTCACATGACCTGCCTTACCGGGTAGAATTCTTCGGTGATCATATTGAGTCGATACGTACGTTTGAAATAGAAAGCCAACTTTCGGCCGAGAAGGTTAAAACCGTTACCATCGTTCCTAACGTTCAGTCAAAGTTCTTGACCGAAAACAATATCTCACTGCTGGAATATATCGAAGGCGATACGCAAGTTTGGATAAGAGACGTACAATTTACTTTAGACATTATACAGGAAGGCTATAAAAAAGCCAGCCAGTTGTGGAAAGCGCTTTCAGCTGATGAGAAGAACCAAAACCCCGACTGGATTGACCCTAAATATGCCTTTACCGATGAAAAAATGATTGCCGACCAGCTGCATGATTTTGCAGTGGTTGAGTTTGGCAAACAGTTTTTTTATACGGCTAATCATAGCATTAACTTTGATATAAAGCCGCAGCCCTCTTTTAATAAAGACTTCCAGCTGCTAATCCATAATATCAAGAACAACGATGCCGAGCGGATTGAGAATTTAATTTTTACAGATTCGGCCAAACAGGTGGAGCGCTTATACGCCATTTTTGATGATCTGGATAAGACAGCGAAATTTACGCCGGTACATGTTTCCATCCGCGAAGGATTTATTGACCGCGAGCAGAAACTAGCCTGCTATACCGACCACCAGATATTTGACCGCTATTATAAATATAAACTGCGCAAAGGGTACCAGCGCACACAAGCCATTACCCTAAAAGAGTTGCGCGAGCTTAAGCCTGGTGATTATGTAACCCACATTGACCATGGTATTGGCAAATATGCCGGCTTAGAAAAAGTGGAGGTAAACGGCAAAATGCAGGAAATGATACGGCTCATATATGCCGATAATGATTTGCTGTATGTAAACATCAACTCGCTTAACCGTATCTCTAAATTTAGCGGCAAAGAAGGCTCGGTTCCCAAAATGAATAAGCTGGGTACCGATACCTGGGAACGGTTAAAGAAGACCACAAAAAAAAAAGTTAAAGACATAGCCCGCGACCTGATTAAGCTTTACGCCATACGTAAAACTAAAGAGGGTAACGCTTTCTCGCCCGATAGTTATTTGCAAACCGAGTTAGAAGCGAGCTTTATTTACGAGGACACGCCCGACCAGGAAAAAGCCACAGCCGACTTCAAGAAGGATATGGAATCGCCTCACCCTATGGACCGCCTTATTTGTGGCGACGTAGGTTTTGGTAAAACTGAGGTAGCTATACGTGCCGCCTTTAAGGCCGTGGCCGATAGTAAACAGGTAGCCGTACTGGTGCCAACCACTATTTTGGCCGCACAGCATTACAAAACCTTTTCTGACCGGTTGAAGGGCTTTCCAGCCAATATTGATTTTATTAACCGCTTTAAAACCAATAAGCAAATTAAGGACAGCCTGGCTAAACTGGCCGAAGGTAAGCTGGATATTATTATAGGTACCCATCGGTTGGTTAGCAAGGATGTAAAGTTCAGAGACCTGGGCCTGATGATTATTGACGAGGAGCAAAAATTCGGCGTGGCAACTAAAGAGAAGTTAAAAGCCATGCGTGCCAACGTAGATACGCTCACGCTAACGGCCACCCCTATTCCGCGTACGCTGCACTTTTCTTTAATGGGCGCGCGCGACTTATCTATCATATCTACCCCGCCGCCTAATCGCCAGCCGGTAGTAACCGAACTACACGTGTTCAACGACAAGCTGATTAAAGAAGCGGTTGAATATGAAATTGACCGCGGCGGACAAATATTCTTTATTCATAACCGCGTTGCCGATTTAATGCAACTGGGTGGCATGATACGAAAACTGGTACCCAAAGCACGCATAGGTATAGCCCATGGACAGCTGGAGGGTGATGATTTGGAGGATGTGATGCTTAAATTTGTGAACCATGAGTATGATGTACTGGTGGCCACTACCATAATTGAGGCCGGTTTGGATATACCTAACGCCAATACCATCATCATTAACCATGCACACATGTTTGGCCTGAGCGATTTGCACCAAATGCGGGGCCGGGTAGGCAGGAGCAATAAAAAGGCATTTTGTTATTTGCTAAGCCCGCCGCTTTCTACCCTAACGCCAGAGGCCCGTAAACGCCTGAGCGCTATTGAAGAGTTTAGCGACCTGGGCAGCGGTTTTAATGTAGCCATGCGCGATTTGGACATACGCGGCAGCGGTAACCTGCTGGGCGCCGAGCAAAGCGGCTTTATTGCCGAAATTGGCTTTGAAATGTACCACAAGATATTGGACGAAGCCATACAGGAACTTAAGGACGAAGAGTTTAAAGAACTGTTTAAAGATGAAAAGCCAAGGCCTTTTATCAGTTTTACGCAGATTGATACGGATATGGAGATCCTCATACCCGATGAGTATGTAACCAGCCTTACCGAGCGTTATAACCTGTACACAGAAATATCCAAACTGGACAACGAAACGCAGCTGCTCGCCTTTGAAAAACAACTGGCCGACCGCTTTGGTCCCATCCCACCGCAGGTGCACGATCTGTTGAATACCATACGCCTGCAATGGCTGGGCAAAGCCATTGGTTTCGAGAAAATATCATTGAAGAAAAACGTGCTGCGTGGCTATTTTTTATCGAACCAGCAATCCGCCTACTTTGAATCGCCCGCATTTATGCAGGTACTGAGCTTTGTTAAAACCAACATGCGCCGCGTAAACATGAAAGAAGTAAAAAACACCCTCCGCATTAGTATTGAAGGTGTGCATAGCGTATTGGAAGCGGTGGATCTATTGAGCGAGATTGGGCTAAGTGTAACGGCTTAGTGCATTAGTCAGCAACGTTGTTGTAACTGTTAGAACAACCTTCTATACACATAACCGTGTGGGCTTAAGTCTCGGTTTCTTTCATTCAATATAAGGGCATAGATATAGATATACTATCACCTTATATACCTCTTATACCGATTATAGCCTGTTAAGAAAGCGCTTCAAATATCCTTCCGCTTTGAAATTGCTGGTAACAAGCAATTAAAAAATGCGCAATAGGTGATGTTGTTGACCTATGCTACACAAAATCAAGCCCGTTAAAGCTCTTATTCAATATCTTGCTGTTATCAACCTCTAGCCATTTATTTAGCAGGGTGGCATAAATCTCACGAAAATCAATCTGGTATTTCAGGTCGCCGTTTTCGAGGTTAGTTAAGTCCGGGGCCGCATTATAGATGCCGGCTTTGCTTAGTTTACCACCAAACAGGAAAACATTATTAGCAGTGCCATGGTCAGTACCATTACTGGCATTTTGTTCAACCCGGCGCCCAAATTCAGAAAAAGTCATGATGAGGGTGTCATCCAGTTTACCGGTTTGTTTGAGGTCTTTCACAAAGGCGGCTACTGCGTCGGCATATGTTTTCAGCTGCCGGCCCTGCTGGTTTTGCTGACCTACATGCGTATCAAATCCGCTGAGGGATACATAGTAAATACGTGTTTGCAGGCCTGAGTTGATAAACTTAGATACATTTTTTAACTGGTAGCCTAAGCCGGTGGTTGGATATACCCCAGCAACATTATATGTTTTTGATGTCTTTTGTATATAATCGGCTGATGAGTAGGTTTCTATCATGGTCTTATACAGGTAGCCCAGGTTATCCTCGTGCAGATGGTCATCCTTAGGAGCATGTACCAGATCTTTAAAGAACGGCTCGCGTGTAGTTTGGAAGAGCTTGTTAGGGTCTTGCACAGCTATACCCTTCAGGTTGGCACCTTTAAGCGCTAACGACAGTGTATCATCCACCTCTACGGCTGTGTAAGGGTAACTGCAGTTCTGGCAATTGGCATCCAGGTAGCGGCCAATCCAGCCAGTGCTTAAAAACTGGTCGGCGTCACTGGCGGTTTGCCATATATCCATAGAACGGAAATGCGAGCGATCGGGGTTAGGGTAACCAACCGAGTTAATGATACTCATCCAGCCCTGGTCGTATATCTCTTGCAGGGCAGCCAGGTTAGGATTAAAGCCCTGCATATCATTCAGCTTAATTACATCCGGGGTTTGAATAGCTAACGTTTTACGTTTGTTATAATACACATCGCTGCCAAAAGGCACAATAGTATTTAAGCCATCGTTACCGCCCGAGAGCTGTATAATAACCAGATTTTTGTACCCTGAAATAGCATTCATGGCCAACGCCTCCATGGGCTTCAAAAAGGCCGGTATCAAAAACGCACCTGATGCCAGGGCGGTACCTTTCAAAAAATCTCTTCTTTTCATAGATCATTTTTTTAATGAGTGCATGAGCGGATCAGTGAATAAGTGATCATCAACACCCTTCTCTACTCACTCTATATTTCATTCAACAGCTCCAGTTTAGCTTCAGCACAACTGATACTCCGGTGTGGATACCACCTGTATTACCATTGCCTTAATATCAGGTGCCTGGTTCACTTCTGCAATAATGCGGGCATTGAGCGCTGGCTCAAGTAAGTACTGGGCTACCTGCTCGTGTGGTATTTTTAGTGGTATACCTTCTAAAAACTTATTCCAATCGGGCTGGGCCTGTACACGTTTTATAACATTCAGTTGCTGTTTGCGCTGTGACGCAAGGTAAGCCTCGTCTTCGGGCGATGCCTTGCCTGCAAAATCAATCAGTCCGGCGTTTAGTATAGTTGACGGAATTTTGATACGATACATGAGCGATGAGCTGTCGATCCAGTTACGGCCACCCGGCCAGCCAGCTACATTGGGCGGGCGGAAAAGCACCTGCCCCAAAGTGCGTTGAAATTGTATTAACACGTCCGGATTTTGGTAGCTGATATAAAAACGACGGTTCAGATCAACCAGCAGTTCTACCGGCGATTTAATAAGGTTACCCACATTTTTATCTTCATAAAACCAATCGGCTGTAAATACATGTTCCAGCAAAGGCTTAATCTCATAATCAGCCGAATAAAAAACGTCGGCCATTTCGTTTATATGCGCTTCGTCGGGCACTTCATTTACCAGGTAACGGTACAACTTGGTGCTAATGTATTTTGCCGTTTGCTTATTATTTAAAATGATATTGATAATATCCTCTCCGCAAAAGTTTTCGGCTTTACCCATAAAGCTTTTTGGCTTCTCATCATGGTTATTGGGCCTAAAAGCAAAGTCGCCTGTTTTACCATTGTAGGCCCAGCCGGTAAATGCCCGTGCCGATTCTTTAATGTCTTGCTCGGTATAATGGCCGCGGCCCAGCGTAAACAATTCCATTAACTCCCGGGCAAAATTCTCGTTGGGATGACCTTTATAATTTTGCTGATTATTTAAAAACTGCAGCATGGCCGGCGATTGCGAAACCGCCGTAAGCAAAGTCTTAAAATTACCCAGCGCATGCGTGCGCTGAATATTATTAAGTTGCTGCTGATAATAATAGTTGCCAATATTGCAGGCAAAATGGTTGTGCCAAAAGAGCGTCATCTTTTCACGCAGTTGTGCGGAGCTGTTGCTCATTTGCTGCATCCAGGCATTATTTAGTGCTTTTTCCTGCTGGTTACGCTTTTCTTGCAAGGCCTTGCGCTGCTCCTCCGTAGGATCTTTTATGGGGTTCAGATCCATGTTTTCCGTAACGGCTCTAATGGGTGTCACCTGCTCCGAATCCTTAATTATCTTCTTTACCGCTTTTTTAGCCGACCAGTTACGCTGCTCCTGCAGTAAACTATAATCGATACCAAAGCCTGCACGTGCGTATAAATGTTTTACCTGTTTTGAGTTATCCATGACAGCGTGAATATAACGCTAAGGCATAGCGTTTAAAGTTGTTGGCTTAAACTTATAATATTATAAAGTTAGTAGAAATATAAACTTGTAACAAGTTACCAAAAGCGCTTTTTAATCAATAGTTGATTGATGCAGAATGTTTTAATTAATTTATACGACATGTAAGTGACTACCTACAAATAATTTCTAATTATGTTTTAATATATTTATTTTAGTAGCAGTAAACCTTATCAAATGAAGAAAACCTTTACTGCACTGTTAGTGCTTTTTATGGGCGCTAATACCTCTCAGGCGCAAAAATATGTGTCGGACATTATGCCTTATGGTAAAATTGACAAAGCCGACCTCGAACTAAAAAGCTGCGATTTTGAAAAAGACGCCAACGCTATGGTGTTATTTAACAAAGGCGACCTTTATTATGATGACAATCTGAATATTGTTATTCAGCACCATAAACGCATTAAAATCTTCAATGAGGCCGGAAAAAAACAGGCCGACGTTCGTATCGAATTTTATGGCGGCAACCGGTTTGAATATATCACCGGCATGCAAGGCGAAATTTTTAACCTGGTTGATGGTAAGGTAGAAATAACCAAGCTTGATAAGAAACAGCTTTTCACCGAAAACGTGGACAAGATAACCCAGGCACTGGTTTTCTCTTTTCCCAACGTCAAGTCGGGTTCTGTTATCGAATACCGATATACGCAAACCGTTAACTCGCTGAGTAATATACCAAGCTGGTTTTTTCAGGAAAGCATACCGGTTAAAACCAGCGACTGGAGCACCGCCATACCTGAATGGTTTTATTACAATGTACAGCAGCGTAGTTACAAGCCTTTTAGCAATTACCAAACCACTACGCAATCCAGGTCATTAGGCGTAAGCAGCGGATCGCCGCTTTTGTTTATTGATAACAAAACGCAGTATGTAATGACCAATGTACCAGCGCTGGCCAAGGAGCCGTACATGACATCAGAGATAGACAACAGGCAGGGTTTGTATTACCACTTAACCACATTCAGGCCACCAGCTGGCTTTACGCAGTCCTTTTCGGACAGCTGGGCCAAAGTAGGCGGTATATTGTCCGACCACGAAGACTTTGGTGCACAGCTTAAGAAAAAATTGCTAGGTGAAGCGGCAATTGTTGACAAGGCCAAAACCTTAAAAACAGATGCAGAGAAAATTGCCTACGTTTTTAACGAGGTAAAAAATGCCATGAAATGGAACAACGTTGACAGTTGGTACACCAATGATGGAACCAGCAAGGCCTGGGAAAAAAAGACTGGTAACTCAACCGAAATAAACCTGATACTATACCATTTACTGAAACAATCGGGCGTAAAGGCCTACCCTATGGTGGTAAGTACACGTTCACACGGAAAGGTGAACCCAAGTTATTCTTTTTTATACCAGTTTAATCGGGCAGTGGTTTACGTACCGGTTGATAGTACTAAAAACTATGTTTTAGACGCAACCAACAAATACAACAGCTACCTGGAAACCCCTGCTGAGCTTTTAGGCTCGAGTGGTTTGTATATTGACAAGGAAAATAAGCAGTATGATATGCTCATGATCAACCGCTCTACGCCGGTTAGGCAGGTAATTGTGGTAAATGCTGAGATAAAGCCAGAGGGTTTTATGGACGGTACTGCACAAATAAGTGCTTTTAGCTACAACAGGTTAACCTGTCTTGAAAATTACAAAACCAACGGAGAGAAAAAATATATTGATTATTTGCGCGATAATAATAACAGCCTCAGCATTACATCGCTTAAGATGGACAATATGGATGTTGACAGCTTGCCACTTACACAAAATGTGGCCTTTAAGCAGGAACTAACAGGCTCAGATAAAAACTATATCTATTTTAACGCCAACCTATTCTCGTCACTCCACAACAATCCGTTTATTAACGAAAGCCGGGTTACCGACATTGATTTTGGGCACTTAAACAACTACAATGTAACGGCCCTGATTAAAATACCGGCGGGTTATGCATTTGAAGCGCTGCCCAAAACCATGAGTATTATTATGCCGGATGAAAGTATTGTATGCCGCCGCATAGTTGCGCAGGAGAACGGAACGCTAATGGTACGCTATATGATTAATTACAAAAAGTCGCTTTTTTTTAAGGACAGTTATCCTGATTTATATGCGTTTTACAAGAAAATGCATGAATTGCTGAACGAGCAGATCGTATTAAAAAAGTCATAAAACCATTCAATGTTTATTAAACAAATTAAAAGCGTAGCCTTATTAGCGGCTACGCTTTTGTTGCATCCCTTTGTGGCTTTAAGCCAGGATAAAAACCTGCCTAAGGACTTATATTTAGCTGCCGCAATTCCCGATTCTTTAAAGCAAGATGCCAACAAGGTAGTCCGTTACTCGCTTAGGGAAATGAGAGTATCCGGTCCCGGCAAATTATTGTCTAAAGGGCATCAGATTGTTACCATCCTTAATGAAAAAGCAGATGACGCTGCGGTGCTGTATGTACCCTATGATAAAAAGTTCAGCAGCGTAAACATGGCACAAATGCTGGTTTACAATGCCGAAGGTAAGCTCATAAAAAAATACGGCAAAAGCGACATGTACGACCGCTCGGCAGCCGATGGCATCTCCATTATAACCGACAGCCGTTTTATGGTGGCCCAACATGATATTGGCACGTACCCTGTTACTGTAGAGACTTATTACGAGATTGCTCACAACAGTTACCTCGATCTGTCAGAATGGGATATTCAAACTAAAGAAACAGCGGTACAAACCGCTGCTTACAAAATAGCGGTAGTGCCGGGCGTCAACTTCCGTTATAAAAACAAAAATATAAGCATCGCGCCTAAAAAGGAATCGCAGGGTGGGTTTGATGTTTACACCTGGGAAGTAAAGAACTTAAAGGCGCTTACCCCTGAGGAGGATGTACCCGCCTGGACAGTTACACCACGCATTATATTTGCAGCCGATAAGTTTTCATACAACGGCTTGCCCGGCGATATCAGCAACTGGAAAAACTATGGCAACTGGCAGTTGGCCTTAAACGCAGATGTATGCAGCCTGCCGCCACAACGCGCCGAAGAGATTAAACAGATGACGGCTCATCTAAAGACCGACCCCGATAAAGCCCGGTTTTTATACAACTACTTGCAGCAAAACATGCGTTATGTAAGTATACAGTTAGGCATAGGTGGCTTAAAGCCCTTTCCCGCCACGTTTGTGGATCAGAAAAAATATGGTGATTGCAAGGCGCTCACTAACTACATGCATGCCATGCTGAAAGCTGTTGGCATACGCTCCCACTACGCCATGATTAATGCCGGCGTAAATGAAGAGCCGGCAGATCCTAATTTCCCGGCCGATCCGTTTAACCATGTAATTCTGTGCATTCCGTTTAAAGGCGACACTACCTGGCTGGAATGTACCAGCCACACCCAGCCTTACGGCAAGCTGGGCACGTTTACCGAAAATCGCAATGCCTTACTGGTAACCGAGGAGGGTGGCAAATTGGTAAGTACCCCTAAAAGTACCCTGCAAGATAATC
Organism: Mucilaginibacter sp. PAMB04168; assembly: GCF_039634365.2. NCBI lineage: Bacteria > Pseudomonadati > Bacteroidota > Sphingobacteriia > Sphingobacteriales > Sphingobacteriaceae > Mucilaginibacter > Mucilaginibacter sp. PAMB04168. The sequence continues at coordinate 4,579,765 of NZ_CP155079.2, forward strand.
AGTTTAACAGCCGGGTACAGGTAAAGCTTGATGCTGAAGGCGGCGCTATAGCCAAAGTAAAGATTTTAACTACCGGCGGCTATCGCGATTTATTTGTAGAGGGTTTACCCACTATAAGTCAGGATAAACAAAAGGAGTACCTCATACGGACGCTCAATTTTAAGCAGCCAGCCTTTTTTGATTTCAAGGAAGCTTCAGACAGTGCCGGTGTAAAAGAAGTAAACTTTGAACTGAATTACGACACCTTTAATGAGGCAGCGGCAGGCACTAAAAAATTCTATCGCCCGCGTGTTTTTGATTTGTGGGGCCTTACCCTGCCCGTGGCAGAGAAGCGCCGCGGCGACTATTATTTTGAGCATCCCATGCAAAAAACCTGTACTACTGTTATTAGTTTGCCAGAAGGTTTTGAGGCCGAATCGGTACCCGAAAACGTAACCTTAAAATTCAGTTATGGCACCTATGAAGCTACTTACAAATATGATGCTGCAAAAAATGAAGTAGTTAGCGTAGTAAATTTTAACATGAACAAACATGTGATTCCGGCTGCAAAGTATACAGAGCTGCAGCAATACATGGATAACATAGCCAAAGCACAAAACAAAAAGCTCATTGTGCATAAGAAAGCATAATAGTAATGTACCTCATTTGAGGTAGGCTTAAAGAGCAGTGCAACTACGTCAGCCCTATCGGAGTTACACTGCTCTTTTTGTTTGCAACGGTTATGTGCTTACTCATTGCTTGAATTCGGAAATCAAAATATCTTTGCACCATGATTTTCCGGTTAGATGAGCGCCTGGTTTTTCCCAACCCCGAACTTGCGGAGCCTGATGGCTTGCTGGCCGTTGGCGGCGATTTGTCGGCCCGCCGTTTATTACTGGCCTATCAGCATGGCATTTTTCCGTGGTATAGTGACGATACCCCCATTTTATGGTACTCGCCGCATGAACGTTTTGTATTGCACCCTCATGAGCTCAAGGTGAGTAAAAGCATGCGGCAGGTGCTGCGTTCCGGACGATATAAGGTAACTACAAATCGATGCTTTGCAGAGGTGATTGAAGCCTGTTCACAAGTACCACGCGAGGGGCAGGATGGCACCTGGATAACCGCCGATATGAAACAGGCTTACATTAACTTACACCAGCTGGGCCATGCCCATTCTTATGAGGTTTGGCAGGATGAGCAGTTGGTTGGAGGTTTATACGGTGTACATGCGGGGCGCGTGTTTTGTGGCGAGAGCATGTTTAGCCGAGCAAGTAACGCCTCCAAAACAGCGCTTATTACCCTATGCCAAACCGAACAATACCATTTGATAGACTGCCAGTTGCATACCGAGCATCTTGAAAGCATGGGTGCCCGCATGATAAGCCGACAAGATTATCTGCACATATTACAAAGCGATGCTTATTGAAAGCGTATCTTTGTATTTGTGAACTTACAACAGCCGCTTAAAGAACGTATTATATTAGGAATTGACCCGGGCACAGCGGTAATGGGCTATGGCATTATCAAAGAAACCGGCTCTAAAATGGAGCTGATTGCCCTGGGTGTGGTTAAAATACCCGGAACCACCGATGAGCATATGCTAAAACTGCAACGCATTTTTGAGAAAACCGTTGCACTTATTGACAACTACCACCCAGATGCACTCGCCATTGAAGCACCCTTTTATGGCAAAAACATACAGGTTATGCTAAAACTGGGTCGCGCGCAGGGAACCGCTATAGCAGCGGCCTTATCCCGCAATATACCAGTAAACGAGTATTCGCCGCGTAAAATTAAGCAGGCTATCACCGGCAATGGCAATGCCACTAAAGAGCAGGTAGCGGCCATGTTGCAGCGCTTATTAAATTTTCAGGAAACGCCTGAGTTTTTAGATGCAACAGACGGGCTGGCTGTTGCCGTATGCCACAGTTTTCAAAGAATAACCACCGGCCGTGGTAGCAAAATAAGCTACTCGGGTTGGGAGTCATTTGTGAAGGAAAACAGCAGAAGGGTGGCCTCTCCCCTACAGATTAAGAAAAAAGAGTAAAAAAAATACAGAATCAGGAACAAGGGTAAAAAACTATTTATCAACCCTGCATTCCTGATTCTGTACCCCTTCTATAAAACTATTCTTCGCGCAAAGCAGCCTTAATTTTCTCGGCAGTGGCTTCCAGTTGTTGGGGTGTCAAGGTCAATTTTGGACGAGAGAAATTCAGGTCACTTACCGAATTCATAGGTATTAGGTGAATGTGCGCATGCGGAACTTCCAAGCCAATTACAGCTACGCCAACCTTTTTACATGGAATAACCTCTTTCATGGCAGTTGCTACTATTTTAACAAACAATTGTAAGCCTGTATATAGTTCATCCTCCAGGTCAAACAAGTAATCTACCTCTTTTTTAGGGATAACCAGTACATGCCCTTCAGCCAGTGGATTAATATCTAAAAAAGCCAGATAGTCAATACTTTCGGCTACTTTATAAGCCGGTATTTCACCCGACACGATCTTTGAAAATATAGTTGACATAGGTAAATATTAAGTTAATTAATCTGTTAGTTGGGTTGCGAGATGTGGAACAATCATTTATCTGGCAACCCAAATACAAACTATCTGTTTATTTCCAAAATTTCAAATTCAATTGTACCGGCAGGCACCTGTATTTCGGTGGTATCACCTACTTTTTTACCCAACAATCCCTTGGCAATAGGTGAACTTACCGATATTTTACCCGCTTTTAAATCTGCTTCGCTTTCTGATACCAGCTGGTAAGTCATGGTAGCGCCATTCTTGGTATTTTTTATTTTCACTTTAGATAAGGCCAGTACCTTTGATGTGTCAATTTTAGATTCATCAAGTAAACGGGCATTGGCTAAGGTTTCTTCCAGCTTGGCAATTTTAGTTTCATGATGCCCTTGTGCTTCTTTTGCCGCATCATATTCAGCATTCTCCGATAAATCGCCTTTATCACGCGCCTCAGCAATGGCTTTGGCTATCTGGGCACGGCCGCTGGTCTTTAATTGTTGTAATTCTTCTTTTAGTCTTTCTAAACCTTCTTTGGTATAGTATGCAACGTCTGCCATAAACACAAAATATTTTAAATAGATAATTTAATCGATGATGAGCTATCAAAAAAAACCGCCCTTCCTGTTACCAATAAGAAGGACGCGACAGCTACTAAAAACAAACAAGACTATGCGGGCACCTGTGCCTGCATAGTCTTGTGGGTATAAAAACGAAGATAGGTGATTTAAGTTTGAATATCCAAATTTTTTATTTTGGCCGCCATCGCCTCGCTTATCTTACGGTACGAGTCAAAAGTCCACCCGGCCACGTGTGGGCTCAATAACACTCTATCGCTTTGCCGCAACTCCTCAAACCAGGCCTGCTCGCCCAGGGCCGGAAACTTTTCTACTTCCAGTACGTCCAAACCTGCTCCTAATATTTTACCTTGCTTAATGGCATTTAGTACAGCTTGTACCTCTACAACCTTACCGCGTGAGGTATTTAACAAAAAGATAGGCTTGCGAAAGTGAAACAGGTATTCATCATTTACCAATCCTTTAGTTTCGGGCGTAAGCGGCACATGCAGGCTCAGCACATCACTATGCTTTACAATTTCCTCCATGCTCACCTCGCGGGCATAACCATCGCTAAAGCCGGTTTTATATTTATCGTAAGCTATAACTTCTACATCAAAGCCTTTTAACTTGCGCGCAAAGCTTTGGCCCATGTGACCGTAACCTATAATACCTACCGTACGGCCTTTTAGCTCATAACCCCGGTTGGCCTCGCGCTGCCAAAGGCCGGCGAGTACCTCGGCATTTCCCCTGTTTAAATTATTCATTAAAGAGAGCAGCATACCTACGGCATGCTCGCCAACGGCATCGCGGTTGCCCTCGGGTGCGTTAACTAATATTACACCTTTTTGCCCGGCATAATTCTCATCAATGTTATCCATACCAGCACCGGCCCGTGCAATAAATTTTAAGTTAGTGGCGGCATCGAGTACAGCTTTATCCACCTGAAACTTGGAGCGAATCACTAAACCCTCATAATCAGGCAAAATTGCTAAAGCTTCTTCCAATTTTATAGTTGGCCGATAATCACAGGTGTACCCTAAAGCTTCGGTTTGCTCAATAAAAATTGGATGAAGGTCGTCAACAATGAGTATATTCTTCATTTATCGGTTTGCAGTTATCTTATTAGTCAGTTCTACAAAATTGGCTACAGTTAAGCGCTCAGCCCGAAGGTCAAGCATTGGCTCATTCGCCATAGCCTCTTTATTAATTAAGGATGATAAGGCATTGCGCAGCGTTTTTCTCCGCTGGTTAAAACCGGCTTTTACCACCTGCCAAAATAGCTTTTCGTCACAATTAAGCTGATCGACCTCATTACGGGTTAGCCTTATTACCGCCGATAGCACTTTGGGCGGCGGATTAAATACACCAGCCTTTACCGTAAACAGGTACTCCACTTTATAGTAAGCCTGCAAAAACACGCTCAATATACCATACTCCTTGCTCCCTGCCTTTGCGGTACAACGCTCAGCTACTTCTTTCTGAAACATGCCAACTACCTCAACTACTTGTTGGCGGTTTTCTAATACCTTAAATAGTATTTGGGAGGATATGTTGTAAGGAAAGTTGCCTATTATAGCAAAGGGTTCTTTGAAAACACTGTTGAAGTCCATTTCCAAAAAATCGGCATTAATGAGGCGCTGCTGTAGCTGTGGATATTTTTTTTGCAGAAAGAGATAGGACTCGGTATCGATATCAATTAAATAAGTTTGATAATCGGTTTTTTGCAGCAAAAAGTCGGATAGAATACCCATTCCAGGACCCACTTCGAGCACTTGTGTATATTTTCCGGCCGGCCTCAGGCTTTCTACTATTTTGGAAGCAATGTTCTTATCAGTTAAAAAGTGCTGACCCAGGTGTTTCTTTGCGCGGACTAATGACATTATTGGTACTCAAATTTTTACAAATTACGTGATATTTGCGCTCCTATGGTAAACATTATTACCAAAAATCCTTTATTTGCATCAATTACGTGTTTGGTTGTTTATTATGATTACTTGCTTACTTGCATAATGATCACATCATTTCTCAATAACCAACCGGCTAATCAGTGAAATCACATAACTATAAGTGAAATCACAAAACATATTATTATGAGTGAGAAGCTTAAAATAGGAATCAGTATTGGTGACGTTAACGGCGTTGGCCTTGAGGTTATCATCAAAACACTGGCAGACTCCCGCATATTTGATTACTGTACACCTATTGTTTATGGTCATACTAAAGTAGCCTCGTTTCACCGCCGTACAGTTCAAGTACACGACCTTAATTTTAATGTAATTGATAGCCCGGCTAATGCGCATCACAAAAAAGCCAATATTATTAATTGCTGGGAAGAGGATGTTAAGATTGAACTTGGTGCAGCTAACGAAACAGGAGGAAAATATGCTTTCCTGTCGCTGCAAAGAGCTACAGATGATTTAATTTCTGGTCAGATAGACGCGCTGGTTACAGCGCCTATTAATAAGGATAATATCCAAAACGAGGAATTTAACTTTCCGGGCCATACAGAGTATTTGCAACAGCGAGATAACTCGCCCGAAGTTCTTATGTTTTTAGTGAGCGATACCTTACGGGTAGGCGTAGTTACCGGGCATATCCCAGTAGCGCAGGTAGCACAAAGTATAACTGCCGAAAAGATACTGGCTAAGCTAAAACTAATGAACACCAGCTTAAAACAGGATTTTTGGATTCGTAAACCTAAAATTGCGGTGCTTGGTCTCAACCCCCATGCCGGCGATAACGGCCTTATTGGTAACGAAGAAAAAGACATCATTATGCCCGCGCTGGAAGAAGCACGCGCTAATGGCATCTTAGCCCTGGGGCCCTACCCTGCTGATGGCTTTTTTGCCAACGGCGCCTACATGCAGTTTGATGCAGTACTGGCCATGTATCATGACCAGGGATTAATTCCGTTTAAGCAAATTTCGTTTGAGTCGGGTGTAAACTATACAGCAGGCTTAAGCTTTGTACGCACTTCGCCCGATCATGGTACAGCTTATGATATAGCTGGAAAAAATAAGGCGTCAGAAGTATCTTTCCGTGAAGCCTTGTTTCAGGCTATACACATTGTAAAACACCGTCGGGAAACAGCCGTCTTAAATGAAAATCCGTTGCAGTTTAGCAAGCTGAGCCGCGACAGAGATTAGCTTTTTAACAACATTGCCGCCTTGCGGTGGCAATGTTTGCGCCATGCAGCCGTTACTAAAAGGTATCAGTTGTCAATATTAGCACTTCTACCACATAATGAATAACCAATATATCCGGGTGCGCTCTATAGACGCCTTCCGTGCGGTTACCATGTTCCTGATGATTTTTGTAAATGATTTGGAAGGTGTACCCAACGTACCGGAATGGCTAAAACATGCCGGCGAAAACGTTGATGCACTGGGCCTGGCCGATGTTATCTTTCCTGCATTTTTATTTATTGTTGGCTTATCCATACCGTTCGCTTTTCAAAACAGGCAAAGCAGCGGCGGGCGGGTTCCTTACCGTATCATAACGCGCTCACTGGCACTCATCCTCATTGGTTTTTTCCATGCCAATATGGAAACTTATGATGATGTTACTACACTTTTGCCCAAACCTGTTTGGGAAAGCCTGCTTACTTTTAGTTTCTTTTTCCTTTTTCTGGACTATCGCGACACCTCAAAATTAACACGCAACATGTTACGAGGCTTCGGTTTGGTCCTGCTGGTCACCATGTCGGCCTTATACCGCAGTAATGACCCTAACCATTGGCAGTGGCTGCATTTTAGCTGGTGGGGTATTTTAGGTTTAATTGGCTGGTCGTACATGATTTGCGCCCTTATTTATCATTACTCTAAAGGCTTATTGTGGATACAAGCCGCCGCCTGGGTTATCTTCATTCTTATCAATCTCGACTTTCATTTTGGCTGGCTGCCGTTTTTAATGCAGTTAAAAAGCTATTTTTGGCTGGCCGGCAACGGCGCTATGCAGGCATTTACCATGGCTGGCATAGTGGTATCGGTTATGTACATGCGCTTAATGAAAAGCCGCGAACTTAACCTTTTATGGCCCGGTATTATCTTATTAGCCATTATACTTGCTAACCTGGGCTTTATTGTACGTTACGTAAGCGGCGGTATTTCCAAAGCACACGATACACCATCATGGGTACTCATATGCACCGCCATAAGTTTGGTAGCTTATATCGCATTTTTGTTTTTGGTAGATGTAAAACAGCGCTATAACTGGTTTAAAGTAATTGAACCGGCAGGCACCAACACTTTTACCTGTTATTTAATTCCTTTTATCTTTTATCCTATTTATGGTATGCTGGATGTGGGATACCCTGAGTACCTGAGCGAGGGCACCGGCGGCTTAATTAAATGCCTGGTATTTTCGTTTGTTATGATATGGGTTGCCGGCCTGCTCGATAAGGTTAACGTGCGGCTAAAAATATAACTAACTTTGGCCTCAGCAAATATGCGCTTAAACTGTGTGTCCGGAATTTGAAAAAACACTTTCCCATTACATTATTTTTCCCTACATTTGCGGGCTAATTATCGCTCATTGAAATCGTTAAAGACATATTCGATACCTTTTACCGGCCTTAAGCTGGGCAAGCATCAGTTTGAGTATGTAATTGATAGTGAATTTTTTAAAGAGTTCGACTACTCGCTGGTAAAAAAGGCCAATTTACAATGCCAGGTGGAGCTGGATAAGCAGGAAACTATGCTTATTTTGAATTTCCACATTTTTGGCAACATTGATTTAACCTGCGACCGTTGTTTATCCGAATATCCGCAACCGATGGATATACATGAGCAGCAGGTAGCAAAATTTAGTGAAGAGGAGATTGATGCAGATGAAGAAATTATAACCCTGACTAAGAATGAGACAGAAATCAACATTTCAGGGTTGATATATGAATATATTAACGTTGCCGTTCCGTTCATTGCAACATGCGGTAACGAAGGCCAAACGCCTTATTGTGATAAAGATATGCTTGATCGTTTAAATAAACTATCGGGCGGTGATGAACAAGAGAAAAGTGCCGACCCACGCTGGGATGCGCTTAAAAAGTTAAAATGATATAATACTAAGAAGTTATGCCAAATCCAAAACGTAAGTTCTCCAAATCAAGAACTGCTAAACGCAGAACGCATTATAAAGCAGAAGCGCCTACTTTAACTACATGTGCCACTACTGGCGCTGTGCATTTACCGCACCGCGCTTATACTGTTGATGGTAACCTTTACTACAACGGTAAATTACTGATTGAAAAAGCTGCTACTGTTTAAGCCTAATTTTCTGCAATGAAGATAGGCTTAGATATTATGGGCGGCGATTATGCTCCAAAAGCCGCTGTTTTAGGAGCAATCGAAGCTTATAAAGCTTTACCAGGCAATCAAACCCTGGTACTGGTAGGCGATAAAGATGTTGCTGTAAGTATTCTTCAGGAAAATGATTTCAATCCTGATCACTTCGAGTTTATACACACAACCGAAGTGATTGGAATGGGCGAGCACCCTACCAAGGCTATTACACAAAAGCCTGGTTCGAGCATTGCCACTGGTTTTAGGCTGCTAAAGGAAGACCATATTCAGGCCTTCTCATCGGCAGGTAATACCGGAGCTATGCTGGTGGGCGCTATGTTCAGCGTAAAAACTATTCCGGGTGTTATTCGTCCGGCCATGACAACCATTGTACCCAAACTGAAAGGCGGTTTGGGTATTTTGTTGGATGTAGGTGCCAATGCCGATTGTAAGCCAGATGTGCTACTGCAGTTTGGCGTATTGGGCAGCCTATTGGCCGAAAATGTTTACCACCTTGAAAACCCTAAGGTTGCGCTGATGAACATTGGCGAAGAGGAAGAAAAAGGCAATATGCTTTGTCAGGCCACCTACCCGCTTATGAAAGGCACATCGCTGTTTAACTTTGTGGGCAACGTAGAGGGCCGAGACCTTTTTGGCGATGCCGCCGACGTATTTGTTTGCGATGGCTTTACGGGCAATGTTATCATAAAAATGGCAGAGTCCTATTACGTAATAGCCCGCAAAAAAGGATTCAACGATGAATTTTTTAACCGTTTCAATTACGAACAATACGGAGGCAGCCCTATTTTAGGTGTAAATGCACCGGTGGTTGTAGGGCACGGCATTTCCAGCCCCGAAGCTATTAAGAACATGGTGCTCCTGTCGCTCAATATGGCCGAGAGTAACCTGGTTGAAAAGATTAAACAGGCTTTCGTTTAAAACTAATTAGATAAATGCATAAACTACAGGCTGCAATTACCGCTGTACATGGCTATGCACCCGAATATGTGCTCACTAACCACGAGCTGGAAGCATTGGTAGATACCAATGACGAGTGGATCACCACCCGCACCGGCATCAAAGAGCGTCGTATACTAAAAGGCGAAGGCACCGCTACATCCGATTTGGCTGTGCCGGCCGTTGAAGGCTTGCTTAAAAAGCGTGGCATCGGCGCCGAAGAAATTGACCTGATTATTTTTTGCACTACCACCCCCGATATGCCTTTCCCGGCTACGGCCAATATACTGGCGGATAAAATTGGCGCTAAAAACGCCTGGGGTTATGATTTGCAGGCGGCCTGCTCGGGCTTTGTATTTGGCTTGGCCACCGGCGCTGCATTTATAGAAAGTGGCAAGCATAAGAAGGTATTGGTAGTCGGCGGCGATAAAATGTCTTCGATTATTGATTATCATGACCGTGCCACCTGTATTATTTTTGGCGATGGTTGTGGCTGCGCCCTGCTTGAACCTAATACGGAAGGTTATGGCGTGGTTGATTCGGTGCTGAAAAGCGATGGCTCGGGCCGCGAATTTTTACACATGAAAGCAGGTGGCTCATTACGCCCAGCAACGCATGAAACCGTTACCAACCGCGAACATTACGCTTACCAGGAAGGTAAAACCGTATTTAAATTCGCCGTTACCAACATGGCCGACGTTGCTGCCGAAATAATGGAGCGTAACAACCTGGTTGCCGATGATATTGCCTGGCTGGTACCACACCAGGCCAACAAGCGTATTATCGATGCAACCGCAAGCCGTATGGGCATTAGTGATGAAAAAGTAGTAATTAACATTGAACGCTACGGCAACACTACCAACGGTACTATACCCCTATGCCTTTGGGAATGGGAAAGCAAATTTAAAAAAGGAGATAACATCGTGCTGGCTGCCTTTGGAGGCGGCTTCACGTGGGGCTCTCTTTATTTAAAATGGGCTTACTAATTTTGGAAACAATTTTTATTTAATTTGTTATAACTTAGGTTTTTAATTTTCATTTTTAAAACCCAACTACACCTAAATATGGATATTAAACAGATACAAGATCTTATCCGCTTCGTTTCAAAATCTGGCGTAAACGAAGTATCCATTGAACAGAACGATTTCAAAATCACCATAAAAACCAATCAGGCACCAACTATAGTTAATGCAACTATCCCTACAGGTCAACCTGCCGTACAAGCGGCAGTGCCAGCTGTACCGGTAGCTACTGTACATACACCAGCTGCAACAGAGGCTCCGGCCGCTGCTGATGTATCTAAATACGTAACTATCAAATCGCCTATGATTGGTACTTTTTATCGTTCATCATCACCAGATAAGCCTTATTTTGTAAACGTTGGCGACGAAATTCAGGCTGGCAGCGTACTTTGCATTATCGAAGCCATGAAATTGTTCAATGAAATTGAATCAGAAGTATCTGGTAAAATTGTGAAAGTTCTGGTTGATAACTCATCTCCGGTTGAGTACGACCAACCCTTGTTTTTAGTTGAACCTATGTAAATATGCAAATGTGTGAATGTGCAGATGTGCAAATGAAATCAATCATCTGCCTGTCTGCACATCTGCATATCAGCACATCTAAAAAGACATGTTTAAAAAAATTCTGATTGCTAACCGGGGCGAAATAGCCCTGCGCATTATCCGTACCTGTAAGGAAATGGGCATAAAAACGGTAGCTGTATATTCAACCGCAGACCGCGACAGTTTGCACGTACGCTTCGCTGATGAAGCGGTATGTATTGGTCCGCCGGCAAGCCGCGATTCTTACTTAAATATACCAAACATCATTTCGGCAGCTGAGTTAACCAATGCTGATGCTATACATCCTGGTTACGGTTTCTTATCTGAGAATGCCAAGTTTTCGGCCATCTGCGCCGAGTACGGTATCAAGTTTATTGGTGCCACAGCCGATCAGATTAACGACATGGGCGATAAGGCAGCGGCCAAAGCAACCATGAAAAAAGCCGGTGTACCCACCATTCCGGGCTCTGAAGGCTTGCTGCACGACGTTAAAGAAGGCATACAAATAGCCAACAAAATAGGTTACCCTATTATACTGAAAGCTACCGCTGGAGGCGGCGGCCGTGGTATGCGTATTGTTTGGAACGATATGGAGTTTGAACCCGCCTGGGATTCGGCCCGTGCCGAGGCCGGCGCTGCCTTTGGTAACGATGGTATATACCTGGAAAAATTTGTTGAAGATCCACGTCACATCGAGATACAAGTAGTAGGCGATCAGTACGGTAAAGTTTGCCACTTATCTGAACGCGATTGCTCTATCCAGCGTCGTCACCAAAAATTGGTTGAAGAATCGCCTTCGCCTTTCATGACCGAAAAACTGCGTAAAAAAATGGGTGAAGCTGCCATTAAAGGCGCCAAAGCTGTTAGATACGAAGGGGCTGGTACTATAGAGTTTTTGGTTGACAAACACCACAACTTCTATTTTATGGAGATGAACACCCGTATACAGGTAGAGCATCCGGTAACCGAAGAGGTAATCAATGTGGACCTTATTAAGGAGCAGATTAAAGTGGCAGCAGGTACACCTATATCGGGCAAAAATTACGAGCCTACTATGCATGCTATTGAGTGTCGTATTAACGCTGAGGATCCGTTTAACAACTTCCGTCCTTCGCCAGGCAAGATCACCAATTTCCACTCGCCGGGTGGCCATGGTGTTCGGGTTGATACGCACGTTTACAGTGGTTATGTAATTCCACCGAATTACGACTCCATGATAGCCAAACTCATTTGTGTTGCACAAACCCGCGAAGAAGCTTTAAATACCATGGAGCGTGCGCTAAGTGAATTTGTAATCGAGGGTATCAAAACAACTATTCCATTCCACTTACAGTTGTTGCAAGATCCTAATTTCAGGGCTGGCAACTTTACTACCAAGTTTATGGAAAGCTTTGTGATAGCCGAATAATTTTCATGAAATAAAATTAAACTACAATACCATTCGTATGTAATACAGAATGGTATTTTTGTTTGCAGTACATGAGCGATAATAAGATAATAAAAGCAATAAAGGATAAGAGTAAAGACCTTGAGGTCGAAATGTCGTTTTTTGACCATATTGAGGTGCTTCGCTGGCACTTGATACGTGCGTGTATAGCAATCCTCATATTTACTTCCCTGGCCTTTTATTATTATGATTTCTTATTCGATAAGATTATCATGGGCCCAATGCGCCCTGATTTTTGGACCTACCGCATGCTATGTAAACTGGGCGATTACCTCAACCGCCCGGGTTTTTGCGTAAAAGAAATTCAGGGAAAGATCATCAATACTGAAATGGCCGGGCAGTTTACGCTGCAAATAAATTCGGCGCTTATAGTAGGTGTTACCCTCGGCTTTCCCTACCTGCTTTGGGAAATATGGCGCTTTATTAAACCGGCCCTGCATGATAATGAACGCAAAGCGGCTTCAGGATTTGTGTTATATGCTTCATTGCTGTTTATACTGGGCATTCTGTTCGGTTACTTCATTATAGCGCCTGAGTCGATAAGTTTTTTGGCCGGTTATAAAATCAGCGATATTATAGAAAATACGTTTACTATCGATTCATATCTATCATCAGTAGCTACGCTTACATTAGCTACAGGTGTAGTATTTCAGTTGCCAATCCTGGTTTATATCTTATCAACATTGGGTATCCTTACCCCCCAGTTTATGCGTTCGGGACGCCGCTATGCCATTGTAGCTATATTGATTATTGCGGCAGTTATTACCCCTACGCCCGATATGATGACCATGGCCATTGTTAGTTTACCGTTGTTTGTGCTTTATGAAGTGGGCATTGTTGTAGCCGGTTCGGTTGAACGACGTAAGCTCAAAAAGCATAATGAGGTGATGAAGACCGGAAATTAAACAGGTGATAGAATCTTTCCTGTCAATTCTATAAAATTCATGAATACAGAATTTAAAATAGCCATAGGCTCCGATCATGCCGGCTTTAAGTATAAACAAGCCTTACTAGAGTGGTTGCCTCAAACTGCTATTAAGGATTTCGGCACTTACTCAACCGATTCAACCGATTATCCTGATTTTGCACACCCTGTGGCATCAGCTGTTGAGAGCGGCGAATTTGATTTTGGCATTCTCGTTTGTGGTAGTGCCAATGGTGTAGCTATCACAGCCAATAAACACCAGGGTATACGTGCCGCTATATGCTGGCAGCCCGAGCTGGCCAGTTTAGCACGCCAGCATAATAATGCCAATATTGTTTGCATACCCGAGCGCTTCATATCACTTGACGATGCCAAAGCCATTGTAGAGTTGTTTTTAACAACCCAATTTGAAGGTGGCCGCCATGCTACACGGGTTGGTAAAATGTCTTGTTAGCTTATTATAAAGTCACGCATTTGTTGCTCATGCAGTTGGTAAAGTTTCGTTACCTTGCTGCTTGTAATTGTTGTATTTGAAAATGAGAAAAACATTATTATGTAGCGCTGCCTTAGTTGCAGCACTGGGGGCATGTGCCCAAAAAAATACCACTGCGGTTAAATATGCGCAGTATATAACTGTTGCCGATGCTAAAAAGCACTTAAGCATTATTGCTTCCGACGCTTTTGAGGGTCGTGAAACCGGCAAACCAGGCGCTGACAAAGCAGCCGCTTACCTAGCTGGCGAGTTCAAAAAGATGGGCCTTCAGGCTCCGGTTAATGAGTCATATTTTTTGGATATACCTTTAACCAATACAGCTTTCACTCTCAAATCGGTTACCTTAAACGGCACCACGCTTACTTATGGTAAAGACTATACATCGATGGGTGGTACAGGCACACAAACTGTAAAAGCCAGCGAAGTAGTATTTGTGGGTTATGGTACCGAAGCTGAGTTAGCCAATGTTGACCTTGCCGGCAAAGTAGCCTTGGTTATAGCCGAGCCTAAACCAGGCACTACCGTTGATAATTCCAATCCTCGTGCAGCCATGATGGCCTTTACACGTTTGGTACAAGGTATACGTGCAAAAAATGCAGCTTTAGTACTTGCAGTTGGCACTGTAACTCAAGGCAGCATGGCCGGTAAGCAAAGCGAGCGTATAACGCTTAAACAAGCTAACCCACGCCCTATCACGCCGCGTCCACTGGCACTGACCGTTACATCTGCCGTTGCCGACCAGTTGCTTAAAGCAAGCGGTAAAACCTATGAGCAATTAAAAGCTTCACCTGCTGTACAAACCGTTAAGGCCGATGTTACAGCCGATTACGAAACCGTAGTAAAAGATGCCAAAGCAGTTGATGTTTTAGGCTTTTTACCAGGTTCGGACGCTAAATTAAAGGAAGAAGTTTTAGTTTTTTCGGCACACTATGACCATATTGGCATGGAACCCGAAGATACGCCTGGCGACCGCATTAACAACGGCGCTGATGATGACGGTTCGGGTACTACCGGTATTTTGGAGATTGCCCGTGCATTCACACAAGCAAAAAAGGACGGTAAAGGCCCTCGCCGCAGTATCCTGTTCCTGGGTAACGTAGGTGAAGAAAAAGGTTTATTAGGTTCAGAGTATTACTCGGAGCACCCGGTATTTCCATTGGCTAATACCATTACCGATTTAAACATTGATATGATTGGCCGCCGCGACCCTGCTCACGAAAAAACACCTGATTATTGCTACCTGATTGGTTCTGATAAACTGAGCACCACGCTGCACAAGATCAGCGAGAATGCCAACAACACTTACACCAAGTTAGCGGTAGATTATAAATATAATGACCCGAAAGACCCTGAGCGTATTTACTATCGCTCAGATCATTATAACTTTGCGAAGCACAATGTGCCAATCGTATTTTATTTTGATGGTGTACACGCCGATTATCACCGTGTAAGCGATGAGGTAGATAAAATCGACTTTCCATTATTAGTTAAACGCGCACAGCTGGTATTTTATACCGGTTGGGATTTAGCCAACCGCGATGAACGCCCCGTTGTTGATGTGAAAAACGACATGCCGGCAAACAGAAATTAATGAATGTGTGAGTTGGAATGAATGAAAAGTTAACCGCTCAAACATTTTTGATCATAAAAAGGCAGCTTATACAAACTATAAGCTGCCTTTTTCTATTTTAACTACTCATTTATTCACTAAGTACTCACTCACCAATTATATTTGCGGATATGGGAAGCACGGCCGAGAAATTTTTGGTGGATTCGGAAGAGAAGGCATTCAACCCTGAACATCGCCAGATTATTAATTATAACATGGGCAAGTACCACACGGCAGTTGCCCGTGGCACTGCCCGTTTAGTCAATTTAGAAACGGCTAAGCGTAAAGCACACGTAGTAAAATGGCGGGTGATGGAAAACCTCGACAAGTTTTTACCCGAGTTTGAAGCTAATTTTCAGCGCCGTGGTGGCAAGGTAATCTGGGCCAATGATGTAGCTGAGGCACAGCAGGAAATACTTAGTATTCTGCAAAGGGCAAACGCTAAAAAGGTGGTCAAATCCAAAACTATGGCTACTGAAGAGATTCATTTAAATGAGTTTTTGGAGCAAAACAACATAGAGTCGTTAGAGACCGATTTGGGTGAGTACATTGTACAATTGCTTGGCCAAAAGCCTTATCATATTGTAACACCGGCTATGCACCTCTCTAAAGAGGATATAGCCAAACTGTTTCACGAAAAATTTGGCACTCCCATAGATGCCACACCCGAGCAACTTACCGCCAAAGCCCGCGAATTACTGCGCGACAAATACCTTCAGGCTGATGCAGGTATTACCGGCGCCAACTTTCTGATATCAGACACGGGTAGCATAGCCTTAAGTGAAAACGAGGGTAACACCCGCTTAAGCACTACCTTTCCTAAAATACATATTGCCGTTGTAGGTATTGAGAAAATTATACCGTCTATTGCTGATCTCGACCTGTTTTGGCCACTCTTGTCCACTCATGGCACCGGGCAAAACCTAACCGTATACAATACTATTTTAACGGGTCCGCGCCAGCCGGGCGAAAAGGATGGACCGGAAGAAATGTATGTAATATTACTGGATAACGGCCGTACTGATTTGCTTGCTCAGAAAGACCAGCGGCAGGGTCTGTACTGCATTAGATGCGGGGCGTGCTTAAATGCCTGCCCGGTGTATCAAAATGTGGGTGGCCATACCTATAATACCACCTATAGCGGGCCTATTGGATCGGTAATTACACCGCATATGAAAGGCATGGAAGAGTTTAAACACTTAAGCTATGCCTCCAGTTTATGCGGGCGTTGTACCGAGGTATGCCCTGTTAAAATTGATATTCACAAAATGCTGTTACTTAACCGGCGTGATGCTGTAAAATCGGGCGTGGTGAATACGGTTGAGAAGTGGAGCTGGGCCGGCTGGAAAAAAGCTATGCTAAGCCGTAAACTAACCGATTTTTTCGGCGGTAAAATGAAGAACTTTTTATTGCGTACTTTCTTCAAAAAATCATGGGGGCATCACCGCGAAATGCCTACCGTAGCCGAAAAATCATTTGCACAACGCTGGGCCGAAGAGCACAACCAAACCGAAAAAGATTGAAAATGAGAAAAGTTGTTTTAAACCTTGCCGTTAGCCTTGATGGATTTATTGAAGGCCCTAACGGCGAGTATGACTGGTGCCTTGCCGATCAGGACTACGGCATGACTGAATTTTTTGCGCAGACCGATACCATATTTATTGGGCGTAAAAGCTATGAGATGATTGCAGGCATGGAGGATGAGTACTTTCCGCATATACAAAAGGTGTATGTTTTTTCAGATTCTTTGAATACAGCTGCCAATGCAAAGGTTGAGTTTATTAAAAGCGCAGATTTTGATGAGCGCGTAAAAGCCATTTTAGAACTTGATGGTTCCAACATTTGGTTATTTGGCGGAGCCAACCTGCTATCAACTTTTCTTCAACGCAGATTAGTTGCCGAGATGCTCCTATCTGTTCACCCGCTTATATTAGGTAGCGGCAAGCCTTTATTTACGGAGCTTAACAATCGGGTTGACCTGTTATTGCAAAACACCCAAACTTATGATACGGGTTTAGTACAGCTCAGGTATGCGCTAAAGCCTATGTTTGACAACAGCCTGCTAGACACGCCTTTTGTGCATTCGGGGTTGGATGATTTTTGATGAGCAACCGATCACTGAAATTGCCAAACGGATATAAACAGAAAACGCCTGCAAATTTTGCAGGCGTTTTCTGTTTATTTAAATAAGAGTTTAATAAGGCTTTGATTCCTGCGCAACGTCTTCTGCCTGCTTAACAGCTTCGTCAGAATGGGTAGCACCGATGGGACCTTTTGAGATATTAGCGCTGGCGGCTCTAATTCCTTCGGCTACACGGCGGCCATAATCTGCATCGCACTGGGTAAATAGTTCGATCATCTTATCCTGTATATGTTTCTGAACAGGTGCTAAGGTGTTAACCAAGTTATTAATCAGGTCATCACGCTCCCAATCTTCAAGCAAGTGATAGCGTTCGCCGGCTTGGGCAAAATTGTTGGTGCGGTCAATTTTTTTTCGAACCAGTTTAGTGGTCTTGTATTCCGGCTCATGATCTGCACCTGCTTTTGGTGCTTCCTGCAAACCGTTTAAAGTTGAAGGTTCATAGTTCACGTGCGCATTAGCACCTTGTGGTAAATCTACATGGTAAGCCATCTGTCCATCGCGCTGATTAGTAGCCACGTGGGTTTTAGGTGCATTTATTGGCAGTTGCAAATAGTTTGACCCTACCCGGTAACGCTGCGTATCGGAGTAAGAGAAGGTACGCCCCTGCAACATTTTATCATCGCTAAAATCTAATCCGTCAACCAACACACCTGTACCAAAGGCCGATTGTTCAACCTCGGCAAAGTAATTAACCGGGTTGCGGTTGAGAGTCATTTTCCCTACAGGTAGCCAAGGGAACTGATCTTCAGGCCATATTTTGGTATCATCCAAAGGGTCAAAATCCAGCTCAGGATGTTCCTCATCACTCATAATTTGAACCAGCAATTCCCATTGCGGATAATTACCGGCTTCAATAGCATCAAACAGATCTTGCGTAGCGTGGTTAAAGTTTTTAGCTTGTATGGCTTCGGCCTGCTCCTGTGTTAGGTTCTTAATGCCTTGTACCGGCTCCCAATGGTATTTTACCAATACCCCGGTTCCTTCTTTATTCACCCACTTGTAAGTGTTTACGCCCGAACCCTGCATTTGGCGGTAGTTAGCCGGAATGCCATAGGGTGAAAACAAGAACGTAATCATGTGCATAGCCTCAGGCGTATTGCTGATAAAATCGAAAATACGCTCGCCGTCTTGCCTGTTGGTTACAGGATCGGGCTTAAAGGCATGGACAAGGTCGGGGAATTTCATCGCGTCGCGAATGAAAAACACTTTGAGGTTATTACCTACCAAATCCCAGTTACCATCCTCTGTATAAAATTTAACGGCAAAACCACGCGGGTCGCGTAAGGTCTCGGGCGAGTTACCGCCGTGTATAACCGATGAAAAGCGTACGAACACGGGTGTTTGCTTGCCTTTCTCCTGAAATAACCTGGCACGGGTATACTTACCTACCGGCTCATCACCTACCGTTCCATAAGCTTCGAAGATACCGTGAGCACCTGCACCGCGGGCATGCACTACCCGCTCGGGGATACGCTCCCGGTCGAAATGAGATATCTTCTCCAGGAACTGATAATTTTCGAGCGTTGCCGGTCCGCGGTTACCTACTGTACGAATGTTCTGGTTATCCGTAACGGGGTGCCCTTGGCGGGTGGTTAAGGTTTTAGCACCTTCACCCTCCTGCTGGCTGTTTGAGTTTAAAATTTTTCCGTTGTCCATAATGTTAAGTTTTGCTGGCGTAAGAATTAACGGTTTAGATCAATTATAATCTGTTTATTCTTTGAATCTACTTATAAAAGTACAGCTACACTTTGTAAAAGTTCAGGGTATCAAATAATAAGATAATGTATAGTATTTGTCTATATAAAATATCAAGTGATTAGACGACGTTTATAAACGTACATGTGCCTATTTGTAATCACAGCATAAGGCTTATTACAAACAAGCCAGATAAACGGAAGTTTTATAAACGAATAATTAATACGCCGTTCTTCTTGGCATTAGATATTCCGTAAAAGTTTGAAGTAGAATGTAGTGCCTTCGCCCGGCTCGCTCTCAAACCATATTTTACCGTCCAAATGTTTAACAATCTCCTTGCACAAGTACAGCCCAATGCCCAAGCCTGGTGCTTTATAAACATCGTTCACCTGGTAAAATCTGTCAAAAATATACGGCTGCTGCTCCCGCGGTATACCTCGCCCAAAATCCTGAATACTAAATGTCAGGTACGCTTCATCACACACCAGGTTAATAAATATTTCATTGCCTAACGGTGAGTACTTAACGGCGTTATCTATTAAATTGGTAATGAGCTGAATTGTACGGTTACGATCGGCGTTGATCTTGCAAGGCTGATTTTTGGTTATTACTAAGCGATGGGATGTAAATACCAATTGCAGGTCGCTAACCAGATCGGCAAGCAGCACATCCATTTCCAGTTCAGTTGCATTGAATGTTAATTTACCCGATTCTATACGTGATATATCAAGCAGGTCTTGCACTAATGCATCCAGTCTGCTTATTTGTAGTCGCATGCGCCCTAAGAAGCTAACTGCTTTAGGGTCATCTACGGTTTTTAAGCGCGATATTAGCTGCTCATAAGCTTTAATAGAGGTAATCGGCGTTTTCAGTTCATGGCTTACAGTGCTTATAAACTCATCCTTTTGCAACTCCAGGTACTTTTGCCTGGTAATATCGGTACACGAACCCACAAAGCCCAAAAATTCATCTTCCTGATAACGGGGCAAACCAGTTGAAGTTAGCCAGTGCAGTGAACCATCTTTCAATATAATACGGTAATCAACGTTGTACTCAACCCGGTTAATATGCGCCTTTGTGAAACGGTCAACAACCATCTCCAGGTCATCCGGATGAATGATCCGGCTCCACTGGCCTCGCAAATCCTCATTGCCTTGTACATCACACCAGTCTTTCCATTTTTGGTTGGCGTAAATGATAGCCCCGTCGTGATCTGACATCCATAAAGCTGTGGGCGATGCTGATGTAAGGGTATGCAAGCGCGCCTCCGTATCTAACCGGGCCTGCAACAATTCAACCTGTTCGCTGGTATCCATCATAGACCCTACCATACGCAGAGCTTTGCCATCTTTAAACAGGGTATAACC
Organism: Mucilaginibacter sp. PAMB04168; assembly: GCF_039634365.2. Classification (NCBI taxonomy): domain Bacteria; kingdom Pseudomonadati; phylum Bacteroidota; class Sphingobacteriia; order Sphingobacteriales; family Sphingobacteriaceae; genus Mucilaginibacter; species Mucilaginibacter sp. PAMB04168. Next base: position 4,600,309 of record NZ_CP155079.2, read on the forward strand.
ACGATCCAAAATGTAGGCATAACTACCGTCAGCTCTTAAGAAGCGGTACTGCCCGGTCCAGTTCTTCTCTTGGGTGTTAATTACCTCATATATACTGCTCATTACCCGGTCCCGGTCATCGGGGTGGATACGGGCCGACCAGAATTTTGAACTTGACTCGATATCACTGGCCGTATAGCCGAACATCTGCGTAAACGATTTGCTCCACAAAACCTCGTCGCTTTCCAGGTTCCAGTCCCAAATAGCATCATGGGTAGCCTTTGAAATCAGATTAAACCGCTCAATAAGCAGTTCTTGTTCGGTAACATCATGCACCATCACTAGGCGGGCATTATAACCCTCATATGCAACAGGATAAGAAATAAGTTGTACGTGAATGATGGCGCCATCGCCTTTTATATGCCTGAACGGGCGTTGCATTGTGTTGGCACCATTCAGGGCCCGCCTTACCTCCTCAAATCTTTCCAGATCTTCCTCCGGACGAATGTCACGTACCGTCATGCTTAAAAAAGCTTCACGACTGTAACCATAGTGCTTGGTAGCGGCATCATTCACTTCAAGAAATCGCAAAGTAACGGTATCGAAAAACCACATGGGTTGTGGGTTTTGATAAAAAAGGATCTTAAAAAATGGCTCTACGCCTTGGTTTACAATTCCATCCATACACGGGCTTAATTAGGGAGTACTTATACATAGATAGATGCAAGCAAATATATCATTACGACTAACAATACAGCATCCCTATAAAGCTTATTTACGTATAGACTACAAAAGAAGTTATGGCCGGAAAAAAAGAATCCTGCTGTTAGCTGATAGGACAGCAAAAGCAGAGAGCCGGTTTCTTAATTATTCCGATACACCAAACCTAAGAGCAAAGTGCTGCATATTACCCGCTATCATTTTGCCGTGCTTTGTTAATGCAAACATTTTTATTTGTATAAGAACAAAAAAGGGTACGGCATATGCCGTACCCTTAGAAAAAAACTATTATCATTTATTAATTAATTCTGATCATCATTATCGTCATTACCGGGTACGCTGGTTACTACGAAAATCTTTTTGCCGCTGGCATCGCGTTGCTCGTGTAAATAAACGCCCTCGGGAGTTACGTAATATTTTTCGCCATCTACCTTCACCTTACGGGCGCCATCAGGCAATTCTTCAATAACGTCTCCTATTTGCGGATAATCACCATTATCGTCGCCATTGTATTGGCTGTTGTTATTATCGGTATTCAACTCGCCGTCTTTACCGGCTACACGGTAAGCAATGCGGCCGTTGTCTTTAGTAACCGGCTGGTAGTATACACCATTCGATTCATAATACTGCTGACCATCAATGGTGATGGCTTCGGCATCATCAGGTAAACGATCTATCTCGGCACCTACCGGCGGTTCAACCACAGTATATTGATTGTTATACTGTTGATAATAAAAACCATTGCTGTAAAAATACGGGTTCCCTCCCCAATTAAATGAGTAATAACCAAAAGGTAACACACCAAGACTAAAACCTAAACGTGGGTAATAATAACTGTTGTAATAACCCCGGTAGTTATGGTAGAAGCCAGTATACGGACGACCGTAGTAACCTCTTATACCACCACGATAGTACGAACGGCCATAAAAATAGCTGCGCCCAACACTGCCTCTGTAACCCGGACGACCATAGAAACCCTGACGGCCTACATTGCCGCGGTAGCTGTAATTGCCGCGTGGATAACCAAAAGAACCTCTGGGTGCGCTGTAAGTACGGTTACGATCAAAGCTTCCGCGAGGTGTAATGCCTTGCCTGTCGCCAAAATTTGGACGCATGCCGTAACTCTGGCGGCCTGGGCCTGAATTACCTCGTGGCGTATTGTAACTGCCCCGATTACCAAAATCGCCACCCCGTGGAGAAAAGCTGCCACCTGAGCGGCCCTGGAAACCACCGCCTGAACGACCTTGAAAACCGCCACCGCCAAAACCACCATCACGAGACCCGCCAAAACTGCCGCCGCCGCCGCGGTTGCCACCACCAAAACCACCGCCTCTTCCGCCGCGTTGTGCATCTGCAGTTAAGGAAAGGGACAGTGTTGTTAAAACGCTAAGTCCCAGTGTAAGCAAATATTTATTAAGTTTTTTCATGTATGATATGAGGAGTTTAAAGCTTACCTAAGCAAGCTGTTGTTTTTGTTTATTTGATTAGTTTGACTGTATAAACTACCTACGGTTTAACAGCGCTCTATTAATTTTTACTAAACATTAATTCCCTGCGCACACCCCTTGTTAACTTAAAGTAAAACCAGTAACAGCTTTGTACGTTGTTTAATAAAACTATATATATGACAGAATATGATGATGCTGGTTTAACTAATCAGGACGATTATTTAAACACCGATAACGATAAAATACAAGATATGGCCAACAGCGATGCTGCAAAGTTTAACACAGATGAGCAGGAAGAGGCCGTAAATGAACGCGAAGAGACCGAATACGGAGATGCTGAAAACATTGACGCCGGTAGCGCAGTGCAACATAATGAAACGCAGCCTCCTTTAACTACCCAAGGTGATATTGGCGAGGTTGAAGAAAATATGGGCGGCACCACAAACCTGTCGCTTGACCAGCTGAAGCAGGAAGGTGACCCGGAAGGACTTGATGGCGAATAACCGGAATTGTTTTAAACAAAAAAGGAGCAGTTACCTGCTCCTTTTTTGTTTAATGTGGTAAACGATTAATGATCGTCTGATAAAAATTTGGTTCTCCGGTAGCCGGTGTAAGTAACTTGGTTGTTACCAGAAGCATTTGAAAACGTAGCAGTAAACGTAATCAAGTCGGTAGGAACACCAGAGCCAGGTGCCTTTGTGCCATTTTTTACAATTTTACCAGCTGTTATAACTATTGGCTTAGCTATATAACCTCCTGTAATATCGGTGCCGTTTGGCTGAGAAAACGTACCATCAGTTAAATTTACGTTGACCAAAGTTTGGTACCCGTAATCTTCTTCTTTTAGCCACATTTGGGTAGAAGAATTAGATGCAGTATTAAAGGTGGTAATTTTATAAAAAGAATCATCGCCATCATTGGCCTGAACCCAAAATTCACCAGCCATCTCTTGCACGTTTGTGCCTCCAGCTTCTACTTCATCTTTGCGACAAGAGCTAAACGCAAACGCAAATGCTACCAGTATATAAACTATCTTTTTCATAATGTTCATCAATAATTTGTTATTGTTTTAACCATCTGCGAGTTGAGCCGGCTATACCTTGATCAAGCAAATCAACAGAGTAATTCAAAGTACTACCCGATGTAAATCCGGCTAACTTTGCTGTCCCCTGCAAGCGGCCATAGGCTGTACTTTGCAGCGGAATAGTCCAGCTTAAACCATCGCTTGTAATAACGTATGCAGGAATTGTTGTAGCTGCTGAATACAAATTACTTGTTCTGTAAAAACCTGGAGCTAGTTTAGTAACCGTAGCAGTAGTACCTCCGGAAGCATAATCATAACTTCCGGCAACATTCACACCAGCCACTTCAGCAGTAGGTATTACAGCAACGTAACGGGTTACACTTGCAGGGAAACCATCGCTGTTGGTTGCACTGTAGCTGATGGTATATAAGCCAACAACAGCTGTGTTAACTGTACCGGTTGCAGTTACTTTCAAATCCGAACTACCTTCTTTTGCAGCCGCTCCGGCATCAGTGTAAGTACTACCCTTTACTACAGAAGTATAAGTATCCCCTTTCATGGTAAACGTCGCGTAGTTCGTTATTTTCGACTCGCCAACGTACCCTTCCTTATAATCGAATTTATCTTTTTGGCATGAGTATACCGAAATACAAACTAATGCTATTCCAATAAGCTTTATATATTTTTTCATAATAAGAATCAATTTTTTTTGAACAATTATTTACCCCACCATACCGGTGTAGTTATAGGCACCTCGGCCGGAGTATTGTTGTTACGGCTACGCTCAACATCAGGAAACACCAGGCGCTTAGGGAACAATTTGCCAGTAGTTACACCAGTGGCAGAATAAACCCACTGACCAGGTACATAAGCAAGGGCAGTTGAGTACACAGGGCTAATTCTTGGATAGCCTGTACGCTCCTGCTCAAAAAAGCCTTCTAAAGTATGGCCGGTTTTAGGCAAAGAGGCCCATTTTTGTACAATGATAGCTTCAATCTTTTGTTCCGTTGTTCCTGCAGTTGGGAAAGGATAAAGGTTACCGCGCACAGCACCAACTTGTTCAAAAGCTGCGTTAACACCTTCGTTGTACAAAGCAGCAGTATTTACACCTCCATTAAACCGCAAATCAGCTTCAGCCTGCAAAAAATAAGACTCAGCAGCAGTCAGGAAAAAAACAGGATCTGTAGCGTCCTGATTAGGAGTATTAGCAGTTGAGTATTCAGGGCGTGCCGCAGGTGTTGCATTAAAATCGCCCTGATTAATTGAGGTAGTGGTAGCTGAGGTAAAATAAGGCACTATACGTGGGTCGCCATTGGTTTTCAAGTAAGAAACCAACGTAGTACTGGCCCTTAAGTTAGTTGAACTGTTTAAGGCAAATACGTTATAAGTGTAAAAAGGATTACGTTTATCTGTGGCATCAGTGTACTGCGTAACGCCAGCATTTACTGTAAGGTAATCAGCTTTTCGGGCTACCAGCTTTTGGTATCCGGCTTGTGCTTCAGCCGGCTTGGCATTAATCATACGTAAATACATTCTTAATTCTAATGTATTTGCAAATTGGCGCCACTTATCCATATCACCGCCAAGTACTAGGTCGGCGGTAGCAGCTGATCCAACCAGCTTACCATTGTAGTTCGTAGCCAAAGCCGCATCAATTTCGGCTAATAAACCTTTGTAAATGCTATAACCGTCATCAAACTTTGGTTGTATGTTCTCAATTCCCTTAAATGCCTCGGTATACGGAACCTGGTCATACAAATCAACCAGTGTTTCATATACAACAGCTTTCATCACCGTACACATTAAATAGTACTGATTGTTATTCGCGGCTTTTGCCTGCGTAATAGCTAACTGCAAATCGCTTAACGAGCCAGCAAATAATTCGCTATAGTTCGCATTTAGATCGGTACGTATCAGATTGTAAGAATCAATACTGCGGTATTGGGCTGAACTGTTGGATTGTGTCCAATACTGTGACCAAACGCCTCCTAATATATTTAACTCGCCGCCAATGCGGCCCGCTGCTGAAAGAACAGCCGAAGGAAACAAAATTTGTGGTGTAGCCGCATCAACCGAAGGGTTGTTGGGGCTAACGTTTATATCAGCAATTTTGCTACAGCCAAATGACAAAAATGCTATGCCAAATGTAAGCGCTGATTTATATAATGTATTTCTTTTCATGTTTTTCAGATCAAATTAAAATGAAACTTTCAATGACGCTCCGAAATATCTTAACGGAGGTGCTGTTCTAAACTCTCCAAACTCACTGGTCAAATCTATACCCTGGTTAGACACTTCCGGATCAATAGTTTGATTACGTTTTGGCAACCATGTATATAGGTTGCGGCCAAATACCGTAAACATTGCTCTTTGTGCACCTATCTTTTGAGCAATAGCTACTGGGAGAGTGTAAGACAATGTAAGTTCACGCAACTTAACGAAGGTTTTGTCCAAAATACGGTTTTGGTAAGCTATCCCCTTGTTTTGGTTAGTATAGTAGTAATCGTCGTAATTGATTTCGCTGATAGGTGTAGTGTTTTCTACATACGTTGTCGTACCATTTGGGCCTGCAACAGCTTGTACCGAATTAGGAACGATGAACGGACGACGATCATTATATAATGTTTTTTGATCAGCACCCACAAAATTCAACAAATCTGCAGTTCCAGAATAGAAACGGCCACCCTGACGCCAGTCAAATGTAAAACTTAGTGCAAAGTTTTTTACGCGGATACTGTTGCTTAAGCCCATCTGAAAATCAGATTGTGATGTACCATAGTTACCCAACGCTGTAGAAGTAACCGGGAAGCCCTGGTTGTTAACTACAATACGGCCTTCTGGATCATAAACTGGTACAGGTGCCAGGAAAACTCCCAATGGTTGGCCAGCTATAGCAGCAAATTGAGCATCATAGGCAGAAGTCAATACAGCTTTTTCAAGACCGTTATTTAATTCAAGTACCAAGTTGCGGTTGCGTGTAAAATTGTAGTTTACATCCCAGGTAACTGTTTTGGTCTGTATTGGGGTGCCATGAATGGCAAGCTCAATACCACGGTTTCTTACTTTACCAAAGTTCAATATCGCAGTGGTGTATCCTGATGAAGGAGCTGTAGCAACCGGTAATATTTGATCTTTTTTAACACGGGCGTAGTAGGTAAAATCAAAACCTAAACGGTTTTTAAAGAAGTTAGCTTCGGCACCCAACTCGAGCTCGGTTTGCGTTTCAGGCTTCAGCGTGCCGTTGTTTAACTGGTTATTGATGGTATAACCTGGAACTCCATTAAAAGGTAATGTATTATTACCAAAGCCCAAAACCACGTTTGTAGCGTTAAGCGTGTTAATAATACGATATGGATCTGTATCACTACCGGTTTTACCATAGCTCGCTCTTAATTTAGCGCTCGAAACAGCAGTGTTTTGTAAACCTAACGACTCAATTATGTTATACGCTAAGCTAGCTCCTGGATAAAAATAGCTGTTACCACCTTTAGGTAGTGTTGAAGACCAGTCGTTACGGCCTGTAAGGGTTAAATAAAGGTAACGTTTGTAGCCAAATGTTGCCTGTCCGTATACACCTAATAAACGGCGATGTGTTTCTGATTCACTAGCAGTTGGCAAGTTAGAAGTATTAGATAGTTGATAGAATCCAGGAATAGTTAATCCTTGAACTTCAGTATACAGGCTACGGGTACCTCTGTCATTATAGTTCACACCTACCAAGCCATTCACGTCAAAGTCTGATGTAATTGTTGTATTGAATAAGGCGTTAAGTTTTGAATCATATTCAAATTGCTTAAACGATTCCTCAATAACGTTACCAACATCAGCTGCGCGCTTAGCGCCTTCCGGATTGGTTGGATCTATTGTATCATCTCCACCGTTCCAGCTGCCCGGCACAGGGCTGTTTACATTATGCCAGATTTTGTCGCCGGCATTATTAACGTCAACACCTTGCTGTATCTGGAATGACAGCCATTTGTTGGCTTTGTAATTCAGGTTAATGTTACCGTAAATCCTGTCACTGCGATAACGGCTGCCGTTTTCGTTTAAAACGTAGTATGGGTTTTCAGCAAATGGCGTAAAGTAATTATCTACGTTGAAATACCGGTTCTTGTAATCGCGTAAGTCACGGATTGGAATGTTACCCGGAATTTGCAGTATTTCCTCATAAAAACCAGCACCAATACCAGAATCACCCTGGCCGGTAGCTACAAACCTCGAAGCTTTGCTTACGTAGTTCATTGAAGCCTCGGCAGTAAAGCCTTTGTAAGAGGTAGATCCTTTTAAGCTGAAGTTGTTTCTTTTATAGCTATCGTTGCTGGTTGGCAGAATACCATTGCTATATACATTACCGTATGACATGTAATAGGTAGACGTTTCGTTACCACCGCTTAAGGCAATCTGGTTGTTGGTTTCAAAACCAGTATCAAAAGCATTCTTTACGTTATTATCTACATAAGAAAATGGCTTAAGCAATTGTGAGTTATTTACAATAGCACCCCAAGGCCTTACTACACCATCAAATTTGGGGCCCCAGTTACCATTTTCAGATATGTAAGATTGAGAATCCCAGCCCTGTCCAAAAACCTTTTGAGGGTTATATACTGAAGCCAAGCTTGTTAGGGTAGTACCCAGTGTAACGTCAACAACAGGCTTGCCTGCTTTACCTCTTTTAGTAGTAATTAAAATAACACCGTTTGAACCACGAGAGCCGTATAGAGCAGTTGCAGCTGAACCTTTCAGAATGCTCATGCTCTCAATAGAGTTAGGATCGATGTCGTTCGCGTTGTTACCAAAGTCGAAGTTATTATCAGAGCCGGGGCGAGAGTTGTCAATTGGCACACCATCAACGATGTATAAAGGCTGGTTACTTCCAGTGATAGAAGAGAAACTACGGATAATCACCTTAGTTGAACCACCGGGTGAACCCGAAGTGTTAGAAATGTTAACACCAGCTACTTTACCTTGTATACCACTAAACAGGTTTATTGATGATGAAGCATTAATTTGCTCAGCAGTAACTGTTGTTTGGGCATAGCCTAATGATTTCTTTTCGCGGCGTGTACCTAAAGCTGTTACCACTACCTCACCTAGTTGCTTTACGTTAGGCTCCAAGGCAACATTCAGTACGTTGCCTTTAGCTGCAGCCTCAAGTTGAACGTAGCCGATAAATGAAAACACCAAAGCACTGTTGGCTGGCGCCTTGATAGAGTATTTACCGAACCCATCCGTACTAACCGCAGATTGGGTCCCTTTAATTTTCACAACAACGCCAGGTAGGGGTTGTCCGTCGTCTTTACCTGTAACCGTACCTGTTACTGTACGGTCTTGCGCATAACTCTGCCCAAAAAAGAGCAAAACCATGCACAAACTCAGAAGTAGAAGTTTCTTCATTTGTTTGTTAATATAAGATCAGTTAATAGTTAATTAATAAAAGTAGGCTGAAGTTCCCAAATACACAAGTATTAGTTAAAAATTATTAAAAATTTATAAACATTCCATTTAAGAAAAATAATTTAGTACTATGTATTGCATAATACATTACAAAACATATATCTTTGTATTATGCTTGTAGAAAACACCCAAACCCAAATGCGAAAAGGCATACTCGAGTACTGCATACTGAGTATAATTGCCAGAGGCGAAATATACGCGTCGGATATAATTGCCGAATTGAAAAAAGCGCAACTTCTTGTAGTTGAGGGAACTCTATACCCTTTGCTTACCCGATTAAAAAACAACGGCCTGCTCAGTTACAACTGGGTCGAATCTACTTCGGGGCCTCCACGAAAATATTATGTACTGTCTGACGAGGGCCGCCACGTGCTCCAACAGCTAGACAAAACCTGGCAGGAACTGGCATTTGCCGTGCAATCCTCTATCGAAGGAAGAAAATAAAAACCTTAGTAAACTATAAATCATCATGAACAAAACAATCATTATCAATATAAACGGCACTGTATTTCACATAGAGGAGCAGGCTTACGAGCTACTTAAGGAGTACATGACCGACGTAAAACGTCATTTTTTCAACTCGGCCGACAGTTTGGAGATTACAACCGACATCGAAAACCGCATTGCCGAAATGTTTACTGAAATCCTTGCTCGGGAAAATCGCCAGGCACTGGTTGATCAGGATGTACAAGCAGTTATAGAGCAGATGGGGTCGGTAAAGGATTTTGAAACCCTTGATGAAACAGGTACTGCAGGCTTTAGTGAGCCCGTTTTCGAAACGCCTGTTGGTACCCGCCGTTTGTTTCGCGATCAGGATGACCATTTAATAGGCGGCGTTTGCGCTGGTATTGCTAACTACTTTGATATACAGCCAGTTTGGGTAAGGTTATTCTTTGCCGTAGCTTTCGTATTTGCCGGCACCGGTTTCCTTGTGTATGTTATATTATGGCTAATCGTTCCGAAGGCAGTTACCCGTGCCGACAGGATGGCCATGAAAGGTGAACCTTTAGATTTACAAGGCTTTAAACGAAACTTTGAAGCTGAATTGAGTGCAGTTGGGGGCCGTTTACATGATGTAAAGCAGGAAGCCCGCCCCTTAGCTTATAAAACCCGCGATTTTGTGAGCGATTTTTTCCATCACCTTGGCAAGTTTTTAGGAGGTGCTGGCAGTGTGCTGGTAAAGGTGCTGGGTATCGGCATCATCTTGTCATGTATTGCCGGTATTATAGCCATTATAGTATTATTAATAGGCACCATGTTTTTTGGGAACACCAATTTCTCCGTACCCGACATGTTTTTTAGCTACGAGTACATCAACCAGGTGAGAGTTGCCTTTGCCTTGTTAACTATTATACCGCTTACAGCGCTTATTGTAGTTATTTCAACTGCTGTGTTTAATACCGTATCGTTAAACAGGTCTGCTGGTTATACCTTGCTTATTATATGGGTAAGCTCCTTGTTTGTGTTGCTTTACCATGGTGCACGTGCGGCCGCAGAGTTCAAAGAATCAGCCGGGTTTACGCAAACTATAAATATAAAGCCTAATGCTAAACAGATATACTACCTGGAACTGAACGATGCCATGTTTTTAACCGCAGAAGACAGCGCCCGTTTAGACATCAAAAACAAGTTTAAAAACCTAACGCTGACCGATGAGGGCGATGATGACTTTGAGCCGCGTAACGTTAGGATTGACATCGAAAAAGGTGATGTACCTTACCCTGTATTAATTGAAGAATTTACCGCCCGGGGCAAAAATTTTGAGGATGCACTGGATCATGCCCGCAACACCCGCTATGTTTTTGTTCAGCAGGATTCTATCTTAAAATTTGATTCAAAACTTCGCAGATTGAAGAACAATCAGTGGTACAATGAAGAAGTAAAACTTACTTTACGCATTCCGCTTAACGCAACCATAATGGTAAGCAATAAGATGAATGAATTTATCTCCAACTATATGGATGTTGATGCTTGCTTTCCGGGTCAACGAAACCATTCCCGCACTGAACCCGCACCATTCATCATGACCGAGGAAGGTTTAAAGTGTAAGTTAGACAGCGCAATAACAGCTGTAAAACAAGACGCTCCTGTTAAAGATACAACCATAGCTCAAATGGATACCACAGTTAAGGTATCAACAGATACGGTTTATATAGATAGCACTGTGGCTCCGGCACCAGTGCGCAAAAAAACGGTGGTAATACGCCGCTTACACAAAAAGCAATAAAACCGGCGCCCTGCCTGTGTACTAAGGTTCATGATGACATGGGCAGGGCGCTAATTTTGCTAACACCGATTATTTACCATAACGTAGAGGAAGTGTGTTGTTAAAAAATTATGGTTGAAAGCTGGTGACGATAGTATTTTAAAAAATTTCATTTTTTGTGTAACCAGAAGCCCCCTTTCTGCATCTTACTATCAAATAACAGAACACAAGCTGCCCGCACTGGCAGATAAATCAAAAACAATCAGGTTTAATAAATTAAAAAAAGACTATAAATCTTTAGCTGGATATCTATTGCCCAAACTTTACAAATCACATAAACCCTAACCCCACATGAAATCAATATTATATAACACACTTTTACTTTTAGGGCTTACAACCTGCCTAGGTACAGTAAAAGCACAAAATACAGCCCCTACCGGCAAAATCACCGGTTCGGTAATTACAGAACAAGGAAAACCTGCCGATTTTGCTACCGTTAGCCTGTTACGCGTTAAAGACTCTTCTATAGTAAAAAGCAGCCTAACCAACGAAAGCGGCCAATACGCTATTGAGCGTGTTGTAGCCGGTACTTATTTAATTAAAGCCACCATTATAGGGTATGATAAATCAGTTAGCGGACCAGTAACCGTTGCTGCAAACGCTGTAGTAAGCGTGCCCGTGCTGAAACTTGTACCAGGCAGCAACAGCTTAAAAGCTGTAAGTGTTGTAGCCACCAAGCCCTTAATTGAACGCAAGATAGACCGCACCGTAATGAATGTGGAGAACAGTGTGTTGGCCGCCGGCAATTCTGCCATGGAGATTTTGGAGCGCGCCCCTGGTGTTACGGTTGATAAGGATGACAACATAAGCTTAAAAGGCAAACAAGGTGTTACTGTGATGATTGATGGTAAGCTTACCTACCTTTCGGCACAACAGCTATCAAGCCTGCTGCGTTCTACTGATGGCAACTCTATTCAATCCATAGAAATTATCACCAACCCATCGGCTAAATATGATGCTGCCGGTAATTCAGGCATCATTAACATTAAGATGAAAAAGAACCGCAACGCCGGTACTAACGGCAGTATTGCAGCTACAGGCGGTTATGGCAACAATCACAAAGCCAGTTCATCATTAAACTTAAACCATAAAGATGGTAAGCTAAATGTTTTTGGTAACTACAGCTACTTTAACAACAAACGTCCGCAGGATATAAACCTGAACCGGACTATAAACAATGCCGGTGTTAATACATTTTTTAACGAGTCGACCGATATGTTAGGCAGTCGTAGCGCTCACAATTATAAATTAGGTGCAGACTATGATTTGAGCAAAACCAACACGCTTGGCATTCAACTAACCGGATACAACTCATCGTTTGATGCCAATACTTTCAATAACACACTAATTAGTCTGGATCGGATCAATAACAGTGCGGTGACCACAACCCGCAACACATCTGCCGAGAGATATAACAACATTACCGCTAATATTAACAACCGGATTGTTTTAGACACTTTAGGCAAAGAGTTAAGTATGGATGCCGATTATTCACACTTCGCTAACAGGCAGAGTAATAATTACACCAACAACTTTTTCCAGGCTGATGGCAGCACTTTGAAATATGGCTCGTTGCTTAGAAACAACCTGCCTACCAAAATAAACATTGCCACCTACAAAGCCGATTATACCAACCCAATTGGCAAAACCATGAAGTTGGAAGCAGGTATAAAATTTAGCTATGTGGGTACTGATAATGATTTACGTACCGACTCGATATTGAACGGTAATTGGGTAACAGATGCCGGACGCACTAACCTGTACAAGTACACTGAAAACATTAATGCCGGTTATTTTAACTTTAGTAAGAGCTGGAAAAAAACCTCAGTTCAGGCTGGTTTGCGTGCGGAGCAAACGAACTCTAAAGGCGATTCACGCGACATTTACAATGTAGCCACCGTGAACGACAGACATTACCTGAGCTTATTTCCAAGCGTGTTTGTAAACCATGAATTTTCGGACAATCACAGCCTCGGGTTAAATTACAGCCGCCGTATAGATCGCCCAAGTTATGATGACCTGAACAGCTTTACCCAGATACTGAACGCTTACACTTATGTGCAAGGTAATCCTAATTTAAAGCCACAGTACACCAACTCTTATGAATTGTCATACACTTTTAAAAAGAGGTTTAATGCTACTTTAGGCTACAGCCTAACAACCGATGTAATGGCTGAGGTACCTAGACAAATTGACGATAAAAAGATAACTTTTATTACCCGCGAAAACCTGGCCGAGCAAAATTCATTTAACCTGAACCTAAGCCTACCGTTCGGTATCACCAAATGGTGGAACATGAATAACAACGTTACCGGTTTTTACCTGGGCTTTAAATCTGCTGCACTTGAATTAGATAACGGGCAGTATGCCCTTCAAGGCAATTCAATCAACACCTTTACCTTAAGTAAAACCGTAAAATTTGAAGGAACCTTTAACTATCAGTCTCCGTTAACCTACGCTTTATTCCATATTGGTCATCAATATAACTTTGATGCAGGTATCAGTAAATCTTTTGCGCAGAAAAAAGCTAATTTGAAATTTTCGGTTAGCGATGTGTTTAACACCCGTAAGCAAAACTTAACAGTGCGCCAGGGCAACTTAAACTTCAACGTGTTCCAAAAGAATGAAACGCGTGTGGCCCGCTTAACTTTCACTTATAATTTTGGTAACAGCAAAATACAAGCTCGCAAACGCACTACGGGTTCTGATGCGGAGAAAAGCCGTGTAAAATCGGGTAACTAAACTTAGCCGGCCAACAACAAGAGCCAAGAGACTTTGAAAATCAGCTCGCCTGTCTCCTGGCTCTTTTTTGTATCTATCTTAATTTACCATAAATACAGCGTTACTAAACAACAGCTTACCGTTTTCCCAAAAACTGCGGAACAGAGGATCATCGGTCAGGTAAACTATAGATCCACGGCCCATTGATTGTACGCCGAACAATAAACCGTTACTTAATTTTTCTTTGGCTTTTTGACCAGCAAAGCCTGATACATAACTATCCTTTTTAAGCACACCCACATTTACGCCGCTGTTATCCAAATAATCGTAAATATCATCCCCTAATTTTAAAGTATAGTAAAAAGGAGGGTAACCATAACCCAAAGGGTGTGTATTATCAAGGTAAACCTTAAATATAGCGCCCGGCACATTGTACTTTATCGATTCGCGGTCGCGGCTGTTATAGGCCGAAAGATCGGGCGTCTTTTTGCCGTCTTTATCATCCTTTTTTTCGTCCTTACTTTTTAAGGCAAATCCTTTTTTGTCAGCAAACTGGCGGATAGCACCTCCCATGGCAATCAGTTTGCCTCCATCATTAACCCAATCCTGCAAACGATCTAACGGAAAATTTGAGTAGCGGCCATCGGGCAATATTGCTACGTCAAAATCGCTCAGTTTAATCCTGCCTAAATCCTGGTAACGTACAATAGATACCGGGTAACCAATCTGCTGTTCAAAAAAGTGCCATACCTCGCCCATATCATTGGCTGAGACGCCCTCGCCTGATACCAACATTACACGTGGCTTGGTTATAAAACCTACTGCGCTGGAACCCAAATCGGCACCGGTATCGGCAAAACCCGTGGCTAAAGGTGTAAGCGTGCGCGAGTAGCGTTCACTTATCTCGTTAATCATCCGGTCAAAATTGGGCTGACTGTTACTGGCACGTGTGATAATGATAGAACCGGCATTGAACTTCTTATTGCCCACTGTAAACGCATCTGATGCATAGCGCACCTTAATACCGTTTTGCAGCAATGCCGATAAAAACTTCACGTCTTCTACAGAGGTCCACTGCGCTACATAAGCATAGGCCTTTCCAGTTTGTACAGGTTTGGCTGGCTGATGTGCTAACACAACTTCTTCATTTTTGCCGGGTGCCGGTTTATTAATGGCGTCCTTTAATCCGTAAGCTTTTAAGCCATACGCATAAGGTAACGACCATGCGGTGATGTCATAGGTGTTAGAGTCTGCAATGAAAGTTTTGGGTTCTAACAGCACATTCAACAATACCGCTTTGGGTTGGTAAGCGCTAATAACCATATCGTTTTTATTAATAGTAAAACTTTCGTTTTTACCATTAAAGTAGTTATAACCGCTGGCCTGTCGGCTTGTGCCTACCGAAAACGTAATTTGATTAGCGTACAATAGCTCTTGCAGCTTCCTCATCTTATCCTCATTGTCGTTTTTAACAACGTAAGTTTTATATATGCCGGGAGGGTTGTTTTGCCCATCATCAAAATACTTTTTATACTCCGCAAGTATTTTAGACGCATTATTAGATGCCGTTTCTACGGTACTTAGCCCATTTGAGTGATGGTGAGCAATACGGTCGGCCAGGGTTAAGGTATCGCCGCTACGCATAGTAACTGCCAAACCACCTGTAGGCCCGCCACCCTGTTCGTAGGTCATACCAATAGAGCCGTTATAAAGCGGATAAGTATCACCGTATGATGGATAAAGTAAATCAAACACTTCTTTAGTAAAGTATAGCCAGCCATTTTGGTCAAAGTACTTAGCGTTATTTTTGCCAATGGTAGTCTGAAACTCGCGTTGCCATGGCGTGATATCTTTATGAAAAGGCTCTGCAGCAGGTGCAAAATAATATGGGTTATTGAAGCCCTGCTCGTGAAAATCCACATGAATTTGCGGCAGCCATTGGTTGTACAACCCTACCCTGCCTTGCACTTCTTTTTGTGTTTGCCAGGCCCAGTCGCGGTTTAAGTCAAAATAATAATGATTTACGCGCCCGCCCGGCCAGGGTTCAATATGCTCGCGCGATGATGAATTGGGATCGGGCAGTAAGCCGCGTGTTTGGTTATAATAGTTTACGTACCGGTCGCGCCCGTCGGGGTTAAGGCAGGGGTCAATTACGATAACTGTATTTTTTAGCCAGGCTTGCGTACGCGTGTTAGCGGGGTTAACTAAATCATACAACGTTTGGAGCGCAGCCTCACTGCTGCTGGGCTCGTTGCCATGCACGTTATAGCTCAACCAAACAATAGCAGGTGCGTTGCTCAAGGTTGCGGGTCCGTTACTTAAGCCGGCCAGGTAAAGATTGTGCTTTCGGATATCATCCAACCGGGCTATATTCTCTTCACTGCCTACAAAAGCTACCATAAGCGGGCGCCCCTCATTAGTGGTGCCATAAGACTGTAACTTAACCAGTTTAGAGTTTTGTGCAACATGCCTTACATACTCTGCAATGCGGTAATGGTAAGTGTACTGACTACCCAGCTCATACCCTAAAAATTGCGCTGGAGACTGCAAGCCCTGGGCGGAAACTGAACGGATTAAGCTTGAACACAGCAATAAAAGCGTAAAGATTTTCTTCATAACGTTGTATGCATTAAAACTAACAAACTATTGTCAATTACCTTACGGGTTGCTATAAATAATTGACCGTTTGCCCAATTTTGAGTATCTTTAATACCCTTTATTTATATACATGACCCCTATACAAGCCCTGCAAAAATATTTTGGTTATACTCAATTTCGTCATCAGCAGGAAGCCATTATACAACAACTGCTAAACGGAGGCGATGCCATGGTGCTGATGCCCACCGGCGGCGGTAAATCCTTATGCTATCAGTTACCGGCCGTATTGCTGCCCGGCCTAACCATTGTTATTTCGCCACTTATTGCTTTGATGAAAGATCAGGTAGACAGCCTGAACATTAACGGCATACCCGCGGCCTATTTAAATTCAACACAAAGCAACGGTGAGCAGCAAGACATTATTAACCGGTTAAAAGCCGGGCAGATTAAGTTGTTGTACCTGGCACCTGAGCGCTTGTTTAGCTCTGAAAGCCGATTGGTAGGATTTCTAAAGTCGCTGCCCGTAAGCTTGATTGCCATTGATGAGGCACACTGTATTTCACACTGGGGGCACGATTTCAGGCCCGAATACCTGATGCTGTCGCATTTTAAAACGGAGTTCCCAGCCATTCCGGTTATAGCGCTTACCGCTACCGCCGACACCCTTACCCGGCAGGATATTAAAGAAAAGCTAGCCCTGCACCGGCCTGCCGAATTCGTATCCTCATTTAACCGCCCCAATATAAGTTATACTGTAGCGCCCAAGAAAAACAGTTACGCACAACTGCTCGATTTTTTGGCTTCCCGTAAGGATGACTCGGGCATCATTTACTGTCTATCCCGTTCTTCTACCGAAGATGTAGCAGCCGACCTGCGTAGCCAGGGATATGCAGCCAAGGCTTACCACGCGGGTTTGGATAACGAAACCAAAGCCCGTAACCAGGAACAATTTCTGCGCGATGAGGTTAAAATTATGGTGGCTACTATTGCTTTTGGTATGGGCATCAATAAATCGAACGTGCGCTATGTGGTACATTATGACCTGCCCAAGAACATAGAAGGTTATTACCAGGAAACCGGCCGCGCCGGGCGCGACGGCCTACCATCGGAGGCACTGCTGTTCTTTTCGGCTGGTGATGCGTTTAAGCTGCAGCGCTTTGCCAAGGTAGATGGCAATGAGGAGCAGAGCCGCATAATGCTTAAAAAGCTGGATGATATGGTTAAGTACTGCCAGCTACAAACTTGCCGCCGCCAGTACCTCATGCACTACTTTAATGAACAGTTCCCTGAGCATTGTGGCTCCTGCGATGTTTGTTTAACGGAGTTTAAAAGGTCCGACGGCACTATATTGGCGCAAAAAGCACTATCGGCAGTGGTGCGGCTTCATCAGCGGTTTGGCACTACCTACGTGATTGACCTGTTGCGCGGCTCCAAAAGCGAGAAGATCAGGGAAGAACACAAGCAACTGAAAACATACGGCATTGGAGCCGACGTGAGCAAGGCCGATTGGCAGCGCTACTTAAACCAACTGGTTACCCAAGGCTACCTGCAGGTTACTGATGACGCTTACCCGGTGCTTAAGCTAACCCCTGCCAGTGATGCTGTGCTGAAAGGCCATCAAAAAGTGGAATTTATTGAAGCAAAAGCAATAGAAGTTGCGGCCGATATACAAACACCGGCATATGAGGGTGGCCTTTTGGAGGATTTGAAAACTGTACGCTACAATATGGCCATGAACGAAAATGTACCTGCTTATATCATTCTCTCAGATGCTACGCTGCTGGAAATGGCTACCTATTTGCCGCAAACGGCTCAGGAGCTTGGCCGGATATCGGGCTTTGGTGAGGTGAAACTAAACCGTTACGGTGCCGGATTTTTGCAGGCCATTAACGCTTACTGTGAGCAGCATGGGTTGTCGTCTCAAATAAGCAGCAAGCGGGCTAAGCCACCAGCGCGTGCCAAAACTAAAACAGCCCGTGCGCCTAAAAGTGGCACGCAGCGCGAGAGTTTTGAGCTTTACCGCTCAGGCAAAACCATAGCCGAGATTGCGGCCCAGCGCAGCTTGTCGGTCAATACCATCGAGTCGCACTTGTGCAGTTTTATACAAACCGGCGAAATGGATGTAACGGAGATAGTACCCCAGCAAAAAATGCAGGCGATACAAAAGGTGATAGAAAATTACGGTGCAGACCGACTGGCCCCGCTTAAAGAAGTGTTAGGCGACGGCTTTAGCTATGCCGAAATTAAGGCGATGGTGAGCTGGACAAAGCGCGAAGAATAACAGGCTTTTCACCAATCATAGTTATCCCAATGGGGTGTTCGATACTGCGGGAAGCTGTTATGAAAAAGCTGATTACCCAAACCATAAAAGGTTAATGACAACATTGTGTCAGTAAGGTGAACCTTATTAATCCTCAATTTTAGCTCAGCAGGTGTCCGTAAAGTACTATGCGAACACTTGTTCAGGACGAGACAGACAGTTGTAATTGATAGCCGGGCAATCACCCTTCAAGCATTATGAAGTTCTTTTTTGCCGCTAACATATCACCAATGACCGCTTTGTTGCAAGGGCCTAAAAATTTAGAAGAAAAGGGTGGCTTGAGCCTTACCAATGCAAAACAAAAAAGCCACTGCCCCGCGGCAGTGGCTATGAATACAAAACTAAAACTAAATTATTGTTGCGGCACCAGTTTCAGCGCTTGGCCCGATAAGGTAACCATAGTGCTGTCGCCAAAGTGGTAGTTACCTTTTACAATGGTTGGGTTATCTAAATTTAACTGGCTGCGGCCTTTAAGTTGCAGGTTAGCCACCTGTATGGAGTTGCTGTTATAGATGAATAGTTCGGCTCTGTCTTTTGCTGTACCTAAATTAACGTTAAGCATACCCAGCTTATTCTTAGATAGGAGGATATCAACGCCCTTGTCTGCCGTGATACTAAGTGGCACGGTTTGGTTTAACCCTATTATTTCTATTCTTCCATCGCCGTTAGCGTTGTCCTCATCATGTGCAGTTTTCAATTGGTGCGTACTTAAGCCTTTTAATTTAGGACAGGTTATTACAATGCTAGCGTAGTATGGACGCCTGCGAAGATCTTTAGTAGTATCACAATTGATGTTGAGGGTTGTGCCCTGCTGTTCAATTTTTACCTGATCTTTCATATTGTCATCAACCCACACGCCATACTTATCGCCCTGCTCTATTTTAACCCCTGCAATGTTAGTAGTGTTATGACTAATAGAATCAAAGTTACTCACTTTGAACTCTGTCATTCTGTAAAATTTGTTTTTGTAAGCACCCTTATCGTACTCGGCTTTCAGGGCAAAGTCGTACCCTACGGTGTAGGCTACTACAATAAGCACAGCTGCAAGCAATATTTTATTACTGGTTTTCATGATGTGTTTAGTTTGAAAAGTTTTGGGCTTTAAAGGTTTCGTAATGCTGTTGTACCTCATTAAGGCTTATATCTAACAGGTACAGGCTCCTGAAAAAATCGGGTAGTTCCTGTTGTAAAAAACGCTCCTTACGTATTACTTTAATTTTCTCTAAAGCATCGGGCGCTACAAACAAGCCAAGTCCACGCTTATTAAAAACCACTTCCTGATTTTGTAAATGTTCGTAAGTACGCATAACGGTGTTAGGATTTACTTGCAGCTCGCCTGCCAGCTCTCTTACAGAAGGCAACTTTTGCTCGGGCTGCCATTTACCCAGTGATATATGTTCGCTCACATACGCTGCTATTTGCAGATATATGGCTTCTTTGTCTTTAAAATTCATGTAATTAAACCTCCTTTTCTCTAAGCTTAAAGTAAGCGCATCCCCACACTAAAACTGAAATGAGCATGGTAATAATAAAGTGAACCACAGGTGCATCAAAGCCAGGTTCAATACTGCGATAGTGCCCGCCATCGTCAAACCGCAAGTTTTCAAAAAGCACACCTTTGAAAATATCCCTGCCTATTATAGCCCGCAAAACAGGCTGGTTAATAAGCGTTAATACCAGTACAAAAATGAAGAACAAAAAAGCTGTTTTGATAAAATGCAGTTTCTCGAACCAAATTGCGCCGCAAAGTGTAAGTGCGTTAAATAATGCGTAGATGGTAAATACATAGTAAAACTTGCTGTTATCATCAAAAAGATCAACCAACTGCAATTTACCGGATGGAGACGTATTACTGATACTAAGTACAATACCATCAACAGCATAAAATAGACCAATGTACACCAATTGATAGATGATGAAAGAGTACACCCAACCAATTAAATATTTTTCGAGATGTGAAGCCGGCAGCGTTAGTACAGGTACTGCCTTCTTTTTATCACCTAGCTCCGCAAAGATTAAGCTGGTGAATATACTGCCGGCAAACAATAAAAAAATGACAAAGATTACTCCTTGGGCGCCCGGTTGAAGATCTCCATGGTTTATGTAAGAAATAAAACCCAGGCTTATAAAAAACAAGCCGGCCAGCACAGCCGATGATAAAAGATAGGTTTTGCCATGCTCAAGCGTGTGCTTTTTAAACAGCATGATGAAACGCTTAAAACTAAATGTATTGCTCATGATAAGGTTATTTTAAAATTTCGGTTAGTTGTTTATTATTGCTGATAATGGCATTAAATAGTATTTCCATATCTACCTTGCCGTAATCGCCGTCCGTGTTCGGCGTAATGGCATTTAAACCCAGCATACTCTCTTCGGCATAAATAAAATCAGTACGGGTGGTTGGTATGTTGCCGAAAGTTAGCTTCTCGGCAATTTCATCAAGTGATTTGTTAACCACAATTTGGCGGTTATGTACTACCACTATGGTGTCAATCAAGTTATCTAAATCGCGTACCTGGTGGGTTGATATAATTACACACTGCTCATCACTTAAAGCCGAGGCAATAATTTTTCGGAACTGGCTTTTTGAAGGAATATCGAGTCCGTTAGTTGGCTCATCCATAATAAGCAGTGCCGTGTTGGTAGCTAAACCAAAGGCAATCATTACCTTTTTTTGCTGACCGAATGAAAGCTTGGTTAAAAGCTTATCGGGCAGTACATCAAACTCCGATAAAAAGTTGGCAAACTGCTGTGGGTTAAAATTTGGATAAAAGTGCCCGGTGCTTTCGGCAAACTGCGTAGCGGTTACCGCCGGCATGTAAATTTCCTCGGGTACAAAAAATACCTCCTGCAAAAAATCTGGCTGGCGTTTGGCGGCGTTGTACCCTTTTACGGTACACTTACCACTCCAAGGAAAAACCAACCCTGCCATGTTTTTTAGCAGGGTTGATTTGCCTGCACCATTTTTGCCTAATAACCCATATATATGGCCGGGCTTTAAGGTTAGGTTTAGGTTATCGAAAAGCTTTTGCTTGCCATAACCAAATGTTAATTGTGATAATTCAACCATAATAGTGTATTAGTTATATAGTACACTACAAATGTAGGTAAGTAATTTACATTAACAAATAATTTTTTAAATATTTTTATTCTCAGTTAAGAGGTGTAGTAGAATGGCCTATAAGAGCCGTAGTAGACACAGAATTTGAAGGGCCTCAGGCGTATAGGTTAGAACCGCAATACTTACAGTAATTGGCATCGCCATCATGCCCTTCGCGGCCGCAATTGGGGCATGACTCGGGCAATTCCTTCTTCTGCCGGGCTGCCATAGCCAGGTCATGCGTTAATATACCGGTGGGTACCGCTATAATGGCATAACCAATAAGCATTACTACTGAGGCCACAAATTTACCAACAGGCGTAACGGGCGATATGTCTCCATATCCAACCGTGGTGATCGTAACAATGGCCCAGTAAACACTCTCGGGGATGTTTGAAAAACCGTTCTCGCGTCGTTCCACCAGGTACATTATTGATCCTAATATTACGGCCAGCGTAAGCACGGTAAGCAGGAAGATGCTGATTTTACGCAAGCTGCTTTTCAACGCCACGGTTAAAAAGTTAATTTCTGTAAGAAAGCGGCTTAATTTAAATATCCGGAAAACACGCAGCAACCGAAGCGCCCTGAATACCAGCAGTGATTGCGCGCCAACGAAAAATATGCTTAAATAAGAGGGAATTAATGCCAGCAAATCAATTATACCCAGCGGACTAACAACATAGCTGAGCGGCCGTTTAATGCTTACTAACCTTAAAACATACTCTATAGTGAAAAGTATGGAGTAAGCCCATTCGAGATAATAGAACAATTCGCCATACTTTTGGTGAATGTTTTGTACGCTATCCAGCATTACCACAATAATGCTGGTGAAAATAGCTATCAGCAAGGCTACGTCGAATGCCTTACCTGCCCGCGTGTTCGACTCATAAATAACCTCATGCAGTTTAAAGCGCCAGTCTTGAGGTTCGGGTAATGCCATTTTTTTAAAGTAGAAGCCGTTGTGAAAAATGATTGTAACAGGTAACTAACACCCACATACGCAGCTTTGTGTTAGCACAGCCATTTATAACAAAAAAGCCCCGCTAACTGCGGGGCTTTTTTGTTATAAATGGGTACTTACATTACCTCACAGCGGCAGATGTAGTTCGGTTTTGTTTAAGCGATTGCACTTCAGCTTTTAGCGCGTCTATTTGCTGTTGCTGTTCTTTAATAGCGCCCAGCAACACCGGGATAAGGCTTTGCACATCAACCTTGCTTATATCGGCCGAGCGGTACTGATTTTTACCTGCTGGGTATAAAATACTTTCGGTTTTAACCAAACCAGGTAACGCCGATTGTACACTGGCTGCATTAAAGCCATATTGTGTTCCGGTAGGTAACTTGGTATTTTTAATTGCCTGCTGATTGTACTGGTAAGTAATAGGCTCAATCAAATTTACAGTAGCTAATGCACCGGTTATAGGTGTAGTGTTTTCTTTAAGCTGACTTTCGCTAACTTTTGTTTGGGCGTATCCTACAGTGGTGAAAGAGGCTAACGCTAATAATGCTATAACAAATTTTGAAGTTTTCATGATTTTAATAATTATATAACACAACATTCCCTCCTTGTTCAAAGGAAGAACATTATTACTTTATTTTAGATGATTACAGATGCTAATGAAACTTAGCAGTTTGGCGGGGGCGTAAGTACGTCGGGACAAAAGCTATACCACAGCTTTGCTAAATAGCCAATGGGCTGACTTACCGGCAAGGAAAATACAGGTTCGTTAAAATTATAAATAACGGTGTGGTGCAGCCAGGGCTTAATCGTTTCAACCCTAAAATTTTCAGATTCCTTAACCGGATCCTCAGCGCTTTTATCGTCTGCCTGTTTGGTAGTATTAACAGATTTGCCAAAAACAGACAGCACACGGATTCCGTTGCTCTCGAGTATACCAATAAGCAAGCAAAATATTATTCCGTATGTAAAAGCTTTGGCTCT
This sequence comes from Mucilaginibacter sp. PAMB04168, assembly GCF_039634365.2. NCBI lineage: Bacteria > Pseudomonadati > Bacteroidota > Sphingobacteriia > Sphingobacteriales > Sphingobacteriaceae > Mucilaginibacter > Mucilaginibacter sp. PAMB04168. Next base: position 4,623,881 of record NZ_CP155079.2, read on the forward strand.
CACGTCAATTCGTTTTATGTACTGCAAATTTACAATACTCTTTGGTTTAACTGTTTAAAAGTGTATTTGTTTTTTACACGGAAATGTAAGCTTTGCAGCATTAAATCCTAATGAGCTTCTAATAATTATTGGGTATCCAGGTTCCAAATTTTCTCTGCTTTACGTCCAATAAACCAAAACGATACGGCCAGTATGGCAAAGAATAAGGTATACGGTATGTGGTTCCACAAGTACTCAAAATACTTGGTATATATAAAGATGAGTACAAAGGTAATTCCAAACTCGCGGGCAATGCCGTCCTTGGTTTTCAGGCCGTACAAGGTAAAAGCCCCTGCTACAGCTAACGATATGATACCCCAATAGTATAAGCTCAGTTGTTTTACCTGCAGCCACTCCTCCAGCTGGCCGTAATTGCCAAAAATACTAAGCAGCCAAAGCGATAAAAACAGGTACAGCAAACCAACTACATACGTAAGCTCCCAAAAAGGTTGTATCCATTTACGGCCTTTAAGCATATAGCAGCCCACCAGTAACACCAGGCCAAATAGCACAAAACGCAGAGGATAGTTCATGCCCAAAAAGTAATAGCTCCATTTGGTTTGGTAACCGGTTTCGGTGCCAAACCAGCTCCCCAGCGATACCAGCGCAAACAGCCATATTAAGCGGGAATTGAGCCTGATTCCTAAAAAACCATACACAAACACCGAAAGTAAAAAGAGCAGGGAGTAATGCCCTGAGCCGTTATCGAAAGTTTTGCCTAGGTAAGCAATACAACATGCTGTAAACAGTATACCGGTAAATATAGTAGCCTCATTACTAAAAACACGCTCGGGGGTAAGTTTTTGACGCCGCCTGCCCAGGTAAAAAGCGCCTGCCGCAATTATACCGGCACCCATGCTAATAATAATATCGGGCGTATAATACAAGCTTTTAAGCCAGTTAATAACCTTATCGCTAATGATGAGCGAGCCGATGGCAATGGCGCCGCAAACCAGAGCTACCCAAAAAGAGTACTTAGCCAGGCGCATCCAATCAAATCCCTTAACCTCGGCCGAATTACGCAGAACCTGTGCCTGGTCTTCCGAAATAAGCTGTTCTTTTTCCCAGTGTGCAATCACCCGGTTTAAAAATTCGCTTTCCTGTTTATCGAGGTTAAGTTTCATGGAGTTAATTCAGGAGTTGGTAGCCGAAGGTAAGGTGTTTAAACCCCAGTCAACTGCAACTAAAATTCGAATTTAATAACTTTGAACAATTTGCAGCAATGTAATAAAAATTAATAGGGTGATGGTTGATTGTTCATCGTTGATAGTATATCTACTCTGGTAGGACTACTATAATCTACTCATTCTCCAGCAACTTTAGCACATCAATCTTATCCTGTGCCAACTGCTCCTTCAAGCCTTCCAGCGAAGTAAACTTAACATCGTGCCTTACAAAATATAAAAAGTTCATTCGTAAGGTTTGGTTGTAAATATCACGGTTAAAATCAAAAATATTAACCTCAATATTACGGGTCATGCCGTTGATGGTTGGCCTGTGACCAATGTAGGCCATGCCTTTAAATACTTCATCGCCCAATTGCACAGTAACCGCAAATATGCCATCGGCCGGTATGAGCTTGTAGCTTTCTTCTATCAGTAAGTTAGCCGTAGGATACCCCAGCTGCCTTCCAATTTGGTTGCCGCGTATTACGCCGCCGGTTAAAAAGAAAGGATACCCTAAAAAAGCATTAGCCTGTGCAATATCGGCCTTAAGTAAGGCCTGCCGTATACGGGTGGAGCTTATGGCAACGTGGTCAATATCCTGCTCGGGTATTTCAATCACCTCGAAGCCGTAAACCGGCGCAGCATTTTGCAAATCGGCCAGTCCGCCCTGGCGGTCTTTGCCAAAACGATGATCGTAACCAATTATGATTTTGCGTGTACCGATCTTATTAACCAATATATCGCGTATATAAGCCTCAGCAGTTTGGTTAGAAAAATCACGGGAAAAAGGCGTTATAATCAAATGATCTACGCCTAACTGCTCCAACAACGTAGCGCGTTCCTGTATGGTGGTAATCAGCTTCAGGTCCTGCTGCTCAGGGTGGATGATCATACGCGGATGCGGAAAGAAAGTCAGGATGACTGTTTCGCCGCCGGTTTGCCGTGCCAGTTCTTTAAGTCCGGCTATAATTTGCCGGTGCCCCTGGTGTACACCATCAAACGTACCAATGGTTACCACTGCATTGGTCAGCGGTTTAAACTCATCTATATGGTGGTAGATCTTCATAAAGATGCCCCTCCCCGACCCTCCCCACTAGGGAGAGTGTTTTGATGATCAGGCATGCTACCTATTTTAGTTTTAATCGTTTCAAAGACTTGCTGTGGAAATTTCAACACCTCATCATTAGTAAAGCGCACAGCTTCGAATCCCCAATGATTTAACATGCCGGTTCTTATAGCATCAGCTTCTTTAGTTAGCTCGTGATACCCGCCGTCTACCTCAATAACTAAGCCCTTTTGCAGGCATACGAAATCGGCAATATAATTATCTATTGCATGTTGCCTGCAAATTTCATAACCTGTACTATCTTGTCTTAATAACTGCCATAAAACATTTTCTGCCTCAGCAGAGAAATGGAGATTTGCTCTATTATTATCTTTCAGAGGTTCATAACGGATGGAATCGGCATTCTCCCTAAAACTGGAAGCATTTGTATTCTTTTCTAGAAGTTCCCCTTTTTGGGGGGGGGGTGGGAGGGGCTGATTTCTGATTACATTCACCAACTCCATTACCTCCCAGGCATCCTCAACTTTATAGTTACCACTCCGGGTGCGCCTGAGCCTGGATAGATAGGCTCCACTGTTCACTGCTTTGCCAAAATCGTTTACTAAGGAGCGTATATAAGTGCCCTTACTGCACACTACCCTAAAATCAATTTCAGGGAGTTCAATACGCGTAAGTTCAAATTCGGTTATGGTTAAGGTACGTGCTTTTAGTTCCACGTCTTCGCCACGGCGGGCTTTTTCGTACAAGCGCTCGCCGTTTACTTTAATGGCCGAGTGCGCCGGCGGGTATTGCTGTATCTCGCCAATAAACTGGCTGCAGGCATCTTTTAAAGATTGCTCATTCAGATGAGCAGTTTCAAATTGCTGATCTGCCTCAGTTTCCATATCATAAGACGGCGTGGTGGCACCGAGCGTCATCGTGCCGGTGTATTCCTTTTCCTCCGCCTGGAAGGTATCAATTTGCTTGGTCATTTTACCGGTGCAAACAATAAGCAAACCGGTAGCCAGCGGGTCTAATGTACCAGCATGACCAACTTTGAGCTTTAAGGGCTTAAACGCGTTGCGAACTTTGCCTACAACATCAAAGCTGGTCCAGCGATAGGGTTTGTTGATGAGCAGCAGCTCACCTTCGGCAAAGTTAAAGTCTGTATGTTTGGGATGTGATTCGCTCAAAATTTAATAGTAAAGTGCAAAAGTAACTATTAGAAACAAGAAACAAGAGCCAGTAACGAGCACCTTGTTGCGCAATAGTTTATAGAGGATATTACAAAAACAAAAAGCCCGCTTAAAGCGGGCCTTATATATTCTTAGCTCTCGTTCTGTTAAGTTTATTATTATATAACTTCCAAGTTATGCCCGGTCATGTACAAGCCGATGATGACAGCGCCTACAATAATGCGGTACCAGCCAAAAAGAACGAAGCCCTTACGTTCTAAGAAGGTAATAAAAGTACGGATAGCCAACAGCGCGACTATAAAAGCAATTACATTACCAATGGCCAACAACTTAACTTCTTCGCCCGTAAAAACGTGACCTTCTTTGTAGAAGTCGTACAGTTTTTTGGCGGTAGCTGCAAACATGGTGGGTACAGCCAAAAAGAAGGAGAACTCAGCGGCTGCAGTACGGCTCAGCTTTTGCGACATACCCCCAACAATGGTGGATGCCGAACGTGAGGTACCCGGTATCATAGCTATACACTGAAAGAAACCAATTTTTAGTGCAGTAAGATAACTGATATCTTCTTCCTTCTCGATAATAGGGTTGTTAAACCATTTATCTACAAAAAGCAAAATGATGCCACCTATAAATAAGGTTATGCCCACAGTAAGGGCGCTTTCCATCAGCTCGTCAATCTTATGGCTAAATAATAAACCAAACACTGCGGCTGGTATAAAGGCCACCAGCAGTTTAATATAAAAATCGAACGACCGGAAAAAGCGCTTAAAGTATAGCACCACTACCGATAAGATTGCGCCTAACTGGATGGCTACAGTGAATAGCTTTACAAAATCGTTATTGGCAATACCCATGGCCGATGAGGCAATGATCATGTGCCCGGTTGATGACACCGGCAAAAACTCTGTTAGGCCCTCAATAATGGCCAGGATAATAGCATGTATTAAATTCATGCCTCAGCACCTGATTTTTTAAAGATAGCATAAAAGCCTAAGCCAAAACCGGCTAGTACCACCAGTGGTGCTATTACAATTTTAGTAGTGCTGTAAATATCGGTAGTGCCCGACATGATTACGAAGCCGAAAGCGACAACCAGAACGCTGGCCAGCAGCAACTGGTAATTAGCCTTTCCGAATACAAAATGCACCGGCGCAGCAGCCGTTGTTTTAGTTTCACCTAAAATGGATGGGCGGGTAGTGGTAGCCGTTGGCTTCACATATTTTTGTGCCATAATATTATCTGTATAGTTGATAAATTTTTAAACGTAAAAAGCGGTTAACGGCCAAAAAGGTGCTAAAACCGGCTATAAATATCCCCAGCAATACAATGCCTAAAAATACCAAGGCAAACTCGTAAGGGTTTTGCAAAATTACAAGGTCGGGTATTTGGCGGTAGGCCAGGTATAAGCTGCCTACCAATAGTATAGTTGCAATAAGCGCCCCTAACAAACCATGCCATATACCGTAAAGTAAAAATGGTTTGCGTATAAAGGCTTTGGTTGCCCCCACCAGCTGCATGGATTTAATCAAGAACCTTTGCGAGTAGATTGCCAAACGAATGGTATTATTAATTAAAGCAACCGATACCACCAGGAATATACCAGTAAAACCTAATATGATCAGCGTAATATTGGTCATGTTACGGTTCATCTGGTCAACCAGCGAAGTTTGGTATTTAACTTCTTTAACCAGCGGGTTTTGACGCAGTTGGTTGGCAAACCTAACCAAATCTGCATTGTTGGTATACTCCGCTTTCATGTATACATCAATAGACTGCGAGAGCGGGTTTACGCCTAAAAACTTCACAAAATCGCTGCCCAGGTCTTTTTGCAGATTACGTGCAGCCAGTTCCTTGCTCACATACTGGGTACGTTTTACATACTTATTGGCATCCAGCTGCCGTTGAAATTGCAGTACATCCGTTTCGCGAGCGCCTTCATCCACAAAAACGTTAACTACCATGTTTTCTTTAATGTAGCGCGAAACACCGTTAATGTGCACAATAATCAACCCCAGCATACCCACCATCAGTAATACCATAGCAATACCCAAAACCGTTGAGATATAAATGGCTTTGGTTTTTTTGGCGGCCGTGCTTGCTTCAAATTCTTCCATATAGTACCAGTTGGAATGCGAAATTAAAAAACGCGTGGTTAAAGGTAAAACTTTATTGGTTATTAATACCATTTAGGTAAGCAGGGCGCTATGGTTTTAACAAAATTTAACGCATAATGCCTGTTACGCCGCACTGCCACATCTAAACAAAGCCGCATTGCGGCTGTTATTCAAAAAAACAATGATATATGACAACCCCAGCTAACTCTCATAACAAACCCTCTCCTTCAGACACGCCTACCGACAGGCCGGACGACAATGGCAACAAAACCGTAAGACGTGAAGAGGATGAAGAATACCATGCTGATAATGCAGATTTTGGCAACGTAGCCAAACAGCACGAGCAGGACGAAGAACCCGTAAATCCGATTAAAACGCCACCCGACGAATTTCAGGATCCGGAGAAGGATAATCCACCCATTCCGAAAAGTTAGCTTCGGAACCAAGAGTATAGAGTAGGGAATACAAGCAGAAGCCGTATTGCTCAATGTTCAATATACAATTCGCAATCGAAATCTTGACTCTATACTCTTTACTCTAAAACTACCTCTCTATTCCTGCTGAGTTAAATTGCAGGTCGTAGAGTTTGCGGTAGTAGCCATCTTCTATACGCAAGAGTTCCTGGTGGGTGCCTACTTCTTTAATTTCGCCGTGGTCCAGCACTATAATTTTATCGGCTTTTTGAATGGTGGATAGCCGGTGGGCAATCACAATAGCTGTACGGCCTTGCATCAGCTTATCAATAGCGTTTTGAATGAGTATCTCCGTTTCGGTATCTACCGATGAGGTAGCCTCATCAAGCACCAGGATGGCCGGGTTGTAAACCAGCGCCCGTACAAATGAAATAAGCTGCGCCTGCCCTGCCGAAAGCGTAGCGCCGCGTTCCATCACATTATAATCATACCCGCCGGGTAAACGTTCTATAAACTCGTGTGCGCCTACATCGGTAGCCGCAGCGATGATCTGCTCACGGGTTATGGTCGGATTGTTAAGGCTGATGTTATTGGCAATAGTATCCGAAAACAAGAACACATCCTGTATAACGGTAGCAATCTGCGAGCGCAAAAAACCCAGCTCGAAATTTTCAATATCTACGCCATCAACCTGTACGCTGCCCTGCCCTATCTCGTAAAAACGGTTCAGTATGTTAATGGTTGACGATTTGCCTGCGCCTGTAGCCCCTACCAATGCCAGGGTTTCGCCGGGTTGGATGCTAAAGTTAATATTTTTGAGTACCCAGTTATCATCAATATAAGCAAACCAAACATTTTTAAATTCAATTTGCCCCTTTAAGGTGCCGGTTGTAATGGTGCCGGTGTTGGGTGCCGTCTCATCAGTATCCAGCACTTTAAAAATACGGTCGGCGCCAACCATACCCATTTGCAGGGTATTAAATTTATCGGCCAGCTGGCGTACGGGCCTAAACAGTAAGTTTAAAAAAGTCATGAACGCCAAAATTTTGCCCGGCGTTATGCCATGCTCATCGGCCGTTAAAGATGCCATTTGCTGATCGCTCAGGATACGTTTACAGCCATACCAAACCAGCAGGCCAATGGAGCAGGCCACAAAAACCTCCACCACCGGAAAAAAGATAGAGTAATACCAGTTGGAGCGAATATTAGCATCGCGGTACTTTTCATTTACGCCCCTGAATTTGCGCATTTCCTGCGCCTCGCGGGCAAAGTACTGGATAATGCTAACCCCCGATATATGTTCTTGTAAAAAGGTATTCAGTTGTGCCACATGGGTACGCACATCCTGAAACGACGATTTAATGGCCTCCTTAAACACATACGTCGCCCCCAATAAAAAAGGCAGCGGTATAAGGGTGATCAGCGTTAGTTTCCAGTCCTTTACCAGCATGCAAATAATGATAGCAAACAACAGCAGTATATCACCTATAATGGAAATCAGCCCTTCTGAAAAAATATCGGCTATGGTTTCCAGATCAGACACGGTACGGGTAATGAGCATGCCTATAGGCGTACGGTCAAAATACCGCAAACGCAAGCTCATGATATGGTTAAACACATGAATACGCAAATCGCGGATCACAGACTGGCCCAGTGCATTGGTAGAGTAAGTTTGATAATACTGGGCAACGGTTTGGATACCCAGTTGCAGGATCATTAAAATAACAATAAACACCAACCCATTGTAATTACCCGAGAGGATGTATTTATCCATCGCTGTTTCCATGAGGATGGGCTGCGCCAAAGTGATGATGGCTAAAAATATAGTAAGAGCAGCCGCAATGATAAACGTACGCTTGTATGGCTTTACATACTGCATAATGCGTTTAAGCAGCTCCCAATCAAATGCTTTACCGGTTACTTGAGCTTGAGACATGTATCATATAATGAATGAGTGAAGGAGTGAATGGATGATTTGTTTTGTAAACACCACTCCTCCTGTCATTTTGAACGTTAGCGAGAAATCTCTTTTAGGCGATAGTTTGTATTGCCCGGAAACCCAATACCGTTCGAGATGACAAAGTTAATCATATATCATTCCGAAATCCTTAAATCAGCTGTTTTAAAGATACGGGTACTTTACTTCGGTTAAGTACAAACCACAGGCTGGCACAGATGTTCCGGCGTTGCTGCGGTTTTTACTTTCTATAATCTCGCGGATACGTTCGGGCTCAATTTCATGACGGCCAACCATCATGCAGGTGCCTACAATGGCCCGTACCATGTTGCGCAAAAAGCGGTCGGCCGAGATATGGAACACCAGTCCATAGTTCTTGCGTATCCACTCGGTCCGCATTAGCTTGCAGTTATTGGTAAATACCTGCGTATTTGATTTGCTGAAGCAACTAAAATCGGTGTACGCCATCATTATTTGTGCAGCTTGGTTCATGGCATCCACATCTAACTCACCTTTAACCAGCCATGAGTAATTTTGCTTAAACGGATCCTTATGAAAGTGCAGGTGATACTCATAAGAGCGCATAGTAGCATCAAACCGTGCATGCGCCTCATCGTGTACCGGTACAATGCGCTTTACGGCAATATCATATGGCAGTAACGCGTTCAGGCTCGCTTCAAATTTTACATTTGCAATGCCAGGCGCTGCGTCCAAGTGCGCAAATAACTGCCTGGCATGTACGCCCGTATCAGTACGGCCTGCGCCTGTGGTTTCAACCGGGTGGCGCAACAGGGTAGTCAGCGCATCATTTAATTTTTGTTGTACTGTTACGGCATTGGGTTGCAGTTGCCAGCCGTGGTAAGCGGTACCCTGGTAAGCCAGTTCTAAAAAATAACGTTGTAGTTGAGCCACGGCGACAAATTTAGGCAAACAATTTTATCTTTGCCCTGCTAATACGCTTACCATGATACAACGTGTACAAAGTATATACCTGTTTTTAGCCAGCCTGGCTATGTTTGCTCTTTACCTGGTTACCATTGCCAATAATGTGTATTTAAACAATGTACCTACCAGTGTTAAAGTAACCGGCCTGTTTCAGGATGTGAACGGCGCACAAACACATACCCAAAACTTCGTGGCGCTTACGGCCGTTACCGCTGTTGTAGCTTTGCTGCCATTGGTGATTATATTTTTGTTCCGTAACCGCAAACAGCAGGTTACACTTAGCTACAGCACTATACTGGTAATTATTGGCCACAGCTTTTGGCTGGCCCAAACGGTAAAAGCAGCTACCGGCGGTGCTATATTAGGCACCAACAACTTTGGCGTAGGTTTATTTCTGCCGCCTATAGCCATCCTGTTAATTCTTGCAGCCATTAAAGCTATTAAGCGCGATGATGCGCTGGTGCGGTCGGCAGACAGGTTGAGGTAAATATCGGCGTCATTGATTGGCAATAGTTAAGTATTTGTCAATCAAAAACTTATTACGGCGAGTCACTACAGTCTCATTTTAGAATGGTGGTTTGAAATGGTGCATATTTTTCGTACCTTTGCACCCGATTTGACGATGTTGTCAAATTCGTTATTTTAATTCATGAACAACCCATTTATTGAACTGGGAATCCGTCATGATATTGTTAATGCCATCACTGAGTTAGGATTTGAAAATCCTACACCAATCCAGGAACAGTCAATTCCGGTATTGTTAACAGGCAGCAACGATTTTGTCGGATTAGCCCAAACCGGGACCGGAAAAACTGCTGCTTTTGGCTTACCATTATTGGAACTGCTGGATTTTGAAGAAAATTATCCACAGGCACTAATTCTGTGCCCTACACGTGAACTTTGTTTACAAATCACCAATGATTTGAAAAACTACTCCAAAAACATGAACAACGTAAATGTTGTGGCTGTTTATGGAGGCGCCAGTATTTCAGATCAGTTACGCCAAATTAAACGCGGCGTACAGATTGTTGTTGCTACACCGGGCCGTATGCTCGATATTATCAACCGCAAGGCTATTGATTTTTCGCAGGTACAATTTGTAGTACTGGATGAAGCTGATGAAATGCTCAACATGGGCTTTCAGGAAGACATTGACAGTATCTTATCCACCACGCCCGAGGATAAAAAAACATGGCTGTTTTCAGCCACCATGCCAAGCGAGGTACGCCGCATCTCTAAAAAGTACATGACCGACCCTTTTGAGTTGACCATGGGCGAAAAGAATACCGGCAATGCCAATATTGAACACGAGTACTACATTGTACGTGCCCGTGATAAATATGCTGCATTTAAACGTATTGTTGACTTTAACCCCGAGATTTTTGGTATCGTATTTTGCCGTACCAAAATAGAAACTCAAGAAATTGCCGAGGCCCTGGTAAAAGACGGTTACAATGCCGACTCTTTACACGGAGACCTTTCGCAGCAACAACGTGATAAGGTAATGAAACGCTACCGTGAGCGTAACCTGCAGTTGCTTATTGCTACTGACGTTGCCGCCCGTGGTATCGACGTTAACGACGTTACACACGTTATTAACTACTCGTTACCTGATGAGATTGAGAACTACACCCACCGTAGCGGCCGTACAGCCCGTGCCGGTAAAACTGGTGTATCTATCGCTATCATCAACGCCAAAGAAGTTGGTAAAATACGCCAGATTGAGCGTGTTATTGGTAAAAAGTTTATTAAAGCTGAGATACCTACCGGTTTTGACGTTTGCGAAAAACAACTGTTTGGCCTGATACACAAGGTGCATAACGTTGAAGTAAACGAGCAGCAGATTGAGCAGTACTTACCACGCATTATGGATGAGTTTGCCGATTTAAGCAAAGAAGATATCATTAAGCGTTTTGCATCTATTGAGTTTAACAGCTTTTTGGAATACTATAAAAATGCTCCGGATCTTAACGTTGCCGAAGATACCCGCATGGGTCGCGATTCGGGTGATAAATTTGCCCGCACAGGTGGTTCACGCGGAGATTTTACCCGCTTGTTTATTAACCTGGGTTCGGTTGATGGCTTTACCCGTGGCGATTTGTTAGGGTATTTTTGTAACCAAACCGGTATTGTTGGCCGCACCATTGGCAAAATTGATGTAAAGGGTGTTTACTCTTTTCTGGAAGTTGCCAATGAGGATAAAGACAAAGCTTTTGAAAGCTTTAAATCTGCCGAATTTAAAGGCCGCGAGGTTAGGATAGAAGTATCTGCCGATGGCGACCGTGGTGAAAGCCGTGGCGGATTTGGCGGCGGCTACAAAAAACGCGAAGGTGGTGGCAACCGTCGTGATGGAGGTAGCAGCAGCAACCGCGGAGGCGAAAGAAGCAGCGGCGGTGGTTTCCGCGATTTTTCAGGCAAGCGTCGTGAAGACCGTGGCGAACGTCGTAAAAGATACTAGTGATTTAGTTTAAGCTTCAAAGCTTATTGAAGCAGTTAGTTTTAGTTTAGTTTTTAAGGCCTCCCGTTTGGGAGGCCTTATTTATTTATAGCTTAGTTGGTAAAATGATAATTGACGCCCAAGATCATCCCCTGATTAACGTTAAAACCAAATGTATTATAAGAAGCTGTAGTGCCCAAGGCCGTATCTTTGTTAGTTTGATGCAGGTATCTCAAACCGCCGTAGCCAAAGGTGATTGCAATATGCTTGGTTGGAAAAAAAGCCATATTGGGAGTGATATTCATATTGTAACTCTTAGCACTTGCGCCCGCATCCCCTACTGAAAATAAATAACTCCCCGATAACTCTGGAAATAAGGCTAACTGGGGTATAATCATCCAGTAATGCCTTACCGACAAGCCAATACCTAAGAGTTTGGACTTGTGCCCTGATTTACTTGAATAATCGTCGTACTTGTAAAATGATGAATCTCTTGCGTAGGAATACTGTGGAGTAAGGCCAATGCTCCAGTTATTCCCCAAAAACACGCCAACAGTAGGAAGCAAATCCATGTTAATGTGTTTGCTGTGGTTGGTTGGGTCTTTTGATGTTTGTGAATTATAGGAAATGCCACCGCCTACAAAAACGGTTCCCTTGTCGGTTTGTGCCTTAACGGCAATGGTTGAGATAATAAGAATTAAGGTTGAAATAAATTTGTTCATGTATTTTATGTTTCATCAAGAACGATAAAAGCATAAGAGATATATGACAAACCAAAAACTTAATAATTCCTTAACGCATAAAGGCCACACTCACTGAATCGGGATACAAAAGTTTGAGATTGTGGTCGTCGAGCTGCTGTATCACAAAGCGGGTATAAGGCTGGTTGCCTTCAAAAGAGGTGAAAATGGTATCGCCTTTTAAGAAATAGTCTTCGGCAATGGGTGCATCTTCGGTCAGGATAAACTGCTTGCCTGTAATTTCAAGCTTTGTACTTCCATCGGATGTATGCCACTTACCTTTTAAATTACTTTTGGGAGAGTCGGAACAAGCGGCGAATAACAGTATAAATGCACATACAACGTGCACTGCAACTAACAAAGAATTTTTCATGGCAAACGGTAGAAATAAGAACACGAGCGCCTGCTTTACAAGCGCCCGTGGTAAAGGTATTACATAGGTTTAACAACCAAATCAGCTTCTCTCACATAAATGTGACGGCCTTTTTTGTTAACGTAATAATAAGCCGAGTTTTTATCGATATAGATGGTTTGTCCGCCCGGACCAACCTTGCTATCATACTTTTTATCAACAACGGCCGATTTACCTTTTGAGGCTACCTCGGCGGTTTTATTTCCGGCTTTTTTTGCACCTTTGCCTACAGCTTTTGCGCCGTCTTCGGCAGTATTACCTACCGCTTTAGCACCTTTTTTAATGGCTGTTCCGGTTTTTTTAACAACTTGAGCTTGAGTATCGGCAGCTACAAATAATCCCGCTGCCAGTAAAGCAACTTTAATTACGTTTTTCATGGTTTCAATTGAATTAATTTGTATAACTAACTCAATTGTTCTGCCAAACGTCTCATTTCCAGTACGGGGGCTTGTTTTTTATATAAAATACGGTAAACAGCCTCGCAAATAGGCATTCTTACGGTGTATTGTTTATTTATTTGGTGTAGGCAATTTACTGCATAATAGCCCTCAGCAACCATATTCATCTCCAACTGTGCAGAGGTTACCGTATAGCCTTTGCCTATCATGTTGCCAAAAGTACGGTTACGGCTAAATTGCGAATAGGCAGTTACCAGCAAATCGCCCAGGTAAGCCGATTCTTTAATATCCCGATCAATAGGATGTACGGCATCTACAAAATCTTTCATCTCGCGGATAGCGTTGGAAATCAGCACGGCCTGAAAGTTATCGCCATACCCTACTCCGTGGCAAATACCGCTGGCAACGGCATAAATATTTTTTAATACGGCCGCGTACTCGGTACCGTATATATCGTCGGATACGATGGTTTTGAGGTAACGGGTGTTTAACAAACCAGCCAGTTGCGTGGCCAATTCTGCATCGGCCGAGGCGATGGTTAAATAAGACAATTTCTCCAGCGCCACCTCCTCAGCATGGCAAGGCCCGCTGATTACCACCAGATCATTAAAAGGGATGTTATAAAACTTGTGTAAAAACTCGCCGATGATTAAATTCTCATCGGGTACAATGCCCTTAATAGCCGATATAATTTTTTTGCCGGCCAGGTCGGCAGGTGTAATTTCGGCCAAGGCTGTTTTTAGGAACGCGGCCGGTACGTTTAATAATACAAAATCGGCTTTGGCTACCAGGCTCTTCAGATCGGTCGAAATATTATCGGCAGGTACTTTAATTTCTACCGAGCTTAGGTAATTAGGATTACGCCTAAACCTTTGCACATCCTCCACAGCCTGCGGGTTACGCATCCACCAAAATATTTCCTTTTGCGTAGTATTGTCGGTAAGCATTTTTATGTTGGCGGTGGCCCAACTGCCCCCTCCTACTACCAAAATTTTATATGGTTCGCCTTGCATGGTTTATTTATAGGCCGTAAAATAGTTAAACGGATGGCAAAGATATAAGTTTTGGTGTGCAAATGTGCGTAAACGCCTGTGCGACGCTAAAAGACGCATGCAATGATGTAAAGTTTATGTTACGGTGGCATAGCCAATAAAATTGGGCCGTTTAATTACCCCTGTAACTGACTAATTAAACTACTTAAGCATAAAATAACTTACTTTGTGCATGTACCTGGTTAAAACGCCCTGGCTGCTCAAAAAGCTTTATCCAAAACTGGTTTGGAACCAAGACCGCACTGAGCCGGTATTGTACTTAACCTTTGATGATGGCCCCATACCCATTGTAACGCCATTTGTGCTTAGAACACTAAAAGAGCACCATGCTAAAGCTACCTTTTTTTGCATTGGCGATAATGTACAGAAACACCCGGATATTTTTAAGCAATTACAAGCCGATGGACATGCCATTGGCAACCATACTTTTAACCACCTGAAAGGATGGAAGACCGAAGATGCCGTTTACAGGCAGAATTTCCTACGGGCCGACGAGTTATTACATTCCTCCCTGTTTCGCCCGCCCTATGGTCGCATTAAGCGCTCGCAAATAAAGCAACTCAAAGCCTTACGACCTGATTTACAAATTATAATGTGGGATGTACTAAGCGGCGATTTTGATATGACCTTAAAACCACACGACTGCCTGAAGGGGGTGCTAAAACACACCGGCAACGGTGCTATCATTGTATTTCATGATAGTTTAAAAGCCTTTAACCGGCTAGAATATGTGCTGCCAAGAGCGTTAGAAGAGTGGAGTAAGGCAGGTTACAGGTTTGAGACGTTGTGAGGCTATAAGCCTTATAATTGCAACGTACAATTGATGCGCAGCACCAACACAAACTATTGCAGGCAACTATTATAAAAGAGCGCATACATTCAATTACGCTATGTTAAGCACTCGTTGCACAAGCGCTTAACATAGCGTAATTATAACGCCCTAATCCCATGTTTAAAACGACTTTGTGGTCATGACCACTTGCGAACCTGGTGATTGCGCGGTGGCATCATCTTCGGCGGTAATAAACACCCGTTTTGGCTTCAAGGGCGAAACCGCTCTTAATGTTGCTTTTAACGAATTGGTAAAAAAGCCGCTTATGCTTTTTAACTGCCCTATGTTTTTAGTCCCTTCACTCTCGGTCTCTAACCAGGTTACGTAAGTTTTTTTAGGTGGCGTAAGTCTCGACGGATCAGCAAGACGTATAACTTCTATATCGATGGTATAATTTTTATTTTCGTCCCGGTCTATATCTATCTTACCCTCGGCAGCAGGCACAACTGTTGAGTTGATAAAAGCCACCTTTTTAGAGCATGCCGAAAAAGAAAAAGTCGCCAGAATTAAGAGCGAGTAAACAATTACATTTTTAAGTTGAGTAACAACAATCTTCATAAGAATAACTTTATTTATAACTGCTAATACAGCAGATTGAAAGACGCTTTGTTTCAACTTAAAAGAAAATTATTTAACCAATTTTATACACAGTGCTACATTTTATTTCACAATCAATTAAAAAAGGTTAATAATTGAAGGTAACCTCCAAACCATCCTTCAGATATTGAATTTTTTGTAGTTGCTTACTTACAATGGTGTAATTAAATTCTTTTACCACCGTTTCTTGCACCGCGTTATCCACTAAAAGCTTTCGGGTAATCTTTCCTGGCAACTGGTTTAAACGGCTTAGTACGGGGTAATTGTAATAGGCATAATCAACCATCAATAAATCCCAGCTACTAAGCAAGGCCCAGGGGTTAAATTGCACATCCGTGCTGTAATCGCTAAACGTATAAACCAGTTGTTGCTGGGGCTGACCCGGGTAAGTCACAGTAGCTTTCTGTAACTGATTCTGGGCGTCATAATCATAATTGGTCTGGGCTTTTATTACGCTTTTAAACTCATCATATGCCATATATTTCATGGCTTTAACGGTACCTGTGGTGTTGTACTCAAACTCCAACCGGGTGCCGTGGTAATCGCTGCTCATTACAAATTCTTTTATTGTAATGATTTGCCCCGCAGTGTTATAAGCTATTTCATCCTTTTTGATATCATCTTTTACTACACCAACAAGTTTACCATTCTGATAGGTTAAGTTGCGGGTATGGCCCCATGAAGCGGCCAGGCCGCCAATCGTTTTTTTCAGCGTTCCATCAACGTTATAGGTAAATTCTTCGGTTGCGGTATTGCTCCAGGTAGTTGATTTAAGGGCCGGGCCTACCGGCTGAGCATTAACAATAGGAATAGTATTAGTTTGTGGCTGCTGCGTACTTTTTTGACAACTGCTTTGTGAAATGAGAAGCGACAATAAGGCCGCGATGGATCGTGTGAGTTTCATAAAATTGTGATAAGTATACCTCATGACGCAGACAACGGTTCATTTGTAACAGCAAACTATATTATTTCACAATTCATACCGAGGTATGACGCAACTTGGCAATACACTTTTTACTTTTGTTAATTCTTATATATTTTGATATGTCTATAACATCAGATGCAGAATTTACTGGTATGCAAAAAATTAGCGAGTGCGTAGCCCAGGTATTAAAGGCTATGCGTGAGTATTGCAAGCCAGGCATTAACACTTTGGAGCTTGACGAGTTCGGTGGCAGACTATTAAGCCAAATGGGCGCAAAATCTGCTCCTAAACTAACTTATGGTTTTCCGGGTCATACCTGTATCAGTGTGAATGAGGTTGTTGCTCACGGCCTGCCCTCAGCCAGTATGGTTTTGCAAGAAGGAGATTTGATTAATATTGATGTATCGGCCGAGTTGGACGGTTACTGGGCCGATAACGGCGGATCTTTTGTGTTGGGAGAAGACAAGCATAATCATGCTGCGTTGGTTAAGGCTTCAAAAGAAATACTGGAAAGCGCTTTAAGCCAGATACGCGGCGGGGTGAAGATAGCCGACATTGGCCGGCTTATAGAAACCCAGGCAGCCAAAAGAGGCTACAAGGTTATCAAAAACCTGGCTGGCCATGGTGTAGGCAGAAGCTTACATGAGGAGCCGCACGATATATTGAATTGTTATGATCGCTACAACACTACCCGCTTTAAAAAGAACAGCATTGTAGCCATTGAAACCTTTATAGCCACTCAATCGACCTACGCGCAAACTGCAGAGGGCGATAAATGGACCTTAAAAGGCAACAAAGGCGGCTTTGTGGCACAGCACGAGCATACCATTATGGTTACCGGCGGCCTCCCTGTCATTTTAACGCAGGCAAACGAAATTTTAGATTAAGATTTTAAAACCGAAGGCTCCTAAAAATCAGGAGCCTTCGGTTTTCTTTTTACTGGCAGAACATCATACACTCCCCCTTGTAGGATGCGGCTTAATGGAAACTAAATCCTGAACCTTTACCGGCTTGCCACTATCGATACTATTACGGGCTGCAATGCCAACCATAATAGACATGGCCCCATCACGGCTGCCTGCCCCCTGCTTGTAAGGATCGGCACCCGGGTTAAAAATCTGTTTACGCAAACGCATATCGCCTCCGCCATGCCCGGCTTCGGTATTATCTATGCGGATGTATTCTGTTTTACCAAAATTTTTGGTGAGCTGTATTTCATCATACTTTTCCATTGGCCAGGGCTGCTTTTCGTGTATCCAGGCATCCAGCTTACCTTTGGTACCGCTAAAGGAAATACGATAACCCTCGTAAGGCGAGTATGCCGTTAGCGAGTAACTAACCTGTACTTTATTGGCATACTTAATCTGTACAGCCATCTTATCAAAAATATCTATATCCTCCTTCCAAACGCAGCCATCGCGGTGGTAGCCGTCGTATTTCTCATTATCGGCATACAGCTTCATCAGCCGCTCGTCTTTGGTCATGTCAAAATAAAACTGACACTTGTCTTTATAAGGGCAAGGCCTGCAATGGGTATACCTGAATGGATTGTTTTTACCATAAAAGTCTAAGGAACCGTAGGCAAATACTTCTTCCGGATCAGAGTTAAGCCACCAGTTCAGTAAATCAAAATGGTGGGTTGCTTTATGCACCAGCAGCGATCCGCTGTTTTCGCGCTTGCGGTGCCAGCGGCGAAAGTAATCAGCTCCGTGCGAGGTGTCCAGGTACCAGTGAAAATCAACCGAGGTTACTTTTCCTATTTCACCGCTATTTAGCAATTCCCAAATTTTTTGCCGGTGGGGTGAGTAACGGTAGTTAAAGGTAACGTATACTTTTTTGCCGGTACGCTTTTCGGCATCCAATATAGTTTGGCATTTATCTTCGTCGGTGGTCATAGGTTTTTCGGTTACGATATTGCAACCGGCTTCCAGACCTTTAACAATCATTTCGTGGTGGGTGCTGTCCATAGTGGTCACAATGAGCACCTCTGGCTTAGTTTCCTTCAGCATCTTATCCAAATCAGTATAAGTGGGGCAGGTTACTTTTAACATCTTTTTGGCAGTTTCTACCCGGCCGGGGTTCTTATCGCACAGGCCTACAAACTCCATACGGCTACTGTGCTCGCTTAGCACTTCGGTGCCCCACATGCCCGTACCCCGGTGACCGGTACCCACCATAGCCACCCGTTGTTTAGCCAGCGTGGCCGATGCTAATAAAGTTTCAGATAGCAAAGTACCGGCCGCAACGGCGCCCGTTTGCTGTATAAATTTTCTGCGAAGCATATAATTGGTTTACTTGGTTAGTAGAAACTAAGCTAAATTTTTACCGGTTAAGTTGCTACTTTACCAGGAATAAAATTTGCGCAATCGTTTGCGTAAAGATTAACGCGACTGAGGGTATGCTGTGCTAACTTGCTTAAAAGCTGCGGTGCTGAAAGTAAGCTTCGGCCAATTGCTGCCAGTCGGCAATCGTTTCTCCAACACCTAACTGCCGGGCTATTTGCTGGTACACATCTGCCGGCTTATAACCCTGCTCCCTCAAATAACGGATTGAAGTAGCGCCAGCCGATTTGGATAGTTTTGCATGACCATCCCCCAATAGCAGATCATGGTGATGGAACTTTATTTGCTGAAAGCTATCCTCCTTTAATATCCCCGACAGGTAAAGTTGAGCCAGTGTTGATGCCCACAAATCAGCTCCCCGCATAATATGCGTAATACCAAAATGCACATCATCAACCAGTGAACTTAATTGGTAAGCCGGATAGCCATCCCTTTTACGTACCACAAAGTGTTGAATTGCCGCAGGCAACGAGGCTGATTGAATGCCCTCCGGCCAGTTGTTTATCAGCACTGGCTCGCCTGTAGCAGTGAGTAAACGCCAGCTGGCTGCATCGGTTGTAAGCGGCAACACTTTCATACAACAGGTACCAGGATAACTTTCATCGGCACTTAAACTGCGTATTTGTGAGCGGGAACAGGTACAGGCAAATACCTGTCCGCTTTGCTGCAATTGGATTAGGGCTTGCTGATACAAATCCATCCGGTGCAGTTGCGACCACTCGCTTTCAAAATCCTGCATATTGCGCGGACCCTCATGCCAGGGAATCTCCAGAAAGTTAAGCGTATCAAACACATCCTGCACGTACGCCGGGTTGGCGCGCTGCCTATCCAGGTCATCAATACGCAGCAGTATACTGGCGTTTACACGCTGGGCGAGCGCAGCCGTTAAAGCAAACGACAACACGTTGCCCAAGTGCAGGAAACCACTTGGAGTGGGCGCTATGCGTATTTTATTCACCATGTAATTAACGGGTAAAAGCAATTACAGCACCTGCTTATCTCTTCAAACCAAAATCAAATCTTTCATCAACAACCCGCTTAAGCATACCCAGCTGACCACAATGCCACATGGTATGCTTTATGTTCCAGTCTAAGGCTTCAAATTTATTATGAGCGATGGGGTGTGGCGTGGGCGACGGCTCCAATGCATTATCCAGTCCCGATTCAGGCAATGCGCTAAGTGTTTGAATAGATTTTTGCTGCATAAAAAGCAACTGCTCATATAACTCCTCCGGATTTACATTTTCAGCTGCCTCATTTGGAGATTTATCCATAAAACGGTCTGCATAATCTTTTAACGGAATCTTTTGCAATACATCCATTTGATGACCAACAACCACCATGATAGAATGAAAATAAATGCCAACCAATATATGCCCCGCCTGCCAACAAATGTTAGAATCCATAACCTTGGGCGTATCCTTCCATTTATGATAAGGGACAGAGTTTAATAGCTTATTCGTCCAGTTGTAAGCATCGTTGGTTTGCTTAACAAGCATTTCAATTTGATTCATCATTGTGAGTTGAATATATCCAGTTTTATGCCTAAAACAGATGACAAGATGCGTAAGCTACGCTCACCCGAATGCAATATGCAAAACATCAATCTGAGATAACAGCATAATTAATTTTTCTAATATAATGCTAATTAACCAACCACTATTCAGAACAAATCTAAATAGCATTTGCGCAAACCTGTACTACCATTTGGGCGTTAAATTTTGTACATTCGCGGCGTTCCCCCTTTACAGGGCTTTCGAACAGCAAATTGTTCATTTTTTACCTAAAAATCAATCAAATGGCTTTTGATTTAGATATGATTAAAAAGGTGTACGACCGCTACAGCAGCCGTATTGAAGCTGCCCGCCAAGCGACCGGCAAACCTTTGACTTTAACTGAGAAAATTTTATATGCCCACCTAACTGAAGGCGATGCTAAAGCAGCCTATCAGCGTGGTGTTGACTATGTAGATTTTGCACCTGACCGCGTGGCTATGCAAGATGCAACAGCGCAGATGGCGTTGCTGCAATTTATGCAAGCTGGGCGTCCGCAGGTGGCTGTACCTTCAACTGTACATTGTGACCACTTAATACAAGCTAAAATTGGCGCTGCAGAAGATTTAAGCACCGCTAAAGATATTAATAGCGAAGTTTATGACTTCCTGGCTTCTGTTTCTGATAAATACGGCATTGGTTTCTGGAAACCGGGTGCAGGTATTATTCACCAGGTAGTATTAGAGAACTATGCTTTCCCGGGTGGTATGATGATCGGTACCGATTCGCATACACCTAATGCAGGTGGTTTAGGTATGATTGCCATTGGTGTGGGCGGTGCCGATGCTTGCGACGTAATGGCTGGTTTACCATGGGAGCTTAAATTCCCGAAACTGATTGGTGTTCACTTAACCGGTAAACTATCGGGCTGGGCATCAGCAAAAGACGTTATCCTGAAAGTGGCTGGTATATTAACCGTAAAAGGTGGTACCGGTGCTATTGTGGAGTACTTTGGTGAAGGCGCACGTTCACTATCAGCAACTGGTAAAGGTACTATCTGTAACATGGGTGCCGAGATTGGTGCAACTACATCCATCTTTGGTTACGATGAAAAAATGGCTGCTTACTTACGCGGCACGCAACGTGAAGATATTGCGGGCTTAGCCGATGCAGTTAGAGAGCACTTAACCGGCGATGCTGAAGTTTATGCAACGCCTGAGCAATACTTTGACCAGGTGATCGAAATTAACCTGAGCGAGCTTGAGCCACACGTTAACGGCCCGTTTACTCCGGATTTGGCGTGGCCTATTTCTAAATTTGCTACTGCAGTTAAAGAAAACGGCTGGCCTACCGAGCTGGAAGTTGGCTTGATTGGTTCATGTACCAACTCATCTTATGAGGATATTACCCGTGCCGCTTCTATTGCAAAGCAAGCTACCGATAAAAACTTAAAAACCAAAGCTGAGTACACCGTAACGCCAGGTTCAGAGCTGGTACGTTATACTGTAGAGCGCGATGGTTACTTAAATACGTTTGAGCAAATTGGTGGTGTAGTACTGGCTAACGCCTGCGGTCCTTGTATTGGCCAATGGTCACGTCATACCGATGATCCAACCCGCAAGAACTCTATCATCACTTCGTTTAACCGTAACTTCGCTAAACGTCAGGATGGTAACCCTAACACACACGCATTCGTAGCCTCTCCGGAGATTGTTACCGCGTTTGCTATTGCAGGTGATTTAACCTTTAACCCGTTAACCGATACCCTTACCAACGAAAACGGCGAGCAGGTGAAACTAGACGAGCCACTAGGTATTGAATTACCGGTAAAAGGCTTTGCGGTTGAAGATGCCGGTTACCAGGCCCCGGCCGAAGATGGCAGCCAGGTGGAGGTTTTGGTTGATCCGAAATCATCACGTTTGCAACTGCTTGATCCATTTGCAGCATGGGAAGGTACCGACATTAAAGACCTGCGCTTGTTAATTAAAGCTAAAGGTAAATGTACTACCGACCACATTTCTATGGCTGGTCCATGGTTAAAATTCCGTGGTCACCTGGATAACATCAGTAACAACATGCTGATTGGCGCTATTAACTATTATAACAACACTGCCGACAGCGTTAAAAACCAATTGACCGGCGAGTACGGCCCGGTTCCTGCTACACAGCGCGATTACAAGGCTAACGGCATCGGTTCAATCGTTGTAGGAGACGAGAACTATGGCGAAGGTTCATCACGCGAGCATGCTGCAATGGAGCCACGTCACCTGGGCGTTCGTGTAATCCTGGTAAAATCATTTGCCCGTATCCACGAAACCAACCTGAAAAAACAAGGTATGCTGGGTATCACCTTTGCTGATACTGCCGACTACGATAAAGTTCAGGAAGATGACCGCGTTGACGTTTTAGGTTTAACTGAGTTTGCTCCGGGCAAACAGTTAACTGTGGTATTACACCATGCTGATGGTACTGAGGATTCTTTCCTGGTGAACCATACCTACAATGCTCAGCAAATTGAGTGGTTTAAAGCAGGTGGTGCGTTAAACATCATCCGTAAACAACAAGTTGCTTAATCAGGCAGCTTTTACAATACAAAGGCCGCTGCATAATGCAGCGGCCTTTTTATTTGAGGCATAGTTTTGTTAGCTTTATTACATGCAATCCGTCAATTTTCAGAAATGTGCTTTATGGCTGGTTATAGTTATGGGAATTTACTCAAACAGCTGTAGCCAAAGGATCAATTACAACGAGGGCGGTACCGAGTCTAAAGACTATTATCAGGAAATCCCTTATGAAATGATTGCTGGAAGAATATTTGTTCAGGCAAGCATCAACCATCGTAAAGCCAGGTTTTTATTTGATACCGGTGCGCCTACACAGCTCAGTCCGGCATTGGCTAAAGAGTTAAACAGCTCGTTTATATCTGGCACCGTGGTGTCGGATGCCAATGGCAACCAGGATTCTCTTAAACTGGTGCGTGCGGGTAATATAACGTTGGGCAACATCACCTTTTCAAACATACCTGCTTTATTAGTAACTAACGAGTTATACAACTGCTGGAAAATTGAAGGTGTAATTGGAAGTAACTTATTAAGAAATGCCATCGTTAAAATAGACCCGGTAAAAAAGATACTGATTTTAACCGACAATGAGAAAAGGCTCGGCTTAAATAAAAGTTACAGTACAAAACTAAACCTCCTTCGCACCGGGCAAAGCAGCCCTATCCTCAAGGTTGATTTAAACAACCGGGTTAACCTTGAGGCAGAGTTCGACTCGGGCGATAACGGTTTTCTGATGCTTTCTCCAAAGCACATGAAACAATTAGACAAATTCAGTGCATTTACAGTAGTTGGAAAAGGCTTTGGCGCAGTACACCGCAGTATTTACGGCTTGCAAAAAATGGATTCGACTTACCGGCTTGTATTTCCAACAGTAACCGTTGCAGGTGTTACCTTTAAGCATGCAGCGGTAGAAACCATAGCCAATACAACACCCCGTTTAGGCACTACCCTACTGCAATATGGCGCTGTTACCTTAGATTATAAACACGGCAAGTTTTACTTTGACCCAAACTCCAGCAATATAGACTTGACCGAAAAACAATGGCCGGTTGATTTTACCACACAAGGAGAAAAACTTATTGCCGGTGTAGTATGGGGTAATCTGCAAAATCAGATTACTCCCGGCGACCATATCACAGCCATCAATGATGTCCCCTTCCCCAAAACTAACCTGTGCCAATGGCTCAATGGCAAACCCATTTTAGAAAATGTAGAACAGGTTACTTTAACTATCAAAAACACAAAAGGTGAGATTAGAAAAGTGCAAATAACTAAACAGTAATTGCTGCCGTTACCTGTTCATTCGGTTAGGGTCAAAATGCAAATTGGGCGTTAACCAGTATAACAATATCACCCGCGAAAAACGAAAGTTGAAAGGGGCCAGTATTAAAGCCACGCTCAACAATATACTAATGTATAACCAGGGCGATTCCAGATTGCCGGTTAGTATATAAGTTGCCACAGCCAGGGTAACCATTTCGGCCACGTTCATAGCGTAGCTTATAAACATCGCTACATAAAAGTAACCGGGTTCTATTTCAAAGTGGAAACCACAGTGCGGACATTGGTTGTGCATTTTTTGCCCGCCAAAGCTGTACATGCCGTTGGCAAACATGTTGCCGGTGCGGCATTTTGGGCACTTGGCATGTACGGCTGATTTAATTTCTGATGGATGGGCCATACCTGTTTTATCTAAGCTTAACGTTTTCATGGTTTATTGATTTTAAGGCCTCTTTCCTGAATTCCTCAGGTGTGATGCCCGTGTGTTTCTTAAAAAATTTGGTAAAATAAGAGTTATCGTCAAAATGCAGGCGCCCGGCTATTTCGGCTATGGTAAGCTCCAGGTTAATAAGCAGGCGCTTTGCTTCCAGCACAATGCGGTTACGGATCACCTCGCCGGCCGGTATTCCCAGCACATCCTTACAAAGCGCATTTAAATGGTTGGGCGTAATGTAAAGCAGTTCGGCGTAATCTTTGGGCAAACGCAGTTCAGCATAATGCTGCTCAATCAGCTTCTGAAAGTTTTTGAGCAAGGTATAATTATAGGCATTAG
Organism: Mucilaginibacter sp. PAMB04168; assembly: GCF_039634365.2. Taxonomy (NCBI): domain Bacteria; kingdom Pseudomonadati; phylum Bacteroidota; class Sphingobacteriia; order Sphingobacteriales; family Sphingobacteriaceae; genus Mucilaginibacter; species Mucilaginibacter sp. PAMB04168. Next base: position 4,648,598 of record NZ_CP155079.2, read on the forward strand.
GCTGTTTAACGTTTTGCTCAAAACCCAGCCTACCAATGCTGATGAACAGTTGTAATAGTAATGCACGTACCATATCCACACCCATGCGCTGCGCGTTATCGCTTTCATTAACAAGTTGCTCAAACAATTGTATAACGGCTGCCTGCACAGCTTGCGGCAGGTTAATAACAGCATCGGTAATGTTGCCGCTAAAAAAAGGGAACTGCTCCAGGTAATCGGGCTTTAACAGGAATGATTGAAAGAACAGTGTAGAAAAATTGATGACATAACCATCAACCTTACCGGCAAAGCCCCAGCTGTGTACCTGTCCGGGCACCATAAAATAAATTTGGTAAGGTTTCACCTTAAACTGCTCAAAATCTATAGCGTGTGTACCCGCCCCTTCGGTAAAAAGTACCAAATGGTAAAAAGTATGTTTATGCGCCAAGTGAAGCTTGTGGTGTTGTGCCAGGTAAGGTGCAAACCGGCTTATTAGTATATCTTCCTGCTTAAAGTCAGAGAGTGTGCATATATCATAAACTGGTATTTCCTTTTTCATAACATTACAAATGTACACTACAAATTACCACCAACTATGGTAGTATTCAGGGTCGTTATGGTACTATTTACTGATGGTTTTATTTTTCGATTATATCTTATACACTTCTTTTAATTACATCCCGTTAAACTTTCTTTCTAACTTGTTCATTTACATTAACTTTGCTTATATCTAGCCTTAAGCGTTATGAAAAAAGTTGCTTTGCTTTTTTTACTGATTGCCGGCCTGCATGCCGGGGCACAAACCAACCCTCAGTTGAAACACCAACTGGACAGCATTATGGTGCTCGACCAAAAGTACCGCGATACGTTAATGCAATTAATGATGCCGGTCACTAAAGATGCGATGTTGAGAAAATTAGGGATGGGACCTGCACAAGCTAGCGCACATTACTGGAAGCTACAAGGCAGGATTGACTCGCTTAACTTAATCTTTATTGAGAACACATTTAAGCAGTATGGCTACCCAGGTAAAAAGCTGGTAGGTGAGCCGGCTAACGAGTCGGCTTGGAATGTGATACAACACTCGGGTAAAATAGCCCGCTATATTACTGTTATTGAAACTGCCGCCAACCACCGCGAGCTACCCTACCGTTTGTACGCCATGATGCTGGACCGCCACCTGATGGACGAAGGTAAAGAGCAGATATACGGCACCCAGGCAACCTGCCGTAACCTTAAAAATGGGAAGCAGGATTGCTTTATATGGCCGGTAAAAAATCCGTCCACGGTAAATGCCCGCCGCATTAATGCAGGCTTTACCACAACCGTTGAGGAGAATGCCAAGCGTTTAGGCGTTAACTACCGGGTGGTAAACATAAAAGAAGTAAAATAGCCTTATTACCGTTTTTAAACAAAGTTATGGTAAGTCTGTACTTAACGGTATAAAATCAGGGAGCTTATGAACCAAACATCAACACTTCTGCGGGTTATTATAACAGGAGCCACTGGCATGGTAGGCGAAGGCGTGCTGCACGAATGCATGGAAGCTGCCGAGGTAGCGGAAGTGCTGCTGCTTAACCGCCGCCCATCGGGCATTCAGCACCCTAAAATTACCGAAGTTGTGCATGCCGATCTGTTTGATCTTACAGCTGTTGAAAACCAGTTGATAGGTTACAACGCTTGTTTCTTTTGCCTCGGTATGTCATCAGTTGGTGTAAGCAAGGAAGAATATTACAAAACCACTTATGAACTGACCATAAAAGTGGCTACCACACTGAGCCGATTAAATGGTAACATGACATTTAGCTACATATCGGGCGCTGGTACCAATAGCAGCGAGCAAGGTGGCAGTAATTGGAGCCGGGTAAAAGGTAAAACCGAGAACGATTTAAAGCTGCTGCCCTTTAAGCAAGTGTACAACTTTAGGCCCGGCTTTATGCTGCCCACACCCGGGCTGAAAAATACGCTCAACTTTTACAAGTACATTAATTGGTTATATCCGGTGTTACGGCCATTGTTTCCGGGCGCTTTTGGTACCTTAAAAGAGCTTGGGCAAGGAATGATTAATGCTACTGCCTACGGTTATCCAAAACAAACGCTGGAGGTTAAAGATATACGGGCGGCGGCAGAGCGTAAGCCTTAAAGCCTTACGCCTATTACTAAAAACACCGCACAAACTATCAGCAGTATAGCCATTAATGGCCAAACAAACTTCCACCATGATTTAAGGCTGATGCCTACCAGTGCGAGCGAAGGTAACAGCAAGCCAGTTGGGGTAATGAAGCCCATAATGCCCATACCAAACAAGTAGCTATTTACAATCTCTCTACCGGGCACGTGTGCTGCGGCGGCCAACCCACCCATAATGGGCATCGTAACTACCGCCATACCCGACGAGCTCGAAATAAATATGGTGAACAAACAATACAACACCAGCATCATCACCATAAACACGCCCGATGGCATACCACTCACCAATTGGGACGCCTCGTAAACAATGGTATCGCTAATGTTGCCGCCATCCAGTATAGCGGTAACGCCCCGGGCCGCCCCAATAATGAAAGCTACGCTTAATAAACCTTCGGCACCTTTAATAAACGTTTCTATAAAATCCTTTTGCCCCATGCGCTGCAGTATGGCAATTAACACAGCAGCTACCAAAAACACGGCCGACATTTCCAACAGCCACCAGTGCCATACCACAACACCCGTTATCATGGTGGCAAATGCCAAAAAGAAAACGATTAGCAATAAAATAGTGCGTGATGTTAGTGGGCTGCCGCCGCCCTGTTCGCTAAATGCTGGGAACGGGCTTTGCACAGCGCCATCAAACCGGTAAACCAGCGAAGCAGAAGGATTATTACGCACTTTCTGCGCGTACCGGAACACGTAAGTGATGTATATAGCGGATGACAAGACAAACATCAACAAGCGGCCATTCAGGCCATCGGTCCAGCTGATACCACAGGCATTTGATGCAATTATGGTAGAGAAAGGATTGGAGAATGAAGATAGCGTACCCAATTGCGTACCACCAAATATAACCGCTACCGGAACCAGCAAATCATACCCCGCAGCTAAAAACAAGGGTACCAGTACAGGGTAAAATGCAAAGGCTTCCTCGGCCATACCGTAAGATGCGCCGCCAAAAGTGAGCAGGAATGTAATAATGATAATGAGCCAGCCCTCACGGCCGCGCATGGTTGCAGATAAGCTCTTTAGACCGGCCTCCAAAGCGCCGGTAGCGTTAAAAACCTGAATAAAGCCGCCAATGAGCAGCACAAACAAAATAATATCAATAGTATCATAAATACCTTTAATGGGAGCCTCAATTACACTTACTACCCCCTGAGAATTTCCGGGTAGCCGATGATAACTGCCGGGCACAGATACCGGCTTGCGTATAGTTCCATTGGTAAAAGCCGCAACGGGCGCGCTTATGTGCAAGCTGTCCAGCGTTTTTTGAGTAACAGGAAGCTGCACTTCGGTACCGTTTTTATTCAGGACAAAGTTTGGGGCCGAGTAGGTTAGCGTATAAAACTTACCGGCAGGAACTAGCCATGTTGCCAGTGCAGCCAATATAATGACCACCATTAAAACGGATAGCGGATGTGGTATTTTGTTGATTAAGCGCATGCTATCTTAATAGTTTGTCCTTTACTGCTCCTTCTTAATAAGAAAGCAAGGGTGTGTTCGTTAGTTGCATAGTGAGCCCTTGCTGTAACGCAAGCATCCGCCTTTATGAGGGGCAATTTGACGTTCACTTATTCTTTTTTGACATTCTTTAATATCAGCAGATTGAGCGGGTTAATACTATAACCGCTCAGGTTGTTTTGGTAAAGGTTAACCAGCTTGTCATAATACAAAATCACTACAGGCGATTGCTGCATCATCAGGTTGTCCATTTGCTGGTATAATTTAAATCGCTGCTGATTGTCGCTTATGCGGTAAGCCTGCTCAAACAGTGCATCAAACTGCCGGTTATGAAAGCCCGTATAATTGGGCCCGAATGGTATCTTATTTTTCCCATAAAATACCGACAGGTAATTTTCAGCATCCGGGTAATCGGCAATCCATGATGCTCTAAAGAAGTTAACGCCATTTTTGGCAATCAAATCGCGCAAGCTGGCTCCCTGTACAAGCTCCACCCGTGTGCGTATGCCTACTTTTTGCAGCTCGCCCTGTATAAATTCAATTAAGTCGCGGTAACTTGTAGTGGTACTCAACACTACCTCGGGTAAATTTTTACCACCCGGAAACCCGGCCTCTACCAGCAGTTGCTTGGCTTTTTCGGGATTATAGCGGTAGCCATGCACCGCAGCAGTATCAAACCCGGGCATACCCTGCGGTATAAAGCCGGCATATCCCGGCGTACCGGTACTGTTGCGCAAAAATTTGATCATGTTAGGTTTGTTAATAGCGTAATTAACCGCCTGCCTAATCTTTAATTGCTTTAAAGGCGAGTTTTTAACAATAGCAATATTGGTATCAACCAATATGCCTAGGTATTCAGTATTTAAATAGGGGGCAATGTGTACCTTAAACCTACCTTTGTATTTTTTGGTTACCCGACCCGATTTGGTTAAAATATCATCGCGATAGCTGCCATCGATGCCATTAAAAAAGTCGAGCTTTTTTTTGATGAACTCCATAAATGCGGTCTGCTTATCGCTGATAAAGGTTGACCTTATAGCATCCAGGTGAGGTAGCGGCCCGCCTTGCTTATCCTTTTCCCAGTAATGTTCGTTCTTGAGCAACACCATTACCTCACCTTCTTTCCAGTACTTAAATTTAAACGGGCCGGTACCCACCGGGTGGCTCCTGAAATCCTTGCCGTAGTGTTCAACTACCTCGCGTGGAACTAAAGAACAGTATTGGGCAGTAAGCACACTCAACAACGGTGGAAAGGGCTGCTTTAACCGGATTTGAAAGGTTGTATCGTTCAATGCTACAAACGCCTCTTTACCGGTTACCTTATCACTAAAAATCCATGAACCCGACGAGGCTACTTTTGGGTCAATAAGGCGGCCGAAGCTGTAGGCAAAATCAGCAGCGGTGGCTATCCTTCCCTTTCCTCCGGCAAATAAGGCATCGTCCTGAAAGCGCACATCGTTGCGTAAATGAAAGGTATAAATGGTTCCATCAGCAGACAGCTCCCAGGTTTTGGCAACGCAGGGTATTACGTGCAGGCTATCATTAATCTGTACTAACCCGTTATAAATTTGGTTATCCATCCACACTGCATTCTGGTTCCGTGCAAAAGCCGGGTCCAGCGAGCTAAGACCTTGATCGAGGTTCACACTAAAGATGGTTTTATGCGATGAATCATCTGCCGGGCGGCAACCCGCCATTATACATGCCCACAGTAACAGCAGCCAGTATTGTTTGTAGCTATACATTGTGCTAAATATCCGAAAATATTTCATTGATAGCTTACAACCGCCCTTTTGCGTTACTATTTTTACTGTACATTAGCTTTACTTAAACCAACTGCATGAATAAAGGACGCTTAGAGGCATTTAGCGATGGTGTGATCGCCATTATCATCACCATTATGGTACTGGAACTAAAAACACCCCACGGCGGCACACCCGCCGATTTAAAGCCGTTGATACCGGTGGCTTTAAGCTATATACTCAGCTTTGTTTATGTAGGCATATACTGGAACAACCATCACCACATGCTGCACGCTGTGCGACAGGTACGGGGCAGCGTGCTTTGGGCCAACCTGCACTTGCTGTTCTGGCTATCCGTTATTCCGTTTGTAACCAGTTGGATGGGCGAAAACCACTTTTCGAAATGGCCCGTGGCGCTTTACGGTGTTATATTATTGATGAATGGCGCGGCTTACAGTATACTGGCCTTATTACTGGTTAAACAAGCTGGGCCACAATCAACATTGGCAATAGCTATTGGCAAGGATTGGAAAGGAAAGCTTTCGGTAATAATTTACCTTGTTTCGGTAGCAGTGGCCTTTATAGAACCGGCGATCAGTTTGGTTTTATATACCCTCGTTGCCCTGATGTGGATCATACCCGACAGACGTATTGAACGCGTGCTGTTAGAAAAAGAAGACAACTAAATAACCTCCTCACCATCAGCATCAAAGGTCAATTTGATATAAATTATGCGGCAGGCGTGTAACGATAGCTTACTTTTAAGCTCTTAATTATAAAGACCTATTCTGCATGAAACCATTATATAGCCTGCTTATACTATTAACCGGCCTTGTGCTGCGCGGATTTTCACAAACACAAAAACCGCAAGATAAAATCAGCATTATGCTGATGGGCAGCACACACTTTGGGCAAGAAGCTTTTCACAAACAAGGCCCGTCTATGGACCTGTTCAGCGCGGGCCGCCAAAAGGAAATAGCCGCTATTAACAACCAACTGGCGGCTTACAAGCCCGATATGATTCTCATTGAGCGAGAGCCAAGTGAGCAGCATATGGTGGATAGCTTATACCAGCTATTTAAATCCGGAAAACTTGAGTTTATCCAGTTGGAGCATGGCCGTGCTGAACAATACCAGTTTGGCTACAACATAGCGCGAAAATTGAATTTACCGCGTGTTTATGCTGTAGACTTTTATACCAGCGTACCTACCCGCTTAATTAAGGAGGGGAAGAATTTAGAGCATTTTACTGATGCGATGAACGCCTACTCATCAATAGGACGAACACTTGATGGGGATTTGAAAGAACAAAAGCTAAGCCTGAAAGGCTACCTGCTAAAGTTGAACTCGCCCCAACTTTACCAGCTTACCTATTATAACATTTACATTAACCCGGCGAAAATCACCAACGGTAGCTTTGGCAAAACCGACCAAATTACAGATACCGCCGGGATTGACAAAGAACACATTGGCGCCGATTATATCTCTTTATTCTATAGCCGCGAGCTTAAAATTTATAGTAATATCCTAAGCGTACAGCAAGCTTACCAGGGCAAACGCATTTTGCTTATTATGGGCCAGCGTCATGCGGCGGTATTGTCTAAGATTTTTGAAAATGACCCTGGTTATCAATTAGTGCCCATAAGCCAGTATTTGAAATAACACTTTGCAAGTTTGATGCGTTATCACAACTCCATTTATGGCGTATCAATCAAGCTAGTATTTAGAACCTGATTACATCCGCATCGGGCGGTGTATGCCCCAACAGCCTGAACATACTTAACAACTGCCCTTTATGGTGAAACTCATGCGTAATTACATGGGTAAATATCTCAAGCGGGGTTGATTGCTCGTTTTGGCCGTTTGCGGTGATGCCGCTAACTACCTCGTTTAATTTACTACGGTAATGGTTTAAAAAAGTATCCACCATTAAATCAACCATACTGTATAGCTCCCTAATGCTGCTTATACTGGTGAAGGCATTTTCATTGGCATATTCCCGATTGAACTGCATGGCAAAGTTAGCCGTCCAGTGTAAGTATACGTTGGCATTGTGCACTAACAAGTAGGCTATGCTTTTATCAAACGCAGGTACCTGCACCTGTAACAGATCGCTTAAATGCTGTGCAGCAAAATCCAACACTACCTCGCGCGAACCTTTAATCATCTGATATTGCTGTTGCAATATGGCTATCTCTTCCATAAAAATAATTGGAATGCTAATTTACTCAGCAGCCGGGTCTTGTGCAAACAGGCGACTTAATTGCTGGTAAAGCTCAGGGTGTTTGTTTTGTAGCTGTTCGGGCTTTTCAAAAAAGTACTCGGAAGCTACGGCCAAAAATTCCGCCTCGTTGGTAGCGGCATAAGGGTTAATGTCTGACTTGCCTTTCTCAATCCTGTTAATCTCCTGGTGCATCATTTTTAGCCAGGGGGCTGCATACTCATGCGGCAGCAGGTTTTCAGGCACGCCATCTGTAGCGCCATCAGACTTATCGAGCAGATGCACAAACTCATGTATACCCGTATTCTGCTTTCCCGACGAACTGGAAAAACCATTTCTTAATGCGGCCCTCGATAACAACATTTGCCCGTTCATAAAGCCTGAGCCAACCATACCCATAATGTTACGGCTGCCGTCCTCCCCTTCAAACTGAAAATCATTGTTAAAAGCATCAGGGTATAAAATAACGTTGGTCAGGTTGTTATACCGCCACTCGTTGTAACCAAAAATAGGGATTACGGCACTTGCAGCTACCAGTACACGGTCAACATCATCAACCTCCAACCCTACGCCTTCAATCCGGATGCTTTGTATAAACCCGGCAATCATGCCCTCAAACTTTTGCTTTTCCGGTTCATCGAGCTTTTGAAAATAAGGCACATGCTCGGTTAGCAGCTGTTTGTAATTTGAATCCAATGGTTGTAACGGCGTTTCGGCCGACTGCTTTTTACCAAAAAGTTTAACACCAATGAAGGCTAACAAGAGTACTACAATAACGGCTACAACAATAAAAGAGGTCATAATTACAGATTAGTTAGGTAAAGTAAACATTGCACAAACCATATAGTTGATACCGCTAAAACTTTTACCATACAAAAGAGGCACTTTAAAAGTGCCTCTTCAATTTTATTTTTTTAACCGTTCCTTTAAAAACTGCCCGGTAAAACTTTTCTTGTCTTTAAGCAGATCTTCGGGCAAACCCTCAAAAACCAGGGCACCGCCATTGTTGCCACCGCCAGGACCGATGTCGATCACCCAGTCGGCGCACTTAATTACATCCATGTTGTGCTCTATTACAATAATGGTATTGCCTTGTTCCAGCAGGGCGTCAAATGATTTTAGGAGCTTCTTGATATCGGCAAAGTGCAAGCCGGTAGTAGGCTCATCAAAAATGAACAGTGTTTTGCTGGCATTATTACCTTTAATGAGGAATGATGCCAGTTTAATGCGCTGCGCCTCGCCGCCCGAAAGCGTGTTAGACGATTGCCCTAATTGTACATAACCCAAACCTACATCTTGCAAAGGTTTTATTTTGTTGATGATCTTTTGCTCTTTTACAAAAAACTCCAGCGCCTCATCAATCGTCATTTTAAGGATTTCTGAAACGTTTTTTTCCTGGTAAGTTACGTCAAGTATATGCTGCTTAAAGCGGTTACCGTTACACGCCTCGCAAGGCAAAAAGATGTCGGCCATAAACTGCATCTCAATCTTTACCTCGCCCTCACCCTGGCATACATCACAGCGGCCGCCCTCTACGTTAAATGAGAAAGCCGATGGTTTTAAACCCGCAGCTTTAGCAGCCGGCTGGCCGGCATAAAGATTACGTATCTCATCCCATGCCTTTACATAAGTAACCGGGTTTGAGCGCGATGAACGGCCTATCGGGTTCTGGTCTACCAGCTCAACAGATTCTATCTTGCCATAATCGCCTTCAATACTATCATAAGAACCGGTTTGTTCGCCTGAGTAATTACCCAATACCTTCTGCAGTGCCGGGTGCAGTATACGTTTCACCAAACTGGTTTTACCCGAGCCAGATACACCGGTTACTACCGAAAGTACGCCCAACGGAAACTTCACATCTACATGCTTTAAGTTATTTTCGCGGGCGCCTTTTATCTGGATGAAATCATTCCACTTACGGCGTTGTGCAGGTACAACTATCTCTTCGCGGCCGCTCAGGTATTTCCCGGTTAAGCTATTATCATCGGTTAAGATTTGCGCATAAGTACCCGAAAATATAAGCTGACCACCGTGTGTGCCAGCCTCGGGGCCAATATCAATCAGGTGATCGGCAGCTTGCATAATTTCTTCTTCATGCTCTACCACCAATACGGTATTACCTACATCGCGCAGGGATTTTAATACCGTAATTAGTCGCTGGGTATCGCGCGGGTGCAGGCCAATACTAGGTTCATCCAGCACATAAACCGAACCTACCAGGCTGCTTCCCAATGAGGTAGCCAGGTTAATACGTTGCGATTCACCGCCCGAAAGTGTATTTGAGAGCCGGTTGAGCGTTAGGTACCCTAAGCCCACATCGTTCAAGAAAGAGATGCGGTTGGTTATTTCCATCAGCAAACGCTTACCAATTTTGGCATCGTGTGCATCCAGTTGCAAATCACCAAAAAACTGCTGTGCAATATCCAGCGGCATCAGCACAATATCGGTAATAGAGTGGCCGGCCACTTTTACATAAGTAGCATCAGGCCGTAAACGGCTGCCCTTACAATCAGGACAGGTGGTTTTACCGCGGTAGCGCGACAATATTACCCGGTATTGTATCTTATAGGTTTGTTCCTCTATCTCTTTAAAGAAAGCATCCAGCCCTCGAAAGTATTTATTACCTGTCCACAAAAGCTTCTTTTGCTTATCGGTTAACTGGCTGTAAGACCGATGTATTGGAAAATCAAACTTATCGGCCTGGCGAATTAGGTTTTGGTTCCACTCACCCATTTTTTCGCCGCGCCAGGGCGCAATGGCGTTATCATATATAGATTTGCTTTTATCGGGTATAACCAAATCTTCATCTATACCAATCACCTTACCATAACCTTCGCATTTACGGCAAGCACCATAAGGGTTATTAAAGCTAAAAAAATTGGGCGTAGGCTCTTCAAACCTAATTCCATCCAACTCAAAACGGTCACAAAAAAAGCTTTCCTTCTCCTGTTCGCTCTCAGGCTCCTGGTATTTTAAGTAGCAATCGCCTTTACCCTCAAAAAAAGCAGTTTGGGCCGAATCGGCTATACGGCTCAGCGTTTCCTCTTCATTGTTCTTGGTTACACGATCTACTACAATACGTAGCGGATCATTATCAGCCAGCGAATCGTTCCCTATAGATTCGTCTTCCAGCAAACTTTCAATGCGTGATACTTGTCCGCGGTATTCCACACGTACAAAACCTTTTTGCAACAACACTGCCAGTTCTTCTTTCAGGCTGCGGTTGTTATGCGGGTGCAGCGGGCAAAGTATGGTCAGTTGCGTATCATCAGGCTGGGCCTGCGCAAAGTTAACCACATCGGTAACGGTATCTTTTTTTACCTGCAGGCCCGATACTGGTGAAATGGTTTTACCAATACGCGAGAACAGCAGTTTAAGGTAATCGTAAATTTCGGTACTGGTGCCTACGGTTGAGCGGGGGTTGCTGGTAATTACCTTTTGCTCAATGGCAATGGCAGGTGCAATGCCTTTTATGTAATCTACGTCGGGCTTATTCATGCGGCCCAAAAACTGGCGCGCGTAAGAAGATAAACTCTCTACATAGCGGCGTTGCCCCTCGGCGTACAACGTATCAAACGCCAGCGATGATTTGCCCGATCCAGACATACCCGTTATAACCACCAACTGGTTTTTAGGTATGGCAATGTCCATGTTCTTCAAATTATGTACACGGGCGCCTTTAATAATAATATGGTGTTGAGGATCTTTCTCAGTTTCTATGCTCATTCTATTTTGAGTTCAGGGGCTGATGGTTATGGCTAGTGATTAACCACTCTTTATTCGCTAATTACAAACCTAACTTTACAACTTGTTTAATGTGCAAAAATCCTAAATTATTTAGCATTATGCAAGCATTGATTACTTTACTGCATACTTAAACACTTAAGTAAAAGAAAGGTGATATAAATCCATAGGTTATTGTAGAAAAACTTACGAAAAAGTCGCTGACTTTTCTCTCCCAAAAGTTGTGCGATATTTCCAATTAACAGGCAATTACTGTTAAACCTTAAGTACAAAAAGCAGTCAAATAATACAAAGCAGCTTGTTACATAGTATCAAGATGTTACGTATATATAACCAATAACCTAAGACATTATTATCAGTAAATGTTCTTTTCAAGACGCGTTCAGTTTGTGCGCCAGGGAGTTTGTCATTGTAATGTGTTATAACATATAACCTTAAAAATTATTTGCATGTTAACACAATATTTAGTTTATTTGATATAGTAATTAAGAGGAACCCTATCGATTAGAACTTTACTTGAAACGTAGTTTAATTTAAATTAATTGATTTTAAAGTAGAAGTTCTATGGATTTTCATTTGAAAAGTGATCAGGATTTAATCCATCTGTATATAGACGGCCATGAGGGAGGGCTTGTTGAGCTCATCCGCCGTTATCAAACTAAAATTTACACATCCATTTACTTGCTGGTTAAAGATGAGTACCTGGCCGAGGATATTTTCCAGGATACCTTCATCAAAGTAATTAACACGCTAAAGGCCGGCAAATATAACGAGGAAGGTAAATTTTTACCCTGGGTAAGCCGCATTGCCCATAACTTGGTGATTGACCATTTTCGCCGTGAAAAACGCACGCCTTTAGTAAGCGGTGGCGATGACTTTGACATTTTTGAAGTGTTAGGTCATTATGACGAGAGCACTGAAGACCGCATGGTACGTGAGCAAACCCACAAAGATTTAAAAGCATTAATCCATTTATTACCGGCTGAGCAAAAAGAAGTATTGATTATGCGCCACTTTGGCGACATGAGCTTTAAGGAAATTGCCGACGTAACCGAGGTGAGCATAAACACTGCCCTGGGCCGCATGCGCTATGCCTTAAATAACTTACGCAAGATGATGCAGACCAAAGAGTTGAGTTTGAAGAACTGATTGTAATTAAAATTAAAAATTTATATCGCCCGCTAAAATATTAGATAAGCGATATGCGTTATGGTGTAATACAAACACTTTAAAGCTTATGGGCGAAACTTCTACAAGATTTTTAAACGCACTTACAAACAACGCTATGGTGGAGGGATTAGATGTAACCGAACACGTGGACGCCGATGAACTGTTGTTTCATCATGCTATCCGCACTGAACTGGATCTTTTGCAAAAAAAGCCAAAACAGCAAACCATCGAAAACCTGCTCAACTATTCGAAAAGCTTGCGTTAACAAACTACCAAAGCCCTGCCAACGCAGGGCTTTTTGTATATTTGTACCCTCATGTTAAAAAAAGAACGCTACCAGTTATTTGTTGAGTATTTCTCAAAAAACCAACCTAACCCGGTAACCGAGCTGCATTATTCCAATCCATATGAGCTACTGGTGGCTGTAATACTATCGGCCCAATGCACCGATAAGCGCATCAATCAGATCACGCCTGCCCTGTTCCAACGCTTTCCGACGATTGAAGACCTCGCTGCATCTTCATCAGATGAAATTTTTACTTACATACGCAGTGTAAGCTATCCTAACAATAAAGCCAAGCACCTGGCCGGCATGGCAAAAATGCTGGTAGAGCAATTTAACAGCCAGGTACCCTCAGATTTAGATGAGCTGCAAAAGCTCCCCGGCGTAGGCCGTAAAACGGCTAACGTAATAGCATCTGTGGTGTATGATGCACCGGCCATAGCAGTAGACACCCACGTATTTAGAGTAGCCAACCGCTTAGGTTTAACTACCAACGCAAAAACACCGCTGGCGGTAGAGAAACAATTAGTTGAGTATTTGCCCAAGCAAACACTAGGTTTTGCACACCACTGGCTTATACTGCACGGCCGCTACATTTGTGTGGCCCGTAAACCCAAATGCGAGATATGCCCCCTTACCCATTTTTGTAAGTATTACCAAAGCGGTAAGGCAGCGCTGGTGTTCAGCAAAACGGCTAAGGTAGCAAAGGTAAAAACGGTTAAGGCTGCAAAAGCAGTTAAGGCAGATGTAACAGGTGACGATTTAAGCCTTAGCTCGAGCAGTTAGGATCCTGCACTTATTCCCTTTGATTTAATTAAAGGTTAATGCTATTTTTGAATACCATGAGACACGCTTTTTTAATGCTTGCCTGTATTGCAATCATGATTTGCTCCTGCAAAAAGGATAAGATCAACACTGTTAAACAGGATCCGGAAGACCCTAACTGGATTAAGTTGGAAATTCCTAATGCACGCGATGCTTATGCTTTTGCCGGTAGTATTGATGACACACTACTGGTTACCACTTGGGTTAAGGCTTACTTTACCACCAACAAAGGGAAAACCTGGCAAGAATCAAAGAATTTTAACGGACAGGTACAGGGCTTAATTACATCGGGCGATTCAGTTATTGCACTGGCTGCAACCGGCGGCCTCGAACTTGAAGGAACTTATGGAGCTGGCCTTGCACAATATTACACGTTAGATTATGGCAGAAGCTGGCATCCTTATTTAAAACCGGATGGAGGTTATCGCTCGCAATTAATTGGAATTTCACAGTCGGCCGATAAACAGGTTACTTACAAGTTAAAGTATAATGTTTCGCCGCTTACAAAAAACGATTATACCGCCTATATACATAACCCTACGCAAATTACAAGAACCATTTACGGCAGCACTAATCTGATTAATTTTCCATTCAAGAGAAAAATACACAACTTATACCTGGATAATCATGACCGCTTATATGTGGCAGCGTCGGGCGGTGCGTACATTGCCGAAACCAATAGCTTTAATGGTGGCGGTACTGATGACTCGGCCATAATCTACATATCGCGCAATCCACTGCCTTAACTTAACCAATGTGAATACTGCATGGGTGTGCCAGTCCGCAATTATTGATGGGCAATATTACGAGATACAAGGGCTTAACATTTGGGATTATGAGTGGACGAACACCCAGGAGTTTGTATCGGTTAAAGACCCAATATACGGACAGACACATGTAATGGCCATTTACCAGATCATTACGGCTACTCAAACCATAACCTTTGCTGCAGGCGAATTCTCAAACCTCGTTTGGGGTATCTACACTCAAGTTTAACTCACCTTCAATGAATGAAGTACGCTTTTACCAACTGCATAGCCGCTTTCTCATCATCCGCGCAAACATCGCAAAAGGTGCCTATGCCATTAACCGGGCCTTCATACTCCCAGGCAAATAGCTTATTGTATTTTTTTGTTGGTCCAATTACCCGCAAATTAATTCCTTCAGGTATCACATATAATTGATAATTGCCCGGCAGGCCAACTTTAAACCCCGGTTTGCCCTGATAAGTGGTTTTACCCAAGTATTGCGCAGGCTGAGTCTTGTCATTCTTTCCATAAGAGTAAATGATCTCGACACGCTTACTACCCTTAGTCCAGAAAGAAAAGTGCTCATAGGCAGCAATACCCCGTTTACCAGATGAATAATTAGCAACTTTTTGTGCAAATGCACTTGCGGATACTATTAAAAGAGCTGTAGCTAAATAAATTGTTTTGGTCATGACAGGCAGATTTGGTTTGTTAATTAAGGTAAAGACAAACAAATTTGCGAAAAGTTGAGAACCATTTTGGTTAGCCTTGGTTAGTGGACTACAAGATTGTTGGTTACCCCAAGGTTAAATGCACACATAGCGTAAAACACTAAACGTATTTAACACATAAATGGAATATGATAATGTGATAAATCCTTTTTATTATCATATTTGAACTAAAACAATCGTCACTACCAGAACAAAATATATTACATATGCAGGAGTTAGACCCAACCATTTTACAAAAAGCAAATTCATGGCTCGAAGGTAATTATGATGCCGATGTTAAACAGGCCGTACAAAAGTTACTGGACGACAAAGCATATACAGAATTAACCGACTCGTTTTACCGCGATCTGGAATTTGGTACCGGTGGCTTGCGCGGCATTATGGGTCCGGGTTCAAACCGGGTAAATAAATATACTATTGGTGTGGCTACGCAAGGCCTGGCTAATTATCTTAAAAAGACCTATCCTGGCGAGCAGGTAAAGGTGGCAATTGCGCATGATAGCCGCAACAACTCTGATGTATTGGCCGGTATTACGGCTGATGTATTTTCGGCTAACGGCATTTACGTTTACTTCTTTAAAGCTTTGCGTCCTACTCCCGAACTGTCGTTTGCAGTTAGGCATTTAGGCTGTAAAAGCGGTGTTATGTTAACGGCTTCGCACAATCCTAAAGAGTACAACGGCTATAAGGCCTACGGGGCTGATGGTGGCCAGTACGTAGCTCCTCATGATAAAGCGGTGTTGCAGGAAGTAGCAGCAATTAAAAGTATAGACGAAGTAAAGTTTACCCGCAACGAAGCTAACATTGAGCTGATTGGTGAGGAGATTGATAAACTCTATCTGGATAGCATTGCTACGCTTTCCATATCGCCTGAGGCTATACAGCGCCAAAAAGGTTTAAAAATAGTTTACTCGCCTATACATGGTACCGGCATTACTTTGGTTCCTAAAGCTTTGGAACAGTTTGGTTTTGAGAACGTAATTCTGGTAGAAGAGCAAACCACGCCTGATGGCAACTTTCCTACCGTGGTTTATCCCAACCCTGAGGAAAAAGAAGCTCTAACCCTTGCCCTCAAAAAAGCGCAGGACGTTGACGCCGACCTGGTAATGGCAACCGACCCTGATGCCGACCGCGTAGGCATTGCAGTAAAAA
This sequence comes from Mucilaginibacter sp. PAMB04168, assembly GCF_039634365.2. Taxonomy (NCBI): domain Bacteria; kingdom Pseudomonadati; phylum Bacteroidota; class Sphingobacteriia; order Sphingobacteriales; family Sphingobacteriaceae; genus Mucilaginibacter; species Mucilaginibacter sp. PAMB04168. Next base: position 4,664,851 of record NZ_CP155079.2, read on the forward strand.
ACAGCAGCGGCGAGTTTGTGCTGCTGAACGGTAACCAAACAGCTAGCTTGCTTATTGATTACTTGTTAACCGCCTGGGAAGAGAAAGGCAAATTAACTGGTAATGAGTACATCGTAAAAACTATTGTAACCTCATATCTGCTCGATGCTATAGCGGCCGACAAGGGCGTAAAATGTTACAACACCCTTACCGGCTTTAAATTTATTGGCGAGCTGATGACCCAGTTTGAAGGCAAACAAACCTTTATTGGCGGTGGCGAAGAAAGCTATGGTTACCTTATCGGCGAGTTTGTACGCGATAAAGATGCTGTAGTATCTGCAGCGTTTATTGCCGAGATGACGGCTTTTTACAAAGACAAAGGCAACAGCCTGTTTGATGCACTGGCCAACATCTATCTTAAATATGGTTTCTACAAAGAAAAACTGATCTCCATAACCAAAAAAGGTAAGGAAGGGGCCGAGGAGATTAAAGCCATGATGCAGCGCTACCGTACCAATCCGCCTGCAACATTGGGTGGTTCAAAAGTAGTTGCGTTAAAAGATTATGAGCAGCGTGTGGAAACAGACTTGAATACTAATACGACTAAGCCTATTGAGCTACCTAAGTCAGACGTATTACAGTTCGTTACCGAGGATGGCAGTATTATATCCGCTCGTCCATCAGGCACCGAGCCTAAAATTAAATTCTATTGCAGCGTAAAAGGCGAATTAACCAGCAAAGAGGTTTATCAGGAAACCGACCAGCAAATGGATGCTAAGATTGACGCCATAATGCAGGATCTAGGTGTTTAATGTTACTCCATGATTATAACGATCCCGGGCTATTCAGTCCGGGATTTTTGTTTAAAAAGTAATTGTACAGCTTACTATCTTATTAACATGCACAAACAACACACCTACGCCTCAACCCTAACCTGGACCGGCAACACTGGCCAGGGCACCTCAAACTATCGCGTTTATGAGCGTTCTTACGAAATCAGCATCGGCAATAAAGCGGTAATTCAGGGATCATCAGATCAGGCTTTTCGTGGTGATGCAGATAAACATAACCCGGAGGAAATGTTGCTGGCTTCGTTATCGAGTTGTCACATGCTTTGGTTTTTGCATGTGTGCGCCGAAGCAGGTGTTAATGTATTAGCCTATACCGATAAGGCTACCGCTGTTATGATTGAGGAAACTAATGGCAGCGGCTACTTTACCGAGGCTACACTGAAGCCGCACGTGGTAGTTAGCGACGCTACAATGCTTGCAAAGTTGGATGAACTGCATCACAAAGCCAACCGGTTTTGCTTTGTTGCCAATTCGGTTAAGTTTCCTGTATATCATAAGGGCACGGGTGAAGTAGCATAATTTTAAAAAATGGTGTTAAACTCTGTGTAAAAAACGCCATCTTATCTTTAAGCAGCCTGCTCAAAGCTGTGCTGTAAACATTTTACTTTATGCTTCATAAATACCTAACACTACGGCGAATTTTATAGCGCTGTTAATATTGGTAAAGTTAAAGCGGCGGGTACATCAACTCAATTACTATAATTGGTTTAATTGGAACAATCAGGGCTAATTTAAAACAATAGATGACTTACCGTTGGTCTTTCACTTCAATTAAACAGCAACTGCTATTTGTTGTGCATTGCGCCGCATAGGTTGTAACTGCCAATAAGTTAAGCTACGCCACAGCCATTCGAGCGGTCCAAACAAAAAATACTTTAGCCATACCGGGCTTACAATTAGTTGTATGACCCATATCACAGCAACTACATAGTATAATTGGTAATACTGCAGCTCTGCAAATTTATTTAAGCCATAACCAAAAAAGTAAAGCGTACAAAACACAGTTTGCATGATGTAATTGGTAAAAGCCATTTGTCCAACAGCGGCCAGGCGGTTAGTTAACCCTTTAAACACCCCGGCACGTACCATAAGCAACAGTACGCTGGCATGTGCCATAACCAACAATATACGTTGAAAGGGATAGATTAATCCCCACCACGACATGGCATGCGTTTCGAGGTAATGTATAGAAGCCGCACTGCCATGCGCTTGCCGGTAATCATGGTAGTAATCTAACATAACCAATGGCAGGCCAATACAGTAGCCAACCAGCGCTGTTAACCTGTATTGGGTGGCCGTCCACCCGCCGGTCATAAATCCCCACTTATAAAGAGCCATGCCCAGCATCATTAAGGCCAGCACATCCCATATCAAAAAAATAAAGTATTTAGTTTGAAAGCCCCATGTTAGCGGACGTATATAACTGGCCACTCCGTTGTAGTCAGATTTCATACTGCGGGTATGCGCGGCTATCTCGGTTTTATTGGGCAAAAACTCTTTTTCGGTTGCCCGCCAGGTGGTAATCGCTTGCCGTTGCTGTTTACTTAATGGCTTGTTTTGTTTTTGCAGGGCTATAGCGCTATTGTAAGCCAGCCGCTGCCCTCTGATATTTTGATAGAATAATGTAGACGCCGTAAAATCCAGTATAGCTACAATAGGTACTGCCCAAACCAGGTACTTAGGCTTCATGTTACGAAAAATAAAAGCCAGCATACCTATAACGCCGTATCCGTATAAGATGTCACCCTCCCAAAGTAAAACATGGGCATGTATCAGGCCAAACAATACCAGCCAGCCCATTCGTCTAAAAAACAAGGCCTTAAACGGTTGTCCGTTCTGCGCTTTACGCATTACAAAAAGCAGTATGCCGGCCCCAAAAACCATAGAGAACAAGGCACGCATCTTACCTTCAAATAATACCGTAATTACAGCGTCCGTCCAAAAATTAATGCTGTGTGTATCCTGATGAAAAACGTCCGAATACCTTTCGGGCATGGCAAAACCCGGAATGTTCATCAGAAGGATTCCCAATAAGGCTATGCCCCGCAAAATGTCAATAGCCTGTATACGGTCGGCTTGGGCAACCGGCTGTGCTTTGGATAAGGTTTGAGCTGGCATAATGTGAGTGTTAGTGGTTGTTATTACTAAGATATATTACTAATAATTGTAAACCAATACTTTAACTCTTTTTAACAGCTCGTATTTTAAATTGGAGTATTTATACCAAACACAACTTGTGATAAATATTGCGCAGTTGATGAACATGCCGCTGCGTGTGATATATAATGAAGTAAAGCCATTCAATGCGGGTATACGGACCCGAGCCCGGCAATTCAAAACCTATGCATTCATAAGTATAATCATAAGCAGCAGCGGCTTGTGTTACTTTACCGCGGGTTGCTTCCAATTGCTGCAAAAGCGTATCCTTATCTTTTGCCCCATCAGAAGGCACCACAAACTCCGGCGATTGCATCTTGATGGTAAAATCCAGAAACACACTCTTGATCTCTTCCCGTTTTTCGTCGGGCTTACGATTAGCCGGCCTGGCGCCGCCTCCAAATAACTCGCCGATGCTCGATTGTGATTTTAACACGTGCTCTGCTAATTGCCCGGCCGTCCAACTTCCCTCAAAAGGTACCTGGTTAAATTGTGCAAGTGTAAATTTGCTTAACAATCTCAGCAGTTGCTGGGTAGTTTCTTCATACTCGCTTATGGCTTGCGCTATCATATCATTAAAAATATGATACAAAGCTATAGGCATTGCCGGTTTAAGGCAGGGTGCTAACACGGCAATCTACAATGCCAATTGCGACATTAACTGCCTGCTATTATTTTCTGCGCCATAGCTTGCCGGTATAATCCAGTTCCTGTAATCCTAACTGTACTTTCTGACCCGACGTAAAGCCCCAGACCGGTTCAAAGGCGTTTTGTAAGAAGATATTCATTTTAGCCTCGCTAAAAAACCAGCATGGATATGAAGCATCATAAAAAGCAGGCGGCACGCTTTGAATTGTGAGGCGGTCTTCAGGCTCATCAATAAATGCAGTACGGTCTATCATCAGGTAGGGAATATTAGATTCTACCACCTTTGTTAACAGTTCGTATGGCCTTTCCATATATTGCAGTGAACTGGAGAACAGCAATAACTGTGGTGTACCGTTGTTCTTACACGCCTCCTCAAGTGAATGGTAAAAGTGCAGATGTTCATCCTCAAAATTCTTGCGGCCTTCTTCTACAAACATAGCTTGTTCAACCAGGCGCCATTCTAACGTTTGCAGGTGCTTTAAAAACGGAAAATTTTGCCGGTACGATGTGCCCAGCGAGCCGCCATAATCAACCAGGCTAAGCCTGTTGTCGTTTTGCGATGCTATCCACAGTAGTGCAGCTAAAAGCGGATAAGCTACTTCAATATTGCTATAAGTAATGCCATCACGCTCATAAGCATACTTGCCCTCTTTAACTTGTAATGCGCCGGCCTTAACACGCTGCAATACCGTTTGGGCGTTATAGCCAGTGGTTTTTTGCAGCGCATCCTGCCAGTTAGCATAGCGCCCATGCCACCCGTACTTGAAACTGTATCTAATAGCTCTCTTTAGTATCTCTGGCACAAATTCGCCTTTCTTAAATGGCATAATGATGATCTGAAATGGAATATTTTACTGTATATTTATGCTATACGGAAAATAAGACTAACGGGTTTATTAAAGCCTTAATAAACCAATACCTCGTTTAAAAATTAAGTTACCTACTTTTATATCAACCAAAAATAAATTACTAATTTTTTTAGTATATGAACTTTATTAAGTATATTTGTTATAGAAAATAAACAAGATGAGTAACGCAAGCGCAGATAAATTAAAAGCATTGCAGCTTACACTGGATAAGCTGGAAAAATCGTACGGTAAAGGAACCATCATGAAACTGGGCGATTCTGTAATCGAGCCTATAGAGGTAATTCCGACCGGTTCGTTAACGTTGGACCTGGCTTTAGGTGTAGGCGGATTACCCAAAGGCCGTGTAATTGAGATTTACGGTCCCGAATCATCAGGTAAAACCACTTTGGCTATCCATGCCATTGCGGAATCGCAGAAGAGAGGCGGCATTGCAGCTTTTATTGATGCTGAGCATGCCTTTGATCGTTTCTATGCTCAAAAATTAGGAGTGGATGTAGAGAACCTACTGATCTCTCAACCTGACAACGGTGAGCAGGCTTTAGAAATTGCCGACAACCTGATCCGCTCGGGCGCCATTGATATATTGGTAATTGACTCGGTAGCAGCATTGGTACCTAAAGGCGAAATTGAAGGAGAGATGGGCGACTCTAAAATGGGTTTACATGCCCGCTTAATGTCACAGGCCTTACGGAAGCTTACCGGTACCATTAGCAAAACCGGATGTTGCTGTATTTTCATTAACCAGTTACGCGATAAGATTGGTGTAATGTTTGGTAACCCCGAAACTACTACCGGTGGTAACGCCTTAAAATTCTATGCTTCTGTACGTTTGGATGTACGCCGTATATCTCAAATTAAAGATAGTGATGAAGTATCAGGTAACCGTGTAAAGGTGAAAATTGTAAAAAACAAAGTGGCACCTCCGTTCCGTTTAGCCGAGTTTGACATTATGTTTGGCGAAGGTATATCCAAAGCCGGCGAGATCATTGACCTGGGTGTTGAGCATAACATCATAAAAAAAGCAGGTTCATGGTTTAGCTACGGCGACAGCCGCTTAGGCCAGGGTCGTGATGCTGTAAAACAATTAATTATCGACAATCCGGAATTAGCCGAGGAACTGGAAAACAAGATTAAACAAGTTGTGTCAGGTGATAACATGCCTGAGGAAGTGGAATAAGCTTTTTAAATCTAATTAATTATACAAGCCGCTTTTAAGCGGCTTTTTTTGTGTGCGATTATTATTAGTTTGTTGAAGCATCAGATGATAACTGCATTTACAATATAGATGACGCTTATGCCGAAAGTAAAAGACCTTCTGTGCATCCTGATAAATAACTGACAAACATTTGCGGCATAGTGTGTTATTTTAATACCAGCAAATACATTCATTTCAACTACAAATACACACTATGGAATTCAGACAATTAGGCGCATCGGGGCTATTTGTACCGGTGCTTAGCTTTGGCACAGCAACCTTTGGCGGCGGCAACGAATTTTTTAAGGCTTGGGGCAATACCCAGGTTGATGAGGCTAAACGCCTGGTGAACCTTTGCCTTGATGCAGGTGTTAACTTTTTCGACACAGCCAATATTTACTCAGGCGGCGCTTCAGAAGAAATCTTAGGCCAGGCGTTAGAAGGCCTACGCAGCCAGGTACTTATATCCACCAAAGCAACCTTTCCTATGAGCGATAAGCCAAACGATTTTGGTTCATCACGCTCACACCTCATAAAACAATGTGAAGACAGCTTGCGCCGCCTCAAGACCGATCATATTGATATTTACCACATGCACGGTTTTGATGCCAATACACCGGTTGAGGAAACATTAAAAGCTTTAGATGACCTGGTTACCAGTGGCAAGATACGTTACATTGCCTGCTCAAATTTTTCGGGTTGGCACTTAATGAAATCTTTATCCATATCAGAACGTTACGGCTGGTCTAAATATGTAGCCCACCAGGCATATTATTCATTACTCGACCGCGAGTTTGAGTGGGAATTGATGCCGTTGGGTATTGAACACAAAGTAAGCACTATCGTTTGGAGCCCACTATCGTCGGGCCGTTTAGGTGGCAAGTTCCGCAGAAACCAGCCGATTCCCGAAAATAACCGCATGGCTCAAGGCGGATCACATGGTCCGGCTACCAACTTTGAGTTGTTGTACAAAATTGTGGATGTTTTAGATGAAGTAGCCGAGGAGACCGGCAAATCAGTACCGCAAGTGGCCTTAAACTGGTTGCTACAGCGCCCAACTATTGCCAACATTATAATTGGCGCACGCGATGAAGAGCAACTAAAACAAAATTTGGGCGCCGTGGGCTGGAACTTAACTACTGACCAGGTTAAAAAACTGGACGCTGCGAGCGACCGCGACCCGATATATCCTTACTGGCACCAACGTCAAAACCCGCAACTGATACCGCCGCCTAAGTTTTATTAATCGGCAATTATATAAGATAAGAAAAGCCGCTTTGTTGGTCAAAGCGGTTTTTTTTATTTTAAAACGTTATTTAGGAAACCTGTAATATATGCCACTGTAGGTGTAAACCAGGGCTCAAATAGGCAAAACGCATGAGGAGAATCCGGAAAGGTATGCACCTCGTTATAAATATGATACTGGTTTAAGATGTTTATATAATCGGTACGACCAGCATGCATTCGGTCTACCGAACTGTTGACGAAAAGCGTAGGTGGTGTGCGGGAACCAACATGGGCCAAAGCGCCTGCTTGTTGCCATAATTCTGGTTTTTCAGTTTTGGTATAACCCAACCAATTTGTACCAGCCGAAACAGACTTACTGTCGTCACCCTCGCCCGATTCAGGGTGAATGAAAGCGAGCGTACCATCAATATCAACAATGGCTTTAATGCCAGGTACGGTAGTACCTAACAAGGTGGCCAACTGCCCTCCTGCCGAAAAGCCGCAAACAACTATTCTTTGCGTATCTACTTTGTTTTTTTTCGCATTGGCCTTAACCCACTTGATAGCAGCTTGCAGATCTTGCACAGCGGCCGGGTACAAAGCATGGGTTGATAAGCGGTAAGCAGGTGTAAAGCAAACAAAACCTTGCTCGGCCAGTCGCGCAGCAAGTGGGTGATGCTGTGTACGGCTACCCGAGCGCCAGCCACCACCATGAATAATGATTACGGCGGGCAAAAGCTTTTGAGCTGCTTTCTTGGGCCTAAACACATCTAATAGCAGCTTCTGATCGTTTACTGTTCGATAATTGATATTCTGACTTGCCTTTACCAATGGTGGCAGACTGTCTTTTACCAATTGTATTTGCGAATACTTCTTTTTAGCATTTTTGTAAGCGCTATAATTAGTAAAAGAGGTATCGGTCTGTTGTGTAAGGCCGGCAGTGCGCTGGGCGTATGTAGCCGTAGTCACCAATAAGCTTACAACCAAAAAAAGGCACCTTACCATAAGATTTTTAATTATTTGCCACCTGTACGCACATACATGTAAACAATAGCAATAACAACAGTTAAGCCAAGTACCACCAAACCGGTGATGCCTTTGCGCTTGTCCTGCCGCATTACCCAAATCAACAACCCTACCAGGGGAACTACAAAAATCAACCAGAATATTAGTGAGGGTATGCTCATAAAATTATGTTTAAAATGGCATGCGGGCCAGCGGCGCCACATGTTGGTCCGTAAAATCACCTTTTAAATATTTATGGTAACCGGCTATGGCTATCATTGCAGCATTGTCGGTACAATACTCCATTTTGGGTATAAAAGTATTCCAGTGGTATTTTGCGCCAACATCGAGCAAACCTTGCCGTAAACCGGTGTTAGCCGAAACGCCTCCGGCCAAAGCTACATCCTTAATGCCATAGGCCTTTGCTGCTTTAGTTAATTTGTTCAGCAATATGGTCACAATGCGTTTTTCAACCGAAGCGCAAATATCGGCTAAGTTGTCCTTTACAAACGCGGCATTTTTAGCTTCGTTGTTTTGAATGAAATACAAGATAGCTGTTTTTAACCCGCTAAAGCTAAAGTTATAGCCGGGTATCTGCGGCTCGGGAAACTGGAAAGCATCCGGATTGCCCAATCGGGCATGCTTATCAATCAGCGGACCGCCGGGATAGGGCAAACCCAGTATTTTACTGGTCTTATCCATTGCCTCGCCGGCAGCGTCGTCCTGCGTGTGGCCAATCACTTCCATATCAAAGTAATCCTTTACCAAAACTATTTGTGTATGCCCGCCCGAAACAGTCAAACATAAAAAGGGAAATGATGGTTTAGGTTCATCAATGAAGTGCGCCAAAATATGGGCCTGCATGTGGTTCACCTCAATAAGTGGAAGGTTATTAGCCAGGGCAAATGCTTTGGCAAATGATACGCCCACTAAAAGTGAACCTAAAAGGCCTGGTCCGCGTGTAAAAGCTACTGCATCAATATCATTTTTGCGTATTTTTGCGTTAGATATTGCTTGCTGTACAGCAGGAATGATATTCTGTTGATGAACCCTTGATGCCAGCTCAGGCACAACGCCTCCATAGGCCTCATGTATGGTTTGGTTAGCTATGATGTTACTAAGCATCGCACCATCCGCACATACAGCAGCCGAGGTTTCATCGCACGAAGATTCTATTCCTAAAATTACAGGCACTTGATATGTTTTTAAAGCTACAAAATTATCAAAAAAATACTCAAAATAGCGCTTGTTCTGGTACTCATTGTACTGCTCATTGTCAGTATAATGTTAGTTCTTATCCAGTACAAGCCGGTACAAACCTGGGCTGCCCGTAAAGCTGCAAAATACCTTTCGGAAGAGCTGCATACCAAGGTTGATATCAAGAGCCTTTACGTTAAGCCATTCTCGTCTGTTGTGTTGGAGGACTTTTATGTGCTCGACAAACAAAAAGACACGCTGCTACGCACCCCCCTGCTTGAAGTAGAGCTTAGCGATTTTTCGATCTTCAACAGCCTGAAAGACCGCCATATAGAGTTTAAGCGCATACAGTTGAATAACGGCTCTGTCTACCTAAAGAAGCTAAAAGATAGCACTACGAACGTACAATTCATTATAGATTATTTCAACCGCCCGGCAGATACCATAAAAAAAGCCGGCAAACCCTGGACACTAAATTTTGATCGTATTGGCATCAGTAATTTTCATTTCAGGTACAAAAATTCGTTAAACCGTACTGCTACCCCACATCAGGTTAATTTTAACGATTTGGATGTTAGTCGTTTTACTACCGTGCTTACCGGCATGGATTTGAAAAACCACCTTTTTAAGGGCAATCTGCAGAATTTAACACTGCATGAAAAAAGCGGGTTTATTGTTAAAAGCCTTTCTGTAAATGCAACGGTTGACACTAACCAGATCAGACTGCAAAACCTTTTTCTGGCTACGCCAAACTCCAGGCTGAAAGACTATTTTAGAATGCGCTATAAATCATTTGATGATTTTAGTGATTTCGAGAACAAGGTGGTGATGGATGCCGATTTGAAGAGCTCTCACTTATCATCAACAGATATTGGTTATTTTACCAGCTCATTAGGCAAAATCAACTTCGAACTTGATTTAAGCGGGCGTGCCAGCGGCAAGGTAAATCACATTAAAGCTCGTAACCTAACTGTATCTGCAGGTCAGGCTACTTACCTAAAAGGTAATTTTGAGCTGAAAGGGTTGCCCGAGTGGGAAACCACCCGCCTGGCGCTCGACTTTGACCAACTGGCCACTAATAAAAAAGATCTCGATAATTTATACAGCCGCTTTACTGGCACGCCCAACCGTAAACTTCCTGAGTTTTTGGCCAAGTTTGGCAACATCAGCTTTAATGGTCAGTTAAACGGCACCCAAAACAATTTTAATCTTAAAGGCACCTTTAAAACCTTACTGGGCCGCCTCAATCCTAACATTAATTTGCGGTTTAATGACAAGGGTGTTCCGGCTTACAAGGGCACTGTTGCAGCCACTAATTTTAATTTGGCTCATTTGCTGGATAACAGCATGCTTGGCCGCAGTACATTTTCTGCCAAGATTGATGGCAGCGGTGATGAGCTGAAAAATCTACGAACCGATCTGGATGCGCAAATAAACTACCTGGACTTTAAGGGATATACTTACCATAACATTAGCACTAAAGGCAGCTTTAAAAATCAGATTGCCAAAGCCAACGTTAAGGTGGCCGACCATAATATAAAGCTAAATTTAACCGGCAATGTGAATCTCAAACCTGCATCGCCACAATATCAGCTGGCCGGAACAATTAAAGACGCTCGGTTAAACAAGCTTGGTTTTATTAAAGACACGCTTACGCTAAGCACCACTATCAACACCAACTTTTCGGGTAACAACGCTAATAATTTACAGGGCTTTGTAAGCCTCACGCCTACCCGTGTAAGTACGCCGCATGAGAATTACGTGGTCGACTCGCTAATGTTAACGGCAACGGGCTTAGGCAGCAACCGCACCATCAGTCTGCAATCTGATCTGGCCGATGGCAGCATTAAAGGCCGGTTTGATTTAAATACCTTGCCGTCTTACTATAAAACCATTGCCAAAAAGTACATCCCCTCATTAAAGACCAAGATATACAAACCCGGTTTTCAAGACTTTGAGTTTAGGCTTAATCTCAAAAACCTCGATCCTGCTTTGCTCATTTTTGCACCCGATTTGAAAATACCGGAGGGCGGTACTTTCGTAGGCCGGTTCAATTCGGCTAATAAAACCGCTACGCTGAGCGGCCTTATTAAAACGGTACAGTACGGCAAGATGGTGTTTCATGATTTCATTGTGGATGAAAGCACCGCCGATAGTTTATTGAACCTTAACGTCTCGTTAAGTAAAGTGGATTTAACCGATAGCTTGTACATTAAAGATATTAACATTACCAACTTTTTACGTAATGACAGCCTGAACTTTAACGTAAAACTATCAGATAAAAACGCCACCAACCAATTAGACTTATATGGCCTGGTGGAGTTTGGACGCGACACCACGGCTAAGCTTAAGCTACTGCCATCTGAGGTAGTTTTGGAGCGCGAATCATGGCGACTTACAGAGCAGGTTCGTATACGCTTGCTGAACGGTAAAACCCAGGTTGAAGGATTTGAACTGAGTAACGGTGAGCAGCATGTACGTATTGACGGTTTCATATCATCGAGCGCAAAGGATAGACTAAAGTTGCAGTTTGACAAATTCAGAATGTCTACGCTTAACCAATTAACCAAGTCGGGCGGGGTATTGCTGGGAGGCGCTCTCAGCGGTGATGTAAATTTAAGTGCCGTATTGAAAGCGCCTGGCATAGATGCCAATATGCGCATTGATTCGCTCATGATGAACAAGACCCTGGTGGGCGATGTAAAAATCGTATCAGACCTGGACAATGAGCGTAAGCGGGCCAACGTAAAAATGAACATCCTTAACCGAGGGCTGGAGACGCTGAATATAGCCGGCGCTTACTATCTTAATAAGGAATCGGGTGATAAGTTGGATTTCGATGTCCGCATGGATCAAACGGAGGCGGTTATTTTTGCACCGTTTATCAAGAATTTGGTTTCTGATGTTAAAGGCACCATTTCGGCTGACTTGAAACTTACAGGCGCTCCATCTAACCCGCAACTGAACGGTGATATCACCCTTGCTAACACCGGCGTTACGGTTGACTATTTGAAAGTACCTTACACCATTAATGACAAACTCACGGTAAGCAACAGCGTTATCAAGATTGACGGCATGACGCTGACCGACCCAAGAGGCGGCAAGGCAATAGCTAATGGCACGGTAGACTTAACTAACATTTCCACTCCTACTTTAGACATTAACATACAAGCAACCAAGTTGATGGCGCTAAATACTACTTTTAGAGATAACCGCCTCTATTATGGTACCGCCTTTGGTACCGGCCGCTTTAGCTTCACCGGCCCGATTGATAATATGAATATCGACATCAAGGCCAAGACTGAAGAAGGTACGGTATTCAATATTCCGTTAAACACATCGGCCACAGCAGGTGAATACGATTTTATACGCTTTGTGAGCCACACCGATTCTACTAAGGTTATTTCGAGCAGAAATGCGTTCAAAGGCGTAACGCTGAACTTTGACCTTTCGGCAGATGAGAAAACATTAGTGCGCATCACAACAGACTTAGGTTTACTGGAAGGCCGCGGAACCGCCAGTGGGCTTAAACTTAACATTAACAGCCTGGGCGATTTTGATATGCGGGGCGACTTCCTGATCAATTCGGGTAAATTTGAATTTACGGCCAAAAACTTTATCAGCAAAAACTTTCAAATTAACCAGGGTGGTTCACTACGCTGGACAGGAAATCCATCAAATGCCGAGATCAATCTAAACGCCATCTATGAGTTAAGAGCTAATATTGCGCCATTGTACCAAGCCGCTGGCCAGCAATCACCACAGGGCACAAGGCAGGAATTGGTACAGGCGCAGCTTTATTTAACACGTACCTTGCTACAACCTAACATTGAATTTGATTTTAACTTCCCGCTCAATCCAAGCATTAAGGATGATATGGGTGCCTATCTTTCGGACGTTAATAACCGTAACCAGCAGGCATTAAGCTTAATTGTAAGACGGCAGTTTGCCCCTGGTACAGGTACCAATATCAATGAGCAGGTTTTAGGTACGGCAACATCCGCAGCCAGCGAGTTTTTCTTTAACAAACTCAATAGCTATATTGCACAATCAACCAATTTCCGAAGTCTGGATATCAATATACGCTCACAAAGTGACGCCAGTGCATCACTGCGATTATTTAACGATCGTGTTTTGCTTAACGGAAGTGTATACAACGCGTTAGGGACTAATGACCTTTTTAGCAATAATTCGGCTAATATCTTCAACTCTGGTTTTAGGGCATTAACAACCGACTTCAATGCAGAATATCTTATCCGTAGCGATGGCCAGTTACGGGGCAGGTTTTCTTATCGCGTGTTGAATACCACTACAATTACTAGTTCAATCTCTGCTGCACAGTATGTTAATGGTTTGGGCTTGATCTATCAACGTGATTTTGATACGTTTGGCGAGTTTTTCAGGAATTTGTTCAGGAGAGGCAGAACGCCTTCTACACCAGTACAGCCGTCAAACAGTACAACGCCGGCTATTATTGACGACCCGGACGAAGAGTAAGCTTAATTTTTGCTTAAAAAAGCTGAACGTTAAATATTTGCCCAACCTCAAACTGAATTTGCTCCGCAGGTAAACTGATAAATCCTTCGGCCTGCATTAAATTCACCATATCACCCGATGTTGAGGTATCCACCGGCGTAGCAATTATCTTATTCTCCTGGCTCGACAGGCGTACCAACACATGATAGGTAAGCGCTGGTTTAAAGGTGGTGCTTTTACCAAGCTCAGCTTTAATAGTTGATAGCGGTACCCTAAGCGAACTGTATAACCAGGCTTTAAAGTACAACTGGAAACAGACCCAGGTAGAAACCGGGTTACCAGGAAAACCAAATGCAAGCACGCCGCTTTTAAACTTGCCAAACAACAGGGGCTTACCCGGCTTTTGTGCAATACTGTGAAAAACAGTTTGCATACCCAATTGCTGTAAAACCTGTGGCAGGTAGTCAAACTTACCTTTAGAAACCGCCCCCGAAAAGAGTAGCACGTCATACTGCTGAAGCATAGTTGATAGCTGTGTCGTCATGCCCATAGGTTCATCGGGTAAATGATAACCGGTGGCCTTAATACCCTCTTCCTGTAGCGCAGCTAAGAGCATGTAACTATTTGATTGCCTTATTTGATGTGGTTTGGGTTGTTGGGTTACCGGTACCAGTTCATCTCCGGTTGCACAAACGGCTATGCGTGGCAGGCAATAAACCTTTACCCTGCTCAGCCCCACCGATGCCATTATTGCTATTATTGCCGGCGTAATTTTAACACCCGGTTTAACCAATATCTGTTCTGCCTTTTCATCGGTACCTTGCAGATGCACATTTTGGTAAGGCGTTACAGCATCCAGGTTTACCTGTGCCACCTGTTCGGCTATCTCTATATCCTCATACCTGATCACCGCGTCCGTACCTATAGGCAGCATAGCGCCGGTCATTATTTCGATACACTTATCGGGATTGTATAATTGCTTTTGCGGGTGCCCTGCCGGCTGAATATCCTCAATAGGGAATTGTCGAATTCCATTTTGAAACGCAGCACTGTTAACAGCTATGCCATCCATTGTGGCGCGGTGAAAAGGAGGGAAGTCGCGGTCGGCAATTACCGGCTGAGCCAATATGCGGCCGACAGATTGTAGCAGATCGATCTCCTCGGGGGGGAAGCTTTGTGCTTGATCATTTACGAGTTGCAGCGCCTCAGATACAGCTATCATAAGGTCCCTCCTAATTTTTCACCGGGGAGGGCCTCCGATGTTAAAATATACTCATCGTCGAACTCATCCTGCCAATATTCCATCCCTCCAATTACACTATAGATAGTTGCAGTGGGGTAGTAAGCTTGCAACATTTGAGCAGCTTTGTTGCTACGGGCGCCTTTTTGGCAAAATGTAACTATGGGTATATCTGTTTGCAAAGTAATATCAGCTGGCTTAAACTGCATTAAAGGCATCGAAACAGCCGCTTTCAAATGTTCATCAGCAAACTCATCTGCCTCACGAACATCAATCAGTTTAAAACTTTTTCCAGCTTCGTACCAGTCATATAATTCCTCTACCGAAAGCGGTGCTACAGTATTACAAACGACCGCATCGTAGCTTGGCTGCAAAGTGCTTAGCTGCCTGTTAGCAGGCTTGGCTTTCAATTTTATTTTATATTGCTCATCCTGCAAAAAGTCAAATATCTGCAGGTAGCCTGATAGTGTTTGCCCAACGCCGGTAATAACTTTAATAGCTTGCAGGGCTTGCTGGCAACCTACAATACCTGGCACAACACCCAATACACCCGCCGTATTGCAATCGGGTATCTCACTTGCCACTGGCGCCGTTGGATAAAGGCACCGATAGGTTGGCCCACCCCGATAGTTAAATACGCTTACATGCCCTTCATACTGTTGCACAGCACCATACACTAGCGGCTTGTTGAGTATAACGCAGGCATCATTCAGCAAATAGCGGGCACTGAAATTATCGGTTGCATCTATTACTACATCATATTTTTGGATGATAGGTAACGCGTTTTGGGGTATTATGGCTTCGTTATACACTTGAAAGCTCACGTCGCGGTTCAGGCCTTGTAGTTTAGCGGCGGCCACTGCTGCTTTGCTTTGGCCAACCTCGCTCTCGTTGTACAAAACCTGTCTATGCAGATTAGTAGAGCTAATAACATCATGATCTATAATGCCAATTTTGCCTACGCCCATCCCTGTTAAATATTGCAGAACGGGCACACCAAGTCCTCCGGCACCTACAACCAACACACTGGCTTTGCTTAACTTTTGTTGCGCCGCTTCACCAAAATTAGCCAATTGCATTTGGCGGGAGTACCGATTGTTGAAAGAAGAGGTTGGTTCTGTATGTGAAAACGTTTCCATAGCTATCCACCCAAAACCGACATTGATGTATGAATAGCACCTTTACTGGCAACTTCGGCCGCATAGCCGTCGCGCTCACGCTGACTTACAGCATGCAATATAGCTTGTTCTAAATCATCTATGGAGGCCCCTTTGCGCAATAAATCGCGCAGGTTAATTACAGGCGGGCCATACAGGCACGTGCGCAGTTCGCCCGTTGCCGAAAGGCGGATACGGTTACAGGTGCCGCAAAAAGTACGGCTAAAGGAAGGGATAATCCCAAAACTTCCTTTATAACCCGATATTTTATAATTAACCGAAGTTGAATTGGCATCGCTGATTAAGCGGTTAATTTCAGGATAATATTGCTCGATGTGACCATAGATACGCTTGTAATCCCAGTCTGACTGTACCTGCGATCCGTCGCTGCCGTTGAAAGGCATTTCTTCCAGAAAACGTACGGATAGTGAATGATTTTTGGTAAGTTCAATAAAGGGCACAATGTCCTGAATATTTTTATTCTCGGCTACCACGCAGTTTAGTTTTACCTCGAAGCCGTTATCCAGCAGCTTGAAAATGCCGGCATAAACGCTGTCGAAGGTGTCGCGGCGTGTTATATGTTCAAAGCGCTCGCGGCTCAATGAATCCAAACTGATATTGATCTTGCGGATACCCATTTGCAATAACTCAGCCTGGTATTTGGCAGAGAGCGTACCATTACTGGTAACCGTAATTTCGTTTAAGCCTTTTACAACACTCAACTTTTTGAGAAAAGGCATAATACCATTACGCACAAAAGGCTCGCCGCCGGTAATACGTATTTTGGATATACCCAGGTTACAGAAAGTGGTTGATAAAAGCAGCATCTCGTCAAAAGTCATCAACTCTTTGCGCGGAGCAAAGTTGATGCCTTCTTCGGGCATGCAGTAATAGCATCTGAAATTGCAGCGGTCGGTTACCGAAAGCCGCAGGTAATTCAGCTGCCTGCCATATTTATCAATCAATAAGCTCTGCTTCATTATATTAAGGATGGGCGTTTACCCAAACACTATTATCTTCGTAAAATTCCTTTTTCCAAATAGGTACTGTCTTTTTCAACTCATCGATTAAAAAGCGGCAGGCCTCAAAAGAGGCATCGCGATGTGCCGATGATACACCTATAACAACTACCGGCGTTCCAGGATATTTAGCGCCTACCGCATGTATTATAGCCAGATTAACCAGTGGCCATTTATTGTAAGCCTCATTAGCCAAATGCTCCATTTGCCGGATGGCCATAGCATCATAAGCTTCAAAATCCAGCCTGATTACTTCTTTGCCTTTTGAATGATTGCGTACCGTACCTATAAAAAAGTTAACGGCACCAGCCTCGGCCGAATGCAGATAGGCATACGCCTCATTCAAATCTATATGTTCAACTAACTTAATTAACACGTTTATCGTTTGCTTATTATCCGCCGCTAACCGGCGGAATTAATGCAATTTCCTGGTCGGGGTTTATTAAATCTTCATCGCTGGCATACTCACTGTTTACCGCTACGGCCAGTGAAGTTAGGCCCTGCATGGCCGGGTATTGCTGCGCTAACCAATTCTTTAAGGCCTTTACCGTACCAATACCGGCATCGGCAGGAATAGTAAGCCTGCTCTGTCCTGTAATTTCGCGGGTTATCCCAAAAAGCAATACTTTCATTTGTTGTCTGTTTAAGAAACTGACCGTCATACTAAAGGTTTCTTAATAATTATAAAGTTACAAAAGCTTTTGTAAAGATAAGTCAGCTGCATGTATACTTACCCGGGTGCCGATGCTTAAACCTGCTGTTTGTTCAGTTTCACTCAGCTGAATTACAGCATGACCGGTTAGTACCTGTATGATACCATTATTCACTCCAATAACTTCCCCTATAACCATTAGCCCGTTAGTATACTGCTGTAAGCCGAATACCTGTGCCGGACTGCCAATTTGTTGTATGCTGCCTGCATCCAAACTAATAACGTTCTCAGCCAGTTTGTAAACCTCGGGTACATCGTGGCTTACCAGCAACGTAGTGACGCCATATTTATGATGCACTATTTTCAACTCATCCTGTAAAGCTATACGGGTGCTATGGTCAAGTGCCGAGAGCGGTTCATCCAGCAACAGCAGTTGCGGCCTGCGTAATAGGGCCCGGGCCAGCGCCACGCGTTGCTTCTGCCCACCTGATAGTAACTCCGGTCTTTTATCGGCCAGCGCCTGCATATTCAGGGTAAGCAGTAATGAGTTCACCTGTAGCTTGTCTCCTGCATCCGGTAAGGCATACAGCAAGTTTTCGCGCACTGTCATGTTCGGAAAAAGCGCATAATCCTGAAAAAGAAAACCAACATTCCGTTTTTGCGGGGGAAGATTAACTTTACGTACTGTATCCAGCCAAACTTCTCCATTCACTTCTATGTAGCCTTCTTCCGGCTGCATTAGTCCTGCAAGTATCCGTAAAAGAGAGGTCTTGCCGGCGCCCGACGGCCCGAAAACCGCGGTAAAAGAACCTTGGGCCAGGTTTGTATTTATTACCAATTCACCATTCCCGCCAGCCATGTGAAGTTTTTTACGGATATCGATTCTAATCATACCGGCAAACCCTTTCTGGCAAGTCGCTTGTTAATGAGATAAACTGAGAGCAGAATAATGAAGGCTACAACCAGTATGATACCGGCATAAACATGCGCCGCCTTAAAGTTTAAAGCTTCAACCTCTGTGTAAATTGCAATACTGGCAACCCGTGTAACCCCCGGTATATTGCCGCCTATCATCAGCACCAAGCCAAACTCGCCTATAGTATGTGCAAAAGTGAGTATGGTGCCGGTTAATAAGGCCGGCTTAATATTAGGCAGCAGTACATGTACAAACGTTTGCCAATTGGATTTACCCAATGTTTGCGAAGCTTCACGCAAACTGGGAGGTAAGGCCTCCAGTCCCGCTTGTACAGGGTGCACCATAAATGGCAAACTGTAAATAATGGACCCGATAACCAACCCGGGGAATGAAAAAACTAATCGTACATTGAACACCCATTCGAGAAACTTACCCAAGCCACTGTTAGGACTAAAGGCCAGTAAAAGGTAAAAGCCTAAAACAGAGGGCGGCAATACCAGTGGCAAGCCAACAATAGCTTCGGCAACGGCCTTTAAGGGTGATTTACTTTTGGCCAGCAAAGCCGCCAATGGTATACCTATGGCCAGCAAGCAAACGGTTGTTACCATTGCCAGTTTTAGGGTAAGCCATAAAGGTTGATAATCCATCTTTAATTCAGATTGCTGATACTTGATTTCAGGAAGCCCCTATCTACCTGTAGCCATATTGCTTGAAAATTTGTTTAGCTTTTGCACTGAACAGAAAATTATAAAACGCCTGTGCATACTTGCTATTCTTTCCGGCTGCCGGCTTTATGATAACCACGCCCTGTGCAATGGGCCTGTATAGTTTGCTACTTACTTCAGTCCACGTCCCTATACTTTTCTGTGCCGGCTCAAACACTATCGACTTGGCCGTAAAAGCGGCATCAACAGCACCGGTAAGCAAGTATTGATTTACCTGGGCAACGCTTTCGCCATACACTATTTTAGGTTGCAGATCATCAGCCAGTTTTAGCTTTTTGAGCGCCTGCAGGGCTGCCTCGCCGTAAGGCGCCAGCGCGGGATTAGCAATGGCTACTTTGCGAAACTCATTTTCTTTTAGCGATGCCAAACCGGCTTTTAACGGCTGTTTGCTCCATACTACTAAAGCGCCATAGGCATACACCTTGGGCTTGCCTGTAGTAAACCCTTTATCAAATAATTCCTGGGGGTATTTCATATCGGCCGACAAGAACGCGTCAAAAGGCGCCCTTTGCTCAATTTGGGCGGTTAACTTTCCGGATGAACCAACTATAAGTTCGGCTGTAACACCGGTTTGCTGCTTAAAGGCTTTGGCCAGCACACCGGCTACAAACTGTGCATTAGCAGCTACTGCAATGCGCAGCTTTTGCGCTGTTGCGGCAAACGGCATTATCATCAATAAAGCAAGAATAAAAATCCATTGCCTTTTCATTCTAATTATTGTTTAAGGGTTACTACTTCAATGCTCACTACCTGGCGCACCCAACGAGCATGCTCCTTTTCGGCCGGTACAATCATTTGATAGGGCCCGTTCTCTGAAGCCAATAATTTTTTGTCTTCCTTATCTGCCAGTAAAATGGTGCGGTTAGCAAAAAGAGGGTCAATTTCGGGAAGGGAGTAAATAGCTTTGTAATTATCGGCAGCGGTAACAACAATGTAGCTGATAATGCTTTTACGTTTAGCGGTATCTCCTAACAAAATGCCGGCTTTGGCAAGCAGGTTGGCCACCGTTACACCGGTATAGCGGTGCACTTTGTCGTCATGCGCTTTGGCCATTACTACTGCCTGCTTCATTTCACGAAACATTGTTTTATTGATGGTAAAAGTTGCAATGCTATCGCCGCTAATAGTAATGTTTTGAGCTACTGATTGCAGGCCAAAAGCCATGCACAGCAACAATGGGCACATTACTATATAAAATTTCCTCATGAGTATATATTAGTTTAACCGGCAAGATAGCAGTTTTTTATAAACCACCTTGCTGCAAGCGAGCCATTGCTTCCTGCCGTTGCGCCGGGTAGTTTACATTCTGCAGCTCCTCAACAGCAGGGGCTTGTAACAATTCCACGTCCGAATTAATGAGGACTTTGCGCGGACAAGAGTACCCCTGACTTAGAAACTGTAGCATTACCGGATAGGCCCGGGGTTCCCAAATAGTAATTAAAGGCTCCGGAAACTGGTTTTCACTATCCATAAAACAGGTAGCTATTTTAGATGGATTACGATTTTCCATCAGATGATTTAGGGTTTGCGCGGTTAAGTATGGTAGGTCGCAAGCTACGGTAAGCCAGGCCGCGTTGGGGTTTTGTTGAAAGGCAGATAGGATGCCACCAAAAGGGCCTAAACCTGTAAAGCTATCTAACACAACAGGCAGTTGCTCCTGCTGGTTAACCCATTGCTGGCTGGCATAAGATACAAAGGTTTCCGTGCACAACGCACTCATCATCTCATACATATGCAACCGCTGGCTTTTTCCAAAGTATTGTATGCTGCCTTTATCCGTTTGCATACGCTGACTTTGCCCGCCAGCTAATACCAAGCCGTTAAGAACCGGCAAACGGCTAAGCAAATATTTGTCAATAAAAGTTGTTAAAGCCAACACATCAGCCATCTTTAAAATAGGCACAGCTGCGCCGGCAGGTAAGTGGTTGGTGAGGTAATCCGGAATCGAACTGACGCCATCTGTCAACAAAATAAGCTGTACATTGGTAAGTTTCTCCAGTTTTTTATCTAAAGGTTTAACCGGATCTATCACTACAATTTGGCTTTGTGCCGCAAAGTGATTGCCATTTACCAACACCAGGTCCTGTTCATTAAACAACGTGCGGTTTTGGAACGCGTTAAACTTTTGCTTGTAAGCAAACACACGGTGGCTAACTTTATCGGTAAACTCAAGTGCTGCGCCATGAGCTAAAACTGAGTTTTCATCTGCCTGAGCCGCTTGATGATCGGCATCAACAAAAGCGACTTGGTATTTGGCGTAAAGCTCTTGTATAATTTGGTTAGACAGCTTGCGGATGTTAGCACAATTAGTACCTAAAATGGCCAGTTCATTTCGGTGGAACTCCCCCAATGAAGGCTTTGCCAGCTTAGCATGTTTTTGATGATTATCCATTGAAATCGCTTTTGCCTCCTGTTTTCTCCAGCAGTTTGGTTTCTTTAATAAGGATGTTATGCGAAAATGCTTTGCACATATCATAAATAGTTAGTGCAGCTACGCTGGCGCCGGTTAAGGCTTCCATTTCTACGCCGGTTTTTGATGTGATGGCAGCCGTACATCCTATCACCACTTCCTGCTCTTCGTTAATCGTAATTTCAATCTTACAGCTTTCCAACGCCAGCGGGTGGCACAGTGGTATCAGGTCTGCCGTCTTTTTTGCAGCCATAGTGCCGGCTATAATGGCTGTTTGAAATACAGGTCCCTTTTTAGTTTGGATATCATTGCCCTGCAGGTGCTGCATTATTTCTGGCCCTAAAACCACTGTACTTTGAGCTTTGGCTATGCGTTTAGTCACCTGCTTATCGCTCACATCAACCATGGTTGGGTAGTTGGTATCGGGGTTAATATGCGAGAATGTTTTGACGGGTTGATTCATAGAAGTGCTTGGATGCATACAAAGCTAAACATAAAACTTGGCCCTGTCCATCCTATAGGAGTATTGTAACTTTCTAAAAGATGCCTTCTCTAACAATAAGTTAGAGATCTTTTCAAATTAATTAACTTATTACTTTGAAAAGATCTCACGCATACGGCAGAAATAACATCATTTATCTAGTCCTTCCCTTCTCGGGAGGGTTTAATAAAAGCTTACATCAGTTTATTTAACTGTATAGGCAAATCTCTTACTCGTTTGCCTGTTGCATGATATACGGCATTGGCTATTGCTGCAGCCACACCAACAATGCCTATTTCGCCCACTCCCTTAACGCCCAATGGATTTACAACTTCATCGTGCTCCTCTACAAAAATGATGTCCACATCTTTAATATCGGCGTTGACGGGTACATGGTACTCGGCAAGGTCATGGTTGATGAAGCGGGCAATGTTGTTGTCCATTACCGAATCCTCATGCAGGGCCATACTAATACCCCAAACTACACCACCTAACACCTGACTGCGCGCCATTTTAGTGTTGATGATACGTCCGGCAGCTACAGCTGTTACCACACGGTTGACATGTACGGTTCCTAAATCCTCATCTACTGCTACTTCGGCAAAAACGGCCGAATGTGTATAGCGGGAGTATTTTTTCTGCTTGAGCATGTTGGGCAATGACGTAACATCGGCTTCAATATAATTTGCCTCGCTCATTTTCATTACCTCTGTAAGCGTGTAATAAACGTCGGGCTTATCTTTTAAGCTAATACTGCCGTTTGCAAAAATCACATCTTCATCATCGGCATTGGCAAAAGGTGAATTTGGCAGCTTACGTGCCATTTTAAACAGCTTGCCTTTAACATCATCACAAACCAGCTTTACAGCTGAGCCAATGGTAGCAGCAGTCCAGGAGCCACCTTGCAGCGGCGCCATAGGCATAACACTGTCACCTAACTTAAATTGCACGTCTTCTAACGGCAGCCCCAAAGTTTCCGCAGCTATTTGGGTCATACTGGTGTAGGTACCTGTGCCTATGTCGGCAGTTGCACTGCTAACCGTTAGCTTGCCATCAATGGTAAACATTGCTTTTGCCCTGGCCGGCATTTGCTGCGCTTCCCACGCACCTGTAGCCATGCCCGATCCAATGAGGTAGTTGCCTTTACGGGTAGCACGAGGTTCTGCCTTACGCTGATCCCAGCCAAACTTTTCAGCCCCCTGCCGGTAACATTCCCTCAACTCTTTACTCGAAAAGGGCAAATCATCATTCAGATCCTTCTCCGCATAATTTATTAAGCGGAACTCAAGCGGATCGATACCGGCTTTGTAAGCAGTTTCATCAATGGCACACTCAATAGCATACACGCCGGTTACACCGCCGGGCGCACGCATATCTAAAGGGGTATACACATCAAGAGGAACTATTTTATGCGAGAAACTCACATTTTGGCAATTGTATAAAAAGCCCGACCAGTTGACAATATTCTCGGTATACTCCTCAAATTGCGATGTTTCGCTAAAAGTATTGTTGATGACAGCCTGTAGCTTACCATCAGCAGACGCGCCGATGGTTATTTTTTGCAGCGTTGCCGGGCGATGTCCGAATGAAAACATTTGCTGCCGTGTGAGCACTACTTTAATTGAGCGCTTCAATTCCATAGCTGCCATTACAGCCAGGTACAATTGGTATTGTGGCCGTAAGCCAGCACCAAATGCACCACCCACAAAAGGTGATATGACACGTGCTTTATCTGTAGACAAGCCGAACACACTTTTCACATAGCTTTGGCTGTTAAGCACGCTTTGCGTTTTATCATATATAGTTAATTTATCATCATCACCATAAATAACAGTTGTAGCATGCATTTCCATAGGGTTGTGATGCTCGCTACCGTGAAAATAATCGGCTTGATGTTGAATAGCAGACTTATCGAAAGCTTTCTGTGCATCGCCACGGGGCTTGGTAACCGGTACTTTGTAGGATTTAGGCTTCTTGGCTTTATCTAAATTAAGCTCTATGCCCGACTGCAGGTTTTCATCTACCTCATATTCAAAATGAATTAAGGTTGATGCATAACGCGCCAGCTCAAACGTTACGGCCACTACTAATGCAATAGGCTGTAAGCCGAATTGAATTTCATTATTTTGAAAAGGCCTAAATGGCGAGCCGTCTTTAGGTGCGTCCTGATCTTTGTAACTCCGGTCAAACCAGGCAAAGTCGGGTACATTCTCGTGCGTAAATACTTGTAAAACTCCCTTTTGACTAAGTGCCTGCCGCGTATTTACGGCCGTAATTTTACCCTTGGTTATAGGACTTGACACCACGTAACCGTAGGTAATTCCGGCAGCTACATTAAATTCGGCAGCATATTTCGCCTGCCCGGTTACCTTAGCGCGGCCATCTACCCGGCTAATGGGTTTGCCTATATATTCTGTACTCATGCTTGTTCCTCCAGTTTAGCTGCCTTTAATAACGCTCTTACAATTGCCCGCTTTGCGAGATCTATTTTAAAGGTATTGTCGCCAAAGCCTTTCGCACCTTCCAAAGCAATTTCCGCTGCTTTCTTAAAATTTTCAGTTAATGCTACCTGATTGGTCAGTGCAGCTTCTGCTTCAATACTTCTCCAGGGCTTATGCGCAACGCCACCCAAGGCCAGGCGTGCTTCGGTAATTACATTACCATCCATTTTTAGCCCTACGGCTACGGATACTAATGCAAAAGCGTACGAGGCCCTCTCACGAACCTTTAGATATTCAAAGTTCTCAGCAAATCCTTCATTTGGTAAATCTACGGATGTAATTATATCGCCTGCATCGAGCGTGTTATCCAAATCCGGCCGATCTCCCGGTAAGCGATGAAAATCGGCAAATGGAATACTCCAGTCACCGTTTTTTCCGGTTATGTTTACCGTAGCCCCTAACGCTGCCAGCGCTACACACATATCACTGGGATGCGTTGCAATGCACTGTTCGCTGGTACCTAAAATAGCATGTATACGGTTGTACCCATTTACGGCCGAACACCCTGAACCCGGCTCGCGCTTATTACAGGGCGTGGCTTTATCATAAAAATAATAACAGCGTGTGCGCTGCATAAGGTTGCCCCCATTGGTAGCCATGTTACGCAGCTGTGGAGATGCTCCAGCTAATATGGCTTTTGACAAGAGAGGATATCGTTCCTCCACCTTTTCGTTCCAGGCGGTATCAGCATTGGTTACTAAAGCCCCTAAACGCAGGCCGCCGTTATTGGTATCTTCAATACTATGAAAAGCAAGATGAGTGATATCGATTAGGTGATCGGGACTCTCGACGCTTATTTTCATTAAGTCGAGCAGGTTTGTACCACCAGCTATGTATTTAGGGCTGTCGTGCTCGTCCAGTTCCCTTATAGCAGCATCTGTGCTATTAACGCTTACATAGGTAAACTTATTCATGACTACCGGCTCCTTTCACTTGCTCAATAGCATCTAAAATGTGGGGGTAAGCACCACAGCGACAGATATTGCCACTCATGAGTTCACTTATTTCATCGCGCGTTGTGGCTTTACCTTCATTAATTAAACCAACGGCCGAACAAATTTGACCGGGTGTGCAATAACCGCATTGGTAGGCATCATGTTCAACAAATGCCTCCTGAACCGGATGCAGTTCGTCTCCTTTTGAAAGACCTTCGATTGTAGTGACTTGGCAACCTTGCTTCATAACAGCTAACGTGAGACAAGAGTTGATGCGTTTACCATCAATCAACACTGTACATGCACCACACTGACCGTGATCACATCCTTTTTTAGTACCGGTGAGACCAACATATTCCCTGAGCGCATCTAACAAACTGACCCAAGGTTCAATCTTAAGATGAATCTCCTGTCCGTTTATGTTGAGGACTACATTGTGTGCTGAGTCAGGGTCGGGCACAGCATGAGCTAAGGGCCAGGTATGTCCTTGATGCGTTTGGTCGATTATTGTATTCATTAGCAAAGCGTTTAATGCATTATTCGGGAAATGCTAAGATTTAAACACTTGTATCTTAAATTAGTTCTGTAGGGAAAAAGACAGGTAATTATTTATAAATATTCCAGATAGTAAGCCACCAGTGCCTGATTGTGCGGCAGGGAAGTCGATAAAATCGGAATATGATTCTCCTCAACATGAAGGAAAAAAAACAGTTGATGGTTCGCAACGAAATGACCTACTTGATACTGCTAAACGGCGATAAGAATGAAAAACGGGCGGTCAGCAGGCCAGAGCAGGAAGGCAGCAGGCAAGTTAGTACAGCTTCTGGAGCTAAATCAGCGAGGCGTGTTAGGGGGGCTATAAAAGCAGAAAACCCCTGTAATGATTAGTTACAGGGGGTTAACTGAAAAGGTTTGGCGCCGACCTACTCTCCCACATTTTACTGCAGTACCATTGGCTCTGGCGGGCTTAACTTCTCTGTTCGGAATGGGAAGAGGTGGACACCGCCGATATAGGCACCTGAATATTTTTAATGTTTTTTAGCAGCCCTTTATTAAACGGACTACCTTAAACAATGACAATAATTGAAAGAAGTAATGTTAGTTCTGAGTAAACAACAGCACATGTTGTTTTTGATGGTGTGGTGTGACCGGAAAGATCACACCACTTATCTGTTGACGAAGAAAGCTTCGGGCAATTAGTATTACTCGGCTATGATGTCACCACCTTTACACCTGTAACCTATCAACGTAGTAGTCTACTACGACCCTCAATGGAAGTCTCATCTTGTGGCTAGTTTCGCACTTAGATGCTTTCAGCGCTTATCTATTCCCAACGTAGCTACTCTGCAGTACAGCTGGCGCCATAACAGATTCACTAGAGGTTAGTCCAACCCGGTCCTCTCGTACTAAGGTCAGCCCCACTCAAACTTCCAACGCCCACAACAGATAGGGACCGAACTGTCTCGCGACGTTCTGAACCCAGCTCGCGTGCCACTTTAATCGGCGAACAGCCGAACCCTTGGGACCTTCTCCAGCCCCAGGATGTGACGAGCCGACATCGAGGTGCCAAACCTCCCCGTCGATATGAGCTCTTGGGGGAGATCAGCCTGTTATCCCCAGCGTACCTTTTATCCTTTGAGCGATGGCCCTTCCATGCAGAACCACCGGATCACTATATCCGTCTTTCGACCCTGCTCGGCTTGTCTGCCTCACAGTCAAGCAAGCTTATGCTATTGCACTCCACGTACGGTTACCAAGCGTACTGAGCTTACCTTTGAAAGCCTCCGTTACCTTTTTGGAGGCGACCACCCCAGTCAAACTACCCGCCAAACAATGTCCTCTGCCGTGCAGAGTTAGACACCAAATACAGAAAGGGTGGTATTTCAACGTTGACTAACCGACTCCTAGCGAAGCCGGATCACAGTCTCCCACCTATCCTACACATCCTGTATCCGATATCAATGTTAAGTTGTAGTGAAGGTGCATGGGGTCTTTCCGTCCCGTTGCGGGTAACCGGCGTCTTCACCGATACCACAATTTCACCGAGCTCATGGCTGAGACAGCGCCCAGATCGTTACACCATTCGTGCAGGTCGGAACTTACCCGACAAGGAATTTCGCTACCTTAGGACCGTTATAGTTACGGCCGCCGTTTACCGGGGCTTCGATTCAATGCTTCGCCTTGCGACTAACATCCCCTCTTAACCTTCCGGCACCGGGCAGGTGTCAGGCCTTATACGTCATCTTTCGATTTTGCAAAGCCATGTGTTTTTGTTAAACAGTCGCCTGGGCCTTTTCACTGCGGCTGCCATTGCTGACAGCGCCCCTTCTCCCGAAGTTACAGGGCCATTTTGCCGAGTTCCTTAGCCATGAATCACTCGAGCACCTTAGGATTCTCTCCTCGACTACCTGTGTCGGTTTACGGTACGGGTTTTGATAACCTGAAGCTTAGCAGGTTTTCTTGGAAGTCTGATTACCATCACTATCACGCCACCCGAAGGCTTTGTGTACTATCAGCTTTCAGCAAACAATGCGTACTTTACTACATCGCCTATACCTACGGCCTTTAACGTTCTATTCCGTCAGAACGCGGATGTGTCACTACTCCGTCACTGCATCGCAGTTATCAAAAGTACTGGAATATTAACCAGTTGTCCATCGGAATCTCCACTCGGATTATCCTTAGGCCCCGACTAACCCTGATCCGATTAGCGTTGATCAGGAAACCTTAGTCTTTCGGTGGGCGGGTTTCTCTCCCGCCTTATCGTTACTTATGCCTACATTTGCTTTTCTATAACCTCCACATGCACTTGTCGTGTCATGCTTCGCCGGCGATAGAATGCTCCCCTACCAGTGTATATAAATATACAATCCATAGCTTCGGTATACTATTTAATGCCCGTTTATTATCCATGCCCGACCGCTCGACTAGTGAGCTGTTACGCACTCTTTAAATGAATGGCTGCTTCCAAGCCAACATCCTAGCTGTCTGTGCAGTCGGACCTCGTTAGTTCAACTTAATAGTAATTTGGGGACCTTAGCTGATGGTCTGGGTTCTTTCCCTCTCGGCCCTGGACCTTAGCACCCAGAGCCTCACTGCAGCGTATATTATTCAGCATTCGGAGTTTGTCTGGATTTGGTAGGATTTGACTCCCCCGCACCCAATCAGTAGCTCTACCTCTGTATAACTTTACCGCCACGCTGTTCCTAAAAACATTTCGGGGAGTACGAGCTATTTCCCAGTTTGATTAGCCTTTCACCCCTACCCACAAATCATCCGGAAACTTTTCAACGTTTATCGGTTCGGTCCTCCAGTACCTGTTACGGCACCTTCAACCTGTCCATGGGTAGATCACAAGGTTTCGCGTCTACCTCCTCTGACTGCACGCCCTATTCAGACTCGCTTTCGCTTCGGCTTCGTGTCTTAAACACTTAACCTTGCCAGAGAAGAGTAACTCGTAGGCTCATTATGCAAAAGGCACGCCGTCACAGAACAAGTCTGCTCCGACCGCTTGTAAGCACACGGTTTCAGGTTCTATTTCACTCCCCTGTTCGGGGTTCTTTTCACCTTTCCCTCACGGTACTGGTTCACTATCGGTCTCTCAGTAGTATTTAGCCTTACCGGATGGTGCCGGCAGATTCCTACAGGGCGTCTCCGACCCCGCAGTACTCAGGATTCTACTAGGTTATTATTCCTTACGCGTACGCAGCTCTCATGCTCTATGGCGGGCCTTCCCATGCCCTTCCGCTTCAGTTTAATATACCACATCGTAGTCCTACAACCCCCACTATGCCGTAACATGGTGGGTTTGGGCTGTTTCCCTTTCGCTCGCCACTACTCAGGAAATCACTATTGTTTTCTCTTCCTCTGCTTACTTAGATGTTTCAGTTCAGCAGGTTTGCGCATTATTGCAATCCATCTTCAATGGATTAGGTTTCCCCATTCGGAAATCTACGGATCAATTCATATTTGCTAATCCCCGTAGCTTATCGCAGCTTATCACGTCCTTCATCGCCTCTGAGAGCCAAGGCATCCCCCGTGTGCCCTTTCTTACTTTCTTCTACACATGCCGCTTTTGCTCGGCATGGTATGCTTTATTTAGAGTTGTTTTAGCAGTATCCGGTAGTTAGTATACAGTATCAAGACCCGAAAGCCTTTTTACTTTTTACCTTGTACTTTCTACTCTTACTCACAACGTCCTTCACTGTTGTTTTCTCAGTTTTACAATTACTTCTTCCAATATGTCAAAGAACTTTCGAATTAGATAGGCAGATGATTGCTCATTTGCTTATCACATCTGTGTGGAGAATAACGGATTCGAACCGTTGACCCCCTGCGTGCAAGGCAGGTGCTCTAGCCAGCTGAGCTAATTCCCCATAAAAGATTTCCCTTTGTAGTAGTCTCGAGCAGATTTGAACTGCTGACCCCTACATTATCAGTGTAGTGCTCTAACCAAACTGAGCTACGAGACTTTGTTTAATGGTTACAGCCACTCTATATATTACCTATATAGTACTGATATGGCTTTTCTTTTCTGGGTTTCTTCTTTTTTCTTCTAATCTTAAGAAATACATGTGCGTAGCAGGATTCTGTCTTTTTACTTACCTCTCTTTTTCGGCTCGTGTTACTTGGTACTGAATACTGCTCCAGAAAGGAGGTATTCCAGCCGCACCTTCCGGTACGGCTACCTTGTTACGACTTAGCCCCAGTTACCGGTTTTACCCTAGGACGCTCCTTGCGGTTACATACTTCAGGTACCCCCAGCTTCCATGGCTTGACGGGCGGTGTGTACAAGGCCCGGGAACGTATTCACCGCGTCATTGCTGATACGCGATTACTAGCGAATCCAACTTCACGGGGTCGAGTTGCAGACCCCGATCCGAACTGTGAATGGCTTTTAGAGATTGGCATCCTGTTGCCAGGTAGCAGCCCTCTGTACCATCCATTGTAGCACGTGTGTAGCCCCGGACGTAAGGGCCATGATGACTTGACGTCGTCCCCTCCTTCCTCTCTACTTGCGTAGGCAGTCTGTTTAGAGTCCCCACCTTAAATGCTGGCAACTAAACATAGGGGTTGCGCTCGTTGCGGGACTTAACCCAACACCTCACGGCACGAGCTGACGACAGCCATGCAGCACCTAGTTTCGTGTCCCGAAGGACTGATCCGTCTCTGGATCATTCACTAACTTTCAAGCCCGGGTAAGGTTCCTCGCGTATCATCGAATTAAACCACATGCTCCTCCGCTTGTGCGGGCCCCCGTCAATTCCTTTGAGTTTCACCCTTGCGGGCGTACTCCCCAGGTGGAATACTTAACGCTTTCGCTTAGACGCTGACCGTATATCGCCAACATCGAGTATTCATCGTTTAGGGCGTGGACTACCAGGGTATCTAATCCTGTTTGATCCCCACGCTTTCGTGCCTCAGTGTCAATCACACTTTAGTAAGCTGCCTTCGCAATCGGTGTTCTGTGACATATCTATGCATTTCACCGCTACTTGTCACATTCCGCCTACTTCAACTGTATTCAAGCCCATCAGTATCAAAGGCACTGCGATAGTTAAGCTACCGTCTTTCACCCCTGACTTAATAGGCCACCTACGCACCCTTTAAACCCAATAAATCCGGATAACGCTTGGATCCTCCGTATTACCGCGGCTGCTGGCACGGAGTTAGCCGATCCTTATTCTTACCGTACATTCAGCTCTCTTCACGAAGAAAGGTTTATTCCGGTACAAAAGCAGTTTACAACCCGTAGGGCCGTCTTCCTGCACGCGGCATGGCTGGTTCAGAGTTGCCTCCATTGACCAATATTCCTTACTGCTGCCTCCCGTAGGAGTCTGGTCCGTGTCTCAGTACCAGTGTGGGGGGTCATCCTCTCAGATCCCCTAGACATCGTCGCCTTGGTGGGCCGTTACCCCGCCAACTAGCTAATGTCCCGCATGCCCATCGTTGTCCTATAAATATTTGATCATTATGCAATGCTGCACTGTGATTTTATGCGGTGTTAATCTCTCTTTCGAGAGGCTATCCCCCTGACAACGGTAGGTTACATACGTGTTACGCACCCGTGCGCCACTCTCATGGGGAGCAAGCTCCCCAATCCCGTCCGACTTGCATGTATTAGGCCTGCCGCTAGCGTTCATCCTGAGCCAGGATCAAACTCTCCATTGTAAAATGTTTTGTTTGTATCCAGACCCTATTACTCAAAATAGAAATCTGATTATTTGTATATCTTTATACAGTATTCAGTGTAACTCCAATTTCGAAAGGTTTTCTTTTTTTTGATAGAGTCGATAACCTTAAGTTATCGCTCCCGCTACGCTACATGTTACTTCTTAAAAGAACTTTATCGCTTCCCCGTCACGGTTCCGCTTTTTATATCTGCTCATCCTAGCGATGAGTGATTTTGCTTTTTGTTTCCCCTCGCTTTCCGTCCGCTTTCGCTTTCGTTCCGTTTGGGAGTGCAAAGGTAACTAAGTTTTTGATTTCTCCAAAATTTATTTCTAAATTTTTTTGAGACTCCTTAAACCGCTTTTCGCCGTTTTTCTTATCCCTGTGCCGCTTTTCAATCTATTCCCGATCATTGCGATTGGGAGTGCAAAGGTAGAAATCTTTTTGACATCCCCAAAACTTTTTTTAAAGTTTTTTGTGATGCCCCGATTGGCTATCCGCCTCTCTCCTGATCTCCTGCTGACGCATCTTTCAATGCTTCAACATCCCTTCGCCCTTTTTCAATGTACTGACCGCATTCCTTCGTTTGCGGGTTGCAAAGGTAGCGCTTTTTTCCTTTTTATAAAACCTTTCTTCTCTTTTTGTGTTACATCCCCCTTAACTCCCTACCCTTCAACCCCTTTCTTTTTCTAAAACGCCCCCTGATGTCTTAGTCAGGTTGCTTATCGCATATAGGTAGTTCTTATACTCCACTTTTAATCTATTATAATGATACCGGCGTTATAATAGATGGTAAACTTCATTGAGAGATCAAGATTTGTAATATTTTCAATAAAAAAGCCAATCTTATGTTCAACCAGCTCTTGATAGGGCCTTAAACCGTTCATCTAATACATCCATCCATTTTTAAAATTGGTTGCAGGCATTAACTATAGTCTATTATATAAATAGTGGTTATCTTTTTACATATTCCTCAAGTGCAATACTTCATCATCAGTCAATCAAGGTTGATGATAGTTTTCTTTGAAACACAAATCAACTCTCAATTGCCGAAAGTGCCACGGTTTTGGTAAATTAGGGGCAGTAAATCTTAACATGGCTCCTAATTTATTTTACCTGTCGTTCCTTAGCTGTTTTACTATAGCTTTTAATGTTTCGGTATTTGCACAGAAACCAGATCTATACATTGAACCCAAGCTTTCCAACAACAAAGGCATTAACCCCTTTAATTACGATAATAAGATTTTATTGAAGGCAAGACTTACATATATGACTATTTTATTGTCAAAGGCCACGATACACTCAAATATGCAATTACATCACAACCAGAAGGCGCTAAGTCATGGCATTATGTACCCGCTATGCAAAAGGATAGTAGTACAATTGAATATCTGGGTATAAAAACTTTTAGGAAAAATAGGTCCTATTATGATGGACAAACCAAACTACAATCAGACGGAGGTATTCCTCTACCATTATAATTTTGATTTTAAACCTTTAGAGACTGAACTAACGGGGGTAATTGAGAATAAAGCAAATGTTTGGTTACACCCATTTCGCTTTCATGCGCTAGAGATTCTGCAACTGTCTCCCTTTCCTTACATCAAGCTGCCGCTTAAATCTGGTCAAATTTATGATTGGAATCTCGAAATCGGTGAAAAATGGCCTGAATTTAAAGCCTTCAATTGGACAGGTAAGCTTACTCTCCATTGCAAATATGTTGTGCAAGGTAAGGAAGCGCTCAGCTTACCCATTGGAACTGTCCAAACAATAAAAGTTAAGGGTATTGCGAATACCACCAGTGGCCATAGCATTCTCGTGTCTTACTTCAGCGAACAATTCGGATTTGTAAAGCTGGTATATCACAACTTAGATGGGTCAAGTATTACCATGACTCTTAAACAGATCAAATAGGTTTGCCTTTTGAATATGTTATAGCATTCACTTTTGGTTACATGTTTTCAATGGATAAATCCCCTCTGTGTTCTCGCGGCAATAAGCCTGGATGCTCTACCTATTATATAGGTAGAGCAATATCAGATGTTTCAATTACAGGAAGCTATTGTTCTGCTAATATTGCTTTAACACCGGCGTAAGTTAACACATTGTTGCTAAGGGCATCCTGTTTAAGCCTTGCAAGCGGGTTATATTTAGTGTTCAGCTCACCTACGTTGGTTCAGTTGTCAGTTCATAGTTAAAAGATGTTAAATGTGAAGCGGAAACATACTATAACACAATAAGGCGTTTATTTTCGCGCTTAAAATAAATAATTGATTGATTTACATTATATAATTATCTTTGCAGGATGTTTAAAAAGCAACGTGCTATAATTGCAGGCTTATTAGTTACCGCGGTACTTATTACTGGCAGCTGTAAAAGCAGCTACGAGAGATTAAAGGAGAGTAACGACCGGGCTAAACAATACCAGCAGGCCGTAAAATTCTATAACAAAAAACAATACTCAAAAGCACTGGAGTTATTTGAGTTACTTACACCAAAATACAGAGGATTAAGTGAGGCTGAAGACTTATTCTTTTATTACGCCTACGCTAACTATAACTTAAAGGATTACACTTCGGCCCGTTACCATTTTAAAAACTTTGCCGATCTGTACCCATCAAGTACCCGTGCTGAGGAATGCCGTTACATGTCTGCCTATTGTTATTATCTGGATTCACCTATTCCGTCGCTTGACCAGGAGAATACCACCAAGGCTATTGAGACTTTACAATTGTTTATAAACCTTTATCCTAAAAGTGAACGTAGCGTTCAAGCCGGTAAGTTGATTCAGGACCTGCGCGATAAATTAGAAACCAAAGCTTACAATAATGCAAGGCTTTATTTAGATATCGGCGATTACCTGTCGGCAGTTATGGCATTCAATAATGCCCTGCGCGATTATCCGGATACTAAGTATGCAGAAGAAATGGAGTTTTTAACTGTTAAGGCCCAGTACTTGTATGCCAAGAACAGTGCCGAATTCCGTCAGGAAGAGCGCTATACGCAATCAATGACCTATGCTGATCAATTTGCTGAGAAATATGCAAACAGCAAGTATGTTAAAGAAGCAGCCGAATACCGTAAAGACAGCGAGCGTGGTATTGCAAACGCCAAACGTTATTTAGCGCGGTTAGAAGCTGAGGGTAAACTGGCCAAAAAACTAGCAGATAGGGATACGGCTAAAGCGCCGCAACAACAGTCAATTACTGATAAACATAATCAAAGAAGTCCGCAACAATAAAATATAAAACGAACATGAGCAATAATCCTAATAATAAACCAACTGTAGCAGGCAGTACCGTAACCCGCGATTTGCGCGACCTGGATAAAACAACAGACAACCTGTATGAGTCTATCGTTATCATGTCGAAACGTGCAAACCAGATATCAAACAACATTAAAGAAGAGCTGCATCAGAAATTATCTGAGTTTGCCTCTGCAAATGATAACCTGGAAGAAGTGTTTGAGAACCGTGAGCAGATCGAAATTTCGAAACATTACGAGCGCTTGCCCAAACCTACGTTAGTAGCAGTTCAGGAATTTTTAGAAAACAAGGTTTATTTCCGCAACCCTAACAAAGAGAGAGATTAATTCTCTTACCTGTAAAAACAAGATTTTAGAAAAAAAGCCCTTTTACTTTCAAAAGGGCTTTTTTATTGTAAGATACCGCCGCGAAATTGAATAAGCCATTCAGTTTATACGATATTAGCTGGGTTTACCTATTTTTGTACTATGCTCGAAGGCAAGAAAATTGTTTTAGGTGTTTGCGGTAGTATAGCGGCCTATAAATCTGCTACGCTTGTGCGCTTGTTAATAAAGGCCGGTGCAGAAGTGCAGGTAGTGATGACCAAAGACGCTGCCAGCTTTATTACGCCGCTTACGCTCTCCACACTTTCCAAAAAACCGGTACTCATACAATATTTTGAACCTGGCACCGGCCAATGGAATAATCATGTAGAACTGGGCCTATGGGCCGATTTATTCCTGATTGCCCCAGCAAGCGCCAACACTATGGCTAAAATGGCCGGTGGACAGTGTGATAACCTACTTACTGCCGCATACTTATCGGCCAAGTGCCCGGTTTACTTTGCACCAGCAATGGATCTGGATATGTGGCGCCACCAAGCTACCTTAAGCAATGTGCAAAAGCTGCAAAGCTACGGTAATATACTTATACAGCCAGGCAGTGGCGAACTGGCCAGCGGCTTGCATGGTGAAGGCCGCATGGCGGAGCCTGAAGAAATTGTAAGTTTTGTAACCGATCAACTATCAGAGAGCCTTCGGCTGGCTGGTAAACGAATGCTGGTTACGGCTGGTCCTACTTACGAGGCAATTGATCCTGTACGTTTTATAGGTAACCATTCTTCCGGCAAAATGGGATTTGCCATCGCCGATGAATTGGCCAAACAGGGTGCTGTGGTAACACTTATAGCGGGTCCATCTGCACAAACGTTACAACAAACCGGTATAAACCGTATTGATATTACATCAGCTGCAGAAATGCTGGAAGCTTGCTTGTACCATTTTGACATTGCTGATGCTTGCATAATGAGCGCTGCCGTGGCCGATTATACACCTATAAATGTGTCATCCCAAAAAATCAAAAAGCAGAGTGACACCTTTGGCATAGATCTAAAGAAAACGACTGACATATTAAGAGTACTGGGCGAACGCAAACGACACAATCAATTACTCATTGGTTTTGCGCTCGAAACTCAAAACGAGGAGCAGAACGCTATAGATAAGCTGCACAAAAAAAACCTCGACCTGATTATTTTAAATTCACTTAATGATGTTGGCGCGGGCTTTAAGCTTGATACCAATAAAATAACAATGATTGACCGGCAGCTCCATAAAACAATCTTTGAAACCAAGCGTAAAAGCGAGGTGGCTGCTGACATATGCCATAAGATAATTACGTTGTTGAAATGATGAAGAAGCTGGGGTTGTTATTGTTGTGGTTAGGAATTGTGCATACAGCTATTGCACAGGATTTAAATGCCCGTGTACAAGTACTATCGCCGAAAATTGCGACAACCAATAAGCGCATTTTCACTTCGCTACAAACCGCCATGCGTGAGTTTTTGAACGGACGCAAGTGGAGCGCCGATGCTGTACAACCGCAAGAAAAAGTAGATTGCAGCTTTGTACTAACGGTTACCAATTGGGATAACGGAACTAGTTTTAGTGGCGAACTCCAGGTGCAGTCGACCCGTCCAGTTTATAACGCCGCTTATAACACCCCCGTTTTTAGTATTAACGACCGCGATTTTGACTTCACCTACACCGAAGGGCAAACCATTGACTTTAATAACCAAACCTTCGAAAGCAATTTAAGCTCCGTGATGGCTTTTTATGCCTACATGATTATGGCTTTTGATTACGACAGCTTTTCTAAATTCGGCGGCACTTCATATTATGCCAACGCACAAACGGTAGTTATTAACGCGCAAAGTTCATCATACCGTGGCTGGAAAGCATTTGATAATAATACCAACCGCTATTGGCTGTCGGAGAACACCATGAACAAAACTTACATTCCGCTGCGTGAGTTTTTATATACCTACCATAGGCAAGGGCTGGATTTAATGGCCGACAATGCAGCTACCGGCCGTAAAAATATAACGGCCGCTTTGCCGGTACTTACCCAGCTGGATCGTGTACGAGTCGGTGCCACTTTGCCCACCTTATTTTTCCTGGCTAAGCGCAATGAGTTGGTCTCTATTTATTCAAAAGCAGATCCCCAGGAAAAGCTGCAGGCCATGAACATCCTTAACCAAGCCGACCCGGCTAATGGAAATTTGTATCAAACCTTACAACAATAAACCACTTCAGTACATCTGTAAGTTTGTTATAAAACACATCTGTTAGGCATTGATTTTGTAATTGAGTATCTTTGTATTCAAGGATAACTCTACATGCTGCATCAGCTCAACATTCATAATTACGCTTTAATTGATAACCTGGAAATTGGCTTTGACGCCAGTTTAAATATCATAACCGGCGAAACCGGGGCCGGTAAATCTATTATATTAGGTGCGCTATCACTTATTTTAGGTCAGCGTGCCGAGAGTAAGTACTTCTTCAATCAGCAAAAGAAGTGCGTGATTGAAGGTACTTTTAAGATTGCCGACTTTCACCTTAAAGCTTTTTTTGAAGAGAACGACCTGGATTACGAACCTGAAACAGTTTTAAGGCGCGAAATATCGGCCGATGGCAAATCACGTGCGTTTGTAAATGACACACCGGTTAATTTGGCTACTTTAAAGCTTTTAGGCGAGCAATTGATAGATATTCACTCGCAACAGGCTACCCGCGAAATTAATGATCCGGGCTTTCAGTTGCTGGTTGTGGACGGCGTGGCCAAACACCAGCCCCTGCTCAACCAATATCAAACTGACTACAGGGCTTACAAAAAAGCAACCTCCCGGCTTCAACAGCTGATCGATGAAAATAATAAAGCCAAAACAGACCTCGATTATTTTCAGTTTCAATTTGATGAATTAGAAAAGGCAGGCCTATCGGCCGATGAGCAGGAAGAATTGGAGCAGGAGCTTTACACGCTGAACAATGCTGAGGAAATAAAACGCAAACTGAATGGCGCACTTCAATTATTGCAGGACAGCGAAGTGGCCGTTACTTTACAAGTAAAAGAAGCCGGACAGCAGCTCTTATCACTAAATAAATTTAATCCGCAGATTGCTGAATTGCATGAGCGACTTAACAGCTCATTAATTGAGCTGAAAGATATAGCTTCTGAAATTGAGCTGATAGAACAGCAAACGCAAACCAACGAGGCACGTGCCGATGAGATCAATACACGCTTAAGCCTGATTTACAATTTGCAAAAGAAGCACCGGGTTAGTAGCAATGCCGAGTTACTGGCTTTGCAGGAAGAGCTATCGGGCAAGATACAGCAAGTGCTTTTTGGGGACGAAGAAATTGAATCGTTACAGGAGCAAATAAAATTGCAAAGAGACGATTTACAGCAACTGGCTAAGCAATTATCTGACAACCGCATTAAAGCCCTCCCCGATATTGAAACTCAGGTAATGGATACCCTGGCTGAAATGGGTATGGGCAATGCCCTTCTTAAAATTGAGCATACTTACACCACTAACCAGGAACTTACTAAAACCGGTGCAGACCAAATACGCTTTTTATTTACGGCCAATAAAGGACATAACCTGGCCGAAATGAGTAAAGTGGCTTCAGGTGGTGAGCTGTCGCGGTTAATGCTGAGCATAAAATCTATCATTGCAAGATATACCGCATTACCAACCATTATTTTTGATGAGATAGACACGGGTGTATCTGGCGAGGTAGCCAATAAGGTGGGTATTATTATGGAACGTTTAGCCGGCAACCTGCAGGTAATTACCATTACACACTTGCCGCAAATAGCCAGCAAAGGGCAAAGCCATTATTTTGTATATAAAAATAATGAAACAGCTACCACTTAT
The DNA here is from genome assembly GCF_039634365.2 of Mucilaginibacter sp. PAMB04168. Classification (NCBI taxonomy): domain Bacteria; kingdom Pseudomonadati; phylum Bacteroidota; class Sphingobacteriia; order Sphingobacteriales; family Sphingobacteriaceae; genus Mucilaginibacter; species Mucilaginibacter sp. PAMB04168. The sequence continues at coordinate 4,704,125 of NZ_CP155079.2, forward strand.
ACGAAAATACGCCAGCTAACCGATGAGGAACGCGTTTTAGAGATTGCCAAAATGTTAAGCGGCGACAAGCCGGGCGAAAGTGCGCTCCAGAACGCAAGGGAATTACTGAACAGTTAGGCACAAAACACGTGTTAGGGATTGAAGCGGATACCGGCCAGTGACTAAGGCCTGTGCAGTATGAGCGTAAAGCCCGGCCCGAAGGGAACACCAATATTGAGATGAAAAACTAAGTACAATGATTACGTACTGCTTTAGGTAGTATACCTATTGGCAAACGCATATGGCAGCATAAACTGAGATTTATCGTTAAATAAATTTCTTTAAAATAATTTCTACCTTTACCACCCGATTAACAATTCGAAAACAACATGGCTTATAATTTATTACAAGGTAAAAAGGGAATCATTTTTGGCGCCCTTGATGAAAAATCAATTGCCTGGAAAACAGCCCAGCGCTGCAGAGCCGAAGGCGCTGAACTGGTTTTAACAAACGCCCCTATTGCCTTGCGCATGGGTACCATTAACCAACTGGCCGAAGAGGTAAACGCCCCCGTTATTCCGGCTGATGTTACTGTTACTGCCGATATTGAAAACCTGTTTACGAAGGCGCAAGAGCACTTTGGCGGTAAAATTGACTTTGTATTGCACTCTATAGGCATGAGCATTAATGTTCGTAAAGGCATTCATTATACCGAAAACAATTATGAGTTTACTCACAAGGGCATGGATATTTCGGCTTTAAGCTTACACCGTATATTACAGGTAGCTATGAAACAGGATGCCATTAGCGAGTGGGGATCAGTTGTCGCTTTATCATACA